>CANNIA010000001.1 GCA_947504705.1 Paracoccaceae bacterium
CGCCCTCGCCTCGGCCCTGTCCACCGGCAGGACCAAACTGATCGGCCTTGTCTCGAACAACTTCCACAACCCGGTCTTTCTGGAAATCTTCGACCAGTTCACCCGGGGCCTGCAGGACCGGGGCCTGCGTCCCCTTTTGGTCAACCTCTCCGGCGGGATGGATGAGGCTGCCGCCGTCCAGATGCTGCGCCGCTACAGCGTGGATGGGGTCATCGTTGCCAGCTCGACCCTGCGCGGCGATTTTGCTCGTCAGTGCAAGGCTGCAGGCCTGCCCGTCGTCCATTCCTTCGGTCGCCGCTCTGACCGGCCCGAGGTCAATCTGGTCGGTGTCGACAACCGCGCCTGTGGCAGGCTGGCGGCCTGGACCCTGATGGAAAGGGGCTACCGGCGGATCGCTTTCCTTGGCGGCCCCGAAAGCGCCAGCTCGACCGAAGACCGCCTTGCCGGGTTTCGCGAAGAGGCCGCCCGCCATCCCGGCGTGTCCGTCTCCGCCAGCTTCGCCAGTGCCTATTCCTTCGACGCAGGCCGCGCCGAGATGCAGCGCCTTCTGGCCGCTGGCCCCCCGGCCGAAGCGTGGTTCTGCGGGGACGATGTCCTATCCATCGGTGCCCTCAGCGCCTTGGCCAACCACGGCCTGAGCGTGCCGCAGGACGTCGGCATCATTGGCTTCAACGACATGGAAATGGCCCGCTGGGCCAACATCAACCTGACCACGATCCGCCAGCCGATAGCCGAGATTATCGCCGCCAGCATCGACCTTGTGGTTGCGTCCGTTGAAAACGAAGAACTGCCACCATCTACACGACTTTTCGATTGCTCGGTGGTCGACCGGGGGACACTAAGGTCCAGCGCCTGACTTTTTCGGCCATTTCAGGTTGGTCGGATCGGCTAGACCAACGGCTTCGCAGTGATGGTCAATTCTCTGCCCGATCAAGGCGTTAACCATTCAGATCAGCAGCACGTTCACCGACATAGGTGCGGATGTCGGCGATGTTAGACACGCGGGAACTGCTGACTTGCGGCCGCGTCGGCGCAACAAAGTCAGCCGGAATATCGGCATACTGATCGATGAACCGAAAAATCGCCCTATACTGGTCACGCCAGGCGGCAGAGATCAGGCCCTCATAGGTCACGGAATGGCTACGGACACCAAGCGCGTCCATTACGGTGCGGGCGTTGTCACTGGCGTTACGCAACTGGATGGCGCGGGCCAGAACATCTCTGGGCGAAAGTCGAAGTTGGTTGGCGGCAACTTCCTCACCCGCCTTTACAAGATATTCGCCGTTGTCTTCGGCCACCATGAGCGAAATTGCCTGAGCTACCTTGTCGCGACGGGTCAGGTGGAGGAATGGAATGTTCAGCTTGTTCAGTTCTTCAAGAATGACGGGCACCGCAACGGGAACCTGCATCGCGGCATTCACGCCAAAGGCATAGGCCTGAGGATATTTGATGTCGAGAATGATGCCGCGCCGTTCGGGCATTTGTCGATAGAACCGCGCCAGAAAATGATGAACGGCCGCATGACCGTCCGTCATCAGGGATGGCTTTGGCCCGCCCTCTGAAAGATATGACTTCAGCGTATAGCCGTCTTCGGGGGCGAAGCCGTGGTTGAAAGGCTCGGCCGGGGCAGCCATCGAGGCCAATCGCGCCAGCGAAAGCTTAAGCATATGCGATCCGGACCGAAAGCTTGACAGCAAAACGACGCTGCGCTGGAAGTCCCTATAGTCTAACCGGGGTGGTCGATCATCGGTTTCCACCGCAGCGGCAGGCTGCATAAGAAGGTCCTTGCTGTTCATCCCCGTTATCCGGGTCTAGAACACCGTGCGCAACTGCAGTTCGAAATAGTCGACATCAACCGGCTTGTTGCCACCAACCTGTTGTTCCGCACCTGCTGCAGTTGCCTTGATCTCGAACTGATCACCCACGAAGTAGACCGCAGACAGGCCGACCGCTTTGCGTGAATAGTCGCCTTCCGAGACATGATTTACAGTGGGTCCCAGGCGCAGGTTCGAAGACAAATCAAACAGATAAGTCGCGGAAAGATAGTCAGCAGCGACACCATCATGCTCTGCAAGTGCCTGGAAAGTGCCCGCACCCACTGGACTATATTCAAGCTCGACTGAAACAAATTCACCCGTGTCTGAAGTATCATCAGGCGAGTTCAGCGTGACCGGACGCACATCAACGGTGCGATGGCTGATACCACCGGTAAGCGTCAGTGTCGTCATGTCAGAAACCGGAATGCCATAGGATAAGAGCGCCCGGTACGTTCTTCCGGTCCCAGTTCCGGGGACGTTGTTATAGTTCGTGTCATACGTGGTCATCGCAGCATCAAACCGGAACCGCAAGCCACCGACCGCATTGCGTTCTGTGCCGCCAATGCCGTCCGCAGCGCCATGACCCAAATCGCCGCGAAGGCTAAGCATATAGAAATTCGACCCGTTTCGATCAACATTGCCAATTACAAGCGCTTCGAAATCCTGCGCGCATGCCCATGCCGGAATCGAGACTATGGCCGCAAGCAGCGCCATCGGTGCATATTTCATCGCTGCTCTCCTCAGATGTTTATTAGCCGCGCCGAACCAGTCGTCGCGCAAGGTTGAAAGTCTACGCTTCCCACATCGGCCTGAGAACCATACTGGCCAGCAGCCGAGTCCGCGGCGCTCGCATCAAGATCACGCAAGCGACAGAAAGCCTCTTCGATCTCCGAAAGGTCGCCCCCACTCAGAATGAAGCTCGTATAGGCTTCGACGGTGTTCTCACTTGTAGCCTGGTCAAATCCCGTAGAGGCGAACCCCGTGGATGCAGCACCCGACATACCAAGGCCAAGAAGTATGTTCCGCGCGCCATGGAAAAGCCTATAACCCAGTCCCGCTTTGTCCTTATCGCTCATCGCTTCCTCCTTCTGGATCTAGGCGCACTTGGAACGCTCACGCGCCCTGCCGCCGAATCCCCCCAGTTTACTGCACCGCGAATCAGTCCCACTGATTGCAGATGTCTTGAACCAGAATAGGTTACGCTGGCATGCGAAGTCAAATTGCTATCGACATTTCTTTTCTCAAGTGACGATTTCAGGATGCGGTAGAAGCGCGCACCCTGAAAATGTTCCTGCCGATCGACAGCTTCTGCGACGCGGTCGCGGATCGCACCGATGAATTTGTAATGCATCAGGGCGACTGTCACGTCCGCCACCGGCAGATGCGTATGCTGGTGATTGTTCGCAACATAGGCCAAATCGGGAGCCATCTTTACCAAGGGCGACTTGGTCATCAAGAGACTGCGTCCGGTCATGCGCGCCCGCACACCGCCCTTGACGAAATGATAGGGTGGCAACTCACAGCGCATCCAGACATAGTCGGTGTCGATGTAACGGCTGGCCTCAAACCCGTTCTCTTCGGGATCATCGGCAAGCGCATCGGGATAAATGTCGATCATGCAGCCGCCAGTGGCGGCAAATCCGCGACTATCCAGATACGTGACGAAATCACGAAGGCTTCGCCCTTCGTCCATGCCCGGAAAAACCAGCGCTTCGTCCATATCCAGATGCAGGCACCAATGGCCGACACCGAACCGTCGCATCAGGTGGTTGGCCCAGAACACTCCGCAACCAGATGCGGCAAAACTGCCCGTATTCCGGAAGGTCGACACATCGGGCTGGGTCAGCAGGTATTCAAAGGTACCGTCAGTTGAACCATTGTCGCAGAAGAAGAAGTGTTGAACGCCAAGTTTCCGGTAATAGCTCAGGAACCACTCCATATACTCCATGCCGTTAAACACGGTGACGAAGACAAGAATGTCGTCCGGGTGCCCGTCATATCGAACGGCAATCTCGTCTGGAAATGACGATCGGGCGTCCAGCGCAATATGAGCACTGTCAGCCAGATACCGCTTCCAGCCCGTTTTCGCTTCGTCGTCACGCCCGGCTCGCGCAAGGAAGTATAGACCGAACGGCGCAAGCACTGCCGCTTGAACCAAGCCCGTCGGCAGCGCGTCATAGAAGGCGCGGGCTTCGTCATCGCGATCCAAAGCGATAAACAGCCGCAAATGCAAGGCGATCAGGCCGCTGTCGTCCATCGCATCGGGAACTATACGCGCAACAATCTCATGCGCCCGAAGTAACAAAGCGGGGTCCGTTTCGTAATAATACGCAAACAGGGCATACATAATGTAAGGCCCAGGAAACCGGACTCCATCAGCCTCAAGCATGGCAAGAAAAGCCGCGACGTCGGCGCCTTTCGGATTTTGGCAGGCGGCGCCGAACTGGATGATCATCCAAGTCCAGCTCGAACTTTCACGAACCGCTTCGGTCAGTCGCGCGGCCGTCTCGGCTTCCCCTTGGTCGATGGCATGATTGCAAAGCACTTCGACAAGTTCGGGAACATCCGGATAGCGCTCGTCTATCGTGGAAAGCACGGCCCCCAGGGCCAGTGCGCGGTCGCAATGCTGCGCGGCATGCATTGCTTGGGCATAAAGTGAGACGGCAAGGGGGCTTTCCTCCAACCATAGCAGTGCAAGATCAAGGGCTTCGTTGAAGCGCCCCCGTTCATTCAGAAGCGCAAGCTTCAGCACGCGGTAGTTTTCCGAATTGGGGGGAAGCATCTGTGAAAGCGCATCCAGCCGCTGCAGGGCAGCCTTCGGACCCTCCTCGATCTGGCAAAGGCGGACATCCAGCACCGCCATTTGGGCTGTCAGGCCCGTTTCGGCAAGTATCTTCGTGTGGGTTTGCCGAGCTTTTGCGGTCTGACCCCAGGAAAGAAGCGCAGCGATCAGTCGGGTATGCCATGTCGCGGCATCGCCCTTGGCAGCCTGGATCGTCGTGATGGCCTGCCGCGCGCGCGTTTCGTCACGAAGCCCAAGTGCGATCTGCACCTCAATGATTGCCCGGGCGTCTGCAGTCATCGCTGTGTCTGGGGTGTCGCGCAAAACAGAATCCGCGCCAACATGGTCGTGCGACCAGATCAAACTGCGCGCCAGATCAAACCGATGCGCCGGCAGGTCGGAAACCACCACAAGGCGCCGGCAAATCCTTACTGACCAACGCAGATCGCCAATCGATCGCACTTTTTGCAGGGCGCTTTCCAGAACGGAAACCTCAGCCTCCGCAGCGATCATCTGGTCAACGTCCACGCCTTCCGCCATCAGTCGGCCAAAGCTTTTGCCGGTGGCCATGGCTTGCGACAGCGAATAGAGCATCCTTGCGTCCTGAACGTTCCTCATGCCGCGATCAACTCCATCACGCGGCGCGGCGCCTGGCCGCTGGCGTTCATCACCCGCTCATAAAGCGTTGGCAGAAAGCCATCTCCCTGTGGCGGCTCGGAAAGCCCAAGTCCGATCAATCGCCAGGTCTCAGTATAAACATGCAGGTTGTGGGCTTTCTGCAATACCGGCAAATGACGGGTTGCGCCGAAAGGTTGCAGCAATCGGCCGGTTTCCATCCATCCGATCGGATTCAGGAAATGCGGTGGCAGAACCTGATAGCCCTGCTGCCCCCCCTGCCCCATCAGTTCCGCAAGCAGTTCCGGACCTATCCGGGCAAAATGCATGGTACCGCTCGCCAGTATTTCCTCGGCAGCAACCAGGGCCTGACACTGCATGGGGTCGTTTGCTGGTGCGGCCATCATCGCCCCATTCGGACCAATCAGACCCGCATCCGTCCATTCCGAACAGACAAGGCGATGACTTGCAGGTTCAAAGGCGCGCAAGTTCACAACATCGGTATCGGTCCAAAGTCCGCCGATCCGCGCCAAAAGCGCATAACGGAAGAGATCAGAAAACGCCCCCAGCGACCCTTTGTGCGCGCCGCTGCCATCCCCTTCGCGAAAGATCGCGCTGCGCGGCAAGACTGCAGTCGCATCGCAGATTTCAACACCCTCCGGCACCCCTTCGGGTTCGTCATAGACGTAAAGCCGATAGCGCCAGCCGTTCAGAAGATAGGTCTTCATGGAAAGCTGCTCGATCCAGCGCAGTCGCGGCCCGACCCAAAGTGATTGCGCCAGTGGCCTTCCCTTTCCCGGGGCCAGCTCCGGTGAAGCAAGTTTGTCTACCGGGGTGCCACCGTCTTCAAGAATGCGCCGCGTCATGCCGATCAGCGATGCCCGACCCCGCAAGAACCATGGCGACTTGCTTCCAAATCGCACATGATCGACGGCTGCACGGGCGTTGTCGTGATCCCCGGTATTTGCAAGTGCCATCGCACGAAGGCAGACAGCAGCATTTCGATGGTCGCGATGGTCCAAAAGCGGCTCGGTCAGGTCCAGCACCATAGGCCAGTCACCCAGCGCGACACAAAGACGTGCCCGCATCAACTTCCGGTCGTCAACCGCTTCAGGTGCGGCAAGCGCGTCGTGCAGGTCTACGGCAGCTTGTATCAAGCCGTTGGTCTGCGATGCCCCCAGAAGATAGGCCGCAATCCGCTCCCGTTCACGGACCCCGGTCAACTCACGCGCCAAAGTAAAGGCCTGTGCCATGTCCGATTGACGCAGGATCATCAAATAGACGCCGATCAACGGCTCCAGATCCGTCCGCCCGACCTGTAGTAAAAGCGCCGGTCCACGGGTTTCGGCCGGATCTCCACCAAGTTCGGACCAGCGGCGGGCAAGCCCCTGATACTGCCAGTAATCGGGAACGAAACCGGCATCCTTGCGCAAAAGATGAACAAAGATAGCCTCAAGCTGCACTGGATTGCCCCCGGCAAAACACCAGGAAACCGCTTGATACTGAAGCCCGAAATCGGCTGTCGGAAGGTGATCCCAAATGGCCATCGCGAGACTTTGGGAAACCTCGGTCGCACCGATATGCACTTCAGCAGTTTCGGCCATCTGGTAAGCCGGCCAGATGTTGCCCGAAGCGCGCGCCGCTTCCAGCGCAAAGTACCAAGATCCAACCGCGTCAAGCCGTTCGGTCAATCCGGCAAAGCGCTGCGACCAGATCCGCCGCCAGAATGTCAAACCCAGCCTGTGTTCGGCCGACGTCAAGTCCGTCAGCGGCAGATCCAAAAGCTGCCGCTCAGCCGTCGCGAAATCGCAAGCGTCCAGCAGTTTGGCGATCTCGATGAATCGAGAGGGGTTGATCTTCGCCGTCCCGCGCGGACGCCAAACCTTCGCGATAAGCTTGGAAAGGAAACTGCCGACCATAATCTCACTTTGCCATGGCTAAAAGGTCTGTGCGGCAGTGTGCCGCGATGCTCTCACCACGCATTGTCGTGGTCAACTACACCAGAAAGATAGTCGGTTTCATACAACTGAAACGACTGCTCGATCTTGTTCTGGATCATGCCAATCGCAGGAACCGCACGAAAACTGGCCAGCATTTCGTCAAGGCTCGGCTTCAACGCAAGGATAGAGCGGTCCTCCACATCATTGCAGTTCGCCGTCGCATAATGCTCGTCCTTATAGCCCTCACGGTCGGTTTCGGCCTTCTGCGGTGCCATGCCTCCAACTCCGCGCCGATGCTTCATCGCAAAGCAGGCACGCGACCGGGTGAAATAATGGTTCATCTGCACCTGCTCATAGCTTGTGTCCTGCGGTTCGAACGCCGCTATTTGCCCCTGCTCACGCCACTTTGCGTAGATGGGCAGTTCCGGATCAATGTCGGTCAACTTAGCGGAAACGAATGGCCTTCCGTTTGACCAATAGTCGGCTGTCATCTTCGGTGTAAGGACGCCCAAGAAGTCGACTTCGGGCCCGTACCGCAACAATGTCTTAACGACGCGGTTTCTTGGATTCTGATCGGCAGCCGCACGACAATAGACGGGATCGATGCTTCGGCCGGAAAACCTTGCTTGACCGGCATCCCCGAAAAGCCGCCAGGGCACCAGAATCCCCTGTTTTTGCTCAAGCAGGCCAAGCAGGTCATCCAACCGTCGAGATCCGAATTTGATGTTCAGAAATTCGTCCGGGTCCGACAACATGATCCAGTCACCGGCTTTCACCCGACCCGAGCGGCGCAGCATCCAGGCCGCGTGGCCTTGTGGTGCGCTTTCCGCGGGGTCATGGATGTGGTGTTCGACAAGTCCCTCAGCCGCCAGTGCCGCCAAAAGCCGGTCGGTGTCGTCGGTCGAGTTGTTCGAGTACACGATCACCGTGTCGAAACCGATCATGCGCTGAAAGGCCACCCATTCCAGCAGAAAGGGGGCTTCATCCTTGACGACGGTAAACGCGATCTTGTCGCCCATTACTCCATCCACGGTGTCAGTGGCACGTGACCCAAGTTCTATGATTGCGCAAGGGCGTCAAGGGCAATGACCATCCAAGGCTGTAAGAACAAGGGCAGACGTTTCCTAAGGCCAAGCAGAACGTCCCTCAGGCATCACATAAACGTGACAGCGGAGAGGCGCGGGCCCCGGAAGTCCCGCGCCTGACGGTCTACCGATACATCGGCGGCCGCGCCTCGACCCAGGCGCCGCCCGCCTTGACTGACGCCACCGCCGCATGAACCGCTGCAATCGACCGCACCCCGGCGGATGCCAAAGGTAATCCGTCCCGCTTCACCCCGCGAATGCTGTCGGCCAGCTCGCAATAGATATTCGCCACCGCCAGCGGAAAGCCTTCGGGATGGGCAATCGCCACCCGGCTCAGGCGTTTCGCTTCATCATAAAGCCCGGCCTCGCCCTTTTCGATGATCTGTGTCCGCCCACCGACCGGCGTATAGATCAACTGGTTCGGCTGTTCCGAGGCCCAGCGCAGGCCGCCCGTTTCCCCGAACACCTGAATGTCGAACCCATGCTGCCGCCCGATGGCCACGGATGAGGTCCACAACCGCCCAACCGTCCCCCGCCCCATGCGGAAGTTGACCATCGCGTCATCCTCCAAGACCCGACTCGGGATGGTCGAGGCGAAGTCCGCTGAAAGCTTCTCAACCTCATCATCACAGATGAAACTCGCCATATGCAGCGCATGAATGCCGCAATCGGCGAACTGGCCGGAAACCCCGGCCATGGCGGGGTCATAGCGCCAGCGGACGCGCGGGTTGTCGGCGTCGGTCGCGTCGCCATGATGGCCGTGGCTGAAGTTGGTCACCACCAGCCGCACCTTGCCGATATCGCCCGCCCGCACCATGGCGCGGGCCTGACGGATCATCGGATAGGCCGAATAGCAATAGTTGACCGCGCAAATCCGCCCGGTCCGCGCAGCGATGCGGACGATCTCTTCGCCCTCTTCCACCGCCACCGTCATCGGCTTTTCACACAACACGTGGAACCCGGCCTCAAGGAAAGCCTTGGAAATCTCGAAATGGGTCGAATTCGGCGTCGCCACCGTCACCAGATCCACCCGATCCGCCCGCCCCTTTTCGCCCGCCAGCATCTCGCGCCAGTCGCCATAGGCGCGGTCTTCCGCTACCCCATGCTTCCGCGCAAAGGCCCGGCCTTCCTCGGGCCGGTGGTCAAAAGCCCCAGCCACAAGGTCGAAATGCCCATCCGCCAAAGCCCCCAACCGATGCGCCGGGCCAATCTGACTGCCCTCACCGCCGCCGACCATTCCCCATTTCAACCGTGCCATGCCCGCCCCCTTAAAACCCGAGTGATGCCAGATAGTCCCGGTTCGCCTTCGCGTCGTCCATTGGCCGGACGTCCAGCGTCGGGTCGCAATCCTGTTCGACCGTGCACCAGCCTTCAAAGCCAGCGTCCAGCAAGATTTGCCGCACGGCCGGGAAGTCCACATCCCCCTTCCCAAGGTTGCAGAAAATCCCCTGCCCGCAGGCGTCATAGAAACCGGTCCGGTTCGCGATGACCCGCGCCTTCACGGCAGGGTCGATGTCCTTGAAATGCATATAGCTGATCCGCCCGATATGGCGGTGCATGAACGCCACCGGATCGAACCCGGCATAGGAATGGTGCCCAGTGTCGAAACAGATCTTCAGGATCTTCTCGTCCACCTCGCCCAGCAGCCGCTCCAGCTCCGGCTCGAAATCGATGAACCCCGCCGCATGGGCGTGGATGCCGACCGTCAGCCCGTACTCCTCAGCCCCCATCCGGGCAACCGTGGCAATCCGATCCCGGAACGCCGCCCATTCCACAGCACCCATCTGCTCGGCCTCAGCCGCCCGCCCCGCCGTCGGCGCACGGCGCGGCGAGATGGAATCGATCAACACCAAATGCCGCGCCCCATGCGCCACCAGCGCCTTGCAGGTCCGGCGTGAGGCGTCCATCACCTCATCCCAGGCACTCGGGTCGTGGAAGGGTCGGAACACCACCCCGCCAATCAGCGTCAGGTCATGGCGCGCCAAAGCCTCGCCCAAGACCCCGGCATCCTCGGGCATGAACCCGATCGGCCCCAGTTCGATCCCCTTATAGCCTGCCCCGGCGCATTCCTTCAGCACCGTTTCCCAAGACGGATTGCGGGGGTCATTTGCGAATTCCACACCCCAGGAACAGGGGGCATTGCCGATCCGAATGGTCATTTGGTCCTCATGTCTTGGGAACAGCCCGCCAGCGCCCACCCTCGGACGACTGGTGCGCGGTCTCGATCAACTGGCTGACGGCAAGCCCGTCACGGAAGGTGGGCCAGACTTGGCTGCCACTGGCAATGGCGGTCAGAAAATCCTTGGCCTCGATGATGATCTGGTCCTGATAACCGGTGCCATGGCCCGGCCCCTGACAGAAGGCCAGATAATCGGGATGCGCAGGCCCGGTCAGGATGCGGGTAAAGCCCCGCGTCGCCTCTGGCCCTTCGGCCCGATACAGCCAGACGACGTTCTGATCTTCCTGATCAAAGCGGATGCTGCCCTTGGTGCCATGGATTTCATAGGCATAGCCCATCTTCCGACCCGTCGCCGTCCGGCTGGTGTAAAGATGCCCCATAGCCCCGCCCTCAAAGCGCAGCATGATCTGGGCATGGTCATCATTCGTCACCGCTTCCGGGCCATTCGGGCCGGGACGAGTGGCATGAACTGTTTCGATCCGCGCCGAAAGCTCGGCCACCGGCCCCATCAGGGCCAGCATGCAATTGATCGGATGCGGGGCCAGATCCCCCATGCAACCATTGGCGCGGTCCCTGGTCCGCCAGGTCGCGGGGATTTCGGGATCGGCAAAGAAATCCTCGGTATGCTCGCCCCGGAACCAGGTCATGCGACCAATCGCGCCCTCGGCCAAAAGCTTCCGCACGAACTGTGTGGCCGGAGTGCGCACATAGTTGAACCCGATCATGTTGATCTGTCCACTGGCCTCCGCCGCCGCAACCATCGCCTTGCCATCCGCCAGCGATGCCCCCAATGGCTTTTCGCAGAACACCGGCTTGCCAGCCGCAAACGCCGCCTCGGCAATCGCCCGGTGCGTCGCCTGCGGGCTGGCGATCACCACCGCCTGAACCTTCGGGTCCGCGACCAGCTCTTGCCAATCCTTCGCAGCGCGCTGAAACCCGAACGCCGCCCGATACCGCTCGGCCGAGGCCGGCGACCCCGCCGCCACCATCTCCAGCCGGGGCCGCAGCGGCGTATCAAACACCGCCCCCACCGCCGAATAGGCCACCGCATGCGCCTTGCCCATGTAACCGCCGCCGATGATGCCTATCCCAATCTCGGGCCCGATTTCAGCCATTCCAGCCCCTCCCAGATATCTCTTTGCAACCGGTTGCAAAAACCTTATGCTGTCTTCCATCGCCCCGCAACTGCCTTTCTGCGGCGGTGCTGCACAGGAGCATGATGGATGACTCGGACCGAAATCTCAAACGGCACCATCCGCCTGACCGTGGCCCAAGCCATCGTCAAATGGCTCATGGCCCAACACATCCTGATCGACGGCGTGGAGACGCGGATTTGCGGTGGTGGGTTCGGCATCTTCGGTCACGGCAACGTGCCCTGCCTGGGTGAGGCGCTTTATCCCGTCCGCCACGAATTTCCGCTGTACCGGGGCCAGAACGAACAAAGCATGGGCTTCGCCGCAGCCGCCTATGCCAAGTACCACCTGCGCCAGCGTTTCATGTTCTGCACCGCCAGCGCGGGCCCCGGAACCGCGAACCTGCTGACCGCTGCAGCCTTGGCCCATGCCAACCGCCTGCCGATGCTGATGCTGTGCGGGGATACCTTCCTCACCCGCCTGCCCGACCCGGTCCTGCAACAGCTTGAACATTTCGGCAATCCGACCCTTGGCGTGAACGACGCGTTCAAAGCCGTCACCCGCTACTGGGACCGGATCACCCATCCCGCCCAGATCCTGCAATCCCTGCCCGCAGCCCTAGCCACCATGCTTGACCCCGCCGATTGCGGCCCGGCCTTCCTTGGCCTGCCGCAAGATCTGCAAGGCTGGGCCTATGACTATCCCACGGCTTTCTTCGCCCACCGCACCCACCACATCCGCCGCCAGTCACCCGACGAAACCGAACTCGCAAACGCCATCGCCGCCCTGCGCGCCGCCCAGCGCCCGCTGATCATCGCCGGGGGCGGCGTCCAATACTCCCGCGCAACGGCCGAGCTTGCCGCCTTCGCCCATGCCCATAGCATCCCGGTCGTGGAAACCATCGCTGGCCGTGCGAACCTTCTGTCTGATGACCCGATGAACATCGGCCCCATCGGCGTCACGGGTTCCAACAGCGCCAACGCCACCGCCGCCCGCGCCGATGTGGTGCTTGCTGTGGGCACGAGGCTTCAGGATTTCACCACCGGCTCCTGGACCGCCTTCGCCCCCGGCGCCAAACTCATCACCCTGAACGTTGGCCGCCACGACGCAGCGAAGCACGCAGCCCAACCCGTTGTCGGCGACGCCAAACTCGGCCTCCTCGCCCTCGGCGCAGCCCTCGGCCCCCACAAAGCCCCCGCCGACTGGCTGGCCTTCGCGCAAAGCCAGCGCCGCGACTGGGACACCTATGTCGCCACCAACACCGCCCCTGGCAACCGCCCGAACTCCTACGCGCAAGCCATCGGCGTGGTGAACGCCCTGTGCCACCCCCAAGACCGCATCGTCGCCGCCGCTGGGGGCCTTCCCGCCGAAGTTACCGCCAACTGGCGCACACTTGGCCTTGGCACGGTTGACGTCGAATTTGGCTTTTCCTGCATGGGCTATGAAATCGCCGGCGGCTGGGGCGCCCGCATCGCGCAATGCGAAAAGCACCCCGACCGCGACACGATCGTCTTCACCGGCGACGGCTCATACCTATTGATGAACTCCGACATCTACTCCGCCGCCCTGACCGGCAAGAAGCTGATCATCCTCGTCCTCGACAACGGCGGCTTTGCGGTGATCAACAAACTGCAGAACAACACCGGCCAGCCCAGCTTCAACAACCTGATCAAGGACTGCCCCACCGTCACCGCTCCCTTCGCCGTCGACTTCGAAGCCCATGCCCGCGCCATGGGGGCCGAGGCCGTGACCGTCGCCACCCCCGCCGAACTGGCCGAAGCGTTCATGCGCTCCAAAACCTCGCCCAAGACGCAAGTCATCGTCATGCAGGTCGACCCCTACGAAGGCTGGACCGCTGAGGGCCATACCTGGTGGGAGGTCGGCACCCCGCAAATCTCAACCAACCCGCAGGTCACCAAGGCCCACGAAGACTGGGAAGCCGGCCGCGCAAACCAAAGGCCCGGCCTCTGATGCAGCGCCTAGCCCTCAACCGCCACCTCGTCCTCGGCCGCGCCGGGATGGACCTGTACGCCGATCCCCCCGGCACTGAAATCCCGCAGGCCACGCGCTTCGTCTCCCACCTCGGCGGTTCCGCCGCCAACATCGCCGTCGCCCTCACCCGTCAGGGCGCAAAGACAGCCCTGCTCACGCGCCTCTCCGACGACGCCGTCGGCCGCTTCTGCCTGGCCCAGCTGGACGCCTACGGCATCGACCGCCGCCTCGTCACCCTTACCGGCAACGAGTCCCGCACCTCCCTCGCCGTCGTCGAAACCCGGTTGGAGAACTGCCAATCCGTCATCTACCGCAACCAGGCCGCCGATTTAGCGCTCACGCCCGAGGACGTCGCCCAGACCGATTTCAGCCAATACGACAGCCTGATCATCACCGGCACCGCGCTGGCGCAAGACCCCTCCCGCACCGCCGCGATGCAAGCCCTGACCAAGGCCAAAGCCGCAGGCCTCGTCACCATCATGGACGTGGACTTCCGCCCCTATTCCTGGCCCTCAACCGCCGAAGCCCGCGACATCAACCTCGCCGCCGCCCGCCTTTGCGACATCGTCGTCGGCAATGACGTCGAATTCGGCCTTCTTGCTGGAGACATGGAGCAAGGCCTCACCATCGCCCGCCAACTGGTCGCCGACACCGCCCAAATCGCCGTCTACAAACGCGGCGAACTCGGTGCCGTCACCATCACGCCCACCGAGGAATTCACCTCCGGCATCTACCGCACACAGGCCCTGAAACCTACAGGAGCAGGCGACGCCTTCATGGGGGGCTTCCTCGCCGCCCTTGCCCGCGGCCAGACCCCACATGACGCCACCCTACGCGGGTCCGCCAATGCCGCGATGGTCGTCGCGCGCGTCGGCTGTGCCCCGGCAATGCCGACGGCAGCCGAACTTGACGCCTTCCTTGCCACGCACCCCGCCCCGATCTGAAAGCACAAGATGCATATCGCCCCCCACGACAACCAGAACCGCCCCATCGTCGACGTGGGCAATCCACTGGTTCCGCTTAACTATTTCAACATCGTCAAACTTACGAAGGGTGAGCTTTTCGGCTACTCCGTCCAAGGCTTCGAGACCTGCATCGTCCCGGCTACCGGCACGATCAAGGTCGAGGTCGGCGGCCAGACCCACACCAACCTTGGCCAGCGCCGCACGCATGTCTGGGACGGCGAACCCGAAGGCGTCTATGTCCCGACCGGCATGACCGCCAAGATGACCTGCCTGTCCGATACCGCCGAAGTCTTCGTGGCAGGCGCGAAATTCGACCAGACCCTGGAACCCTTCGCCGTCCGCGCCGACGAGATCGACCGCATCCAGTATGGCTCGGACGACACCAAGACCCACCGCAAGATCAAGCATATCCTCGGCACCAAATACCATGGCCGCGTCGGTCGCCTGCTGGTCAGTGAACTATACACTGTCGGCGCAGGCGGCTGGTCGGGCTTTCCCAGCCACAAGCACGACACCGACCGCCACGATCCCGCGACGGGCGAGTTGATCGAGACCCGCCATGATGAGACCTACAACTTCCGCTTCAAGCCCAACCACGGCTCGGGCCTGCAGATGCTGCAGCGCAAGGATAACGAACCCGGCGACGCCTACCACATCATGGATGGCTCCACGATCCTGATCGACAAGGGCTATCACCCCTGCTCGGTCCTGCCGGGATACGAGATGTATTATTTCACCATCCTCGGCGGCCTAAGCCAGCGCAGCCTGAAGCAGTATTTCCAGCCAACCCATGCCGACCAGATCCATACGATCCCCGGCATCCTTGACATGGTGGCCAAGTTCAAATGACGGGTGAGGCATGACACGGGCGACCCTGGCCGAGGTTCTGCAACCCGCGCTCCGCAACGGTCACGCCGTCGCGGGCCTCGTCTGCCTTGGCTGGGAGGACGCCCGCGCCTATGTTCGCGCCGCCGAGTTGGAAGGCTCCCCCGTCATCCTGCAAGCTGGCCCCGGCGCCCGCGCCCACACCCCGCTGCCCGTGCTTGGCGCCATTTTCCGCCATCTCGCCGACTGTGTCTCCGTCCCGGTCGTCCTGCACCTCGACCATGGCCGGGGTGCCGATGAGGCCCGCGAAGCGATGGACCACGGCTTCACTTCCGTCATGTTCGACGGCTCTGACCTGCAGCTGTCCGAAAACATCCGCCAAACGCGCGACATCGCCCGCATGGCGCATGACCGCGGCGTCTCTTGCGAAGGCGAGATCGGCTTTGTCGGCTATGCCGCAGGTGCCGCCTCGGCCCGCACCAACCCCGCAGATGCCGGTGATTTCGCGCTGGAAACCGGTATCGATGCCATGGCCATCTCAGTCGGAAACACCCACCTGCAAGAGGGCCAAACCGGCGGCATCGACGAACGCGCCCTCGCCGCCATCGCCATCGCCACCCGTGGCCGCGTGCCCCTGGTCATCCACGGCGGCTCGGGCGTGCCCTCCGACCAGCGCAAATGGCTGGCCCGCACCACCCCGATCTGCAAGTTCAACATCGGCACCGAACTCCGCCAATGCTTCGGCGCAGCCCTGAGGCAAAGCCTGGCCGACCAGCCGCAAGAGTACGACCGGATCAAACTCCTCGCGCCCACTGAAGCCCCGCTCATCGAAGCCGCCCGCAAGATCCTGCGCGAGATGAAGGGCATGGGCCATTAGGCCAAATGCGGCCTAAACCAACCCTCCTCGTTCGACTTCGTCTTCTCGTCGGGAGTTCCGCGAGGAGTGACTAAGTCATCGACGAGCATAGCCGCTTAACGCGAAAGGCGCGCCGGACCCTCGCCCGACGCGCCGAATTTCTTAAAATTTCCTGAACGCCCACGCCCAACCCCTTGATCTTGAAAGGATCAGCCAGCGCGTCCACCGTGGACAGGCTTAGCCCGCAACGAACAACCCATCGGCCTTCAAGGCCGTATAGCTTTCATCCAGGCTCTTCTTCGCCCGGTCGATCAGCACGTCGATTTCAGCCGGGGTGATGCACAGCGGCGGCGCAATGATCATCCGATCCCCCACGTGGCGCATGATCAGATCATTGGCAAAGCAGCGCTCCCGCGTCCGGTAGCCGACAGTCCCGGCCTCGGAAGCAAACTTCGCCCGCGTTGCCTTGTTCGGCGTCAGGGCAATCGAGCCCATCAGACCGACCAGCTTCGCCTCGCCGACCATCGGATGCTCAGTCAGCGCGTCCCAACGTTCCTTCAGATAGGGGTGCGCGACGTTCCGGACATGCTCGATCATCTTCTCTTCCTGGATGATCCGCAAGTTCTCCAGCGCCACCGCAGCGGCAACCGGATGGCCGGAATAGGTGTAGCCATGGTTGAACTCGTCCGAAGCGATCACTTCCGCCACCGTGTCCCGGACAATCGAACCACCAATCGGCTGGTACCCCGACGACAGACCCTTGGCCACAGTCATGATATGCGGGCGGATGCCAAAGGTTTCCGACCCGAACCAGTTGCCAGTGCGGCCGAACCCGGTGATCACTTCGTCGGCGATCAGAAGAATCCCATACTTGTCGCAGATCCGCTGGATTTCCGGCCAATAGGTCGACGGCGGCACGATCACCCCGCCCGCGCCCTGGATCGGCTCGCCGATGAAAGCCGCGACGTTTTCCACGCCCAGCTGCTTGATCATCGCTTCCAGCTCTTGCGCACGCGCCAGACCAAAGGCCTCCGGCGTCGCATCGCCACCTTCCGACCACCAGTCCGGCTGGCCGATATGGACGATCCCGGCCAGAAGCCCGCCATGTTTGTGGATGCCCGACATCCCGCCAAGCGAGCCGCCACCGATGGTTGACCCGTGATAACCGTTCCTGCGCCCAATGATGATGCGCTTTTCCGGCTGACCCAGGATGTCCCAGTACCGACGCACGATGCGGATGTTGGTGTCATTGGCCTCCGACCCCGACCCGGCAAAGAACACGTGGTTCATCCCCTTCGGCGCAATCTCGGCGATCTTCGCGGCAAGGGCGATGGCCGGGATGTGGCTGGTCTGGAAGAAGGTGTTGTAATAGGCCAACTCTTCCATCTGCTGGGCTGCAACCACGGCCAGTTCCTTGCGGCCATAGCCGATGTTGACGCACCACAGACCCGCCATCCCGTCGATGATCATGTGACCTTCGGTGTCGGTCAGCCAGACACCCTTGGCCGACTTCATGATCCGCGCGCCCTTCTTGGCCAAAGCAGAGTTGTCGGTAAATGGGTGCATGTGGTGGGCCGCATCCAGCGCCTGAAGTTCGGCGGTCGGCATGTGGTTGGTGATCTTGTTCATGGGGTGACCTCGCGGAATCAGCAGGGCCAAACGCCCCGACTTGAGAACAGGATATGATCAAACGTCGCCGCCTTCAAGAAATTTGATCAAATTTTTTCATACCCCGACCCGCCCCTGCCAACCCAAGGAAAGAATGAGTATTTTTGCCAGGAGGAACCCCATTTCCTCTTGGTCAAAATTCTCCCTACCCCGAGAAGGAGGCGAAGCCCGACGACGAGACAAAAGACTTGCGCCTGCCAAGGCGCTCCATTCAGCAAGCGTGGGTCAGGGCGCGTCGGCCAGAGCCTGGCGAACATGGTCGACGCCCTGCTGAATGTCGCGCTCGATCGCCGAAGCAAGGGCCTTGCTGTCACCGGCGCGAATCGCGGCTATCGCCTCGCGGTGGAGATCGGGGGCCGCGTCGCGCCCAAAGCGGTCAAGCACGGCCCGCAACGAGGGCCCCGCCCGCAGCCAAAGCGATCGTGCGAGGTCCAAAAGCACGGGTGCCTCCGCTGCTTCATAAAGCGCAAAGTGGAAGGCATGGTTCGCGGCCAGATAGTCCGACAGCTTTCCGGCATCGATTGCCCGGTTCACCGCCCCGTCAATCGCCTCCAGCCGGTCGATCTGCGCCGGTGTCAGCCGACGCGCGGCCAGTTCGGCCAGTTTCGGTTCGATGGCAAGGCGGGCAAACGCCACCTGATCCAGCATTTCCGCCGAAAGCTCGGGCACAGCGACCCGCCGGTTGCCTTGTGGCAAAAGTGCCCCTTCTGCTGTCAGCCGCCGGATCGCCTCACGCACCGGCGTCATCCCCGCGCCTAGATCGGTGATCAGCCCCTGGATCGTGACCGGCTGGCCGGGGGCCAGATGGCCATAAAGGATCATGTCGCGCAATTGCGCGTAGGTGACCTCATGGCTGGGGATCTTGCGGGTCTCTTCGGGCATCTGCGCTCTCTTCGGCTTGCCCCTTTATGCCCGCATCTGCGGCGCAATCAAGATGTGATCAAATCCTGAGCCCCTTCAAGTTGGACTTAGCTGGTAAGGGGGACAATTTTGCCCAGCTTACGCAGACGGTCCCGCTCGCGGTCCAGCCAGAGCGCGGTCAGCATCAAGGGAGCATTGCCGATGTCACCGCGCGACAGCGCGGCCATTAAGTCTTGATGTGAAAGCAGCATGCCGCGAATATCCTCGGCTTCGGCTTCTTCCCCGAAGACCCCCGCCACATCATCCGGCAGATCGCAAACTGCGACATAGGAGTAGATATATTCCGAAACCGCCCCCGGGCTTGGGTAATATTCGCCAACCTTTTCCAGCCGCCCAAGCTGCAGGCCCGCCTCCTCGACCGCCTCGCGCCGGGCGCAATCCTCGGGGCTTTCACCGGGATCGATCCGCCCGGCGATGGCCTCGATCTGCCAGGGCATCGGGTCACCCCGTCCCAGCGGCCCCATCCGCATTTGTTCAATCACCAGCACCCGGTCGCGGACCGGGTCATAGGGCAGGACGGTGACCGCATCGCCCGCAAGGAAGATTTCCCGCCGCAAGGTCGGGCTCATTGCACCGTCAAAGCGCCGATGGGTCAGACTGACGACATCTACGCCAAAGAACCCCGCAAAGCCCGGTTCCCGTTCCAGAACCTCGACTTCGCCAGTGCCCTGCCGCAGCCCCATTGCACTTTGGCTTGCCGCACGAACGGCGCTTGCCGCCAGCACCCGAAGCGACCCAATCCGCCCTCGTATCGCATCAACCGAATGCAGCCCGAAAGCGGCAAGGATAAGTCGGGCAAGTTCCACATCTTCGGCCCGCCGAAGGCCAAGGTCACGCTCACCCCCGGCCACGGGGCCGCAGACTGGGACGGGCAAACCCACGACATCGCAATAAAACTGCAGCCGATCCTGCGATCCAGACAGAAGGGTCTTAATCCCGGCCACGCCCCGCGCTTCGGTTGGCCCGCTCATCTCATCGCCAGCGCCGACTTGCATACTCGGTCACAAAGCCCCCGATGGCGCCGCCGAAGAACATGACAGTGAACACTTTCATGGTCATCGCCGTCTGCGATCGCTTGAACATCTGGTAGAAGATGTCCGCAATCGCCTCGATCGGATCGTTATAAACCATTCGGGTCGACTGCTTGAGCATTTCGGAAAGCCCGAACGTAAAAAGCGCCACCACGACAAGGACAATCACGGTCTTCCAGCCATAACCGACCGAATCGATATACTTGTGTCCTACCGAATTTCCCATGACCGCCCAGCCGACGATGGCACCGACGATGGCGTTGTATTCGCGCATGTGGCCAGCGCCAGTCGCGTCGGCCATGCCGGGAATATAGGCATTGGCAACCAGCCAGCCGACAATCGCGAACGAGACAGCTCCGGCAGCCTTGGCCGCAGTCGGCATTGATGTCGCCATAAGGCTAACCCCCTAAACCGGACGCCCAACCGTAATCTGCGTCACATCGCAATTTCCACCCTGAAAGGCTCCTGCGCAAGATGCCAGATAAAAATCCCACATCCGCTTGAAACGGTCGTCGAATCCCAGCTGTTTCACCTGCAACCAGCGCGTCGCAAACACCTCGTGCCAGCGCCGCAGCGTCTGGCTGTAGCTTTGGCCAAACTCCTCCGACCCCCTGACCGTCAGCCCGGCCCTTTCCACCTCGGCCCGCAGCACGGAAGGTGAGGGCAGCATCCCGCCGGGGAAAATGTATTTCTGCAGGAAATCGACGCTGCGCCGATAGGAGTTCCACCGGCTTTCGGCAATCGTGATGATCTGCAGCGTGGCATTGCGGCCCGGCTTCAGCCGGTCGCGCAGGGTTTTGAAATAAACCGGCCAATACTTTTCTCCCACGGCCTCGAACATCTCGATCGAGGCGATGCCGTCATAGCTGCCCCGCTCGTCGCGATAATCCTGCAGCTTGATTTGCACCCGATCCGAAAGCCCTGCCTTGGCGATCCGCTCCACCGCATAGTCATGCTGCGCTTGGCTGATCGTCAGGCCGGTCACCTGAAGGCCCCGCTCTTTCGCGGCAAATTCAGCAAAGCCACCCCAGCCGCAGCCGATCTCCAGCACATGGTCGCCTGCTTTGGCCCCCATCCGGTCGATCATGCTGGCATATTTCCGGCGCTGCGCGGTTTCCAGGCTTTCCTGCGGGTCCTCGAAGATCGCCGAAGAATAGGTCATCGTGTCATCCAGCCAAAGCCGGTAAAATTCGTTGCCAAGGTCATAGTGATAGGCGATGTTCTTCTGCGCCTGTCGCTTGCTGTTCGACTGCAGCCAGAACCGCAGCCGCTCATAGGCGCGCACCAGGCTAAGGCCCGGGAAACCATCCATCACCACGGTGTTCGAAGGTTGCAGGATCAGGTCCAGAAAGGCCTGCAGGTCGGGCGTGGTCCAGGCCCCGTCCAGATAGGCATCGCAAAAACCGAGGCTTCCGTCCCGGATCATCCGGGCGAAAAGATCCGGATCGACGACGGTGATTTCCGCGGTCAGCCCCTTGGCCTTGCCACCCGCCCGGAACCGGCGCCCATCCGGAAGCACGAAATCCAGCGCGCCCGCTTCCAGCTTACTGGCAATCTCGAACACCGCTGCAAAATAGCGCGGCACTCCCGCCTGCCCCTTTATTGTCGTCAGAACGTCCATGGCTGACCCCAACCCTCTGTCGATGCGGCCAGTTTCGCCAAACCTGCCCTCAGGCTCAAGTCTTTCCTTCAGCAAGGGCAGCAAGTGCCCGCGCCCGCCCTTCCGCCAGATCGACCAGCGGCAACGGATAGGCCGCGTCGGCATACAAGCGCCAAGACCGGGGCACGGCGTCAAAGAAGCTCATCGCCTCGGGCCCCGGCGCAAGTTCGGCCAGAAACCTGCGCCGATAGGCCGTGTCGGCATCGAACCGAACTGCCTGCCCCGCCGGGTTGAATATCCTGAAAAAGGGCGCGGCATCAGGTCCCGACCCTGCCACCCATTGCCAGCCCATCGCATTGGCCGCCGGGTCCCAGTCGGTCAGGCACTCGGCAAACCAGTCAAGCCCGACCCGCCAGTCGGTCAAAAGATGCTTGGTCAGATAGCTTGCCGCAATCATCCGCGCGCGGTTGTGCATGCGCCCCGTCACATACATCTCGCGCATGGCTGCATCGACAAAGGGCTCGCCCGTCATCCCCCGCCGCCAGCTTTCCGCATCCCCATTGTCACCGCGCCAGGGAAAGCGGTCCCAACCTGGCTTCCAGTTGCGGCTGACGATCTCGGGCGTGTGATGGATCAGATGATAGCTGAAATCGCGCCAGGCAAGCTGCCGCAGGAACGCCTCTGCCCCGGCTTTGCCCTCATCCCGTGCCCGCAACCCGGCATGCCAGACCTCGCGAACCCCGATCTCGCCATAGGTCAGGTTCTCCGACAGGCCCGAGCATCCCGGCACGCCCGGAAAATCCCGCCGCTCGGCATAACCCTGCACCGGCCCCGAAAGGAACCTGTGCAACCGCGCCCGTGCAGCAGCTTCTCCGACCACCTGATAGCGGGCCACAACCGCGGCCCCGCGGTTCATCCCTGCCCCAAGATGCCAATCGTCCAAGCTGTCACTGGTCGGCCAGACCTTGAGGCCCTGCGCGACTTTCGGCGCGGGCTCAGGGGCCGGAACCGCCCTTTGCAGCACTGCATTCCAATAGGGCGTGAAGACCCGGTAGAACCCGCCCTGCCCGGTCGCCACATCGCAAGGCTCGTGCATAAGATGCCCGGGAAAACTCCGCGCCGCGCGCCCCTCAGCCTGCAGCGCCGCCTTGATCCCGCTGTCCCGCGCCACGCTTGCCGGATCATAGGCCCGTGACCACCAAACCCCGCCCGCCCCGGTTTCCGCCACCAACTCCCGCAGCGCCGCCAGCGCCGGCCCGCGCCGCAACACCAGCCGCAGCCCGATCCCGGCCAGCGCCTCGGCAAAAGCCGCAACCGCCAACCCCAACCGCCATTTCGGCGCGGCCCCGATCGCATCGGTCTCGGGGTCCAGAATGAAGACCGGCAGCAAGGGCCGCCCGGTCGCCACAGCAGCCGCCAGCATCGGCTGATCGGCAAGCCGCAAGTCACGACGGAACCACAGGATCAACGGCTCATCCGACATTCTTGCCCCTCAAGGCTTTCTCTTCCCCAAATATCCTCGGGGGGGGAACGCAAACGGTTCCCCGAACCGTTTGCGTTTGGGGGGCGAAGCGCCCCCATCACCGAGGAGGAGGCGAAGCCCGACGACGAGACAAGGAAAACGCGCCCAGAATGGGCGCTCCGGTTCGCTGACCCTATAGCACCCGGTCCAGCGCTGCGATCAACTGCGCCACTTCGCCCGCGCTGGTGTAATGCACCGCTGACATCCGCAGGACCCCCTTTTCCAGATCGATCCCAAGGGCCTGCAACGGCCGCACGGCATAGAAATCCCCGGCCCAGCAGGCAATGCCGTTCCGCCCCAGCTCCTCGGACACCGGCTCCGCCGCCCGGTTCAGCTCCACCGCCACCGTCGGCGCCCGCTTCGCCCCATCGCGCGGGCCCAGCAGCCGCACGTCATTTCGGGCCGACAGATAGTCCAGCAACGGCTGGATCACCGCCACTTCCTGCGCGCGCATCAGATCATGCACCCCCCGGTTCCGCGCCGCTGCATCGCCCGTGACCCCGTGCTGTGCCGCCAAAGCGTCGATGTAATCCGCCATCCCGGCGCAAGCCGCGATCTGGGCATGGTCTGGACCTGCGGGCGTATGCCGCTTGTACAGCGTGCCATGGTTGAAGAAATGCGCCTGCCCCGGCAATTCCATCCCGAACGCCTCACGCAGCACCATGATCCCCTGATGCGGCCCATAGGTCTTGTAGGCCGAGAACAGGTACACATCGCATCCCAAGGCCGGAATATCCGGGAAACCATGCGGGGCATAGCTGACCCCATCCACCACCGTCCGCGCGCCGCCGTCCTTGGCCATGGCGCAGATCGCGGCCACATCGTTGATCTCGGCAATCACGTTCGAACAATGCGGGAAGCAGACCAGCTTGACCATCCCGTCCGCCAGCAGCGCCGCCAGCGAGGACATCTCCAGCGACCCGGTGTCGGGGTCCACCTGCCACTCCCGCACCTCGATCCCGTCCTCGGCCAGCCGCCGCCAGACACCCGAGTTTGCCTCGTGGTCCTGGTTGGTCACCACGATCGCGCCGCCCGAATGCGCCAGCCATTTCCGCGCCGCTTGCGCCAGCACATAGGTATTGGCGGATGTCGATGGCCCGAAGGACACTTCCTCGCCCGCCACCCCCATCATCGCCGCCAACCGGGTCCGCGCCTCGTCCATCTCCGCGCCCCCCGCCTGCGCCCCCGGATAGGGCCCATAGGGCTGCACCTTGCGGTCGCGGTAGAACCGCGTGAGCCGGTCCACGACTTGCTGGCAGGGGTAACTCCCGCCCGCGTTTTCAAAGAACGCGTGGCTGGACAGCACCGGCGAAGTGAAGGCCGGGAACTGCGCCCGGACGAAATTCAGGTCAAGTTGCATCTGGATCTCCTTTCCCCATGCATCGCCCAGCCTTTGCACCGGGTCAACGGCCAAGCGTTAGCGCCAACTCAACCGGCAAGGCTGAAATACAGACGACACGGCTAAGAAATATGATCAAATTCGGCATCTGCACGAAGATTCTACTTGTCCTTTTCCCCGCAGCGAACCAGTTTCACCGGGTCGGGACGCCCAATTGCGGGCCGCACCCGTGCCCATTTCGCAAACTGAAGGACGGTCGCGGGGAGCGGCCACCATCACAAAGGAGCCACAATGACTGTAAAATCCCTTGCCCTGCTTAGCGCCGCCTCGATCCTGTCGCTGACCGTCGCCGCCCATGCCGCCGATCCCGAACTGACCGTCCTTGACTGGGCCGGCTGGGAGATTGACGGCATGCTGCAGCCCTATGTCGACAAGAACGGCGACAAGCCAAGCTATGTTTTCTTCGCCGACGATGACGAAGCCTTCCAGAAAATGTCCTCGGGCTTTGCCGCCGATGTTGTCCACCCCTGCGCCGCCGCCGTGCCGCGCTATATGGATGCCGGGCTGATCGAGCCTTGGGATACCTCGAAGATCCCGGAATTCGCCAATATCCCGGCGCGGATGTCGGCCCCCTTTACCGATGATCAGGGTGTCTGGTTCATCCCGACCGACTATGCCTATACCGCCATCGCCTACAACGCCGAGACGGTTCCGGTCGAAGACGTGGCCTCGGTCCAGGTGTTCGCCGACCCGAAATATGCCGGCCGGATCGCGCTCCCGGACAACACCGATGACATCTGGTCGCTGGCCTTCATGGCAACCGGCGTTCCGAACTGGGACAACGTCACCGACGAACAGTTCCAGGCCGCTGCCGACTGGCTGCGCATGGTGCACCCGAATGTCCGCGCCTACTGGGCCGACCCGTCGGAACTGGCGCAGCTTATGGCCTCGGGCGAAGTGCAGGTTGCCTTCTCGTGGAACGACCCGGTCGCCATCCTGAAGGCCGAGAACTTCCCCGTCGGCTTTAACCGGGCCCCGAAAGAAGGTGCCGCAACCTGGTACTGCGGCTTCGTCAACGTCAAGGGCAGCGCCGGAAGCGAGGACAAGGCCTATGACCTGATCAACTCGCTGCTGTCGCATTCCTCGGCCCAGCCGCTATTGGACGCAATCGGCTATTCGCTGTCCAACGACGCTGCCATGGCGGAAATCCCGGCCGAGGCCTTGCAGGCCGCCTATATCGACCCGGTCACCACGCAGCTTTTCGTGCAGTCGCCGCCCACGACCGAACTCCGCGACCGCATGATCGAGGAATTCGAGATGATCAAGTCGGGCTTCTAAGCCGCCCTGACCCAAAGACCGGGCCGTCTCCGCGCAGGGGGCGGCCCTTTTCTTTGCCGCAATGCCATCTGGCCCGACATCGACTTCACCTGCCATTAATATGACAGGAAGTGTCACTAACCGATGCCAAGGTTTCGTGCCAAAGATCGCGATATGTTTCCCAAGCTGGACGCTTCGGAAAACCCGCCACGCCAAAGAATGAGGATAGTATGCTGCCCAACCCACCGAGTGCCATCCCGCCGAGCCCCGCCCGCTCCCGGTCCGGTCCGACCCGCTTCCTGCAATCCTTGGTGCTGGCAGTCGCGACAGCGCTTCTGCCCGCCGGGGCCGCACTGGCCGAAAAGGGCCTGCCGAAACCCTATGTCTCGCCCTCTCTTGATGCGGTCCTGTTGCCGATCACCGCCGAGGTCCGCAAGGAATTCAAGCTGGGCAAAAAGGCCGCAGGCGTGGTCGTCGTCTCGGTCGAACCGGGTGGCATTGGTGAGCTTTACGGGTTGGAGCCCGGTGAGGTCATCACCGAGCTGAACGACAAGATCATCCGCCGCCCCGTCGATATCGACACGATGATCCGCTACGGGCTGAACGGTGACACCAATTACTTCTTCTTCGATGGCACCTGGAAGAACCGCAAGCAGAAGACCATCGTCTACCTGACCCCGGACGACTACACCAAACCCGTCGCCATTGACGACATCAGCAGATGGCACGCCTTCAATGTCGGCGGCTCAAAATCGAAAGCCAAGCGCGGCAACGGCTATCGCGGCGATGATGGCTATTACTACGCCGGCGGTGGCTTTTACTATTACGACTTCTGCGACAGCTACTACCCCGACTTTTACGAGGTCTACGACTATACCCTGATCTACGTCGATCAGGTGATCATCACCGAGGTCTACATCACCTCGATCGAAAGCTCGGAAACCGTCTTCTACTACGATGATGCCGCCACCGGCTATGACTGGCCGGATGACGACTATTACATCGCCGAAGTCGACGACTATGTCGCATCGGACGAGTTCTACTCCGCATACGACTCGACCGAAGTCTATTACGACGATCAGGACTACGACCCGGAAACCGGGCTGAGCTATGAGGAAGCCGAAGCTGACGGCTATCTTGATCCCGAAGCCTATGACGAAGCACCCGCATCGGATGAGGCCTATGTCGACGATGGCTCAGGCGACGAAGGTTACGTCGACGAGGGCACGGATGACACCTCGACCGACGAAGGCTATGTCGATGAGGGTTATGTCGATGACGGGTCTACTGATGAAGGCTATGTCGACGAAGGCTACGTAGACGACGGGTCGACCGATGAAGGCTATGTCGACGAAGGCTACGTGGACGATGGTTCGACCGATGAAGGCTATGTCGACGAAGGCTACGTGGACGACGGGTCGACCGATGAAGGCTATGTCGACGAAGGCTACGTAGACGACGGGTCGACCGATGAAGGCTATGTGGACGAAGGCTACGTAGACGACGGGTCGACCTACGAGGAACCGGTCGAGGAGACTTACGAAGAGCCGGTCTACGAAGAGCCAGTCTATGAAGAACCCGTCTATGAAGAGCCCTCTTATGAGGATTCGGGTGGCGGTGGCTGCTATGTCGATGAAAACGGCTATGAGGTTTGCTGACCTGTAACAAACCATGCGCCCGGTCGCTTCTGCCGCCCGGGCGCTTGCCTCTCCGCCTCTGATCCCCTGTCACCAGACAACAGCAATACCTTTGACATTGCCCTTGTAACAAAGGAACACCAGCATATAAAGTTCGACCGACGCTAAGGCGACTAGCGTGACCGTGTTCGCGTCCGGCCCACCATTCAGCAACAACCCGACCAGAACGTCGCCAAGCTCGATGAAGATCCTCGTTGCCAGCATCAACGCCAAAAGCGCAGTACTGTTCAGCGTCAAAGCGATCACGATCCCCAGGACTGAACCCAGAATCCGGACCCCTGTGCTGTAAAGTCCGAAGCGTTCCGAAAATGACTCGACCGTCACGCCGGGAAAGAACCCGCCGGGCGCGGCCATGTAGACCCAGGCAAAGAAGCATCCTGCCAGCACAAGTATCCAGCCGAATGCCTTGGCGCGCATTGGGATGGGCTGAAAAAGCGCCGTATTGGTCGATGTGATCATGCGAAAAGTCCTGTTCGACGCGACCCCAGTGCCGCCCTGTCACGTTTCCTCTGCCACTTGTATTTGCATGCGACAAATGAAATCATTTGTTGTTTTCCATGCAGCAGATGAATGAAGCCGGACCTGAATCTCCTCGCTGTCCTTGATGCCATCTGCCGGACCGGTTCCGTCTCGGCGGCTGCAGCAGCCTTGTCACTTAGCCAGCCCGCTGTCAGCCATGCGCTGAACCGGCTGCGCGCCGCCACCGGCGACCCGCTCTTCACCCGCAGCGGACGGGGCCTTGTGCCAACTGACCGCGCTCGCGGCATGGCCAGCGCTGCGGCCGAGTTGGTCGAATCCGGGCGCCAGCTTCTTGGTTCATCCACGTTCGACCCCGGCACGGACCGCCCCCGCTTTCACATCGCGGCCAGCGAATTTGCAGCGCAGACCGTTTTACCGGGCCTGCTCGCCGCCTTGCAGTGTCTCGCCCCTGGTTCCCTGGTCGGGGTTGCAACCATCGGGACCACGACGCTTCGCCAGCTTGAGGACGGAACGCTTGACCTCGCGTTCTGGGGGGCTGCGGCCCCAGCGCCTCCCCTGCGCTATGCGCCGCTTTTCAGCGATCATTTCGTCGCGGTCCTGCGTCGCGGCCACCCGGCCTTGGCCGCATCTGCGGGCCTGAGCATGACCGACTACCTCGCCTTTCCTCATGCCGTCGTTGCTTTGCGCGACCCGGGCACCAGCCTCGTTGACTCGGCCCTTGCCGGTGCCGGACTAACCCGCCGGATTGGGCTTGCCTCACACAGCTTTTCAGGAAACCTCGCCGCCGTGGCGCAAAGCGACCTGATCGCGACCATACCGTCGCGGCTTTCTTCGGCGCTTGGGCCCTCGCTGGTGACCGCCCCTGTGCCGCTGCAGGTGCCAAGCTTCACCTATGGCATGATCTGGCACCTCCGGACCAACGCCAGCCCCGCCCAGGTCTGGCTGCGCGACCTGATCCAGCGGCAGGTGGGGCACCAGGAGGCGAGAGCCGCTCCGGTGTCGATGCCGGCTGCAAGTATTGACAGAGGGTAAATGCCCACAGCCAACCCCTTGATTTCTTGTGGACCAGTCAAACCGCCCCGCGTGGACAGCCCGCCTTGCGCCCCTGCCCCGGCCCCCCTATATTGACCCTGTCGGGGGCAACCCCGAATATGGCGATAAACGCACCTGTAATAATCGGCTCGGACCCGGGGGCGGTACCCGGCGACTCCACCAGACTTTCCCGTTCATTGCGGGCGTGTGGGGTCGAAATAGGATCGACGAACGACCAAAGAGGCCAGCTTTTGCTCGGTGAGGTACCACCGTTATCGGTCCAAGATCACAGTTGCCAATGACAACCGTGCTCCGATGGCGCTGGCCGCGTAAGCGGCTCGCAATATCAAAACTAAGTCCTTGCGGTTAGCCCCGTAAGGCGGGGCCCGCCGGAGCCTGGCAACAGAATCCGGCACTTTCACCCTTCCCGACGCAAAGGCTCGTCACACCGCCAAGTTGCGGCCGAGCATCCGGATCAAGCCAAGGCACCAGGCATAGACCTCGGTCATTTCGTGGTTGAAGGCAAAGCTGAAGGCAAACCAAACGGCATAAAGTCCAAGGCGGTCCCGTACTGCGGTCCCATGCCGTGCCGCGATCAGATCCATCAGAAAGCGGGTATCCTCCGGCCCGTGCGGATTGGCGATGTCATGAAAATAGACCGCCGCGGCAAGGTCCATCAGGGTGTCGCCCGCCCGAGTGGTGAAGCTGAAGTCGATCAGCCTCGTGACCCGCAGGTCATCATCCATCATCACGTTTGGCGGCCAGATATCACCTTGGACCACGCATTTCTCCGGGTCCGGCAGCGCCAGAAGCCGCGCATTCATGCGCCCGACGATGGCGTCAAGATCGGGAATATCCGCTGCCAGCACCGGATCATCGGCGAACCCCTTCAACCTTGCCGCCAGATATTCCCCCCAATGCGCGAATCGAACCGGCTTTGGCACCAAAAGATCGCCATAGTCGCCAGTCGCGCGCACCGCAGCCATGGCCTCTGCGACGTCCAGATTGGCCGCAAGTGCCACCCTGCGCTTCTTGCCCGCCAACCCTGGCAGAATATCGGCCAATGAGCGTCCCGGGATCCGGTCCTCAATGGTGTGATCAGCGTGCCGCCGACACGGGTGATCTCGCGCACCCGGGGCACCGCAAAGGGCAACGGGGGTAAGGCAAAGGCCTGCTGCGCCCGCACAACCCCTTCGGCCCCAGGATCGGGATTGGGGATTTTCAGGATGCGGTCCTTGCCCAAGGCATAGATCTGGCTTTCCCAGCCTTTGCCCAAGAGGTCGGCCTCGTTCAGACCATAGGCGCGCAGCACGTCATCCATAGCCCGCTCCAAAGCTGTCGTCAGTCCTTAAAGGGTAACCCAAGCGGGATCAATTCGTCCGAAATTTCCGGAAAGCTCCCCGACCCATGGCGACAGCCTTGCCCGGAGCCGCCCGGGCGGGCACTCTACACCAATGTTGCGCGCCCTCATGGCCTTGACCGGAAGTGCCCTCGCAACCCCCTGCGCGAGTTGCGAGACTGCGCTTGTGCTGTCGGTCGATGTGTCAGGCTCGATTGATGCGGGCGATTACATCTTTCAAACCGAAGGCATCGCCGCCGCCCTTGCCGACCCGACCGTCGCCGAAGCGCTGGTGAAGGACGAGGTGGCGCTGGCCGTCGTCCAATGGTCGGGCACCGAAGATCAGGCGCTGGTCATGGACTGGCAGCAGATGCTGTCCCCGCAGGATGTCGCGGATTTTGCCGCCCGCGCGCTTGCGCTGCCACGGGCTTTCAATGCGTCGGATACTGCTGTCGGCGAAGGGCTGAGGTTTGCCATCGCCCAGTTCGCCGCCGTCCCGGACTGCCGCCGCAAAGTGATCGACGTTTCAGGCGACGGGCAGGAAAACGCGGGGTTCAGCGATGCCAAGGCAAGGGGCGAAGCCATCAAGGCCGGGATCATCATCAACGCCATCGCGATCGAGGAACAGGGGCCCGCCTCACCCATCACCAACTATTACCAGCACTGGGTGATCACGCCGGACGGCTTTGTCTTCACGGCCCACGGGCTGCAGGACTATGCCGAGACCCTCCGCCTGAAGCTGCAGCGCGAGCTCGTGAAACCCATCGGCTAACCCTTGACCTTGGGGTCACGCTCGGCCTACCCATGGCGCATGGGGCCCGCGACCGCACCCCGTGAGGCCTCGGCCAGAAGCGTCGCATCCCTGACCCCAATCCCAAGGATGCACCCGATGCCCCAATTCGGCCAGATCACCCCCGCCGCCGCCTTTCGCCTGATCGGCTTGCCGGACGCGCCCGTCATTCTGGATGTCCGAATCGCCGAGGATATCGCCGCCCTGCCCAGGTTGATCCCGGGTGCGCGGCTTCTGCCACATGATCAGATCGCCACCCTGACCGACCCGCCCGGCCGGGCGATCACCGTCTGCTCCAAGGGCAAGAAGCTGTCCGAAGGCGCCGCCGCCTGGTTGCGTAGCATGGGCTGGCAGGCCGAAAGCCTGGAAGGTGGCACGCTGGCCTGGGAGGCGGCTGGCCTGCCGATGCTGCCGCTTGCAACCGTGCCCGCCCCCGGCACACCTTGGGTCACCCGGCACCGCCCGAAGATCGACCGGATCGCTTGCCCTTGGCTGATCCGCCGCTTCATCGACCCCACCGCCCGCTTCCTGTTCGTGGCCCCCGCCGAGGTCGAGGCCGTGGCCGACCGCTTCAACGCGATCCCTTACGACATCGACGGCGTCATCTTCAGCCACCGGGGCGACCAGTGCAGCTTTGATGCGCTTCTGGATGACTTCGCCCTGCATTGCGAGGCGCTTGACCGCATGGCGACCGTGATCCGCGCCGCCGATACCGACCGGCATGACCTTTCGCCACAAGCTGCCGGTCTTTTGGCGCTGTCGGTCGGTCTGTCGCGCATGTACCGCGACGACCTTTCCCAGTTGGAGGCCGGAATAGCGCTTTACGACGCGCTTTACCGTTGGGCGCGCGATGGGCATGAGGAAGGTCATGACTGGCCAGCGGGGCGCAAGGCATGACGCCGACGGTTGGGGAGTTGACCCGCACCTTTGCCAAGATCGGCTGCCTGTCCTTTGGCGGCCCTGCGGCGCAGATCGCGCTGATGCATCGGGTGATCCTGGACGAAAAGAAATGGGTCTCGGAGCCCGATTACTTGCGCGCCCTCAGCTTCTGCATGCTTCTGCCGGGACCCGAGGCGATGCAGCTTGCCACCTGGATCGGCTGGCGGCTGCATGGGGTAAAGGGAGGGCTGATCGCGGGCGGGTTGTTCGTTATACCCGGCGCGCTGGTGGTGCTTGGCCTTAGCCTGATCTATGCGGGCTTCGGTCAGGTTCCCCTGATCGCGGCCCTGTTTACCGGCGTGCAGGCCGCTGTGATTGCCATCGTGATCGAGGCGCTGATCCGCGTCTCCAAGCGCGCGCTGAAATCGCGTGAGGCCTACCTGATTGCCGCCGCCGCCTTTGCGGCGCTGTTCCTGTTCAAGCTGCCCTTCCCGCTGGTGATCCTTGCGGCTGCCACTTGGGGCTTCCTGAGGACGAAGGCGGTCGCCAAGGACCCAGCCGCCCCCGCCCCGCCTGCCGCTTTGGCCCGGTCCTTGCGGGCGGCGGCGGTCTGGCTGGTGCTTTGGCTGGCCCCGTTGGGGGTTTTGGTCCTGCTGGTGCCCGGACGGTTAGCCGAGATCGGGATCTTCTTTTCCAAGCTCGCGGTCCTGACCTTTGGTGGGGCCTATGCCGTGCTGGCCTGGATGGCGCAGGACGTGGTCGAGGCGAAGGGTTGGCTGACTCTGCCGCAGATGATGGATGGGTTGGGGCTGGCGGAAACCACTCCCGGCCCGCTGATTCTGGTCAATGAATTCGTGGGCTTCATGGCCGCGCATCAGCAGGGCGGATGGACAATGGGGCTGGCCGGGGCGGGGATTGCGCTTTGGATGACCTTTATCCCTTCGTTCCTGTTCGTCTTTACCGGAGCGCCCTTCATCGATCGGCTGACCCACATGCCCCGCCTCTCGGGCGCATTGGCGGCCATCACCGCTGCCGTCGTGGGCGTTATTGCGAATCTGTCACTGTGGTTCGCGCTGCATGTGCTTTTCGCGAGCCTGCCCGAAGTCGCACTTGGCCCGCTGCATTTGGCCTTACCGGACCCTGCGACCCTGCGACTGATTCCCGCAGCTATCGCCCTCGCCGCCGCGTATCTTTTGCTGAAACGGCACTGGCCGCTCCTCTGGGTGCTTGCGCTTTCTGCAGCAGCCTCAGCGCTGGCAGCCGTTCTTTAGGCTGGCCAAGACAATCCCTCCGCCGCCCCTTCCCTTGGGCTTTGAAATCCCTATGCTGCACCTCAACCGGGAAAGGACGGCACATGGCGCGCAGTATCGACTATGGCAACCTCATGCACCGGGCTATGCGAAGCCTGATCCAATCCGTGCTGACCGATGTTTCCGAACACGGGCTTCCGGGGGCGCATCACTTCTTCATCACCTTCGACACCCGCCATCCCGGCGTGGCCTTGGCCGACTGGCTGCGCGAGCGCTATCCGACCGACATGACCATCGTCATCCAGCATTGGTTCGAAAACCTGACGGTTACCGACGAAGGCTTCAGCATTACGCTTAACTTCGGCAACAATCCCGAGCCGATGGTGATTCCCTTCGACGCATTGCGCACCTTTGTTGATCCGTCCGTCGAGTTCGGCCTGCGCTTCGAGACGCAGGAAGAAGATGACGAGGAAGACGCGGACCAGACCGACATTGAGGTCGAAGAAGAGCCCGAGCAACGGAACGCGGAAATCGTCTCGCTTGACCAGTTCCGGAAACATTGACTGATGAGTGACCTGGCGCTGTTTCGCCGTAAGCTTCTGCGCAATCCCAGGCAGGTTTCGGCGCTAACACCCTCGTCCCGCTTTCTGGCCGCAGCCATGGCCGAAGGGCTTGGCCCAGCTACGGGCCGGGTGGTCGAATTCGGTCCGGGCACCGGGCAACTGACCCGTGCGATCCTTGCCACTGGCGTGGCACCGCAGGATCTGGAGCTGTTCGAGCTGGACGCTGATTTCGTCGCCCATCTGGCCCCGATCTTTCCCGGCGTCACGGTGCACCATCTGGGCGCGGACCGCGCGGCCGAGGTGACCCCGCCCGGCATCGGCGCGGTCGTCTCTGGCCTGCCGCTTCTGTCGATGCCGACGCCGATCCGCGAAGCCATCGTCAGCGCCGCCTTCGCGATCCTTGCCCCCGGCGCGCCGATGATCCAGTTCACCTATGGCCGCAAACCTCCGCTGACACCGGAAAGTCTTGACCGGCTTGGCCTTCGGGTAGAAGTGGGCCGCAAGGTCTGGGCCAACCTTCCACCCGCTCGGGTCTATCGGTTCTATCGGGTCTAGGGGCGATGCGGTGCCTGCTCATCGGTCTTTTGGCGGTGATGGCAGGGGGTGGGCAGCTGCGGTCCGAGGGTCTGGTGCCGGGGATCGTGCCTTGGCAACCGACGCTGATCTGGGACAAATCGCCTGACATCTGCGCGCGTTTTGAAACGGGATTGCGGGAGTCCTTTCGTCGTGGCTGGCCCGAGATGCGCGAACGCCATTTCTCGAACGAACCAACGCCACCGGACCCCATTGCAACGGCCTTTCCCGGCGCGCAGTGGTTTTCAGGCAACGGGGCCAATCCGTTCAACTGGACGGCGCAGGATGGCTTCAGTTTTGCATCGGCAAAGCTTGACCTTGACCATGATGGCACGCCGGAAGTCCTGCACGCCGAGACCTATGAAGTCGCGTGGCGGTATTTTGGTGCGCGCCTCTACATTCTGGACAGCGACCCGGTCGAGGTGACCAAGACCACCGACATGGACGGCGTCGAGACGACACTCCTGTCCGTTCCCAAACCGCCTGACCGTCGGGAGGATGTCCTCTATCACTGGAGCATCGGCATCCCGATCTTCGCCTTCGACGGGGCCTATTACACCTACTGGTCCACCGCCCATGGGACCGGCCAGCTCCACAATGAAGACTGGACCCAGGAGTATTCCCTGATCCGCCTTGATGGGTCGAAGGCACAACAGGAAATCTGCCGCGTTCTCTTCTATCCGCCGCAGACCTCGCTTGATGCAGTCAGCGCCCAGTCGCCTTTCCTGTCCGGCCTGATGCCCCTTTATGGCGGCAGAAGGCGAGAGGCGCAAAGTGACGAGGATCGCGAAGGAACCTGCAACGGGACTGCGGGTTGGGCTGGCGTTGATCCGCGCAGCGCGATGATGACGGTGTTCTATCGGCCTGAACTGATGCTTTCGTCCTATAGTGCGCCCAAGCTGGTGGCGGACATCGACAGCGAACGCGAAAGGCGGCTTCTGGACTGGGCGACGACCGACCCGACTTCGTGGCGCACCTATGTTTCGATGCGGCAGGATCGACCGAATTTCACCGGGATGATGCAGGAATACTATGCCCAGAAGCTTGGATATGAACGCCCGGAAGCCGCCATTCTGGCGCGGAAGGCCTATGTCTTCCTGATCGACCATGTGCTTTTCAACTATCGCGACAGTCTGAAAAGCCTTGACGGTTCGCCTGTCGCGATTGTCGCTGAACCCTTCCCCCACCTGGACGACACGCCCGGCGACGTGGCGGATCGGGCGATTGACCTTGCACTGGCCCTTCCCAACACGCCCGCGTCCGACACCTTTCTTGCAACACGGACCCTGGATTTCGCGATGCGCGCGGCAGCCTATACCGGCAAAAGCCCCGAGCTTCTGTGTCGCCTTATCCGCCCGCTGACCGCCGCCATGTTGTCGTATCCGTGGCTACTGGATGTGCCGGCGACCGAAATCGACGTTCGTGGATCATTGCTGTCCAGGGTCCTGTTGGCTGCGATGGAAAACCCCCCGCTTTTTCAATGGGCCCTTGCGCAAGGGGCCGATGTCAACGCCCCGACAAACTGGTATGGCAAGACCGCGCTGATGTATGCGGCGCAACTTGATCTGCCAGACGCTGCGGCGCTTTTGCTTCAGGCCGGGGCAGACCTCAATATCGCGACAGATGGATCGGGCCGGAATTGCGAGCGGCTTGCGCGCGATCACCGCACCGCCCTGATGTTTGCGGATGAAAACGCCTCGCCCGCGTTGATCCGGCTTTTGCTTGCGGCAGGCGCGGACCCAAGGGCAAAGGACAGCCAAGGCAATGGCGTTCGCTGGTATGTCCTTCAAAACACGCGGTTGACGACAAGCGAAAGAGACTCGCTGCTGGCCGGGCTTGGTCAGGACTGATTTAGTATACCTTTGCATACCGATTGCTTTTTCTGCCCTGCAGCGATATGGGGCGGACGAGAGCTTGCGAGGAGACCCCCATGTCTGCAACGACCCCTGCGACCCGTACCGAGACCGACAGCTTCGGCCCGCTTGAGGTTCCGTCCGACAAATACTGGGGCGCGCAGACCCAGCGGTCGATCATCAACTTCCCTATCGGCTGGGAGCGCCAGCCCGTCCCGATCATCCGCGCGCTTGGGGTGATCAAGAAGGCCTGCGCCTTGGTCAACATCGACCAGGGCGACATCTCGCCCGAGCTGGGTCAGGCGATTGCCGCCGCCGCAACCGAAGTGATCGAGGGCAAGTTCGACGACAACTTCCCGCTGGTGGTCTGGCAGACGGGTTCCGGCACCCAGTCGAACATGAACGCAAACGAAGTGATTTCGAACCGCGCCATCGAGGTGATGGGCGGGGTGATGGGGTCCAAGAAACCCGTCCATCCGAATGACCACGTGAACATGGGCCAGTCGTCGAACGACACTTTCCCGACCGCGATGCATGTGGCCATTGGCATGCACACCCGCGACGTGCTGATCCCGGGGCTGACGAAGCTGCTGGCGGCGCTTGAGGCCAAGGTCGAGGAATTCAAGGACATCATAAAGATCGGCCGCACCCATACCCAGGATGCCACCCCCCTGACGCTGGGGCAGGAGTTTTCCGGCTATGCGATGCAGGTCCGCAAAGGGATCGAACGGGTCAAGATGTGCTTGCCCGACATCTATGAACTGGCGCAGGGCGGCACGGCGGTTGGCACGGGCCTCAACACACGCGTCGGCTGGGACAAGCGCGTCGCGGCGCGGATTGCCGAGATCACCGGCCTGCCCTTTGTCACCGCACCGAACAAGTTCGAAGCCCTTGCCGCGCATGACGCGATGGTCATGTTCTCGGGGGCGCTGAAGACCGTGGCGGTCAGCCTGTACAAGATCGCCAGCGACCTGCGGCTGCTGGGCTCTGGCCCACGCTCGGGTCTTGGGGAACTGATCCTGCCGGAAAACGAACCGGGCTCGTCGATCATGCCGGGCAAGGTGAACCCGACCCAAGCCGAAGCACTCACCATGGTCTGCGCCCATGTGATGGGCAATGACGCGGCGGTGGGCTTTGCCGGGTCGCAGGGTCACTTCGAACTCAACGTCTACAACCCGATGATGTCCTATAACGTGCTGCAATCGATCCAGCTTCTGGGCGATGCGGCGTCAAGCTTCACCGACAACATGGTCGTGGGCACGCAGGCCAATGTCGCGCGGATCGACAAGCTTATGAAGGAAAGCCTGATGCTGGTGACGGCTTTGGCCCCCACCATCGGCTATGACAACGCGACCAAAGTGGCCAAGACCGCGCACAAGAACGGCACGACCTTGCGGGAAGAGGCGATTGCGTTGGGCTTCGTCGATGGCGAGACTTTCGACAGGATCGTCCGGCCCGAAGACATGGTCGGCCCGAAGGGCTGAGATGGCCGAGGTCATCAATCTTGCCCGCGTGAAAAAGCAGGCGGCCCGCAAGGCCGCCCGCGCTGCGGCAGACGGCAACGCTGCGAAGTTCGGCCGGACCAAGGCCGAGCGCGCATTGGAGAAAGCACAGGCCGAAAAGGCCGCGCGGGAGTTGGACGCACACCGGCGCGAAACAGATTAACCCGCGTTTAACCTTGCCTTGGCAGATTTCGCCAAAGGGAGGTGCGCGATGACAGCCATGCCAGAATTCCTTTCGTCCGATCACTGGAAATCTCACCTCTTTTCATCACAAGCCGCCCGGGAAGGCGGTGTCGTGCGGCGCAAAGTACGAGATGTTGAGCGGTTTGTCGGTCGCCACCTGTTTCTTGACGAAATGCGCCGACGCGGGTTTCCGGTGGTGGAAAATGCCGGGCAGTTTGTGATCTTCTGCAATCGTGAACCGATCCGTCGGGTGGTTTAGCCGATTTCTTCGAAGAAATCATGCCGGACCCTTCGAAGGGTCCGAACCGGAGTTTTCGAAAACTCCGGTGACAACCTCAGCCGGAGCGCGCTACGCTCACCCCCATGACCACCCGCCCCGCCAAACACTCTCTCACCCTGCACGGCCACCGGACCAGCGTTTCGCTGGAGCCGGAGTTCTGGGACGCCTTCCGCGCCATTGCCGCCGAAAGGTCCACCCCCCTCAACGCCCTTGCCGCCGAAATCGACGCCGCACGTCGCGGAGAGGAGGGCCTTGCCTCGGCAATCCGGGTCTTCTGTCTGAACCATTACAAAGGTCCATGATGCGCGCCGCAGTCCTCCGTGCCTTCCGCGAACCCCTGTCGCTGGAAACCGTCGCCGATCCCACCTGCGAAGCCGATGGCGTCGTGCTGAAAACCCTCGCCTGCGGCATCTGTCGCAGCGACTGGCATGGCTGGGTCGGCGAACACCCCAAGGTCAAGCTGGGCGACATCCCCGGCCATGAATATTGCGGTGAAGTGATTGAGGCTGGCCCGCTGGCCAAATGGCGCAAGGGCGACCGGGTCATCGCTCCCTTCATTCTGGCTTGCGGCGATTGCCCGGAATGCCGATCCGGCCAAACCACCACCTGCCGCGCCCAGCGGGTGCCGGGGTTCGGCGACCGGGGGGCTTATGCCGAATATGTCTCGGTTCCCCATGCCCATAACCTGACCCGCCTGCCCGAAAGCCTTTCCCCCGCGCTGGCCGCGGGCCTTGGCTGCCGGGTGACCACCGCCTTTCACGCCCTCACGGGGCGCGCCGCGCTGCAGGCCGGCGAATGGCTAGCCGTCCATGGAACTGGCGGCGTTGGCCTTTCCCTTCTCCTCATCGGCAAGGCGCTTGGCGCGCGGGTGGTCGTGGTCGATGTCGTGCCCGAAAAGCTGGCCCATGCCTTGTCGCTTGGGGCCGAGGCCGCGCTTGACGCCCGCGATGGCGATGTCGCTGCCCGCATAGTTGATCTGACCCAAGGCGGCGCCCATGTCAGCGTCGAGGCCTTGGGGATCGAGGTCACCGCGAACAATTCGCTCCGCTGCCTCCGGCCCTTGGGGCGGCATGTGCAGGTCGGCCTGCCGGTCGGCCATACCGCCACAATGCAAATCGACATGAACGCGCTTTACATGCGGCAGCTTTCCGTCTTCGGCACAAGGGGCATGCCCGCCTGGCGCTATCCGACGCTGCTGTCGCTGATCGAGACTGGCAAGGTCGACGTCAGCCCCATCGTCGCCCGCACGGTTGCGCTTTCCCAGGTGACCGAGGAATTACGCGCCTTTGACGGTCCAACTGCACCCGGCGTTGCGGTAATCACCAATTTCGCGGGCTAACCTGCAACGCGCCCCAAGACCACGGCCAGATCACCATAGCCAGTAAAGCGGCGTTCATATGCCAGACCCAGCCGCTTGGCGCAGTCCTCGGCCTTGGCGTCCAGCGCGGGATCGTTTAGCTGCGCCTGATACACGAGCTTGGTGTAATTGCCGAAATACATGTCGCGCAGCGCGGGGTGGCGGTCGAGGCCCAGAGGCTTCCAGATAAAGGCATCGAACTGGCGGACCGAGAAATCCGTCAGGTAAAAGGCCGTCATCTCGTCCAAAGCTGCAAAAGCGTCGTTCCCTTCAAAGAAACTATAGCAATGCGGCCCCGCGATCATCTTGACCTCAAGCCGGTCGCAGGCGGCCTGCAAAAGCCCGCCGGTACCGCAATCGGCATAGACGACGAAGATGCTGTCATACTCGGCGCGGCGCGCCGGGACCATCTTTTCAATCGCCGGGACGATTCGATCAGGATAATGGTGCCAGTTCGCCGGGAGGCACTGCAGGTCGAGATGATCCCATCCTCCGGTCCGCTTAAGCGCCAGAATTTCGCGCGCAAGCGCTCCGCAGGCGATCAGAAGCACACGACCCAACCGGGCAGCTTCATCAAGGCCGGCTTGGCTGAGGGTAGGGTCATCCATCGGGGGGCCTTGCGAGAAGGGGCCTAGCGACTGACCCGGGTCCAAGTCAGGATCAGGCTGGCCGAAAGCGTGGCAAAGACCAGCGCCGCAAAGGGAAGCCCCGACCAGAGGGCAAGCCAGATCGTCAACCCTGCCGACAGGATCACCAAAGCGATCAGTCCAAGGAAATGCGTCAATGGCATGCGCCGGCCTCCCTGCAGGACAATCTGGGCTTCGGGCGGGCTTAACGCAAGCCCCGCCCGGAACACGGCTTCGTGCGCGACTTCGGGCTTAGCCAGCCAACTGGTTGTGCTTGCGCGCGATATAGGCCTTGGCGGTTTCCACTGCGACAGCCGCGTCACGGCAGTAAGCGTCCGCGCCGATAGCTTTGGAGAATTCCTCGTTCAAAGGCGCGCCGCCGACCAGGACGATATAGTCCTGACGCATGCCCTTTTCTTTCAGCGTGTCGATCACGACCTTCATGTAGGGCATCGTCGTGGTCAGCAGTGCCGACATGCCAAGGATATCGGGCTGCTCTTCTTCCAGCGCGGCCAGATACTTCTCGACCGAATTGTTGATGCCAAGGTCTTTGACCTCGAAGCCCGCGCCTTCCATCATCATGCCGACAAGGTTCTTGCCGATGTCGTGGATGTCGCCCTTGACGGTGCCGATCACCATCTTGCCCATCCGCGGCGCGCCGGTTTCAATCAGCAGCGGCTTGAGGATGAACATCCCGGCCTTCATCGCGTTGGCTGCCAGCAGCACTTCCGGCACGAACAGAATCCCATCGCGGAAGTCGGCACCAACGATGGTCATGCCTGCAACCAGAGCCTTGGTCAGCGTGTCATAGGGCGTCCAGCCACGCGAGATCAGGATATTCACGCCCTCTTCGATCTCTTCCTTCAGACCGTCATAGAGGTCGTCGTGCATCTGCAGCACAAGCTCGTCGTCCGAAAGTTCAGAGAGGTTGATATCGTCGTCGGCCATGGGGCACGCTCCAAGCGCAGGGGGTTTGATGAAGTGAATGGTGGCAAAGCCAGTCATCCACTTTCCGACAAGCGACATACACCAGTTTAAAGCCGACAGAAAGTCGTCGCGGGTGGGAAACTTGTGGCAGATGTTCCTCATTCGTTCTAAACTGCAGCATGGGCGACGGTGAAGGCATCCTTCCGGGTCAACGGATTCGTGCTCGCGGGGCGGAAAGCAACCGTGCCGGGCGGTTCGAATCTGCTGGCCGTGAGGCCTATGACGACGGTTGGGACCTTCCCGAAGAGGACCGTCTGGTCGCGACCGAAGTTCGCCTCGAACGCCCCCGCTCGGCCATCACCTACAACCGCTCACCCGACCTGCCGTTTGACCGGTCGATCAACCCCTATCGCGGCTGCGAACATGGTTGCATCTATTGCTACGCCCGCCCCAGCCACGCCTTTCTGAACCTCTCGCCCGGCCTTGATTTCGAAACCCGCCTGATCGCCCGCCCGGGCATTGCCGAAGTTCTGGAGGCCGAACTGCGCCGCCCAGCCTATCGGGTGCAGCCGATCTCCATCGGCACCAACACCGATCCCTATCAACCGCTGGAGCGCGATCATGGCCTGATGCGGCAAGTCCTTGGCGTGTTGTCGGATTTCCGCCATCCGGTCTGGATCACCACCCGTGGCACGACCATCGAACGCGACATCGACCTGATCGCTGCCATGGCGGCCGAGGGGCTGGCTTCAGTCTCGATCTCGGTGACAACCTTGGACGAAAGCCTTGCCCGCAAAATGGAACCCCGCGCACCGGCACCGAAGCGGCGGCTCCAGATGATCCGTAGGCTGGCCGATGCAGGGATTCCCGTCCGAATTCAGGTCTCGCCCCTGATCCCGGCGCTGACCGACCATGAGCTTGAGGCGGTGATGGAGGCGGGCCGCGACGCGGGTGCCAGGGCCGCGAACACCATCCCCCTGCGCCTGCCACTGGAGGTGTCAGAGCTGTTCCGCGACTGGCTAACCGCCACTTTCCCCGACCGCGCCGCGCGTGTCATGGGCCGGGTCCGAGAGCTGCACGGCGGGCGCGATTATGACCCGGAATTCGGCAAGCGGATGACCGGCCAAGGCCTTTGGGCCGATCTCATCCACCGCCGCGCCGATCTGGCCCGCAAGCGGCTGGGACTGAGCGAAGGTCTGCCCCGGCTGCGCTGCGACCTGTTTCGCCCGCCACCCAAGGCAGGCGACCAGTTGTCGCTGTTCTGAACGGTGGTTACCGGGCCCAAATCTTTTCGAAAAGATTTGCAAAATCCTTCGAAGGATTTTGGCCCTACCCCCGCCGCCCGCGCCGTTCCCGCTTGGGGTCACCCGAGGTGTCGCCCGTCCCGTCCGAGGCCGAAGAGAACCCACCCAGCGCCGCGTTGATCGCCTCCAGCGTCGGGCGATCACCCTTCGGCCGGGTTTCCAGCGCATCCCGCATCGCGCGCAGATGGTCCGGCATCGTGCCGCAGCAGCCGCCGATGATCCGAATGCCTGCATCCCGCGCCAGCACGGCATATTCCGCCATCAATTCCGGCGTGCCATCGTAATGGATATGCCCGTCATGGTATTTCGGGATCCCGGCATTGCCCTTGGCAATCAGCGGGCGTTCCGTCCCCGTCGCGGCAAAGCCCAAGACCGTGCGCATCAGGTCCGACGCCCCCACCCCGCAATTCGCGCCAAAGGCAATCGGCGGGTTCGGCAGTTTCTCTACCATCTCGGCCATCGCTGCCGAGGTGACACCCATCATTGTGCGCCCAGCCGTGTCAAAGCTCATCGTGCCGCACCAAGGCATGCCCGCCCGCAGTGCCGCCTCGGCCGCCGCACGGTATTCCTCGGGCGCAGACATCGTCTCGACCCAAAGAACATCCGCCCCGCCTTCCTTCAGCGCCTCGGCCTGTTCCTGGAAGATCTCGACCGCGACAGCATGGGTCATCGTGCCCATCGGCTCGAAAATCTCGCCCGTCGGACCGACCGAGCCCGCCACCACAACCGAACGCCCCGCCTTGTCGGCAATCTCGCGCCCCAGTTCAGCGCCCACACGGTTCAACTCCCGCACCCGGCCCTGCGCCGCATGCAGCTTCAGCCGCGCTGCATTGCCGCCGAAAGTATTGGTCAGAAAGATATCCGACCCCGCCGCAACCGCCGAGCCATAAAGCTTGCGGATGTTGTCCGGCTTGTCGGTGTTCCAGAATTCCGGCGGCTCGCCCGATTCCAGCCCCATGTTGAACAGGTTGGTCCCCGTAGCCCCATCGGCCATCAGCCAATCGCGCGAGGCCAGCAGGCGGGAAAGTGCGTCAATCATGGTCTTCATCCCTCAATGGGCGCGTTCCCTCCGGTCTGCCATGACCGAAAGGAAGAAACAAATTCATATTGCGCATGAAATCTTGCGGTTCACCGCAAGTCCGGGCAGGTCAGATCTCGCTCATCAGCTGGGCCTTGGCGACCGGCAGCATTTCGGCCAGCTTGGCGCGAACATTGTCAGCGCTTGCCTTGCCGGCAAGGTCGGCGACAACCTTGCGCACGACATCCTCGTCGCCTGCTTCTTCGAAGTCGGCGCTGACCACTTCCATGGCATAGGCAGCCGCAGCATCGCCCGACTTGCCCATCAACCCGGCGGCCCAAAGGCCCACCAGCTTGTTGCGCCGCGCCTCGGCCCGGAACTGCATTTCGCTGTCATGGGCGAACTTGGCCTCGAAGGCATTCTCGCGATCGTCAAACGTGGTCATTGGCTCCCCCAAAAAATCTGGCGTGATGTCTGGCCTTTCCCCTCATATGCCCATAGCGACCGGGCACTGCAAGACCCCACGCGCCTTGCGCCCCCAAGCCTTGCGACCTTGCCCCCCTTGGACTATAGGCCATCAGAACCGCCCGCGCGACGTCAGGTCGCAGCCGGGCCCCCTGATCGAGTGAACCATGGCACGGCGCAAGAAGGTCTACGAAGGCAAGGCCAAGATCCTGTATGAAGGCCCGGAACCGGGCACGCTGATCCAGTATTTCAAGGATGACAGCGCCCCCACCGTGGCCGCCCCCGCCACGCTGGAAGGCAAGGGTGTGCTGAACAACCGGCTGTCGGAATTCTTCATGGCGGGTCTGAACCAGATCGGCGTGCCCACCCATTTCATCCGCCGCATCAACATGCGCGAACAACTGGTGCGGATGGCCGAAATCATTCCGTTGGAAGTCGTGGTCCGCAACTTCTCGGCTGGTGCGCTGGCCGAACGTCTTGGCATCCCCGAGGGCACCCAGCTGCCCCGTCCGATCGTCGAATACTACTTCAAGGACGAAAAGCTTGGCGCGCCCCTCGTGGCCGAAGAGCACATCGTCGCCTTCGGCTGGGCCAACCAGCAGGACCTTGACGATGTCATCGCGCTGGCCTTGCGCGTGAACGATTTCATGTCCGGCGTGATGATGGGCGTCGGCATCCGGCTTGCCGATTTCCGGATCGAGGTCGGTCGCGTCTGGGAAGGCGACTTCATGCGCCTGATCGTCGCGGATGAGATCAGCCCCGACAGCTGCCGCCTGTGGGACATGCGCCAACCCGAACGCCCGGATGGCACGATCCCCGATCCCCTGCCCATGGCCGACGTCTACACCGAGCTTGCCCGCCGCCTTGGCGTGCTGCCGTCGAACGTGACCCACGCTCTGAAGCCGACGCTGATCAATTGATATGCTCTCTCACTTGCTCAAAAAGCTCTTCGGTAAAGCCAAGCCAGACTTCGCCGTCAAATTGGACCAGGCCGCGGCCAACGAACAGATCAGGCAGATTTTGCGCAAGCATGGCGACGATGGTAGCACGTTGCGGACGGTCGAGCACTTTGCATACCCCTCAAAGTCTGGCGAGGGGGCAGAGGCAAGTGCAGTTGAGGCACTGCTGAAGCAATTCGGATTTGCAACAAAACCCGCTGTTCAAGATGGCGGACTGATTGCCGAACACGAATCCGCCGTTGCAGCCGGCGAGTTTGATCTGTTCACAACGAGGGTCGCGGCGGCAATTGGTGAACTTGGTTGGGATTACGATGGCTGGGGATGTCCCGTCGTCACACGGAAGGAAAACTCATGAAAGCCCGTGTCACCGTCATGCTGAAAAACGGCGTCCTTGATCCACAGGGTGAGGCTGTGCGCCACGCGCTTGGCTCCTTGGGGTTTCAGGGCGTGAATGGCGTCCGTCAGGGCAAGGTGATCGAGCTTGATCTGGCCGAGACTGATGCCGCCAAGGCCGAGGCGGATGTGAAAGCGATGTGCGACAAGCTGCTCGCCAATACCGTGATCGAAAGCTACCGGGTCGAGATTCTGTAACCCATTCGTAGGATGGGCAATATTGCCCATCCTACAGGCATGTCACGTAGGGTAGGCAATCTGCCCACCTTCCCGCTGAATGACCCTTAACCAGATCCCATCCTTCGCCCGCACCGTCAGATGCGCCATCGGCACGGGAACCCGGTCCGCCAACGCCTCGAACCGGAAGGCGCGCAGCAGATGCGCCAAGAGCAGCGTCCCCTCCAGCATCGCAAACCCCGCACCGGGGCAGACCCTTGGACCACGGGAAAACGGCAAATACCCCTCCCGCGATGACTCGCGCCCCGCTTCCGTAGACCAACGGTCGGGGTCGAACTCATCCGGCCGCTCCCAGATCCGCTCATGCCGGTGCAGATGCCATGGGCTTAACACCACCTGCGCACCAGGCTTGACCTTGCGGCCCCTAAAGTCTTCAACCGTAAGGTTTTCTCGCACCATCATCGGCACCGGCGGATAAAGCCGCAGCGCCTCGCGGAACACATCGCGGGTAAAGCGAAGGCCCCCGACCGTGCCAAACTCCGGCCGCAAGCCCGAAGCCTCCGCCGCCACCCTCTCCTGCGCCTGCGGATGCGTCGCCAGCAGATACAGCGCCCAACCAAGCGCCGAGGCACTGGTCTCATGCCCGGCCAGAAAGAAGATCGCCACCTGATCGACCATCTCGCCCGTGCCAAACGGCGCACCCGTCACCGGGTCCGGCGTCGTCATGATCTTGGTCGCCAGATCCAGCGGAGCCACGCCCGCCGCAATCGCCTTGGCCCGGTCCGCCGTCAGCCCCGTGATCAGCCCCCGGATCACCTTGGCCGAGGCCTTCGTCGCCCTCCGGTGCAGGCGCGGAAACCAGCGCGGCAGCGGCAGAAAGGCCGCAAGGTTAAGGATCGGCGCGGACCGCTGATAGGCGCGGAACTCGTGGAACACGGCCTGCGCGACCTGATCCTCGATCGGGATGGAAAACAGCGTCCGAAAGATCACATCCGCTGCCGCATGGCTGGCCGCCAGTTCGACCTCCAACTCGCCCGGAACCATCCGCGCCACCGCCGCCTCGGATGCCGCCCAGATCGCCGGGAAGGCTTCTTTCACCCGCCCACCCTCAAACGCCGGGTCAATGATCCGCCGCTGATGCAGCCATTCCTCGCCGTTCGTCACAAAGACCGACCGGCCCAATAGTGGCCGCAGCCCCTCGGTCACCCGGTCCGATTTCGGGAAATCCGCCGGCCGCTCCTCCAGCACCCGGCGGATCAGCACCGGGTCGTTGCACATATAGCTGCGGAAAAAGGGCGTGCGGAGTTCCGCCATCCAGGCCCGGTATAGCCGCGCAGGTTGCGCCGACAGGATGTCGCGCCGGAACAGCCGCAAATAGGTGAAAAGCGACACCCGATCCGCGCGCGGTGTGGGCTTCGGCGGCGTCATGCGATGTCCCTGTGGGGGCTGCAGGCCCGCGTGATCCGGCTGGCTGAGGAACTGCGGCCCCGGAACCGTTCGGCCAAGGTCAACGGCCCCGCCGTGATGCGGAAATAATCATACTCACCGGGCCGGTCAAATGCGTGAAGATACTGAAAATGCAGCCAGAAGAACTGCCGCTTCACCTGCGACCACCGCTCCGGGCTTAACGTCTGACTAAAGGCCGCCGACAGCACCAAAGGCCAGCGCTGCCCCCGTGGCGCAACTCCTGAAACCGCCACCGGATCGCACAAAGCATAGCTCGCCCCATCGCCAGGAGCCGTCACATCGACCCAGGTCAGCTCCTCGCACAACGAAAGATAGGCCAGGTCGCCCCGCAACCTTTTCGCCCCCGGCAGGAAGGACACCATCGGGATCGCCTGCCCAAGGCTGAGAAACCCCAGCGCCGGTCCCGGATCCGGCAGCCCCTCACGGATAAGATCGGCCAAGAGCGACACCCCTATCTGCGCACCGGAAGAGTGGCCGACAACTAAAACCTCATCCACACCCGAGTCCATGACCTGCTGCAGACGCACCAGAAACTCCCCCATCCGCGCGGCCAGAACCGGCGGCCAGGCTCCGCGGCCTTGGGTCGTGAAGGCATAGTCATGCATCAGGTAATAGACCAGCAACCGCCGGTCCAACCGCCGGAACCCCTCCAGCACGCCGTAAGCCACCAGCGCCGCCAGAGCACCGCCCGCCAAGACCGGCAGCCCGCCAAATCGCAGCACCAGCCACCCGGCCAGACCTGCCACCAAAGCCTGCAGGATCAGCGCCACAGCCGGATACAGCGCCGCGATCATTGGCCCCTTGCGCAGGCCCACCAGCCGCACCAATGCCCCCGAAGACAGATAGAGCCACGCCGTCCGCACCAGAAGACCATAAGTCCCGATCACCCCCCGCTGCATCGAGCCTTTGACGAGGTCGCCCCAGATCAGAACCTCGACCTCAGCTTCCGCCGGACGCTCCATCACCGTGCTGACCTGCCAGCCATAGCCCGCACCCTGCCGCGCCCGCATCGACAGGGCATAGCCGGAAATGGCGGCCTGAGCGGCGCCTTCCTTGCGATAGATCTCGCGATAGCGCCGGGCGGGGAACGGGTCGTAACCGGGGATATACAGAACATGACGGCGAAAGGGCGCTTGCGCCGCTTTGCCTGTCTCACTGCCCCCGGTTTCCGCCATGCCATCCCTCATTGTCCGGCCAGTCTATCCTGAACCGGGCGATAGGGAAGCCTATGAGGCTGACCGCAAAAAGTGGACTCCGGTTTTGGCGAAAGGCAGGCGGCCAACAAGAAACTAAAGACAGCCGGGTGCTTTCTCGAGCGCCTGACAGGCTCAGCCCGGCACCGGCAGACCAAGCGCGTCATAGGTTTCCAGCATCCAATAGCTGAAATCGGTAAACGCTCCGGTCAACAGCGCCAACCCGACAAGGATCAAAAGCCCGCCCATCATCTGCTCGATCAGCTTCATGTGACGCTTGAGCTTTGACATCCAATGCATTGCGCTTTCGATGAAAACCGCAGCCAGAAGGAACGGCAGACCCAGCCCCAGGGCATAGACGCCCAGCAGCAATGTCCCGCGTGCCGTGCTGTCTTCCTGCGCCGCCAGAGACAGGATCGCGCCCAATTGCGGGCCAATGCAAGGGGTCCAGCCAAAGGCAAAGGCCAAGCCCAGAACATAGGCCCCAAGCGCCGAGCCACCCCGATCCCCCGCATCCAGCCGCATTTCCCGGTGCAGGAAGGGAATGTGGAAGATGCCAAGGAAATGGATGCCGAAAATGATGATGATTCCGCCCGAGATTCGCGCCAGAAGCAACTGATTGCTCAGCACAAAACTGGCAAACACCGAGGCGGTGAAACCCAAGAGAAGGAAGACCGTCGACAGGCCCATGACGAAGAACAGCGCGGGCAGGATCACCCGGTGCCGCGACTTGCCACCCGCCATGTCACTGACCGAAATCCCGCCCATATAGGCCAGATAGGGCGGCACAATTGGCAGCACGCAGGGGGAAAGGAAGGACAGAACCCCCGCCACCAGCGCGACCAGCATCGCGGGCAGAAGGGCAGCGTCGATGATCTCGATTCCGAACATTTGGCCTCCGTTCCTGCGACATAGCCGGTTTGCGCCCCGCCGTCACCTCTGCACAGTGTCACTTCCCCGTGGCCGGTCGTAACCTTGTCGGCGGTGGCTGGGGTCGCTACACCCCTGTCATGACCGACTGGGACGAGATCATCGACTGCGCGGGGCTGCTTTGCCCGCTTCCGGTGCTGCGCGCCCGCAAGCGACTTTTGTCGCTGCCCTCGGGCACGGTGGTTTGCGTCCAGGCGACAGACGGGATGGCCGCAATCGACCTGCCGCATTTCTGCGCTGAGGCTGGCCACAGCTATCTTGGTTCGCAAACCGAAGGTGCCGTCACCCTACACCTGATCCGGCGCGGCTGACCGAAAAGGAAAGGCCCCTCCCGTTGCGGGAAGGGCCGTTAGCTTTAGCGGGCCAGCGACCACCAACCCTTGCGCTTGGGCTTGGTCGGGTCGTCCGGCGCGGGCGCCGCAGCTTCTGCCGGGTCTGCAACCACGGTTTCAGCCACCGGAACCAGACCCGGATCGGGGGCAAGCATCGGGGCCTCGGCAACCGGAGCAACTTCGGCCACCGCCGCAGCCTCAGCCGCCGGGGCTGCCTTCGCCCGCGAACGGCCCTTGGCGGGCATCGGCGCGGCGTCAACGGCCTCTACCGCCTCGGGTTCGGCCTTCTTCGTCCGGCTCGCACGCTTCTTCGGCGCGGGGGTTTCTTCTGCCACCGGCTCGGCCACCGGTTCGGAAGCAACGTCCACAACCGGTTCGCTTACCAGCGCAGCTTCGACAGCTGCTTCAGCCTTGCCACCACGCGGCTTGCGGGTGCGCTTGGGTTTGGCCGTCGGTTCCTTCGCTGCATCGGCAACAGGCGCTTCAGCCGAAGCTTCCGCCTCATCGCCCTCGTCATCATCCCCGTCATCACCCTCAGCGCCGGCATCGCCCGCCTGGGCCTCACCCTCACGCGGACCACCACGCCGACGACGCCGACGACGGCGCTTCTTGCGTCCGCCTTGGCCATCACCCTCGGCAGCCGGGGCCAGAGCCGCAGCGGCTGGCACCTCCGCCGCGTCGGCTTCCTCTTCGACCAGATCCTCGACGATATCCTCGTCTTCTTCCTCTTCGACCAGCGCGCCCATCAGTCCGGCATGGCCCGACACCACCGGAGTATCCGGCACGACCCGAAGCGCGGTCTTGAACTTCTCGATGGAGTAGTCGGGCGAGACCAGCATCGGATCAGCTTCGATCCGCACCGACATCCCATACCGCGCCTCGATCAGCGCGATATGCTCGCGTTTCTGGTTGATCAGATAGTTCACGATGCCAATCGGAGCTTTCAGCAGCACCTCTTTCGACCGCTTCCGCGTGCCCTCTTCCTCCAGCGCACGCAGCACGGTCAGCGCCATCGAATCGTCCGACCGGATCAGCCCGGTGCCATGGCAATGCGGGCAGGGCTGGGTCGTCGATTCCAGCATCCCCGGCCGCAGCCGTTGGCGGCTCATCTCCATCAGGCCAAAGCCCGAAATCCGCCCCACCTGAATGCGCGCGCGGTCGGTCTTCAGCTTGTCCTTCAGCCGCTTTTCAACCGCGGCATTGTTGCGCCGCTCTTCCATGTCGATGTAGTCGATGACGATCAGACCGGCCAGATCGCGCAGGCGCAACTGGCGGGCCACTTCGTCCGAAGCCTCAAGGTTGGTCTTCAGCGCGGTGTCCTCGATGGACCCCTCTTTCGTGGCCCTTCCCGAGTTCACGTCAATCGCCACCAGCGCTTCGGTCACGCCGATCACGATGTAACCGCCGGATTTCAACTGCACCACCGGGTTGAACATGCCGCCCAGATAGCCCTCGACCTGAAACTTGGCGAACAGCGGCGTCGGCTCGGTATAGCGCACCACCTGCCGGGCGTGGCTCGGCATGATCATCCGCATGAAGTCCTTGGCGGTGCGATAACCGCCCTCGCCCTCGACCAGCACTTCGTCGATCTCGTTCGAATATAGATCGCGGATCGAGCGTTTGATCAGATCGCCCTCTTCATAGATCTTCGCGGGCGCCACCGATTTCAGCGTCAGCTCGCGGATCTGCTCCCACAAACGCATCAGATATTCATAGTCGCGCTTGATCTCGGGCTTGGTGCGGTTGGCACCCGCCGTCCGCACGATCAGGCCAGCCCCTTCCGGCACCAACAGCTCGCTGGCGATTTCCTTCAGCTTCTTGCGGTCCGCCGCCTGGGTGATCTTGCGGGAAATCCCGCCGCCCCGCGCCGTGTTCGGCATCAACACGCAATACCGGCCCGCCAGCGACAGATAGGTGGTCAGCGCCGCACCCTTGTTGCCACGCTCTTCCTTGACGACCTGAATCAGCATGATCTGCCGAACCTTGACGACCTCTTGGATCTTGTAGCGCCGGGCGCGCGGGCGGCGCTGCGCACTGATTTCCTCGGCCACATCCTCGTCGGCAATCGATTCGATTTCCTCGTCGGTCTCGCTGGCGTGGTCCATCGCCCGATAAGGCTTGACGTCGTTGCCGTTTTCGCCGGCTTCCGAATGGTCATGATCATGCGAATGGCCATGATCATGATCGTGGCTGTGGTCATGATCGACTGCCGCTTCCACCGGGGCTTCCGGCGCAACAGCAACCGCCTCCACCGGATCATCGTCATCCAGATCAACGACATCCATACCAGCCGGACCGCTGGCCACAGGATCCTCGGTCTTCACCACCTCGGCCTTGCGCTGCGGGCGCGGAGAGCGACGGCGCGAGGGGCGGTTCTCTTCCTCTTCCTCGGCGCGGGCCATCGCCCGCTCTTCCTCGATCAGCGCCTGACGGTCAGCGACCGGGATCTGATAATAATCCGGGTGGATTTCGGCAAAGGCCAGAAACCCGTGCCGGTTGCCACCGTATTCTACAAAGGCCGCCTGAAGCGAAGGCTCCACGCGGGTCACTTTGGCAAGGTAGATATTTCCGGCAAGCTGGCGTTTGTTTACGGTCTCGAAGTCGAACTCTTCGACCTTGTTTCCGTCGACCACGACCACCCGAGTTTCCTCGGAGTGGGTGGCATCGATAAGCATTTTCTTGGCCATGATGTTCCAATGCACCCCAAGCGCACGGCATCCCCTGGCGGACCAAGGGGGTGTTCATGCGGGGCGGGGCGGCTTGTCTGTGCGCGGGCGGCTGGCAGATGCGCGGATCTCCGGCCCAGGGGGCCGAGCATTCCGGTGCGCAATACCTTTACACGCCTCATCGCGGTTACAACTAAAGGGCCTTGCAGCCCTTCACCTAATAAAGCCAGCAAATCCAGGAACTTGCGGGCAATGTGCACGGCCTTGCGGCCGATCCGGCTCCCCCAGGGGGACACATTTGGGCGCGTCCGGCAGCGGGGGAGAGAATTTCTTGGGCAGTCAAGCTGCCCTTCTGCGACCCTAGCGGGAAAGACCGCAGAAGAGCAATGGCGAATTTTCTGCAGGCGCACGGGTCTAGGGCGTCAATCCAGATCGTTCTGGCAGTTCCAGACTTCCATCGCGCCATCCGCTGGGCAGAACATCTGAAGCAATGCGTCACCAGACGCGACCTCGTTCGCCGGACTTTGCGTGTTGTAAGGGGCAAGCGGGAAGGCCAGCGCCTTACTGAACAGCGTCAGGTCCAACACGTCGAATTCCAGTTCCGGAAGCGCCAACTTGCCCCCCGAAAGCGGGGCCATCACCAGATGCACCAGCTCGTCGTCGCGCAGATCAGCAAGCCCGGGCGATTGGCGCAAGGCGGTCTCGACTGGGGCTGTGTCATCGGCGTACAGGGTCTGCCGCGCCAGCACCAGATAGTCGATCCTTGTGGCAGCCTCTTGCCGTTCAGCGGCTGTCAGCGGTCGGGCGCGGATCACCCCGGTGCCGTCGGTCGGGTATTGCCAAAGCTCCAGCGGCAGGTCGGCCAGTGGGATTGGCTTCGTCAGATCAAGCCCCTCCAGCGCCGTGAAGGGCAGACCGTAAGCCCCCGTCTCACTCATCGACCAAAGGACCGGCGCGCAGGGGCCATAGCCGCAGACATAGTATCCATCATCGACCAAAAGCGGCACATGCGCGGCAAGGGCCCGAGGCTGCCCCGCCACTTCGCGGCTTTCCATCTGATGCACCCGCCAAGCCTGCCAACCCTGCGAGATCAGTGGCACGCCAAAAGCGATCACCAGCGTCGCGATCAAAAGCTTGACCCCGCCCCCCCGCCATTTCGCCCGGATCAGCATGACCAGAACCACGATGCCGATACCGCCATAGACCAGCATCGCGACCAAGGCGCCGATAATGCCATCCATGCAGCTTCCCATGCACTCGGCCCGCACCGGCCCCGCCAGCCCCACCAAAAGGGCCAAAAGGCCCGCCTGTCCGATCCTGCGCATGGGTTTCGCCCCCGTGTTTCCTGCCCCTGCAATCAGCCACAGGCAAGCGCTTCAGGCAAGTCTGGAAGACCTGTCCCACACAGGCGAAGTCGGGGTCGTGGAATATCTTAAGAAACCCCTAACGACCACGCGCAACCAATTGGTTTGGTTTCATAATCCAAAAACGCCCACCGTGGACACTTTTGTCAGACATAGTCCCCACGGGTCAGCCCATACTTGGCCATCTTCTCGTTCAAGGTCCGGCGCGGCAGGCAAAGCTCGTCCATCACCGCGACAATCGACCCCTTGTGCCGCCGCATCGTGTTGTCGATCAGCATCCTTTCAAAGGACTCGACATAGTCTTTCAGCGGCTTGCCTTCCGTGGTCAGCGCCGGCCCCGAGGCCTCATTCTCCGCCATCAGAAGGCTGGCAATTGACCCCGACCCCCGCCGGTTCTGCAAGACCGCCCGTTCCGCGATATTCACCAGCTGCCGCACATTCCCCGGCCAGGGCGCCTGCAAAAGCTGGGCCGCTTCCTGAGCCGTCACCTGCGGGGCATCGCAGCCGTATTCCTCGGCGAACTGTTCCGAAAGCTTGGTGAAAAGCTGCAGAATATCCTCACCCCGCGTCCGTAGGGGCGGCAGCACGATGGTCATCGCCCCCAGCCGGTAGAAAAGGTCAGGCCGCAGAAGCTGTTCCAGCGTCATATCGGGGGCATGATGGTTGCAGATCGCGATGATCCGGGTTTCGGGCGGGGTGCCCTGATCGTTGATGCAGGTCAGAAGCCGGGCTTGCAGCGCGCCTGGCATCGCCTCGATATCCTCCAGACACAGCGTGCCGCCCCGAGTTTCCTCAACCAACGGCAGCGCGCCGTCACTGGCCGGGCCGAACAAACGGGCGGCAAGCTGATCTTCGCTCCAGGCCGCGCAAGAGATCTGCACGAACTTCTTCGAAGCCCGCGGCCCCACCGCATGCAGGGCGTGGGCGACCAAAGTCTTGCCGGTGCCGGTTTCGCCGTCGATCAATACGTGGCTGTCGGCCTGGCCCAGATCAAGGATATCCTCGCGCAGGCGGTCCATCGCGGGCGAAGTTCCGATCAGCTTCTTGATGATGGTAGACCCGTCCGACAGTTCCTTCCGCAGCGCCCGGTTGTCCAGCGTCATCCGCCGCGCCTGGGTCGCGCGCTTGGCAAGCTCGGTCATCCGGTCGGGGTTGAAAGGCTTTTCAAGGAAATCGAACGCACCCACCCGCATCGCCTCGACCGCCATCGGCACGTCGCCGTGGCCGGTGATCATGATCACGGGCAGGCCCGAATCCTGACCCATCAGGCGTTTCAGGAAGGCCATCCCATCCATCCCCGGCATCTTGATGTCGCTGACCACGACGCCCTGGAATTCCGGGCCGATCACCTTCAGCGCCTCCTCGGCGCTGGCATAGGTTTCGGTATCGAACCCCGACAGGGCCAGCCACTGGCTGATCGACTGCCGCATGTCTGCTTCGTCATCGACGATTGCCACTTTCATTGCGCGGGCCATTTGGTCCTCATCATTCTGCTGCTTCTTGTTTCTTGTCGTGCAGGGGCAGTTCCATCTCGAACACTGCCCCGCCATCTTCTGCGTTGCGGGCGGTCAGGCGTCCGCCAAGGTCGGTCACGATCCCGGACGAGATCGCAAGCCCAAGGCCGATGCCTTCGCCCGGTTTCTTGGTCGTGTAGAAAGGCTCGAACACGTTTTCGAGCTGGATGATCCCATGCCCGTTGTCGCGCACGATCAGACTGGCTGTTTCGCCTGCCGAGAGAAGAATGTCGATCTGCGGCTCGTCCTCGTCCTTGGTCGCATCCAGCGCGTTGCGCAAGAGGTTGATGATCACCTGTTCAAGCCGCAGCCGGTCAGCCATGACCAAGACCGCTTGCCGGGGCATCGTGCGGCCGATCTTCACGACGCGGGCGCGAAGCTGGGGCTCCATCATTGCAAGGGCCGAGGAGACACAGGCGCGAAGGTCAACCTCTTCAAAGGCCTCTCCGCCCTTCCTTGCGTAGGACTTCAACTGCCTTGTGATCGCGCCCATCCGTTCGATCAGATCGTCAATCCGCTGAAAGCTGGACAGGGCCTCATCCGGGCGGCGGCGTTGCAACAACAGCCGCGCGCCAGCAAGGTAGGTTTTCATCGCGGCCAAGGGCTGGTTCAGCTCATGGCTGACCGCTGCCGACATCTCACCCAAGGCTGCCAGTTTCGACGCCTGCAACAGCGTCAGTTCAGCTTCCTCAAGGTCCCGTTTGACCTTTTCACGTTCAGCAATCGCCCGCTGCAGCCGCGCGTTCAAAAGCCGCAGTTCCGCCGATTCCCGTTGGAAAGAGATCGAACGTGACCATGCCTTGCGTGACAAAAGGTAAAAGCTGAAGGCCAGCAGGATCGCAAAGCCCATGATCATCAGCGCCAGGATCCCGTTCACCTGATCGCGGACCGAGGCATAGTTGGTGAAGCTGGAAATCTTCCAGCCGCGGAACGGCACCCGGGCTTCGGTTTTCAGGACCGCGACGCCGCTGACATAGGCATCCGCCGGTTGCTGCGCCCAGTCAGTCGTGGCCTGCAAGGCCCGCGACAGGGCTGACGGAACATCCTTGCGCGCCAAAGCCTCTTCTACGGTCTGGCCGCGCCAGCGCATCTCGGTCGACAAGACGACAATGCTCTCGCTGTCGGTGACAAGGACCGCATCCTGCAGCCCCGACCAGGCGCGTTCGTATTTCATCAGGTCAACCGAAACCACAATCACGCCCAGCGTGTCGGTTTCCGACTGAACCGCGCGGGAATAGACGAAATCATAGCCCCCCGCCTCACGCGGGGCGGCCATGAAGAAGGTGCCCTTGGTATGCAGCGCCTCAAGAAACTGGGGGTCTTCGCCCTGACCCGACCCGAGGATATTGCGGTTTGTCGCGCCGACGACCCGCCCGTCCTGATCCAAAAGCCGGATCGAGAGCACGCCAATTTCGGACTGGAGCGCGATCAGCTTGGCCGAGGTTTGCGAAAATTCCTTTTCCTTCAACGCCTTGACCAGATCCGGGTCGCGCGCCAGCAAAAGCGGCACGACCGAGGTACGCTGCAATTCCGCCATCAGGTTGCCCGTGTAAAGCGCCAGTCGAAGCTCGGCGCGGTTGCGGGTGTCGGCAGTATAGCGTTCGGTCAAAAGCCGGTTGGACACCAGAACCAAGCCAATCGCCACCATGATCAGGAAGGCAATCGCGAATTTCGCGCGCAGCGGCAGACCTGCGTTTACAGCAGAGCTAAGGTTCGGTGGGGTCTCGGTCATGGGCCAAGATTAGGCCCGCTACGGGCAGGCCTCAAGCCGATGGCCCTTAGGCCAGCGCCATCCCGCGCATCAGGCTTGCGAACATCGGCGCGCCGTCTTGGCTGCCCAAGGTGGCTTCGGTCGCGCGTTCGGGGTGCGGCATCATGCCAAGGACGCGGCGATTTTCCGAAAGGATGCCCGCGATGTCGGCCATGCTGCCGTTCGGGTTCTGGGCATAGGTGAAAGCAATCCGATCCTCGCCCTTCAACCGGGCCAGACCTTCGGCGTCGATGGTGTAGTTGCCGTCGTGGTGCGCAATCGGGATGCGGATTTCTTGGCCCTTAGTGTAGGCGCTGGTGAGATCCGACCCAGTGGTCGCGACTTTCAGCACTACGGTGCGGCAGGTGAATTTCAGCGTGGCATTGCGCATCAAGACGCCGGGCAGAAGGCCCATTTCGGTGATGACCTGAAAGCCGTTGCAGATCCCCATCACAAAGCCGCCCCGCGCCGCATGGGCGCGAATCGCGGTCGAGATCGGGGATTGGGCGGCAATCGCCCCGCAGCGCAGATAGTCGCCGAAGCTGAACCCGCCGGGGATGCCAACCACGTCGACGCCCTTGGGAAGCTCGCTGTCCTTGTGCCAGACCCGTGCCACGTCAAAGCCCGCGCCTTCGAAGGCCACGGCCAAGTCGCGGTCGCAGTTCGACCCGGGAAAGGTGATGACGGCGGCTTTCATGGGCGCTCTCCCTTTGGCGGATGGCGGCCTTCTAGCCGAAGCGGTGGAAAAGGGCCAGAGCTTGCGCTGCCCGGAGCAGAGGTTAGGTTGGCCGGATGCTGACCGATACCGCCCTTTCCGATTTGCGCGCCCTTTTCGGGGATCGGGTGTCGGTTGCCGGGCCGGTGCTGGCCGAACATGGGCAGAGCGAAAGCCTGGTGACGGCGGGCTTGCCTTGGGCTGTGGTCTTCCCGCAGGCGACTGAGGATGTAGCGGCGTTGGCCCGCTGGTCCAGCCGCCATCTGGTGCCGCTGATCGGCTGGGGGGCCGGAACCTCGCTTGAGGGCCACGCGCTGACCTTGCACGGCGGGGTGGTGGTCGATTTCCGCGACATGGCATCGGTGCTGGAGCTTCGGGCCGAGGATCGGCTGGTTCGCGTGCAGCCCGGCATCACGCGAGAGGCCTTGAACCGCGAATTGCGGACGACCGGGTTGATGTTTTCGGTCGATCCGGGGGCCAATGCCACTTTGGGAGGGATGGCCGCCACCCGGGCTTCGGGCACGACAGCGGTGCGCTATGGGACGATGCGCAACAACGTGCGGGGGCTGGAGGTGGTCATGGCCGATGGTCAGGTGATCAAGACCGGCACCGGGGCACCCAAGTCCTCGGCCGGTTATGACCTGACGGCGCTGTTCGTGGGGTCCGAAGGCACGCTGGGCCTGATCACCGAACTGACCCTGCGCCTGCACGGCCAGCCCGAGGCGGTAATGACCGCGATTGCCGCGTTCGGTTCAGTCGGGGCGGCGGTGGATTGCGTGATTGCCACGATGCAGAGGGGGCTTTCCCCGGCGCGGATCGAGTTTCTGGATACCGAGACGGTCGCCGCCTGCAACGCCTTTTCAGACCTAAGCCTGCCCCCTGCCCCGCAGTTGCTGGTCGAGTTTCATGGCCACCCAGAAGGCGTTGCCGAAGACATCCGCCGCTTTCGCGAAGTTGCCGAGGCTCACGGGGCCGAAGGCCTGCAATGGGCTGAGAAACCTGAGGACAGAAGCCGCCTTTGGGCCGCGCGGCATGCCGCTTATCGCGCAATCCTCGCCTCACGCCCCGGCGCCAAGGCCATTGTGACCGATGTCTGTGTGCCGATTTCCGCGCTGGCAGAGGCGGTCGAGGAAACGCGGGCCGATGTCGCCGCCTCGGGGATCAGCGGGCCGATCCTTGGGCATGTCGGGGATGGGAACTTTCACGCCGTTCTTCTGGTCGATCCAGCTTGTGCGCGCGACGTATCCACTGCCAAGGCGCTTGCGGAACGGATGGCCGAACGGTCGCTGCGGCTGGGCGGAACGATCACCGGCGAGCACGGCGTGGGCTTTGGCAAACTGGGCCTGATGCCCGCCGAACATGGCGCGGCGCTTGGGGTCATGGGTGCCGTCAAGCGCGCATTGGACCCGTTGGGCCTGATGAACCCCGGCAAACTGGTGCCCGGTCTGCCCTGATCAGAACGCAAAGCTTTGACGGCGCAGCATGCCCAGTTCAATTTCGCGCTGACGGCGTTCAAGGTCGGCCAAGGAGACCGAGGCGTTCAGATAGGCCAGCTCGCGGTCAGCCTCGGTTGGGGCGGAATGACGCGAGATCAGCGACTTGATCATGGTGAACATTTTTTTCTCCATCTCTTACGGATGGAATCTAGGATGCTGCGATGCGGCGCAACAGGCCCAATGTGGAAATCCGGTTATGCAGTGGGCGCATGGGTCTTGTCATACTGCCGCAACATCGGGCATCGGTGCGGTCATTTGCCGAAACCCCGGGCAGTCAGCCCTGCAACAGCGACCCTGCCGCTCGTCCCTCCCTGTCGGGCGGTCCTCGCTGGGCGGCCCGCAAGCGACAAGCGCCCGCAAGGGAGCGTGGAGCGGCTGGATGTTACCCCGCTAGCAGCGACCGCGCCGCCGCGCGGGCGGCTTCGGTGACGGTGTCACCCGCCAGCATCCGGGCGATCTCCTCAACCCGTTCAGCTTGGCCCAGCCCGGTGACGGTTGACAGCGTCTGATCACCTGTGACCCGCTTTTCCACCCGCCAATGCTGCGCACCAAAGGCCGCAACCTGCGGCGAATGGGTCACGACCAAGACCTGCGCCCCCGTGGCAAGCGCCTTCAGCCTGCGCCCTACGGCATCCGCTGTGGCCCCGCCGACACCCCGGTCAATCTCGTCAAAGATCAATGTCAGGCCCGGGCTTTCGCCAGTCAGGCAGACCTTCAACGCCAGAAGGAAGCGGCTCAGCTCGCCACCGGAGGCGATTCGGTTCAGCGGCCCCGAAGGCGCGCCGGGGTTGGTGGCGACGGTGAAGGTCACCGCGTCAACGCCCTCTGGCCCCGGCTCGCCCGCGGAGACTTCGGTGGCGAAAACCGCGCGTTCCATCTTCAGCGGGGCAAGCTCTGCCGCCATCGCTGTATCCAGTCGCCCCGTCGCTGTGCGCCTTGCGGCAGTCACCCGTGTGGCTTCGGCCTGGTAGGTTATTTCGGCGTCGGAAACTGCCTTGGCAAGCCGCGCCAACCCTGCCGCCCCGCCGTCAATCGCGGCCAGCCGGTTGCGCAGCGTCCCGGCATATCCGCCCAGATCGTCGGGCAGGACGGTATGCTTCCGTGCCAGCGCCCGGATTGCGAACAGCCGCTCCTCCGCCCGCTCCAACTCGCCCGGATCAAAGTCCAGGGCCTCCAGCGCCCGTTCGACGCCGCCCTGCGCCTCTCCCAACTCGATCAGCGCGCGGGCCAAGGCTTCCAGCGGCGCATCAAGCCGCCCTTCGGCCTTGTCCGACGCCGCCTCAAGCCAGCGAACAGCATCGCGCATCCGGCCTTCGGCGCCTTCGTCCGACAGGGCAGTCAGCGCCTTGGCCACATCCTCGCGAATGCGCCCTGCGCCCTGCATCAGGCGACGGCGGGCGTCCAAACGCGCCTCTTCACCCGGTTCGGGGTTCAGCTTGTCCAGTTCGGCCACGGAATGGTGCAGGAAATCCTCTTCCGCCGCTGCCCGCGCCAGAACCGCCTCAGCCTCGGCCAAGGCCGCCCTTGCCTGCCTTTGCGCCGCCCAAGCCGTGCGCAAGGCCGTCAGGTCCAGCCCCGCAAAACTATCCAGCAATGCCCGATGCCCGCGCTGGTTCAGAAGACCCCGGTCGTCATGCTGGCCGTGCAGTTCCACCAGATGATCGGACAGATCGCGCAGCACCTCGCCCGAGACGCGGCGGTCGTTGACCCAGGCTGTCTTGCGGCCATCAGCGGCATTCACCCGGCGCAGGATCAGCTCATCCTCAGCCTCAATCCCGGCTTCCTCCAGCACGCCCCGCGCGGCATGGGTGGGGGGCAGATCGAAGACCGCCGTCACCTCGCCCTGTGCGGCCCCCTGTCGCACCAGTTCCGCCCGACCGCGCCAGCCCAGCACAAAGCCCAAAGCGTCAAGAAGGATCGACTTGCCCGCGCCGGTTTCACCGGTCAGCACATTCAGACCGGGGCCAAGCTCAAGGCTCAGCCGGTCGATGATCAACACATCGCGGATATCCAGGCTACGCAGCATGGGTCAGCCCGTAGGGTGGGTGCTGGCACCCACCATTGCTACAACCACTCGCCCTTGATCATCTGGCGATAGATCTTGCTCAGCCAGCTTTCGCCCTTCGCTTCCGGGGCCAGACCTTGGCCCTTCAGCAGACGATAGCTGTCGTCGTAGAACGGGGAGGATTGGTAGTTATAGCCAAGGATGGCGGCAGCTGTCTGTGCCTCATCCGTCAGACCAAGAGCTAGATAGCATTCGACCAAGCGATGCAGCGCCTCGGCCGTGTAGGTCGTGGTCTGGTAATCCTCGACCACGGCGCGGAACCGGTTCAGAGCTGACGTATAATGGCCGCGCTTGAGGTAATAGCGACCGACTTCCATCTCTTTGGCGGCAAGCTGGTCGAAGGCCAGATCGAACTTCAGCATCGCCGAACGCGCATATTCGCTGTCGGGATAGGTTTCGATCACGTCGCGCATTCCAAGTAAAGCCTGATAGGTGATCCCCTGGTCGCGGCCGACATCGTCGATCTGGTCGTAGTAGGACAGCGCCATGAGATAAAGCGCATAGGGCGCGTCTTCATCACCTGGGTAGAAGTCAAGGAAACGCTGCGCGGCATCGCGAGCTTCGGGGTATTCCTTGGCCTTGTGATGGGCGAAGGCCTGCATGATCAAGGCGCGCTTGGCAAAGTCCGTATAGGGATAAAGCCGCTCGACCGCCTCGAAGTACTCAAGCGAATCCTTGGGATGCTTGCTGGTTTCCAGTACCAGCTCGCCCTGCTTGAAGATCTGCTCGGCCGTCTGCGACTCGAGCGGGTTCTTTTCGGCCCGGTTACCGCAGCCGGTCACCACCGCAATCAAAATCGCCGCCTTCAAGAACCCTAAGCCGGGGTGTCTGCCTGACATCTTCCGCCTATCCAAACCTGCTGGCCCATTCGGCCGTCCGGGCGATTTGCCCCGTCTTTGCCTCGTCCTAGCACAGAAAAATCCGGGGCGCAAAACGCCTTTCATAACTTTGCACATCCGAAATTGAACTTCGTTCTCATCCGACGGGTGCCATCAGCCCCAGAGGGTTGGCAAATCCCCGGAATGCACGCCCACGCCAGGGAGTTTGCCCAGGGTTTGCGGCCCGCAATCCACTTCACACCATGCCGTAGGATCAGCGAAAAGCTCGCGCAGCAGGCGGTTCGTCAGGGCGTGACCGGCGCGGTCCCCGGTATATCGGCCAAGAATCGGCCCGCCAGCCAAAGCGAGGTCACCCAAGGCATCAAGCATCTTGTGCCGCACGGGCTCGTCGGCATGACGAAGGCCGCCCGGTGACAGCACCGAATCCCCATCGAAGACCACCGCATTTTCCAGCGTTCCGCCAAGGGCCAGGCCGGCCTCACGCATGCTGACGACGTCGGACTGACGGCAGAAGGTGCGGCTGTTCGAAAGCTCACGGACAAAGGCACCGTTGGCAAGGTTCAGGCGGCGCACCTGCGTGCCGATGGCCCTTTCGCTGAAGGAAATCCGAAAGTCGATTTCCAGCATCTCGGCGGGTTCAAGCCGCGCGACCGCCAGGCCGTCCTGCACCTCGACTGTCTTCAGCACCCGGATCGCCCGAACGGGCGCTTCCAACTCTTCAAGCCCAGCCCGAAGAAAACCTGCGACAAAGGGGGCAGACGATCCGTCAAGGATTGGCACTTCCGGTCCGTCGATCTTGATCAACGCATGATGGATGCCGCAACCCGCCAAGGCTGCCATAAGATGCTCGATGGTCGAAACCGAGACACCCTCGGCATTTTCGACAACCGTGCAAAGGCGCGACGCCGTAACCGCATCCCAGAGTGCCGGGACGCGTGCGTCACGATCCGTCACATCGGTGCGAAGAAACCAGATGCCGTGGCCCAATTCTGCCGGGCTTACATGCATGCACACTGCCGCACCCGAGTGCAGGCCTTGGCCGGAAAAGCTTACTGGGGATTTCAGCTGGTTCTGCAATTTAAGCCTTGCTCGTCTGGTCGCGGTCACTATTGACCCTTGCTATGCGTCACGGGTCGCAATCTCAACTCACTCTTTGTGACCGTCTGTAACAAGTTCGGAGCGGCGCAACTCTTTGCAAACATTAAGAAAGGCCCAGAGTTCTGGGCCTTTTTTTCCAGTTTGTTTGCGCGACTCAGTTTGCTTGGCGACGCAAGAATGCAGGAATCTCGATCCGGTCGTGATCGCTGCCCATATCGGGGTCGTCGTCATAGGCCGTGACCGGCGGCTGGCTCCGGGCCGGCGTCGGGGCGACACGCTCGGCCTCGGTGTGGCCGGCCATCCGGTTGATCAGCGATCCAATCCCAAAGCGCGGCTTTCCCGGGGCGGCGGCTGGCGCCGCAGCAGGCGCAGGTGCGCTGTTGACCGGGGCCGGGCGCGCGAATTTCGGCGCGGCACCGGCGACCGGACGGGTCACTGCGGCTTGCAGACGCGCAAGTGCCTCGGGGGTCGGCTGACCTGCGGGGCGCGGACGCGGTGCGACGAAATCCCCAGCATTCGCATCGATCGCCGAGGGTGTGGGGCGCGTCATCGCTGGTTGAGGAGCCGGGGCGGAATGATAGACCGGCGGCGGCAAATCGTCGTGCATGACCGGCTCGGCCCGGGCGGCAGGCTGCGATCCCATCGCATCGAACTCACGGTGCAGGGCTTCGAACTCGGGACGGGTAGAGACCGGCTCGGCCGCCGAAACAACCGGCGCGGGCGTCGGGGCGGGCCGCGGCGTTTCGGTTTGCTGCATTGGGCTTAGCGTCAGGGGCGCAGCCATGCTCCGCCGAACCGCTGGTTCCGCAGAGCGCGCGCCGGAGACATCGATACCGGTGGCGACAACCGAAACCCGGATGCGGCCCTCCATCGACGGATCAAGCGTCGAGCCGACGATGATGTTCGCGTCCGGATCGACCTTTTCCCGAATGATATTCGCGGCTTCGTCCAGTTCGAACAGGGTCAGATCGTGGCCGCCAGTGATGTTGATCAGCACACCCTTGGCGCCATGCAGGCTGATTTCGTCCAAGAGCGGGTTGGCAATCGCCTTCTCGGCCGCCTGGATCGCGCGATCTTCGCCCGAGGCTTCGCCGGTGCCCATCATCGCCTTGCCCATCTCGTCCATCACCGCGCGCACGTCGGCGAAGTCAAGGTTGATGAGGCCGGGACGCACCATCAGATCGGTCACACCCTTGACGCCCTGATACAGAACGTCGTCCGCCATTGCGAAGGCTTCGGTAAAAGTCGTGCGTTCGTTGGCCAGACGGAACAGATTCTGGTTCGGAATGACGATCAGCGTGTCGACAACGTTCTGCAGCGCGTCGATGCCCATTTCGGCTTGACGCATCCGCTTTGCACCTTCGAACTGGAAGGGCTTGGTCACGACCCCCACGGTCAGCACACCCAGTTCACGCGCGGCCTGCGCGATGATCGGAGCAGCGCCGGTTCCGGTGCCACCCCCCATCCCGGCGGTGATAAAGCACATATGCGCCCCGGCCAGATGGTCGACGATTTCCTCGATGGTCTCTTCAGCGGCAGCGGCACCCACCGACGGACGCGCACCAGCCCCCAACCCTTCGGTAACCTTGGCGCCCATCTGGATGCGCTTGTTTGCCCGACTTTGCTGCAGGGCCTGCGCATCGGTGTTGGCCACGACAAACTCGACCCCTTCCAGGTTCTTGTCGATCATGTTGTTGACCGCGTTGCCGCCTGCACCACCCACACCAAACACGGTGATACGCGGCTTCAGCTCTTCACGCTCAGAAGTCATCATCAGATTGAGTGCCATGGGTTTGCCTGTCCGTTTTACGCCGCTTGTTATTTTCGGCTTCTGCAAAATCACGCGCAAGAAACCGACTTATCCCTGATTCTATCCACAACCCGCGCAAAGGTCACGAAAAAAACATGTCAAGGCTACGAAATCTGGGGGCCTTAAAGCGGAAATCCGCGGTATTTCGGTACATATGCAGGATATTGCGGTCACCAGTTGTCTTTAAACCATTTCATGGCCCGGCGCAGGGACCGCGCCGGATAACGATCTGCCGGGATTTCGAAGTCCCACCACTCGTCCTGCGGGTGTGCGGCGAAGAGGCAAAGCCCCACGGCAGAAGCAAAAGCAGCCCCCGTTGCTGCCTGCGGCAGACCCTGCACGCGCAAGGGACGACCAAGGCGAACCCGTTGGCCAAGGATCCGCGTCGCGATGCCATCCAGCCCCGGGATCTGGCTGCCACCACCGGTCAGCACGATCTGCTGGCTGGGCAGCGTGTCGAAGCCCGCCGCATCCAGCGCAGCCCGGACCTCCTCCAGGATCTCCTCGACCCTCGGCCGCATGATGCCGATCAGCTCTGTCCGGCTGATCTGGCGGCGGTCGGTTTCCCAATCGCCGGTATCGCCACCGATGTCGATCATCTCGCGGTCGTCCATGCCGGTGGCGTAAAGCCCGCCGTGCCGGGTCTTGATCTTTTCTGCCAACGCCAATGGGATCTGCAGACCCTTTGAGATGTCCGAGGTCACATGGTCGCCGCCCATGCGTAGGCTGTCGGCATAGATCATGTGCTTTTTCATGAAGATGGAAACGCCGGTCGCGCCGCCGCCCATGTCGATGCAGGCGGCTCCCAACTCCTGTTCATCCTCGACCAGTGCTGCAATGGCCGAGACATAGGCGGATGAGGCAAGCCCCGCGAGTTCAAGGTCGCAGCGTTTGATGCAGTAAAGCAGGTTCTGCACCACATCACCGCCGACCGACAAAAGATGCATGTCGACCGCAAGCCGATGGCCAATCTGGCCACGCGGGTCACCAAGGCCCGTCCGATGATCCAGCGCAAAGTTGACCGGCTGGGCATGCAGCACTTCGCGGCCAACCCCAAGGTCAGGCACGTCGCAGGCCGCCAGTACGCGGCTGACATCCTGTTCGGTCACGACGGAATCCTGCAGGTCCAACTCGCCCGCCAAACCATAGCTGCGCGGTTCAGCACCTGAGAAGCAGGCGATCACATGGTCGACGCGCACATTGGCCATCTTCTGCGCCGCCTGAACCGCCGTGCGGATCGCGCGCTCGGTTTCGTTCATCACCGCGATTTCGCCAAAGCGCACGCCACGCGACCGTGTTGTCGCAGCACCAATCACCCGGAACTGGCTTTGCCCAGCCATCGGCCCGACGCCATCTTGCTCGCGCAGATGTTCCGGCCCGTCAAACCGCAGGATCAGGCAGGCGATCTTCGAGGTGCCCACGTCCAGAATGGCAACTACGCCACGCTGCATGGCAGCCTTGCGCATGTTCCGCATCGCGCGCTGCGAGGTATAGAGATCGGTCACAATTCGTTCTCCACAGTTTCAAGGCCTTGCGCACGACGCGCTTCGGCCAGGGCATGGGGGGTCAGGCGCAGGGTTGGCCTGCGATCCGATCGCAGATCGACCGTCAGGATGTCACGGTTCAATAGGTCTTGGGCATGGTCCAGTGCCAGAAGGCGCTCCAGCGCCTCGACAGGGTTCTTCTCGGGCAGTTGTATACGCTGATGGCGGTCAAGCACGATGTCCCAGCGCCGCTCGCCCATCCGCACCAACCCGCGCAGACGCGGGATCAGCGGACCGGCCGCAGCAACAAGCGCAATTGCCTCGGCGGTTGCCTTATCGGCCCCCTCGCCTGCGATCACCGGCAGATCGGGCCGGTCTGACCGCGAGATCAGCCCGGCAACCCGGTGCCCTTCGTCATCGATCAGCGTCAAGCCGTCCTCGGTGCGCCAGATGGCGACGGGCATCCGCTCGGTGATCACCACCTCCAGAACGCCGCCCGACCGAACCCGAAGATCTGCCGACTTCACCGCATCCAGTGTTTCGATCCTGGCCCGCACTGCCTCAAGATCAATGTCGAAGGATGACATCGGCAAGGTCAGACCAAGCTTTGCCCGCACAACCTCGGCCAAAGCCTCTGACGCCCCATCTACCCGCGCCAGCGAGACCTGGAATTCGGGCCGACTTTCGAATTTCTCACGCAGTTCGGTCAGCGTCGCGATCAGAGCGTCCCGGTTCGGTTCATGCCCGACCCAAAGCGCCGCACCGCCAAGGACCAGCATCAGCGGCAAGCCCCGGAACAGGAACGCACGAAAAATCGGCGTCAGCATCCAGCGCTGCGTCCGGTAAGCCCAACGCGAAGGCGCCGGGTCGCGGCGCGGGGGGTGGCGGGAGGCGGTCAGCGATTGCATGACGCGTCCCTTACCATCCAGGCGCAGAAGTCGGGAAAGCTGATCCCCTGATGCGCGGCCTGCTCAGGGGCAAGCGAGGTCGGCGTCATTCCGGGCTGGGTGTTCGTCTCCAGTAGGATCAAGCCTGCCAAGCCGCGCGCGTCATCCCAGCGGAAATCGGTCCGGCTGACGCCACGGCATCCAAGTGCCTGATGCGCACGCAGGGCATAGTCCAGACAAGCGGCCTCAATCTCGGCCGACACCTTTGCAGGGCATTCGTGGCGGCTGCCACCGGGCTTGTATTTGGCGTCATAGTCATACCAGCCATCGGTGATGATATCCGTCACCCCCAGCGCCCGATCGCCCATCACGGTGGTGGTCAACTCATGCCCCGGCGCATAGGTTTCCACCATCACCAGATCGGGCATCGTGGCCGCCAGCCTTGGCGCATTTGATCCTTCGCGGACGATATAGACCCCGACCGAAGAGCCCTCATTATAGGGCTTCACCACATAGGGCGGTTTCAGAACATGCCCGGCCTCGACCTCGTCGCGGGCAGAAAGGACGCTGTCGACGACGGGCAGACCAGCAGCCTTGTAGACCTCTTTGGTCTTCATCTTGTCCATGGCCAGGGCAGAGGCCAGCACGCCGGAATGCGTATACGGGATGCCCAGCCACTCCAGAATGCCCTGAACGCAGCCATCCTCGCCCCAGCGGCCATGCAGCGCGTTAAAGCAGATATCGGGTTTGATTTCGGACAAGCGCAGGGGCAAATCGGGGCCACAATCGACCTCGACCACCTGATATCCTGCCGCCCCAAGGGCATTGGCGCATGCGCGCCCGGAGACAAGAGAAACCTCCCGCTCAGCGGAAAGCCCACCCATCAGAACTGCCACTTTGGGGGACATCTTGCCTGATGCGCCCGCCATACACTGCCTCATCAGGGTCTGTTGCCGACCCGTGATCTGTTATTCCTGCGGATATTCTCCGACCCGCATGATTTCCCACTCTAGCGTGATACCGCTTGATTGGTAAACCTTTTTTCGCACTTCTTCACCCAAAGCCTCAAGATCCTTCGCGGTGGCCCCACCTGCGTTGATCATGAAATTTGAATGCATCACGGACATCTGCGCCCCGCCGACCCGCGCGCCGCGCATGCCCGCCTCGTCGATCACCTTCCAGGCCTTCAGCTCATGGCTGTCATCGGCCTGACCAGTGGAGCTGAACCCGGCGGGATTGCGGAAGGTCGACCCCGCGCTGCGTTCCTTGGTCGGCTGGCTGGCATCACGCTTGGCGATCTGGTCCAGCATCCGCGCTTCAAGTCCCGCAGGGTCGCCCGGTTTGGCCCGGAATGTGGCCGAAACCACGACCGCACCTTCGGGCAGATCGCTTTGCCGGTAGCGCAGGTTCAACGCCGATGCAGGCAGGGTTTCAACCCGGCCCTGCCGCGTGATCACCCGAACCTCCTCCAGCACATCGGCCACATAAGACCCATAGCAGCCCGCATTCATCCGGACCGCGCCGCCGGTGCTGCCAGGGATCGTGCGCAGGAAGGTGAGGTCCAGCCCGGCCTCCGCCGCCTTCCGCGCCACATGCGCATCCAACGCCGCCGCCCCCGCCGTGACCCTGTCGCCATCGACCGAGATCTCGTTGAACCCCCGCCCCAGCCGGATCACTACAGCCCGGATGCCCCCATCCCGCACGATCAGGTTCGACCCGACGCCAATCGGAAAGACCGGGATCGCCGGGTCCATCGCTGCCAGAAACGCGGCCAGATCATCTTCATCCGCCGGTTGGAACAGCCAATCCGCAGGCCCGCCTACCCGCAGCCAGGTCAGGTCCGCCAAGAGCCGGTCAGGCGTCAAAGCGCCTCGAGGGGTGGGAAGCATGGTCATGGAGCGGGGATAGCCGCCCCGGGATCGGCAGGCAAGCCCGGCCTAATCTCGGGGTCGCCGCGCCAGCAGTATCCCGATCAGCGTGCCCAGAAGGATCGGGGACGAAGTCACCAGTGACCATAGCGCTAGATGCAGCCCCTCCCCCGCGTCCGCAGCTTCGGATTGCCAGATGACCCCGGCCCCCTCAAATAGGCCCAGCAAAGGAAGCATCAGTCCGAACATTGCGCCATAGCGGCGGGTCAGGGCAAAGGCGATCACGGCTGATATGCACAGGATCCCGGAACCGACCGCCAGAAGGGGTGTCATCATCACCTATCCGACCCTCTGTTTGATCCAACGCCACAGGAAGAACACCGGCCAGCGCAGGATCGAGGCTGCGGCGGCCAGAAAGACCAGCCCGATGACCGGCCCCGCCGCCCAGGTCAACCAGCCCAGAAGCGGCACGCCGATCGCAATCATCACATAGGCCGCCCGCCAATGCTTGTCGCGGGTCGGCAGCATGCCGATCAGGTTGGCGGCAATCAGCCAGGTCAGACAAAGCACCAACGGCCAGTTCATTTCTGTAGGTCTCGTGGGCGCGGTACGGGGCGGCCCAGTGCCTTGAACAGGAAATAGCGCAAGGGATAGCGGAACATTGACACAAAGGCGAAAAGCCCGAAGGCGAGCCAGTACCAGCCATGCTCCATCCCGATCCAGACCAGAAGCACGGGTGCTGCGATCAAAAGCGTCAGTCCCGGCACCATCTGCAGCCGCATCGGGAGCATGGCAACCACGGCCGCAGCAATGACCCAAAGCCCACCCAGAATAAGGGGATCGCTCATGTGCGACTTCGGCTAGGAAAGTGGTATCCGAACATCTTAGCGCCCCCGCATATGGGCAAAGGTCCCGCCAACCACCGCCGAGATCAACGCCGGGAAGGACAGGCCAAAGGCTGCAAGCACATAGTTCGTGGCCGCTTCGTAATTCCAGCTGGACCCAGAGGCTTGTGACAGAAAGTACGTCCCCGATGCCAATGCAATCAAGGCTAGGGCCAGACCGGGCCAGATGCTTTTGAAGACGCGGCCCAGCCCATAGGCCACGGTCCCCGGCAGGACCAGGGCAACAACCGGATATATGACAAGAGTGTCGGGCATCGCCCCCTAGAGCTAGCGCCGCTTTGTCACACGGGCAAGTTGCAATTCAGCCCGCCTGCCCCTTCAATTTCGCGGGCAGCGCATTGGCCCAGGCAGAAATCGAGCCCGCGCCAAGGCAAACGACCATGTCGCCTGCCCTTGCATTTTCCCTGACCAGCCGGACCAGGTCAGTCTCGTCCTTCAGCACCTCGGCATGGCGATGACCATGGGCGATCAGGCCTGCCACCAGATCATCGCGGCTGGCACCGGCAATTGGCTCTTCGCCCGCCGCGTAGACATCGGCGATGGCGACCATATCCGCCTCGTTGAAGCAGGTGCAGAAGTCCTCGAAAAGGCTGGACAACCGGGTATAGCGATGCGGCTGATGGATCGCGATGATCCGCCCGTTCGTTGCCTGCCGCGCGGCTTTCAGCACAGCGGCGATTTCCACCGGGTGGTGGCCGTAATCGTCGATGATCGTGACACCACCGACTTGGCCGACCTTGGTGAAACGGCGGTTCACACCAGAAAAGCCCGCCAGCGCCTCGCGGATTTCGTCCTTCTTCATCCCCAGATGCCGCGCCACGGCTACTGCCGACAAAGCGTTGGAAACGTTGTGATCGCCCGGCATCGGCAGAGTGCAACCTTCGATCACTTGCCCCTCGGCCTGCAAGGCCACGTCAAAATGCGCCACACCATTTGCATAGGTCAGGTTCTGCGCCCGCACATCCGCTTGGGCGTTGAAGCCAAAGGTCACGACGCGGCGGTCAGTGACCCGACCCACAAGCGCCTGCACTTCCGGGTGGTCGGTGCAGCAGATCGCAAGGCCATAGAACGGCACGTTCGACACGAAATCGAAGAAGCCTTTCCGTAAGGCATCGAACGTATGCCAATGCTCCATATGCTCGGGGTCGATGTTGGTGACGATGGCGATGGTCGCGGGCAGGCGGTTGAAAGACCCATCGCTTTCATCCGCCTCGACCACCATCCACTCCCCCGCCCCTGCCCGCGCGTTCGAGCCATAGGCGTGGATCACGCCCCCATTGATGACCGTGGGGTCAAAGCCGCCCTTGTCCAGAAGCGTGGCCACCATCGTCGTGGTCGTCGTCTTGCCATGCGTCCCGGCAATCGCGATGTTCGACTTCAGCCGCATCAGTTCGGCCAGCATCTCGGCCCGGCGCACCACGGGCAACTTGCGGCGGCGGGCTTCTTCCAGCTCCGGGTTGCCCTTCTTGATCGCGGATGAGATCACGACGACCGACACGCCGTCGCCGATATTCGCGGCTCGCTGGCCCTCAAAGAACCGCGCGCCCAGCGAAACCAGCCGGTCCGTGATTTTCGAGGCTTTGCTGTCCGACCCCTGCACCTGATAGCCCAGTGTCATCAGGACTTCGGCGATGCCCGACATCCCGATCCCGCCGATTCCGACGAAATGGATTGGCCCAAGTTCCAGCGGCAGTTTCGTTGCAGCGTTCATCATGCCTCTCCAACCAGCCCTTCCACCAGCGCCACCAGCCGTGCGGTCGCGTCCGGCTTGCCCTCACCCAAGGCGGCACGCGCCATGGCTTCTGCCTTGGCCGGGTCCCCCAAGATCGCGGCGATCTGGCCTGCCAGCCCGGCAGCGTCAAGCGCCTTTTCGGCAATCGCCACGGCCCCCGACGCCTCGACCAGCCCGCGCGCATTGGCGGTCTGGTGATCGCCCGTCGCCGCCGCAAACGGAATCAGGATCGCTGGCCGCCCGATGATCGAGATATCGGCCACCGACGACGCACCCGAGCGGCTGATCACCAGCTGCGCCTCGGACAACCTGCGTGGAATATCAGCAAAGAACGGCGCAATCTCGGCCCGAACGCCTGCCGCCTCATAGGCCGCCGCCGCCCGCGCGCCATCTTCGTCCCGCGCCTGATGCGCCACCCGAAGGTTGGCCCGCAGCCCTTCGGGTAACAAGGCCACTGCCGCAGGCACCATATCCGACAGGATACGCGCGCCTTGCGACCCGCCGATCACCACCATCGACATCGGGTAATCCCCCGGCGGGATATAGGGTGCCGAGGCGCGGTCCAGCACCGCCTGCCGCACCGGGTTGCCCACAGGCACGCCTGTCACGCCCTCAGGCAAAGCGGTGGGCCAAGTGCCACAAGCCACCTTGTCCACCCGCCGCGCAAAGACCTTGTTCACCCGGCCAAGCACACCATTCTGTTCATGAATCATCCGGGGCCGCCGCAGGACCCAAGCCGCCGTCAGCGCCGGGATCGAGGGGTAACCGCCGAACCCCACCACCACATCGGGCTTATCACGGAACTGCGACCAAAGTGCGCCGATGATCCCGCCCAGAATGCGGAACGGCACCAGCAGCTTCGCCAAAGGTCCACCGCGCGAGAAGGTCGCCGATGCCACCCGCTCGATCATCACCGCCTCGGGGAATCCGCCCGCATAACGCACACCCCTTTCGTCAGTCGACAGCTTGACCCGCCAGCCGCGCGCCAGCATCACCTCGGCCAAGGCCTGCGCCGGGAACATGTGTCCGCCCGTGCCCCCGGCTGCGATCAGCAAAAGCCTTGCCATCAACGCCCCCGCCGGAAGACATCGCTCATCTGCCCACGCGGCCTTGCTCGGGTCAGCGCCAGCAGCATCCCCATGGTGATCCCGGCGGCAATGATCGACGACCCGCCATAGCTGACGAAGGGAAGCGTCATCCCCTTGGCAGGCAAAAGCCGCACCGCCACGCCCATGTTGATCATCGCCTGCACCCCAAAGACGCAAGCCAACCCCGCGCCGGCCAACCGGGCAAAGGGGTCACGTTCCGGCAACAGCCGCGTCAGTGACCGCACAACGATCAGCCCATAGATCGCAAGGATGACCAGCACGAGCAAAAGCCCGTATTCCTCGGCCGCCACGGCAATGATGAAATCGGTATGCGCATCGGGCAGCGACCATTTCACCTGGCCCTCGCCCACACCCACACCGAAGAACCCGCCCTCCTGGATCGCATTCGCCGCATAACCAAGCTGGGTCCGCGGGTCCACGTCCGAGGCCAAGAAGCCGTCGATCCGCCGCGCAAAATGCTCGGAGGATTCATAGAACAGCAAGCCACCCCCGGCGACCAGCGCCCCCACGACCCCGATCAGCAGCATCGGCGCGCCGCCGACGAAATAGACCACACCCCAACCGAACAGGATCAGCGCCGACTGCCCGAAATCGGGCTGCATCGCCAGAAATCCGACGACGATGACGGTCAGGACAAAGGACAAAAGCTTGCCCGGCGGTCCGGTCAACTCCTGACTGGCGGCAATCAGCCAGGCCACGACCACGATGAAACCGGGCTTCAGAAACTCTGACGGTTGCACCGACGTGAAGCCCAGCGAAAACCACCGCACCGCGCCCTTGCCAAAGTCGGTTCCGAACAGCGGCAGCAGCATCAGCCCCGCCATGGCGATGGCAAAACCCATGATCCCAAGCCGCCGCACCATGTCCGGCGGCATCATCGAAATCGCGATCATCATCACCAGCGCAATGCCGCCAAAGAAGGCCTGCCGTTGCACATAATAAAACGGCTCCAACCCGTTGCGCGTCGCAAGAGGAACCGAGGCCGCAAGGCCCAAGAGCAGGCCAAGACCGAAAAGGACAAAGACCGAGGTCAGCGTCCACTTGTCGATCGTGCGCCACCACCGTGGGAATACCGGCTCGCCAACCCTGGCCGGGTTGGAGCCATAGACCATTTCAGTCATGGAAATCCGCCTGTCACGCTGCTCTGCCATTCATGCCCGGATGTCCCCCCGGGTCGCGGGCAAGAGTAACGGCAAATCCGCTTCAAGGCCAGTGCGAAGTCTGGGGGCCGGGGAGCGGAATTCTGTAGAAGAATTCCGTCACGATTTCCGCGCGCAAATCGCACCCGGCAAACAGAATTGCTACGGCGTTAACCGAGTTGAAAGGGAATCACCGTTAAACAGGCTTTGTCGGGTCTACCCAACCCGATCATGCTGCTACCCACAGCATGCCCACACACCCCCCGAAGCACCCCGTCGCAGGTTCCCTGCGGCGGGGTTGTTCATTCCGCCAGAACCGCACCCGGGTTCATGATGCCCAACGGATCAAGCGCTGCCTTGATCGCCCGCATCGCCGCCAGCTTGCCCGGATCACCATAACGCGCAAGGTCCGCCACTTTCATCCGCCCCACCCCGTGCTCGGCCGCAACCGACCCGCCAAGGGAATGCACCAGATCATGCACCCGGCCTTTCACCTCGTCGCGCACTGCCTGATGCTTGGCTGCCATCTCTCCTTTCGCCGGAAAGACGTTCCAATGGAGATTGCCATCCCCCAGGTGCCCGAAACAGTTCACCCGGAAGTTCCCCAAAGGCGCAATAATCGCCGGAGCCAGGTCAATGAACCCGGCAATCTCGGACAGGGGCAGCGAGATGTCATGGCTCGACACCGCGCCGACCTTGCGGTTGGCCAAGGGGATCGTCTCGCGCAACTCCCACAACCCCGCCGCCTGCGCCTCGGATATCGCAATCACCCCGTCGCGGACCAGCCCGGCCTCGGCCCCGGCCTCGTAAAGCCCGGCCATCCGCGCCTCCGCTTCGACCCGGGCAGGCAGTTCCAGTTCCACCAGCACCAGCCAGTCCGGCACCGGATCGAACGGCGCGGCAAGGTCAAACCCGGTCTCGGCCAGAAAGTCGAACCCCATCCGGTGGATCAGTTCGAACCCCGAAACCATCCCCGCCGCCAACTCTCCGGCCAAAGCCAGAAGCTTCAGTGCCGCCGCGGGCGAAGGCACGGCCAGCAACGCCACCACCCGCGCCGCAGGCCTCGGAAACAGCCGCAAGCTTGCCGCCGTGATCACCGCCAGCGTGCCCTCCGACCCGATCAGCAGATGCCGCAGATCATAGCCCGCATTGTCCTTGCGCAGCCGGGTCAGCCCGTTGAACAGGCTTCCATCCGGCAACACCGCCTCGATCCCCAGACACAGGTCGCGCGCATTGCCATAGCGCAGCACCCCCGTCCCCCCCGCATTGGTCGCCAGATTGCCGCCAATCCGGCACGACCCTTCTGACGCAAGGCTTAGCGGAAAATACCGCCCCGCCGCCTCCGCCGCCGCCTGCACATCGGCCAGGACCATCCCGGCCTCGACCACCATCGCATTCTCCTCCGGCCAGACCCCGCGCAAGGCGCTCATCCGTTCCAACGACAGCACCAAGGGCAAAGCGCCCCCGGCCATGATCTGCCCACCGACCAGCCCCGTGCCCCCAGAAGCCGGCACGATCCCGACCCGAGCGGCAGCACAGGCCCGGACAATCGCCTGCACCTCTGCCACCGACCTCGGCCGCGCCAGCACACCCGCCCGGCCCTGCAGCCGCCCACGCGGTTCTTCCAGATGCCGTGGCTCAGGGTCCGACAGCACGCCGTCGGGCACCAGCCCGGCCAGCGCTGTCACAAAAGCCGTGTCGCAGGGGTTCAGCATTCCGGCACCTCCGCTCCCAAGCTAGCCCGCCTCGGCACGCCCGACCAGTGGCGCTAGTCCAGAAAGGCCGGTTCCAGCACCAGGATCGTCGGCTCAGCCGGGAGGTCATGCTGTGACAACGCTATCTGCGCCCCCCCGGTTTCGACCACCGCAAAGTCAGGCGCCATTTCATCCAGAAACCGCTGCAGCGACTCTGCGCTGAACCAATGCATCGGGATCACGACCGAGGACCGGAAACGCCGCACCACCCCCGCCATGTCCTCCAGCCGCATCGTATAGCCGCCATCGACCGGCACCATCACGACATCCAACCGCCCGATTGCCGCATATTGTTCGGCCGAAGGGATCTGATGCAGATGCCCCAGATGGCCAATGCACAGCCCCGCCACCTCAAAGATGAAGATGGAATTCCCATCCTTCCGCGCGCCCTCACCAAAGGGCCCGCGGATGTCGGTTGTGACATTCCTGACCAGCATCGACCCCAGATCCAGCCAATGGCTCGCTGGTTCCGCCCCTTTTCCCCACCCCTTCAGCACATGCGGAATGCGCGGATCGGGGGCCGAGGTCCAATGCGTGTCATGCGCGTTGTTCATGGTGACCACATCAGGCACGATATCCTGCGTGCCAAGATATCCTGTGTAATCGGTCACTGCGATGGTGCCATCCGCCGCAACAATGGCAAACATCGCATGGTCGAGATAGCGGATCAGCACTGACTGCGGCTCCAACCCATCTGAAAGCGACGCATGAATGACCTCGGGCTTGGCCGAAGCCAGCGCGATGCAATGCGACGGCGCGCGCTCCTGCGCAAAGGTGGGAGTGGCTAGAACAGCAAGGATCAGTGCGAAACGCATGGCAAGACTCCAAGGGTCGGCCAAGCCTAACCCCGAACCGCCAAAACTCACGCGAAATCGCTAAAGACCCTGGCCCGCACCATGGCCACCAGCGCCGCCACCGTATTCAGGTTTCTGGCAGTCATCGGTGCAGATAAAAGACGCGGCAGTTTCTCGGCCAGTTTCGACACGCCATAGCCCCCCGGCGTGTGCAGCGTGAACCGACGCAACCCGATGTGCCAGCCATCCCCCGGCTGCGCCAATACGCGCAAGCTGGCCTCATCCGGCGTCGGGGTCTCACGCAGGAAGGTCACATGCACCCGGTTCCCCTCGGCCCCGGCGAAGGGGTGATCCAATAGCGCCGCCTCGATCTCTTCCGCGCTCAGCACAAAGCATTCCGGCGCAAAACCGAACCGCGCGGCGACCCCGCCCTGGATCAGTACCTCCAACTCCGGTGCCGTCAAATCGCTGTCAAAGACCGCATTCCCGGACTGAATATATGTCTCCACCCGCCCAAGCCCCAGCCCCGCAAGCATCGTGCGAAACTCCGCCATCGGCAGTTTCCCCGCACCCGAGACATTCACTCCGCGCAACAAGACAATCCAGACCGCCATCACCATTCCCTCTGATCCATTTCTCTTCCGCAAATATCCTCGGGGGAAAGGAGATGGTTTCCCTGAAACCATCGACGTGGGGGGCGAAGCGCCCCCATCCCCGAGGAGGAGGCGAAGCCCGACGACGAGACAAAAGACTTGCGCCCGCAAGGGCGCTCAATTTGATAACCGCCGCACCCGCGACAGGTCAGCCCACATCGGTCTTGCCGCGCCGGTCGCCGCGCAGGTTGGCGTAAAGCACATGGTTGCGCCAACGCCCGTTGATCTGCAGATAGCTTTGCGCCACGCCCTCATACTTGAAGCCGCATTTCTCCAGAACCCCGCGCGAGGGCGCGTTTTCGGGCAGGCAGGCAGCCTCAAGCCGCGACAGGTCCATCCGGGTAAAGGCGTGATGGGTCAAGGCAAGGATCGCCTCGCGCATATAGCCCTGCCTGGCGAAATCCGCACTGATCCAGTAGCCGAAAGTCCCGGTCTGTGCAGGCCCCCGGCGGATATTGTCCAGCGTCAGCGCCCCCAGAAGCTGCTGGTCAGCCCGCCGGATCAACACCATCGGCAGCGCCGTCCCCTGCGCCTCGGCCCGCTGCGCCCAGTAGACCCGGTTGGTAAAGGACCGCCGGGTCAGGTGGTCATTGGCCCAGACCGGTTCCCATTTCGACAGGAAATCAGCCGAGGCTTCGCGCAATTCTGACCATTGCCGCCAATCCGCATGTTCCGGAAGCCGCAGGGTCAGCCGCTCGGTCTCGACCCTTGGGCGCTGCTTGCGGGTCAGGCCCAGCATCAGCCGGACAGGCCCCTGCGGATCTCGTCGATCCCCGGCGCGCCAGCGACCGGCCCATAGATCGCCAGCGCCGACCGCGCCGCCGTCAATTCCGCCGCATAGGCGCGCACCGACGCCGTATCAACCGCGTCGATCTTCTCGACCGCCTCGCTGACGCCTGGCACCCGCCCCCAGATCGACAAAAGCCGCGCATTGCGCTCCGCCCGCGACGAGGGGCTTTCCAACCCCATCAACAGCCCCGCCCGCAGCTGCGCCCGCGCCCGGGCCACTTCCGCCTCGGTCATGTCATCGGCCGCGCGCTTCAATTCGTCCAAGGTCAACCGGGTCAGATCGCCGATCTCGGCCTCGGACGTGCCCGCATAAATCGTGACATGCCCGGTATCCTCATAGGCAGAGGACTGGGCGTAGATCGAATAACAAAGCCCCCGATCTTCGCGGATTTTCTGGAACAGGCGGCTGGACATGCCGCCCCCCATCGCCATGGAATAGACTTGCGAGGTATAGACTTTGTCGTCGCGATAGCCCGGCCCCTCGAACGACAGCGCGAAATGCACCTGCTCCAGGTCCTTCACTTCCCGCCTTTCGCCCCCCACAAAGCTGGCAGGTTGAACCAGGGATTGGCCAAGCGGTTTCAACCCGCCAAAGATCCGCTCTGCTGCCGCAACAATGGCGTCATGGTCCACCCCACCCGCCGCCGACAGGATCATCTGGTCGGGGCCGTAGTGCTGCCCCGTGAACCCCTCGAAATCCGCCTTCTTGAAAGACGCGACCCGCTCTTCCGGCCCCAAAATCGTGCACCCAAAAGGCTGGCCAGGATAACTCACCTCATGTAGCCAGTCGAAGATGATGTCGTCGGGCGTGTCCAGCGCCTGGCCTATCTCCTGCAGGATCACATGGCGCTCGGTCTCGATATCCGCCTTGCGGAACACCGGGTTCAACACGATGTCGGCGATCACATCCAGCGCCATCACCACATCACTGGACAGTACCCGCGCGTAATAGGCCGTCATCTCGCGGCTGGTATAGGCGTTGATATAGCCGCCCACATCCTCGATTTCCTCGGCAATCCGCAGCGCCGACCGCCGCTTGGTGCCCTTGAACGCCATATGCTCCAAGAAATGCGCAATGCCGTTCTGCTCGGGCGCCTCATGCCGCCCCCCAGCCTCGACCCACAACCCGACGCTGGCCGACTGCAACCCCGGCATCGCTTCGGTGACAATCCGGAATCCATTCGGCAGGCGGTGCAGGCGTTCGCTCAACGGGCGGTCCTTTCGCGGACAAGGGCCTGCAAGGCGGCCAGATCATTCGGCACCCGGGTCACCCGTTCGGGCTTGTCAAACAGTCCCGCCATATGCGGCGGCAGACCGGGGCGCAGGCCGGTGGCCTTTTCCACCGCATCGGGGAATTTTGCCGGATGCGCCGTGGCCAGCGTGATCATCGGCGCGTCACCGATATGCTCCTCGGCCACTTTCACGCCGACAGCGGAATGCGGACACAGCACTTCGCCCGTCGTCTGGCGATGCCGCGCGATAGTGGCCAGAGTCTCTTCCTCGCTACACCGCCCCGATGAGAACGTCGCCCGCAGCATCTCCAGCGCGTCATCCGCGATCCGGAACCCGCCCGACTGCTTCATCCGCTCCATCAAGCCAACAATCGGCTCGCCCTCGCCGCCATAGGCATCGAACAAGGCGCGCTCGAAGTTCGACGAGACCTGAATATCCATCGACGGGCTGATCGAGGCTTGAACGCCGTTCGTCCGGTATTCCCCGGTCTTCAGCGCCCGGTCCAGAATGTCGTTCTGGTTGGTGGCTATCACCAGCTTTTCAATCGGCAGGCCCATACATTGCGCGATATAACCCGCGAAGATGTCTCCAAAATTGCCGGTGGGTACGGTGAAAGAAACCTGCCGGTAAGGCGCACCCAGCGCCACACCCGCGTAGAAGTAATAGACCACCTGCGCCAGAACCCGCGCCCAGTTGATGCTGTTGACCCCGGCCAGCCGCACCCCGTCGCGGAAGGCAAAGTCGTTGAACATGTCCTTCACGCGGGCCTGACAGTCGTCAAAGTCCCCGTCCATCGCCAGTGCATGGACGTTGCTTTCCGAAGGCGTCGTCATCTGCCGCCGCTGCACATCGCTGACGCGCCCCTGCGGGAACAGGATGAACACATCCACATTGGCCAGCCCCCGGAACGCCTCGATTGCGGCACTTCCGGTATCGCCCGAGGTCGCGCCGACAATCGTGATCCGCTCGCCGGTCTTGGCCAAAGCCGCCTGCATCATCTGGCCGATCAGCTGCATGGCGAAGTCCTTGAACGCCAAGGTCGGCCCGTGGAACAGTTCTAGAAGGAAATGGTTCGACGCCAGCTGAACCATCGGCGCGCGAGCGGTGTGGTGAAAGCCCGCATAGGCCTTGGCGATCAGGCCCTTGAATTCCGTGTCCGAAAAGAACCCGCCCAGATAGGGCTGCATCACCCGGAAGGCCACTTCCTCATAGGGCAGCCCCGCCAGCGCCGCGATCTCATCCGTCGTCAAGGCAGGCACGATTTCCGGCACATAAAGCCCGCCGTCACGGGCAAGGCCGGTCATCATCGCCTCACCAAAGCCAAGCATCGGGGCAGTGCCACGGGTCGAGATGTAGTTCATCGCATCGCCTTCAAGCTGTCCGGCGTCTGATACGCCAGAGGAGATAGACTGTCATCCCCGCCCAGGTCGCCGCAAGCAGGAACCATTGGATCGCATAGGCCCAATGGTTGTTGGGTATAGCCGACGTATCAACCGGAACCGGCGTGATCCCGTCACCAACTTGCTTTCTGGCGACAATAAGTGTCGCTTCCGTGTGCAGTTTGGCCGCCATCGCTGGAACATCACGGGCAAACCACATGCCGGTGGGGCTATCCGGCGGCGGGGTCGAGGAATCGGTGTCCATCGGCCAATGCAGGTTCCCCTCGACCTTGGCTTCGATGACCGTCCGCGGCACGGCGCGCCTGTCATCCTCGATGAACCCACGCTGCACCAGAATCCTGCGGCCATCGGGCAAGGCAAAAGCCTCGATGATCAACACGCCGGGGCTGGCACCGGTCTGACCTGCTAGCACCTCGACATAGTCACCGGTAAACCGCCCCTCGACGACCACCGCCTGAAACTTGTCGCGGCCCTCCTCCGGCACATCAGGCAAGGGGATCGGCGCCTGAGCGATCCGCGCTTCCATTTCGTCCAGATAGATGCGCTTCTCCTCCATCCGGCGCAACTGCCAGAAGCCAAGGCTTAGCAGAAGGGCGACCCCGGCAAAGCCCATCACGACGGGAAAAACATAACGGCGCATCGGATCCCCGGAAATGAAAGCGCAGGCCCGAAGGCCCGCGCCATTGGTTTCAGGTCAGGCGAAGGATCAGCCCTGACCCCAGACATAGACGGCGGCGAACAAGAACAGCCAGACCACGTCAACAAAGTGCCAGTACCAGGCGGCGGCTTCAAAGCCGACATGCTGCTCGGGGGTGAAATGGCCCTTGAGCGCGCGGATCAGGCAGACCGTCAGGAAGATCGTCCCGATAAGGACGTGGAACCCGTGGAAGCCGGTCGCCATGAAGAAGCTTGCGCCATAGATGTTGCCCGCAAACCCAAAGCTCGCGTGGCTGTATTCGAAAGCCTGCATCCCGGTGAAGACCACACCCAGCATGATCGACAGGATCAGCCCATTGACCAGGTCCTTGCGGTTGTTCTCGTGCACCAGCGCGTGGTGCGCCCATGTGGCAGCGCAGCCCGACAAAAGCAGGATCAGCGTGTTCATGAAGGGCAGGTGCCAGGGGTCAAAGGTCTCGATCCCGGCGGGCGGCCAGACGCCGTCGATATGCGGGCTGTCCGGCCCCATCGGATACATGCGGTGCTTGAAGAAGGTCCAGAACCAGGCCGAGAAGAACATCACTTCCGACATGATGAACAGGATGAAGCCATAGCGCAGGCCAAGGCGGACAACTGGGGTATGATCGCCGACCTGGCTTTCATGCACCACTTCCGACCACCAGGCGAACATGACGTAAAGGACCCCGGCAAAGCCGATCAGACCCATCCAGGGGCCCGAGCCGTGCATCCACAGCACAGCGCCGTACAGCATGATGAAACCGGCAAGCGCGCCAAGAAGCGGCCAGATCGACGGCGGCAGGACGTGGTAGTCGTGGTTCTTTGCGTGGGCCATGGCCGACGTCTCCCTTGTTCTTCTCAGTTCACCACGGCGGTCGATGCCGGGGCGGGTGTTTCAAGCGCGGCCTGTTCTTGCGGCAGCGGTGTTTCGTGGAAGGTATAGCTCAGCACGATCTCATGCACAAACTGCCCTTCGGGGTCTTTGACGATTTCCGGATCGACAAAGAATGTCACCGGCATCTGGACCGTCTCACCCGGCTGCAGCACCTGCTCGGTAAAGCAAAAGCAGTCGATCTTGGTGAAATAGCCGCCAGCGGCATCCGGGAAGACGTTGAAACTTGCCGTCCCCCCGATGACCCGGTTCGTCGGGTTATGCGCCTCGTAAAATGCCAGGACGGTTTCACCGATCCGCACATCGACCGACCGGACCACCGGCTTGAAGGTCCAGGGCATGCCTGCTTCAAGCGAGGCATCGAACCGGACCTTAACCGTCTGATCCAAAATCAGATCTGATCCGGAATCCGCCACCGACGGGGTTCCGGCATAACCGGTCGTCTTGCAGAACCAGTCGTAGAAGGGCACCGCCGCAAAGGACAGCGACACCATCACCACAACCACGCCGACCAGTTTCGCCAGCGTCCGGTTGTTGCCCTGAAGCCTGCGGAAAATCACGGCTGCACCTTCGCCGGTTCGGCCTGCGGATCGACCGTTTGATCAGCCCCCTGCATCGGTTCGCCATGCATCACCTTGACGACCGTCAGCGCGAATACCAACGCCACGAAAGCTGCAAGCGTCAGGCCCACGCCAAGGTTACGGCTGAACCTGCGCTTGTGCATCTCATGCGGTTCACGAAACGTCATCTTACCAGCCCCCAAGCCCATAGGGCTTTAGCGCGGCCTCGGCCAGGAAGGCGGCGAAATGCAGGAAAAGGTACAGCAGCGAAAAGCTGAAAAAGCCCTTTTCGGTCCCGTATTTATCAGTGCCCGCGACAGACTCGTCTCGACGCCAGATCCGGACAGCCCCAATCACAAAGCCCGCGTTCAGCACCACCGCAACCGCCAGCGTCAACGGCCCGCCGATCGAGGTCAGCGCCGCCCAGATCGCGACCGGCGCCAAGAGCAGCGTGTAGACCAGAATATGCGCCCTCGTCGCCTTGCGGCCATGGGTGACCGTCAGCATCGGGACGCCTGCGGCGTGGTAATCTTCCTTCATGAACAGTGCCAGCGCCCAGAAATGCGGCGGCGTCCACATGAAGATCAGCGCGAACATCAGGACCGCTTCCATCGAAACGCTGCCCGTTGCCGCAACCCAGCCGATCATCGGCGGAAAGGCCCCGGCCGCGCCCCCGATCACGATGTTCTGTGGGGTCGAGCGCTTAAGCCACATCGAATAGACGACGGCATAGAAGAAGATCGTAAAGGCCAAAAGCCCCGCTGCCAGGAAGTTGGTCGCCAGCCCCAGCATGACAACGCTGATGCCCGACAGCGCCACCCCGATCCCCAGCGCCTCGCCCGCCTGGACGCGGCCGGTTGGCACCGGGCGGCCCTGCGTGCGTTTCATCACCGCGTCTATATCGGCATCCCACCACATGTTCAAAGCCCCCGAAGCCCCTGCCCCAAGTGCTATGAACAGGATCGCCGCAAAGCCTTCGACCGGATTCAAGCCGACCGGCGCAACCAGCAGGCCCACCAGTGCGGTGAACACGACAAGCGACATCACGCGCGGCTTCAGAAGCTGCACGTAATCCCCGAACCCCGGCTCATAGGGGGTATCGGTCTCGCTCTGATATGCACCCAGCTCGCTCATTCCGGTCCCGGACCTGTCTTGAGGATACGGGGCCCGACCCGTGGCCAAGCCCCGTCTCGCATTCGAAGCCCCGGCCTCAGTCGTTCGAGGCCACTTCCGTCGTTGCAGCAGTACCGATGCTGGAAAGCTTCACGTCGCCGGCTTTGGCCTTTACCAGCCATTCGGCATAGGAGGCCTCCGAGACGACTTTGACTGTGATCGGCATGTACGCATGGCGCTGCCCGCAGATTTCCGAGCATTGACCGAAATAGATGCCTTCCTTCTCAGCCTTGAACCACAGAGCGGCGGTCCGGCCCGGCACAGCGTCCTGCATCACGCCAAAGGCCGGAACTTTCCAGGAATGGATCACGTCGGTGGCAGTCACCTGCACGACGATGATTTTGCCCACTGGGACGACAACGGCAGTGTCGGTCGCCAGAAGGAACTGATCCTTGGTATATCCAAAGTATTCCAGCTTCTTGATGGCTGCATCGGTCAGCACCATCGGGGTGCCCATGGGTTGATCATCCCCCCAGCCTGCGGCCGGGTCGTTGATCTTGTAGTCCCCGTCGACGAGATAGCTGTCGAAGGCAACGCCCTCGTCAACATATTCATATGACCAGTACCACTGGTTGCCGATCGCCTTGATCGTCACTTCACCAACCGGAGTTTCCTGCTGCTTGAACAGGATTGGCAGCGAGAAGGCCCCGATGGTCACAAGGATCACGACCGGGATCAGCGTCCATGCAACTTCCAGCGGCGAGTTGTGGGTGAACCGTGCCGGCTTCGGATTGGCCTTCGCGTTGAACCGAACCATCACGTAGATCAAGAGAAGCGTGACGAAGATCACGATTCCGGTGATGATGTACAGGATCATCCAGTCAAGCCAGTGGATATCCGAAGCAAGCTCGGTCGCCGCAGGCTGAAAATCCATCCCGCCGGGCAAGGGTTGCCCAATAATCTCAAGGGCTTGCTGCGCAAAGGCCGAGGTTGCGGCCAGCGTGGCGACCCCAGCCGCCGCAATCCCGTACATCACTGTCGAAAGGCGCATATTTCATATCCCGTTTGCGTCGCGGTCAAAGACCGCCTCGACGGGACCACCTGACCGGCAGAATCCCGCTATTTCCCACGGACCTCAAACCATATTAGCTTGGCCGCGACAAGCAAAACCATCGCGCCGGAAGCCGGGCCTTTGGTCGCAGGAGAAGAGAGTGCCCCATGACTTTCCTGAAACTAAGCTTCGTCCTCTTCAGCTCCCTCTACCTCGCCGCTGCCGGGGGCATGTTCCTTCTGCAGCGCAGCCTGCAGTACTTTCCCACCCACCGCGACCCCGCACCCGATGCGCTTGGCCTGACCGGCGTCACCCGCCAGACCCTGACCACGCCCGACGGAGAAACCTTGATCCTCTGGTATGCCCCGCCCGCCGCAGGCCGCCCGGTTATCCTGTTTCTGCACGGCAATGGCGGTGAGATCGCCGACCGCGCCGACCGCTTCTCCCTTTATCAAACCCAAGGCTACGGCGTCGCCTTCCTGTCCTGGCGTGGCTATGGCGGTTCTTCCGGCAAACCCAGCGAATCCGGCCTTCTGATCGACGCCAAGACCGCCTATGACCACCTGCGCGCCCAAGGCACCGCTGCCGACCACATCATCCTTGTCGGCGAAAGCCTCGGCACCGGCCCCGCCGTCCAGACCGCAGCCCGCAATCCCCTGGGCGCGCTGATCCTTGAGGCCCCCTACTCCGCCGCCGTCGACATCGCCCGCGCACAGTACCCTTGGCTGCCCGTGGGCCTCCTCATGCTGGACCAATACCGCTCCCGCGATCACATCGCCCAGGTCCGCGCGCCGCTTCTGATCCTGCATGGCGAGGGCGATCAGGTGATCCCCTACCCGTCCGGCAAATACCTCTTCAGCCTGGCGCAAGAGCCCAAGACCTTCCTCTCCCTCGGCCCCATCGGGCACGAGGCACTGTCCGACCTCGCCACATGGAAGGTCGAGGCCAAGTTCATCGACCGGCTCTTTCCGTAGTAATCGGTCCCTGCGCCGCCGAAAGCCCCTGCGCCTTTCCGGTAACCCTGTGCCTTTCCGGTAACAGTGCGAGTGATCGCGTCAGCATTCGTGTCAGGCCCCTTATTGGCCCGCGCGCAAGCTGCGCAACATATTCGCAGATATAGGATTCTTTCTGGAGCATTCATGCCAAACGCCGTTCACTGCCTGTCTGCCTTTCGGCGTGCCAGCTTCAGAATCCTTACCGTGATTGCAGCGCTTGCGCTGCCGATCCTGACCCCCGACACCGCAGAGGCCGCAACGGCAGCGCAATGTTATGATCCTGCGAACGCCCAGACCGTGGGTCAGGCTGGCTGGACCGGATGTGAGGGCATGTACATCGTCAGGAACCGGGCCGAATTGGGGGCGGGCGTCGGCGCCGGGTTCAAGTTCACTGTCGCGGCCGTCGATTATACCTTTGCCGATGGCCCGAACCGGATCTTCACCGGCCAGGTCACGGACATGACGTTCCTGTTCGAGTCTACAAGCTTCAACGGTGACATCGGCTATTGGGACACGTCCAACGTGACCAGTATGGTAGGCATGTTCGCCGATTCGACCGCGTTCAACCAGGACATCGGCGGCTGGAATACGTCCAGCGTGACCGATATGATCTACATGTTCGCCTTTGCCCCGTTCAACCAGGACATCGGTGGCTGGGATACGTCCAGCGTGACCGAGATGAGCTACATGTTCATCTTTACCCCGTTCAACCAGGACATCGGCGACTGGGATACGTCCAGAGTGACCAATATGGGCCAAATGTTCGATAGTGCGTCCGCGTTCAACCAGGACATCGGCGGCTGGGACACGTCCAGCGTGACCAATATGCAACTCATGTTCGCCGATTCGACCGCGTTCAACCAGGACATCGGCGGCTGGAATACGTCCAGCGTGACCAATATGGTCCGAATGTTCCGCGGTACGACCGCCTTCAATCAGGACCTGTCGTCCTGGAACGTCTCCCTGATCCCGTCCAAGCCCCTGGATTTCGACTTGGGCGCGACCTCCTGGTCGGACCCCGCATGGCGGCCGCAATGGGCGACCCGGGGCACGACGCTGCTGACAAGTGTCACCTCGCCCGATGCCAACGGCGCCTATGGGGTTGGCGATATCATCGCCGTCGTTGTCACCTTAAACCAGCCGGTCGGTGTGTTCGATCCGGGCTCGGCCGGCCCGCTGGAACTGCGGCTTGAAACCGGTACGACCGATCAGGTGGCCACCTATGTCTCCGGCAGCGGCACGTCGAAGCTGCGCTTTGAATATACCGTCATGGCTGGCGACGAAAGCGCCGACCTTGACTATGCCTCGACCAGCGCGCTGGAGCTGAACGGGCTGGAAATCCGCAACGGCGACGCAACGGTGGCGGCCACCACCCTGCCAGCCCCCGGCGCGGCCGGGTCACTGGGCGCGAACAAGGCCATCGTCATCGATAGAATCCCGACGGTCGAAATCACCGGCGCACCCGCTGCCGTAAACTCGACCGCCGCCTTCTCGGTGAGCATCGTCTTTTCCGAACCCGTGGTCAGCATTGACGCGGGTGACATCACCGTTGCCAACGGCGCGGCGAGCAATCTGTTGTCCTTGGACGGCGGGGTCACCTGGACCACCAACATCACCCCGGACGGCAATGGCAACATCACGATCGACGTGGCGGCGGCTGTTGTTACGGATTACGCAGGCAACGACAACACCGCCGCAGCGCAGGTGGTCGTGACCTATGACACCGGCATCCCCAGCGTCGAAATCACCGGCCCCACAGACATTGTCGTCGGGAATTTTGCGGTGACCCTGACCTTCTCGGAACCGGTGACCGGGCTGGCCGAGGGTGACATCACCGTCACCGGCGGCACAGTCGTGGCAAGCTCGCTTGCGGGCAGCGGCGACACCTACACGGTCGACATCGCCCCCGATCTGGGCAGTCTGGTTCAGGTCTCTCTGGCTGCTGACATGGTCGTGGATGCTGCGAGTAACGGCAACGTGGCCTCCAACACCTTCGAGATCCAGGCCGGGTCTGCCGCCAGCGAGTTCGAGGCCAAGAAGGATGAGATCCGCCGCATCATCCGCGACGACGCCCGCCGGATGCTTTCCAGTGCCATCGACTTCAACCAGAACCACGTCAGGTCCGCCCGCGACCGGTTCCGCGCCTCGCAAGCGATGGCCGCAGGCGAGGCCGAGCGCAGCGCCAATGTGCCCTTCGATGTCACCGGCGGGATCGAGGCGGATGGCCTGACCCTCTCGACCAGCGGCAGCTTCTACGGTCAGGTAGGCAGCGCCGATGGCGCGACCCGCCGCATCACCTTTGGCGACTTTGACCTGCGCCGGGATGAGGACGGCTCGACCACCGCCACCTTCCGCGCCAATGTCGCGTGGGAGCGGATGTTGTCGGACCGCACGATGCTCGGCTACTATGTCGGTGCCGAAGTCGGCCAGTCGCAGATCAAGGACAGCTTCACCGGCAAGCGCAAAGGCTATGGCCTGAACGCCGGGGCATATGTCGTCTCGGACCTTGGCCAAAGGGTGACGGCTGACGGCTTCCTCGCCCTTGGCATTGGCCGCCACCAGATCGACCTGACCGATGGCATCCTGACGGTGAATGGCGACTACGACACCGCCAGCGCCATCGCCGGGGCCAGCCTTTCCGGTCTGGTCGAGTTCCAGGGCTTCACCCTTTCCCCCGAACTGTCCGCCGTCTGGGGACGCATGGACATCGGCGAGGTCGGCTTTACCGGTTACGCTTACGGCACCTCGGACAGCACCCTCTCGCTGGACTCCGGTCAGGTGACGCTGGCCAACCTCGCGCTTGCCACCGAAATCCGGATCCCGCTGATCCCCGGCAGCGACACGACGATGCTGACCCTGTCACCCAAGTTCTTCTGCCAGCGGGTCGATACCGACAAGGAATGCAACGCAGGCGGTAGTGTCGGCTTCAGCCACAACTCAACCGACGGCCTGACCAAGGTGAACGCCCTGATCGGGGCGGACAGGTTCAACGGTAACACCCAGACCAGCCTCAGCTTCAATGTGGAGCACCGGTTCTGAAGGTCAACTAACCCTGCCAGAACCCCCGGTGCGGGGCCAGAAGCTCCTCTTCCAGTTCCGGGAAAGGCCCATGCACGTCGATCACCTTCTGGCCTGCCGCCAACACGCGGCGGGCCGGAAGATGCATCGTCGGGTTCTCCGGGTCTGCCCCGGTCATCGCCAGAAGGGCGGTTTCCTCGTAGCCATAAACCAGCCGCCCGATATTCGCCCAATACATGGTGCCTGCGCACATCGCACAAGGCTCACCGGTTGAAACCAGCGTGCAGCCCCACAGAAACTCCGGCGAATAGGCCTCCGCCGCACGGCGGGCCAATTCGGTCTCGGCATGCTTGACCGAATTGATATTGCCCTGCCGCATCAGGATTTGACCATCCGGGCCAACCAGCACCGCACCAAAGGGATGATGCCCATGCGCGATCACCGAAACCGCCACCTCGCCCGCCACGCGCAGATGGGCAACCATCTCTTCCCGGCTCATCGGGGGCAGGCCCCCGGTCACATCCGCAGCCATGCAATCCCTCCTGAATGACCCCGACACCCTATCACCCAAACCCGGCCCCGCAACCGCCCAGCCTTGCAGCCAACCTGTCTCCAGCTTAGCTTTTCCCCGCGTTTCAAGGATGCACAAATGATTGCCGCCCGCTTTCTCCCTTTCACCGCTATTTTCGCCGGTCTCGCAGCGCTCTACATTCTGGCTGTTGCAACACTCTTCCTTGTCCAGCGTCAGCTCATCTACTCCCCCACCAACAACGCCCCGTCCCCTGCCAATGCGGGTTTCGCAGGCACAACCGAATACAAGCTGACCGCCGCCGACGGCACCCGAATTGTCCTTTGGTATGCGCCCGCCAAACCCGGCGCGCCGACCATCCTCTACTTCCAGGGCAAGGGCGGCGAGATTGCCGACCGTCCGCAACGCTGGGCCGCCTATCGCGCCGCCGGGCTGGGCACCGCCTTCCTCAGTTATCGCGGCTATGGTGGCAGTCAGGGCTCGCCGACCGAAACCGGCCTGCATCAGGACGCCGATGCCGCCTATGACTGGCTCATGTCGCAGGGCGTCCCGCCCGACCAGATTGTCGTCGTGGGGGAATCCCTCGGCACCGGTATTGCCGCCCGCCTTGTCGCCGACAAACAGACCGGAGCCTTGATCCTTGAAGCCCCCTACACCTCGGTCGCCGATGTAGCCGCCCGACGCTTCCCTTGGCTTCCTGCGCGCCTTCTGATCCTTGACCCCTTCCCCTCGCTTGACCGCATCCGCAAGGTAGACGAACCGCTGCTCATCCTGCACGGCACTGCCGACACGCGGGTTCCAACCGCGATGAGCCAAGACCTTCTGGAAGCCGCCGCCGGTCCGAAAGAAATCGTCATCTTCCCCGGCAAGGGTCACGTCGATCTCTTCGGCCCCGACCTCTGGGCAAGGGAACTCCAGTTCATCGCCCGCCAATTCCCCGGCTAAGCGGCTTGCGGCCCCCCGGCGCGCAGCCTACCTATTGCCGAACCGCCGCCAAGGACATCCCATGACCGACGCCCCCTTCCGCCCCTTCGAAGCCCACCTCGACGAAGCCGCCGCCCTTGCCACCCTGCGCGCGGCGACCCAAGGCGCGGATGATGGAGAGCTTTTCCTTGAACGCCGCCGGGCCGAAAGCATCGTGCTTGACGATGGCCGCATCCGCCAAGCGACCTATGACGCCTCCCAAGGCTTCGGCCTGCGCGCGGTAAGGGGTGAGGTCGCCGGTTACGCCCATTCGACCGAGATCACCGAAACTGCCCTTCGCCGCGCGTCTGAAACCGCTCGTCTCGCCGTTGGCGCAGGCGGAGGCACCATCGCCGCAGGCCCGCGCGGCACCAATATCCGGCTTTACCGCTCCGATGACCCGATGACCGACGCCACCTTCCCGGTGAAGATCGAGCTTTTGCGCGAAATCGACGCCTATGCCCGCGACCTTGACCCGCGTGTGGTGCAGGTCTCGGCCACCCTTTCGGCCAGCCTGCAAGAGGTGGAAATCCTCCGCCCGGAAGGCACCCGCACCGCCGATATCCGCCCTATGGCGCGGATCAATGTCTCGGTGATGCTCGAAGAAAACGGCCGCCGCGAACAGGGCGGCATGGGTCAGGGCGGAAGACATGGTCTGGCGCAACTGATGACGCCGGAAACCTGGAAACCGATGATCGCCGAGGCGCTCCGCATCGCCCGGGTCAACCTTGGCGCGGTCGATGCCCCTGCCGGCGGGATGGACGTCGTCCTTGGCCCCGGCTGGCCCGGCATCCTGCTTCATGAAGCCATCGGCCACGGGCTGGAGGGCGACTTCAACCGCAAGGAAACCTCGGCCTTCGCCGGGCTTCTGGGCCAGCAGATCGCCTCGCGCGGAGTGACCGTGCTGGACGACGGCACCATCCCCGACCGGCGCGGCAGCATCACCATCGACGACGAAGGCACCCCTTCGGCCAAAAACGTGCTGATCGAGGACGGCGTGCTGGTCGGCTACATGCAAGACCGCCAGAACGCCCGCCTGATGGGCGTCGCCCCCACCGGCAACGGACGGCGCGAGAGTTTCGCGCATATCCCGATGCCCCGGATGACCAACACCTACATGCTGTCGGGCAAGGACGACCCCGCCGGGATCGTCGCCTCCCTGAAAGACGGCATCTATGCCGTGGGCTTTGGAGGCGGCCAAGTTGACATCACCTCCGGCAAGTTCGTATTCAGCTGCACCGAGGCGTACAGGGTTCGCAACGGCGTGGTGGGCGAGGCCGTCAAAGGCGCCACCCTGATCGGCGATGGTGCCACCGCGCTGAAAGGCATCCGGGCGATTGGCAACGACCTGGCCTTGGACCCCGGCATCGGCAACTGCGGCAAAGCGGGTCAATGGGTGCCGGTCGGCGTGGGTCAACCAACCCTGTTGATTCAAGGCCTGACCGTCGGCGGCGCTGCGGCATAAACAGGCCGCCACCCGTTTTTGGCTGCCTTGAAGGGGCGACCTCAAGCCTCATCCCGTCAAGATCGGGCGCAGCGCCGCTTTCTCGGACAGGATGAAATCGAAAAACGCCTCGACCCGCGCGGTGTGGCGATGATCGGGATGGGCAAGCACCCGCCAAGCCCGCGTCATCTCGGGGACCGGCCCGAACAGGCGGGCCAGTTCCGGCTCGCCGTCGCCAAGCGCCATCGGCAGCGGTGCCACCCCAACGCCCGCCTTCGCAGCCGAAACCAGCCCCAACACCGAGGTGCTGCGTGCCGCATAGCGCGCAGCAGGGGCCACAGACTGCAGCCAGATTGCAGCACGATGCCCGGTCATCGCTTCCTCGAACCCGATCAGCGGGTGCTGCCCGATCTCGGCGGCCAAACCGGGTGCGCCATGTAAGCCGACATAGCTTCGCGCTGCATAAACCGCCCACAGCGACTCGGCGATCTTGCGGCCCACCAGAACCGCATCGTCCGTATCGCCGGAACGCAGCGCCACGTCGGCCTCGCCCTTGGCCAGATCGACATACTGGTCGCTTAGCACGAACTCGACATCAAGGCCCGGATGGGCCGCGCGAAACCGTTCCAACAGGCCCGCCTTGACCATCTTCACCGCCACCGGTTCCGGGCAGGTCAGCCGGATCACGCCCCGCGTGCTGCGCCCGCGGTCCTGCACCGCTTGCGCAAAGGCGACGGCAGCGGCCTCCACCGCCTCGCCTGTGGCAAGACCGCCCGCCCCAGATCGGTCAGCCGATAGCCCGAAACATGACGTTCGACCAACCTTTCGCCCAACGCCGCCTCAAGCTCGGCCAGCCGTCGTTGGACAGTGGACTGGTTGACGCCCAGCTTGCGCCCGGCGGCAAGGGTGCTGCCTTCGCGGGCCAGCGCCAGCAGAAAACGCAGATCGTCCAAGTCAAGCATCAGGGCCCCCGGCCTTATGGAACCACCGCATTTCTGCGGCCCCCTCCCGCAACCTTGCGACTGTGCGGCAGTCGGTGACAAGCGCAATCTCGAGCCTTAAGCCAAGGAGGTAACGCCATGCCCGCAGCCCAACATCAGACCAACGCCGCCACCCGTGACCAATGGGAGGCCAATGCCAGCGGCTGGCATCGCCAGGGCGCGGTCGTCCGCGACTGGCTGCACTTGCCAACAAAGGTGCTGTTCGAGATGGCCGGGATTGCTCCGGGCCAAGCCGTGCTGGATGTCGCAGCCGGTGCCGGAGACCAGACGCTTGACCTCGCAGGCCTTGTCGGACCAAAGGGCCGGGTCGTCGCCACCGACATTTCGCCAGCCATCCTTACCCACGCCGCCGCAGCGGCACTGGCAGCCGGGTATCTCAACGTCGAAACCCATGTTGCGGATGCCGAAGATCTTGCTCTGCCAAAGGCAAGTTTCGATGCCGCCATCTGCCGCCTGGGCCTGATGTTCCTGACCAAGCCTCAGGCCGGTCTTGCCGCGATCCACCACACTTTGAAACCGGGCGCGCGGCTGGCGGTGATGGTTTTCGCGGCACCTGACCAGAACCCTTGCCTGCGCATCACGATGGGCACCGCGCTCCGCCACGCAGGCCTTGAGCCACGCGACCCGTTTCAGCCCGGCAGCCTGACCAGCCTTGGCCGCCCCGGAGATCTGGAGACGCTCTTCGCTGCGGCCGGGTTCAAGGGCATCACGTCAACCCGGATCGACGCCCCGTTTCGGCTTCCCAAGCCTGCCGATTACGTCGCCTTCCTGCGCGATGCGGCAGGGCCGGTGATCGACATCGTCTCGCATCTCTCCGCCCCGGCAAAAATGGCGGCCTGGGCCGCTATCCAGTCACAGCTGGAGGCGTTTCAGACCGACGACGGCTGGGTCGGGCCGAACAGCCTGATCCTGACCGCCGGGACAAGGTAATCCCAAATGCGTGCTAGCCGGTGCTGACGATCGGTGGGCTGTCAGTCAAAGGCGCTGCCGCCAGACCCGGGCGCAAAACTTTTCGAAAAGTTTTGCAAAATCCTTCGAAGGATTTTGGCCCGGCCAACCCGTTTCACCTGCAAGGGTTAACGCCGCGTCGTCTTGCCGGGTGGGAAGACCCGAGAAAGACGGATGGATGACGATCTCAATCCGAGTAGAACTCCGGTTTAAGCCTGCGTTCGCAGGACCTTACGCCTCAGCCGCCCTTGACCCGATGGATCAGATACACTTCGTCACCGGCGCTGATCGGGGTCGACAGGTTGGTCTCGATCACCCCGTTAAGCGACACCGATACACCCGACTTCAGCGTCGGCTCCAGCGCCGGGTGCGTCACGGCAAGGTTGCGCAGGACTTCGCGCAGGGTGGTGCCTTCGACACTCACCACCTGCGCGCCGTCCGTCAGCCGCCGCAGCCCGGACCAGAGGTTGACCTCAACCACGGCCCTTGGCCCGGATCGCCGCCAGAACCTTGGGCGGCGACATCGGCAGGCTGCGCAGACGCGCGCCGGTGGCTGCTGCAATGGCACTGGCCATGGCGGGCAAGGGCGGCGTGATCCCGGTCTCACCTACACCGCGCACACCATAGGGGTGCCCGGGGTTCGGAACCTCAACAATCACCGTGTCGATCATCGGAAGATCCGAAGCGACTGGCACCCGGTAATCTAGGAAGATCGAATTCTGCAACCGCCCATCCGTGCCGTAGACATATTCCTCGTTCAGCGCCCAGCCGATGCCCTGCACGGCACCGCCTTGATACTGACCCTCGACATAGGCCGGATGGATCGCGCGACCCGCATCCTGCACCACCAGATAGCGCAAGACCGTCGTGCGTCCGGTTTCGGGGTCAACTTCGACATCGACGACATGGGCGCCAAAGCTTGCCCCCACACCACCCGGAACGCTTTCGTGGTGGCCCGAGATCGGACCCCCGGTCGAGCCCATGCTGGCCCCGATCTCGGCAATCGTCAGCGGCGGGAACTTGCCCGCGTTCGGGCCAGCCGGATGGGCGGCCCCGTCCTTCCACTCCACCGCATCCGCATCAATGCCCCATTCAGCGGCAGCGCGGCGGCACATCTCACCGATCGCCTGACGCGCAGCCTCGACTGCGGCCTTGCCGCTGGCAAAGGTGGCGCGGCTGCCGTGGGTCGGTTCATTCACGCCAAGCGCGCCGGTTTCGACGATGTTCACCCGGACATTTTCATAAGGAATGCCAAGGGTTTCCGCCGTCATCAGCGCAAGAGAAGCCCGGCTGCCGCCGACATCGGGCGTGCCGACCATGACCCCCACCGTGCCATCCTCGCCAATCGCAAGGCTGACCGAGGTTTCGCCACCATGGTTCATCCAGAAGCCCGACGCCACGCCACGGCCCTGATTGGGACCAAGCGGAGCGGCATAGTTCGGATGTGCCCGCGCGGCCTCAAGCGATTCAACCAGACCGATCTGGTTATAGCTTGGCCCGAAGCTGGATTTCGAGCCGTTGCGCGCGGCGTTCTTCAGCCGCGTTGCGATCGGGTCAAGCCCAAGCTCGCGACACAATTCGTCCACCATGCTTTCAACCGCAAAGGCCGCCATGGGCGAGCCCGGCGCACGATAGGCAGCCGCCTTAGGACGGTTGGCCAGAACCTCGACCGCCTCATGCTTCAACGCCGGAACGTCATAGCAGGCAAAGGCGCATTGCAGCGCTTCGCTGATCGGCGACATGCCCGGGAAGGCCCCGCCTTGCATGCGGAAATAGACCTGCCCGGCGGTGATCGTGCCATCCTTCTTCATCCCGATCTTCACATCCATAGATGTCGAGGCCGTCGGGCCGGTTGCCCGGAACACCTCGGACCGGCTCATCACCAGCTTGACCGGCCGCCCGCCCGCCTTTTTCGACAGGGCCAGCGACAAGGGCTCCATGAAGATCGTGGTCTTGCCACCAAAGCCGCCACCGATTTCCGAAGGCGTCACGCGCAGGTTCGCAGCCTCGATCCCCAGAACTGCCGCCGACATCCGGCGGATATACCACTGTCCTTGGGTGCAAACCCACATCTCCCCGCGCCCGTCCGCGCCCATCTGGCCAAGGCAGGCATGCGGCTCGATATAGCCCTGATGGGTGGCTTCGGTCTTGTAGGTCGCCTCGCGCACCAGATCGGCAGCGGCAAATCCGGCTGCAAGATCGCCGTGGCCAAAGTCGATATAGCGGATGACGTTTGGATGCATCCCTTCCGGCACCGAAGGATCGGCCGAGCCGGGCCGGATCGCCGGGGCACCGGGCGCCATTGCCGCGTCAACATCGGTCACATGCGGCAGAATCTCGTATTCCACCTCGATCAGCAGCGCCGCATCCTGCGCGAGTAGCTTGGTTGTCGCGGCAACAGCCGCCACGGCATGGCCGTCATAAAGGGCCACATCCCCTGCCATGGTGTTTTCCTGCAGGTTCCAGTCTTCGCCCGTCAGGCCGGTCGGGAAATCTGCACGCGTAATCACCGCCTTGACACCCGGCAATGCCAACGCTTTCGAGGCGTCGATCTTGATGATCCGCGCATGCGCATGGGGCGACCGGACCACAGCCGCATGCAGCATTCCCGGCGCCGTGATATCCGCACCATATCGGGCGCGCCCCGTCACCTTGTCCAGCCCGTCAGGCCGGTCAGGGCGGGTGCCGATCAGGCGGTAACCGGTTTTCAGCTCGTCCTTGGCCATCACGCAGCCCCCCGCATTTCGGCAGCGGCATCCTGCACCGCACGAATGATCTTGTCATAACCGGTGCAGCGGCACAGATTTCCTGCCAGCCAGAACCGAATTTCGGACTCATTCGGGTCGGGGTTCTGCTCCAGCAATGCCTTGGCCGCGACCAAGATACCGGGCGTGCAGAATCCACATTGCAGGGCAGCATGTTCGATGAACTTGCGCTGCAACGGGTGCAACGTCTCACCGCGCGACAGGCCTTCGACGGTCTCGATCTTCTTGCCCTGGGCCTCGGCCCCCAGCACCAGGCACGAGCAGACCAGTACCCCGTCAAGCTGAACCGAGCAGGCCCCGCAATCACCGGTGCCGCAACCTTCTTTGGATCCGGTCAGCCCCAAATGGTCGCGCAGGCAATCCAGCAGGCTTTCGCGCGGATCGGCAAGATATTCGACCGGGTCGCCGTTTACGGTGGCCGACACATGAATCTTCGTCATTTCGCCTCTCCTTTCGCGCGGGCAAAGGCAATCAGCGCCGCACGCCGTGCCAGCACGCCGACCACTTCCTTGCGGAAGGCGGCCGTGCCCCTTTTGTCACTGATCGGCTTCGCCGCAGCCTCGGCCGCAGCCGTCAGTGCTGCAAGCGCTGCATCGTTAAGGTCAGTCCCGATGATCGCCGCCGCCGCTTCGGGCACAAGGATCACAGTCGGCGCAACCGCCCCAAGAGCCACCCGCGCCTCGGTGATCCGCCCACCGACGACGCGCAGGTTCACTGCCGCACCGACGACCGCAATATCCATTTCGGTGCGCGGGATGAACCGCAGATAGGCATCACCTCCGCCCGTTCCGCGCGCGGGCAGCGTCACGGCCGAGATCACCTCGCCCGCCGCCAGCACTGTCTTGCCCGGCCCTGTCGGGATCGCCTCGACTGCAACCTCTCGGCTGCCCTTCGGCCCGGTCACCGTCACCGTCGCGCCCGCCGCAATCAGCCCCGGCACCGAATCCGCTGCAGGCGAGCCGTTGCAAAGGTTGCCAACCAGCGTCGCGCGTCCCTGCACCTGAGTGGAACCGACAAGGTTCATCCCCTCGATCACCCCGGGCCAATCGGCACAAAGCGCTGCGTGGCGGCCAAGTTCGGCCCCGGAAACCGCCACGCCAATCCGCCAGCCGCCATCGGCCGTGCGGGCAATGTCGCTGACCCCCGCGATATGCTTGATGTCGATCAGATCATCCGGCGTGACCATCCCGGCGCGAAGCTGGACCAGCACATCGGTCCCCCCCGCCAGAAATCGGGTCTTTCCATCCGCTTTTGCCGCGATGGCCGCCGCTTCGTCGAACGACTTTGGAGTATGGTAGCGCATCAATCCTCCCTGGGGATCCGCCCGATATGCAACCGGATCGGACTCATCTTGGTATCTGTTGCCACCACCTTAGCGAACTCCACGCCCACGACAATCGCTGCGGCGTCAGACCAACGCGATTTTGCGCAGCTTGCCCCACGACCGGGCGCAGCACAGATATGATTTCGGAAGGAATGGTACAGCTTCCCCGGCTCGAACGGGGGACCTCTAGATCCACAATCTAGCGCTCTAACCAACTGAGCTAAAGCTGCACGACCGACATGCGGTTAGCGTCCGATTACGGATTTCGACGGGCAGGGTCAACCAGAAAAAGGGCCAGTTTCAGACCTTGCGTTGAACCAGCACCATCAGGAACAGCACGATCGCAGCAGCGATCAGGGTCTGCGGGGTAACGGCATTGACCAGCAAAAGGATGTTGCTGACGACACCAATCACAAACGGGCCGGAACCCGCCCCCAGCAAGATGTAGATCAGGATGATGAATAGCACGAGAACGAAACCTGCCTGCGTGAGCTGGAATATCCAGTTCTTCACGGTCGACACGGTGCGTAACAAGCCATCCATCTTCTGTCCTTCTATGCCGGGGGCGGTCTTAGATTGCTTAGCGCTTGACGACCGAAGCCACGATGAACAGCGACAGCAGACCTGCAAGGCCAGCGTCACCGAACGACTTCACCAGAGCGATGATGTTGGCAACGACGTTGCCGAGACCCATCATGTTTTCGCCGCCGAACAGCAGCGATGCAACAATAGCCAGCGCCAGAAGCGCAATGCCGATATCGGTGATAGCACCGACCCACTTTTTGACGTCATCGATCATTTTCTTACCTTCCTGTCCCGAGTTAGGGGTTCCGGGGGCATGTAACGTCAGCCTCCCGCGACACATTGTCATCGGCGGAAAACCGCCCGGTCAAGCTAAATATGGTGACTTTTAGCCGATTACCCGCAGCAGGTTGATTTCATGGGAAGAATTTTTTGCTTTGAATAAGCACTCGTGCATGCGTTTCGTGATTCGATCAACCCCTCTGCGCGAGTCACCTTGGGCTTGACAGCTTGCGGGCGTCAGACCAGACCCAGCGCATCCCGTGCCGGAACAGCAAGCCAAGCGAAGGAGCAAGCCGATGGGCATCGACAAGGAAAGCGACATCGCTGCGAATATCCAGATCGGACCCACCGAACTTGGCATGGTCCGCATCTATATCGAGGCCGAGGGTGGCATAGAACTGCCGCTCGACTTTGATCCCGATGAGGCCGAGGAGATTGCCGAAGAGCTTCGCGCCGCCGCAGAAGCAGCCCGCGCAGCCGGCAGCGGCTCCAGGAAACGCCGCTAGGCCCCCGCTTCGGTCGCTACAGGCTCAGTCACCCAGGCAGCGACACCGGGGTCGCGCAGGCCCTGCAGACGGCCTGCAGCCGTTCTGGCAAAGGTCCGCAGCACCACCTTGCGCCTTGCCCCGGAAAGCGGCGTCTCGGGCGCCATGCGCACCACTTCGGCATCGTAAGGGTCGGCCAGGATCAGGCCGGTCTCCTCGGGCAGAAGCTCCACGGGAAAATCGCCATCCACGGCCCAGAAGAACCGGTCACACCAGTCCAGATAGCCCTGCCACTTGCGATCAGCACGGAAATCCGCCCGACCGGATTTGCATTCGATCACCCATATCTCACCGCGCGGACCAAGGGCCATGACATCAACCCGCAGACCCGGCGCAGGCACAAGTTCTTCCACGCAAACGAAATCCAAGGCCCGCAGCCCCCGGCAAACGCCGCGCTGCAAACGCTGCCCCGGCAGGGCTGGCAAGAATTCCACGGGTTGGCGCGCGCTGTTGTCCATCCAAGGATCATGAACCAAAGGTGAACATCTGTCCAGCCTTGCGGCGCACCCGTCGGCCCCCTATGTTGACCAGTGGCGGGTGCTGCTCTTCGCGTGTGGGGCCAATTTTCCAGTGGCCGATAAGCAAGCGAACGGGGGCTGGCTCTGGCAGGATCCTGGTCCTGCTACCTGGCGCCCACCTGAGACCTCTGGCTCTCGGGAAAACCCCGGTCCTCACGGTTGCTGCGGGCCCGCCACCTTAGCGCTGGGCGCGCGTCCTGACGACGGCCTTGGCCGGAACAGGTACCAGCACAGGCTCACGCACGACCCGCCGTGAACAGCGATGCAATCAGAAAACCCGGCGCGACACACCAGAAGGAAATACGGACGAGCTTTCGCGCCCACCCTCCCTGTCGACCCCAAAGCAGAACGCGCAGCCCGACTTGCCAAGACCGGATTGCGCCCGTCTGTCGCAAATGGCGCGTCAGGATTGCTCGCGGTTCCCCGGCATCCGCGCCTCGCGCAGCGCGCGCAACTCATCGGCGCTGGCCTTGGCCACAGATTGGACTTCGACCGACTCCCCCTTTGCCTTGCGCTGCATAATGCGGTCCCAAGCCAGAATTGCCGTCGCGCAGAACCAGCAGGTGCCCCACATCATGTAGGCAATCGCCAGCGTCAGGCCCAGCCAATCAATCGTGATCACCTGTTCAAGGGGAACGCCGAATGCCTCATCGGCCACCATCAGCAGCCCCTTTGCGACGGAATCCACGATCACGGCCAGAAGATCCAGATAGACCAGCCCGGACAGCCAGACGAAGTTGGCGATCATCAGGCTGAAAAGTCCGCCGCCCATACCCGAGAACGGATCCGAATCCTGCCCGTTGGTCCTCGCTGCGTTGGCGGCGGCGGTCATCGGCACGGCCACCAAGGCGTTGTAAAACGTGATCAGAACCATAAAGGCCGCTGCCGCCAGTCCACCGGCATAGGGAACCGCGAAGATCGTCGGAATCTTCACGGTATCCGAAAAGCCAAGGGTCAGAAAAAGTCGACCAATGCCATAGGCCGCAATCATCAGCACGGTCCCCGAGACGAGATTGGTCACCCCCCAGGACAGGCTGGACTTGATCAACCGGAAAAAAGACGGCTCGCTGCCTTTTCCGTGGGCCGCAAGCGCGCAACGATAGCCCGCAAAGGTCACGAAGGTCGTGATGGTCACCATAACCGGCAGCGCCATCAAAGGAAGAAGCATGAACAGCAGAAACGGCACGCTGACAATCAGCACCAGCGGCAAAACAAAAACATAGTGCCAAAGGGCGACCAGTGACAGTGGCAGCGCCCGCAGAAACAGTGGCATGATCAGGCCTCCATCGCCTCAAGTTCGTCAATAAAGCCCGCGATCATCGACAGGCCCTTGTCCCAGAAGGCCGGGTCTGACAGGTCCAACCCGAAGGGCGCAAGCAACTCCTTGTGGTGCTTCGACCCGCCCGCCCTAAGCATGTCGAAGTACTTCTCTTCAAACCCCGGCAACCCGCCCGCATAGGCCGCATAAAGCGCGTTCACGAGGCCGTCACCGAAAGCATAGGCATAGACGTAGAAAGGCGAATGCACGAAGTGGGGGATATAGGCCCAGAAGGTCTCATACCCGTCCATAAACTCAAAGGCATCGCCCAAGGACTGCGCCTGGACCGACATCCACAGCGCGTTGATGTCGTCCGGAGTCAGCTCTCCCTCGGCCCGGGCGGCGTGAAGCTTGCATTCAAAGTCATAGAAGGCGATCTGCCGGACCACCGTGTTGATCATGTCCTCGACCTTGCCCGCGAGCAGGGTCTTCTTTTCGGCCGGGGTCTTCGCCCCATCCAGAAGCTTGCGGAAGGTCAGCATCTCGCCGAACACGCTTGCCGTTTCGGCCAGCGTCAGGGGGGTGGAGGCCAACAGCTCACCCTGCCCCGCCGCCAGCACCTGATGCACGCCGTGGCCCAGCTCATGCGCCAGCGTCATCACATCGCGCGGTTTGCCAAGATAGTTCAGCATCACGTAAGGGTGGACCGTGGTCACCGTCGGGTGGGCAAAGGCGCCGGGGGCCTTGCCGGGCTTTACCCCCGCATCGATCCAGCCCTTCTCGAAGAAGGGTTTCGCCAGATCGGCCAGACGCGGGTCAAAGGCGGCATAGGCCTCGGTCACGGTCCGTTGCGCCTCGGCCCAGTCGACCAGCCGGGGCGGATCGATCGGCAGGGGGGCGTTGCGGTCCCAGACCTGCAGCTTCTCCAGCCCCATCCACTTGGCCTTAAGCCGGTAATATCGGTGCGATAGCTTCGGATATGCCGCGACGACCGCATTTCGCAGCGCCTCGACCACCTCGGGTTCCACATGGTTCGACAGGTGCCGCCCGTGCTGGGGCGAAGGCATCTTGCGCCAGCGGTCGTGGATTTCCTTTTCCTTGCCCAGCGTGTTGTGGACCCGCGCGAACAGCTTCAGCTGCTTGCCAAACCCCTCTGCCAGCGCCCGCGCCGCCGCCTCGCGCCGCGGACGGGCCTGATCGGTCAAAAGGTTCAGCGTCGCTTCCAGGCTCAGCTCTTCGTTTTCACCCGCGACCTGGAACATCATCCCGGCCATCGTCTCGTCGAACAGCTTGTTCCAAGCGCTGGCCCCCACAACGCTTTCGTCATGCAGGAACTTTTCCAGCTCGTCCGACAACTGGTGCGGCCGCATCGCGCGCATCCGGTCGAACACCGGCTTGTAGCGTGCCAAAGCCGCATTCGCCGCCAGAAGGCCTGCCAGATGGTCATCCTCCAACCGGTTGAATTCCAGGCTGAAGAACACCAGCGGAGTCGTCGCGTCCGTCACCCGGCCTTCGGCATTGCCCATGAACTGCGCGCGCTCGGGGTCAATGGTATTCTGGTAATAGCGCAGGCCGGCAAAAGACATCAGCCGCCCGGCGATAATGTCGATCCGCTGATATTCCTCGACACAAGCCAGCATTCCGGCCGCATCCAGCGCCGCCAACTTGCCCTCATAGGCGCTGGCGAAAGCCGCACAGGCCCGCTCCAATTCGCCCATGTCGCGGGCAAATTCCGGGCCATCGGCGCTTGGGTAAAGGTCGGTCAAATCCCAATCCGGCAAATCACCGAACCCGCTGCCACTGGCATTGGCATCACGAACAAGCTTGGGCATTGGCAGGGTCATCGCGTTCTCCGGAAATCCATGACACTATCTAGGGCGGGATCGCGGCAGAGGGAAGCCGTCAGTCAAAGCGAAGACACCCGTCAGGGCGGATGAGCGGCCCCTCAGATCTCGACAGCCACCTCATAAACCCGGTCCATCATCGCCTGCGTGCCACGCACGAATTCCAGCGGGCAAGGATAGGCCACGCCGTCGCGGACCGAGCGATTGAAGGCCTCGACCTGCAGCGTGTACTGGTTCACGCCGGGGAAGCGGTCCACCGTCACCCGATTGCCCATCTGGTGCAGCTCCACACTCCCCAGATCATTGACGTTGGCGTTGAATGGCCCACCCTCCAGCCGGATCATCCCCTTGGTGCCCTGGAAGGTCGCCACCTGCCGGTTGTACATCCGCATCGAAGTCATCGAACCATAGGTGAACCGTCCCCCCGGTCCCTCCATAACTCCCGCAACCTGCGCGAAGGCGTCAATCCCGTTTTCGCGGTGAATGCGCGCCGACAGGTCCACCGGCTCGGCCCCAGTCACAAACCGGGTGCAGCCAAAGGTATAGACCCCGATGTCGCGCAAGGACCCGCCGCCGGTTTCCGGCTTGTTACGGATATTGCCGCCATCGGTCAGGTTGAAGGAAAACGCCACATCGGCATGGACCAGCGTGCCGATTTCGCCTGCCTCAAACCATTCCCTCGCCCGCTGCCACTGCGGGTGATGCACGATCATATAGGCCTCGGCGGCCAAAAGCTTGGTGCGGTCGCGGGATGCGATGATCTGGTCGATCTCGCGCGCTTTCATAGCAATCGGCTTTTCGGTCAGCACATGCTTTCCGGCCGCCAGACATTTCAGCGTCCATTCCACATGCATGTGGTTCGGGAGCGGGATATAGACTGCGTCAATCGAGGGATCAGCCAGCAATGCCTCATAATCCGCATGCACCGTCAGGCCAGGGCAGAATGCGCTGAACCCTGCCGCCTTGGCCGGATCTGAGGTCGCAAGCGCCGCCAGCTCGGCCCCGCTGGCCGCATGAATTGCGGGCGCCATGTGATCTCGCGCGAACTTGGCCGCCCCCAGAATGCCCCAACGAACCGTTTTCATAGCTACCCCCAAAGAAATCAATACATTGCCACTAGGCCAGATTCGCTGGACAAGTTCAACAGCCAGCGCCGGTTCCTAGCCCCGCTGCGACTTTCGCAGCGCACCCAGAGCCAGAAACAGCACCCCGGCCAAATAGGTCATACAGGTCGCCAATAGCGTGACCCAAGGATAGGTCATCAGCGCCGCCACAAAAACCACGGCTGCCACCAGCGCATAGCGCGCATTGTCCGTGGCAATCGTGATCCGCTTCATCGATGGCGTACGCACCCGGCTGATCATCAGTACGCCCACCGCCACCATCCAGGCCGCTACGAAGAACGGGTGCAGCACAACTTGGCTGTCGGTCGCATAGGCGAGATAAATCGGCACCAGCGCCAGCAAAGCCCCCGCGGGCGAAGGCACGCCGATGAACACCGTCTTTTCCGCCGCCACACCGGGGCTGCGCGAGCCGACGTTGAACCGCGCCAACCGCAACATGCAGCAAACGGCATAGACCAGGCAGGCAATCCAGCCCAAACGCGCCTCGCCCTGCAGGTCCCACAGATACAGGACCAGCGCCGGGGTCACCCCGAAATTGACCAGGTCGCAGAGGCTGTCCAACTCCGCACCAATAGCGCTTTCCGATTTCAACATCCGCGCCAGACGACCATCCAGCCCGTCAAGCACCGCCGCCACCCCGATCAGAAAGACCGCAAGCGCGAAATTGCCCGCAATGGCATAACGGATCGCTGTCAACCCGGAACACAGCGCCAGAATCGACACCAGGTTCGGCAACAGCTTCAGAAGCAAAAGCTCACGCGGGGCTTCGGCAGGGTCACGCGCCATGGATCATTCCACCCGCGCCGCGCGGGCCGGGGTGTCCTGGCCGATATGCGCGATGACGGATTCGCCTCCGACCATGGTCTGGCCCAACGCGACCTGCGGATGCACACCTTCGGGCAGATAGACATCCAGACGGCTGCCAAATCGGATCAGCCCGAATCGCTCGCCGGTATGGACCCCGTCACCCGGACGCTTCCAGCACATGATCCGCCGTGCCACCAACCCGGCGATCTGCACCACCGCGATCTTGCGACCATCGGCGATTTCAATCGCCAGCGCGTTGCGCTCGTTGTCGGTTGACGCCTTGTCCAGCGAGGCGTTGAAGAACTTTCCGGGCCGGTAGACCACCGCCGTGATCTTGCCCGCGATGGGCGCGCGGTTCACATGGCAGTTGAAGACCGACATGAACACCGACACCCGGACCAGCGCCTCGGGGCCCATGCCCAGCCCTTCTGGCGGCACTGCGCGCTCGATCAGGCTGACCACGCCATCCGCCGGGCTGACCAGAAGGCCCGCGTTCAACGGGACCGACCGCTTGGGATCACGGAAGAAGTAATAGCACCAGATCGTGAGACCCAGACCAATCCAGCCCAAAGGCTCCCACAGCCAGAACAGCACCGCAGTGATCGCGGCAAAGACGGGCACGAATTTCCACCCTTCGGGGTGCATCGGCTTGATGACGGTATCGATCATTCTCATGCGGCTTCACTATCCCCGCTTGGGCAAAGGATCAATTGAAACCTGCGGGCGTGGGGACCGGAGTTTTCGAAAACTCCGGGCCGGACCGTTCGAAGGGTCCGGTGCAATTTCCATGCGGAAATCGTGGTCCGGCAATCACGCCGGAACCACCATGCCCTTGCCGCGCGCCAGTTCGCGCATCTTCGCTTGCAGCTTCTCAAACGCCCGGACCTCGATCTGGCGAATGCGTTCACGGCTGACGCCATAGCTTTCCGACAGGTCCTCCAGCGTCACCGGCTCTTCCGACAGGCGGCGCTGCATCAGCACGTCCTTTTCCCGGTCGTTCAACACCGTCATCGCCTGCGTCAAAAGCGCGCGACGGGCGTCAAGCTCGTCCTTGGCTTCATAGTCGCCGGCCTGATCGCTGTCTTCGTCTTCCAGCCAGTCCTGCCACTGCGCCCCGCCCTCTTCGCTGCCGACGGTCGCATTCAGCGACGCATCCGACCCCGACAACCGGCGGTTCATGTCAACGACTTCGGCCTCGGTCACGTTCAGCTCGGTCGCAATCCGCGCCAGATTTTCCGGCCGCAGGTCGCCCTCTTCCAAGGCCCCGACCTTGGCCTTGGCCTTGCGCAGGTTGAAAAACAGCTTCTTCTGCGCCGATGTCGTCCCCAGCTTCACCAACGACCACGACCGCAGGATATATTCCTGGATCGAGGCGCGGATCCACCACATCGCATAAGTCGCAAGCCGGAAGCCCTTTTCCGGGTCAAACCGCTTGACCGCCTGCATCAACCCGACATTCGCCTCGGAAATCACTTCCGCCTGCGGCAGCCCATAGCCGCGATAGCCCATCGCGATCTTGGCCGCGAGCCGCAGATGCGAGGTCACCATCTTGTGCGCCGCGCCCGAATCCTGATGGTCAACCCAGCGCTTGGCCAGCATGTATTCTTCTTCCGGCTCCAGCAGCGGAAACTTGCGGATATCTTGCATGTACCGGTTCAGCCCCTGTTCCGGGCTTGGCGCGGGAAGGTTGGTATAGGTGCTCATTCTTTGCCCCCTCATTGGCCCCGGTGCGATTGCGCCCCCGGGGAGGTACGTAACTTAAGGTAACTGCACCACGCTCGCAAGGGGTGCCCTATCACCTTTCGTTTAACGACAGATGAGCATTGCCCCGTCGTCGCAAAAGGTTTGTGACAGGGCATTCACGCCAATGTCAGATCGCCACCCGCTCGCCCAACTCGACCACCCGGTCGCGCGGCAAGTGGTAAAAGTCCGACGGATCGGCAGCTATCCGGCTTAGGGCCACATAGATCTTGTCCATCACCAGTTCGACCCCATGGCCCGTCGCCACAGCGCGCCTGCGGCCCAGAAAGAAGGTCGAGGCCATTACGTCGAACTTCAGCCCCGCCCGCCGTGCATGGCCCATCGCCCGGCTGACATTCGGTGTCTCCATGAAGCCGAATCGCAGGATCAACCGCTGGAAGCAGCCGCCCAACTGTTCGACCGTCACCCGTTCCTCGGCCGTGGCATAGGGCACGCGCAGCACCTCGACCGTCAGGAACACCGTCTGCTCATGCAGCACCCGGTTGTGTTTCAGGTTGTGCAGGAATGCCGAAGGCACAATGTCCGGGTCCCCGGTCAGAAAGAACGCCGTCCCCGGAATGACATGCGCCGACGATTTGCGCATCGATTTGACCAGTGACTTCACCGAAATCGCCAGCTTGTGCACCCGCGCCAGCATCCGCTGACTGCCCCGCCACCAGGCCGCCATCATCAACGCCATGAAAGCCGCGATCATGACCGGCACATAGCCGCCGTCAAAGAATTTCATCGCGTTTGAGGCAAAGAACGTCGCCTCGATCAGGAAGACCGGGGCCACGATCAGCATGCTCAAGAGCAAAGGGATCTTCATCGCCCGCCACAGGAACAGCGTGCCAAGGGTGGTTTCCAGCACCATGCTGCCGGTGACTGAAATCCCATAGGCCGAGGCAAGCGCCTCGGATGACCGGAACGACAGCACGAGCCCCAGCACACCAAACAGCAAGGTCCAGTTGATCGCGCCGATATAGATCTGGCCACTTGCACCTTCCGCCGTGTGCCGGATCGTCAAACGCGGCAAAAATCCCAGCTGAATGGCCCCGCGCGCCATCGAGAACGCGCCCGAAATCACCGCCTGGCTGGCAATCACCGTCGCCATTGTGGCCAAGGCCACCAACCACGGCAGAACCCCATCCGGGGCCAGCGCGAAAAAGGAATTCTCGGCCTTCTCCGGATCAGCCAGAACCATCGCCCCTTGGCCAAGATAGTTCAGCAAAAGCGACGGCAGCACCAGGATGAACCAGGCAAGCTTGATCGGACGGCGGCCAAAATGCCCCAGGTCCGCGTAAAGCGCTTCGCCCCCGGTGGCAGCCAGAAAGACCGCGCCCAGGACGACAAAGGCAACCCCGGAATGGTTGACCAGAAACGACACTGCCCAAAGCGGGTTGAACGCGGCCAGCACTTCGGGTGCCTTGCCGATATGCAGGATCCCCAATATCGCCAGCGATAGGAACCAGACCACACAGATCGGGCCGAAAAGCTTGGCCATGCTTGCAGTTCCGCTGCGCTGCATCATGAACAATCCGACAATGATACCTACCGTCAGCGGCAGGACGAACGGGGCAAGCGACGGCAGCACCAGTTCCGCCCCTTCCACCGCCGACAGCACCGAAATCGCCGGCGTGATCGCCGCATCGCCCGCAAACAGCGCCGCCCCGCACAGCGCCAGCATCAAGACCGGAACCGACCGCTTGCCCGCCGCCAGACGCACCAGCGTGTAAAGCGACAAAATGCCCCCCTCGCCCCGGTTGTCGGCGCGCAGAAGGAAAAAGATGTACTTGACCGTCACGATCAGGAACAGCGTCCAGATCAGCAGTGACAGGATGCCCAGCACTTCCCCCGCCCCCGGATGCTCGGCCCCGGTCGCCCGCAAGGCTTCGCGGAAGGCATAGATCGGCGAGGTGCCGATATCGCCGTAAACCACCCCGATCGCCCCCAGCGTCAGCGCCGCGACGCCTTGGCCGTGGGCATCGTTCTGGTGGATGTCATCCTCGGCATCGGCCTCGGATTTCAGATAGTCCGCAATATCCAGCGCCTCTTCGTCGAACAAAGGCAACTCGGGCTCATCGCCGCGTGGGAGCGGGTTGTCAATCATGGGTCACCGTTGGGTGGGCATTGATACTGTGATGTGGGAAAGGCTGGCTCGCCGGACAAGGGATCGCAGCACTGCTGCGTGGGTCGGTCCGGTTACCCCCCTGGCAGGAGGGACGCGCTTTGGCTCCGATGCCGTTACCGAGATGAGTCGGCGATGGCGCGGTTGATACGCCGATAACGGGCCCGTGACAATATGCTGCGCATGCAAAGGCGGCCTCGCGGCAAACCCTCCGCCGCGCACCCGACCGCAATCAGTCCCCCGAGGCCCCCGAAACCCTTCCTCGCAGCAGACCTCTCCGCGCCCACCACAGGGGCCGCGGACAGCCCCCCGCCTGCGCCTTCCTATTGGACCAGATATTCACTTGCCCCTGCCCGAGGTGTCGCAAGGCCGGTCGAGAAAGCAACCCGTAGACTGCGTGATTTCAGCACCCTACAGTTCGCTTGCTGCGGATTGTCGCACAAGCGCAGGACAAACAGGGGCTAGCTGCATCTATTTGGTCAGATCCCGCCACGATGCCAGCCATTCTGCCATGACCTGCGTTCCGTAACGGGTCACATGTGCCCCATCCCGGTAAACCGACTTACCGTCTTGCATCAGTTTGCAGGGACCGGATGCGCAAAAGATCTTTGTCGGATCAAGATATCGATCTCCCGCCACTTTCGCGATGGTCGCATTATACTCGGACTTGAACATTGTGAAATCGGCGCCATCAATTTCGTCAAATTGCATCCTGTACAATTTCTCTTTGTTGAGTGAGATACTTTTTGCGCCGAGGACAAAGAACTTGTCGCCATAGTCACGTTGCAGAATTGCCCAGCTTTCTCCGAAAAACTTTGCCTCAAAGCCTAGCCACCCGCTTGACAAGAAAACATAATCGGCGCCCTTGATAAGCGTGTCGAGACTTTCATAGGTGTCCATACGCGAACACTGCGAAACATCTAACGCATCGGGTTCTGCCTCGAAACGTGACCGATCCAGATATAGGTTGCCACATCCGACAAAAATACTTCCCGACGAGAAGTTCGCGTCACTGCCATAGGCAAGGATCAGAGCATTCAGGAGATCACCAGAGTGGCTGTCACCGATCACAAGTATGTTCTTCTTTCCGTTTTCCGGAAAAGGCGCCATACGGCACTCCATCTTGTTGACCCAAGTTTCGTCGAAACTTTCCATCGATTTGATCAATTCAACTGTACGGCTGTCGAACCGCTGAAACGGATTGCCGCTTCCGATCTGCCCCACTGAGCCAGCAGTCAAAAGCATGACCCCCGTCACGCTGCCAACGGCCACCAATCCGCGTCGGGTCGCAACAAAGGAGCCATTCTTTCTTCTGAACGGCTGTTCGATAAAGTACCAGGTTGCCCAAGCCAATAACAGCGCAGCCACAGACAGGCCGATCATCAGCATGGCACTAGGTTCATTTGCACTTCGCAGTCGTGCAAAGGCGAAGAGCGGTTGGTGCCATAGGTAAGCGCTGTAGGAAATCAGGCCTAACCCAACGAATACCCGCATCGAAAGTAGTTTCGCGACCCATGTTTCCTGAGACGCAAACAGGATGACAAGTACCGTGCCGGCAACCGGAACAACTGCATATATGCCAGGGAAAGGTGTGTTGACATCGTAGGCAAAGATCGAGAAGACGATCATCGCCAAACCGATCCCGGCTAAACTATTGCTGCGATATGGCGTCCGATCGACCGACAGGAACGCACAGAGCGATCCGGCAAATAGCTCCCAGGCACGGAAAGGTATCAGATAGAAACTTGCGGTAGCGTCAATGCGCGATCCCCATTCTGCCAAAATGAAACTGACCAGCGTTATTGCAATCACGGTCCAAAAGACGACTTTTCGGCCAAACCGCCATACAAAAATCATGAATATCGGAAACAGCAAATAGTATTGCTCTTCGACGGCAAGACTCCATGTATGAAGAAGTGGCTTTAACTCGACGGTGGCCGCAAAATATCCCTCCTCCTGCCAAAACAGAATGTTCGACGAGAATGTGAGCACGGCAAGCAAACTTTGAGAAAAGTCTTCGAGCTGCGGTGGCAACATCCAGAAGTACGCAAAAGGCAAACAAGAAAACACAATGACAAACAGAGCAGGCAATATGCGACGCACCCGGCGTTCGTAGAATCGAAGGATCGAGAATTCGCCCTTCTGCAGCTCGGCAATCAAAATACTGGTGATAAGGTATCCGCTGATCACAAAAAAACGTCAACACCGACATAGCCACCATTAAATACGCTGAACCCAGCATGAAAAAGTATGACCTGAACTACAGCAAACGCACGCAAGCCATCAATTTCTCGACGGTAATTTAGGTCTAGTGTCATCGTCAGTTCCTCACGGAATGCAAAGTCAAGTTCTGTCCGATGCTCTCGTAGTGGCGTGCGGCTGGAGGTCTGAATCGCCCGAATCCGCTAGTAGAACAAGCTTTTTTTCGAAGGGACTGGCATCCGTGGGCGCTTAGAGGCCTGGAACGGGGCGGATCACGAAGATGATCCCGCTGATCACCCCGCCACCTGCGCCCATGAAAGGCCGCCACCTCTGCACGGCGCCGCGCCCCGTCCAATCCCAAAACCCATGCCAATCACCCCCAACAATGCCCTGACCCATTCCCCCAAAAGACCAAGCGCAGGTTGAGCCTGTCAAGCCAAACTTCGTTAAAGGGGTGCCCTTTGAGGCCCCGGCCAAAAGTTTACGCCACCCTAATGCCCACGCGCAACAGGTTGATATTCAACGATTGTCAGAATCCGGCCACCGTGGACAGATCCCCTCATTCCCCCCTCAAGGCCCCAATCAACCCGGCCAGATCGGGCGGCAGCGGAGAGGTGAACTCCAACCTCTCCCCGGTGACCGGATGATCGAACCCCAGGCTCGCCGCATGCAGGGCCTGCCGGGGGAAGCTGTTCCCAACCTCCGCCCCCTGCCCCAGCACAGCCCCCAGCCGTTTCTTGCCCCCATAGGTCTGGTCCCCCACCAACCCATGCCCAGCATAGGCCAGGTGAACCCGGATCTGATGGGTGCGGCCCGTCTCCAGCCAGCAGTCAACCAGCGCCGCCTGACCCGCGAACCCCTCCACCACCCGCGCCCGCGTGACGGCATGGCGGCCCTGATCCCAGACCACCGCCTGCCGCTGTCGGTCGGTTTTGTGGCGGGCAAGGTGGGTCGCGATTTTCAGCAATCCTGCCGCCTCGAAGCTGACCCCCCGCAGCCCCCGCAGCCGGGGGTCGGCGGCGGAAGGGACGCCATGAACCACCGCCAGATAATGCCGGGTGACCGAGTGATCCTCGAACTGCCGCGCCAGCCCATGATGCGCCCGGTCAGACTTGGCCACGACCAGAAGGCCCGTCGTATCCTTGTCGATCCGGTGCACGATCCCCGGCCTGCGTTCCCCGCCGATCCCCGACAGCGTGTCGCCGCAGTGGAAAAGCAACGCGTTCACCAGCGTCCCCGAAGGCGAGCCCGGCGCGGGGTGGACGACCATCCCGGCGGGCTTGTCGATGACGATCAGGTCGGCATCCTCCCAGATCACCGACAGCGGGATATCCTCGGCCAGCGTCTCGACCGAAACTGCCGGATCAAGTCGGACAAGGTAGACCTCCCCCTCGGCCACCTTGGCCTTCAGGTCGGTCACAACCACCCCATCCCGGCTGACCGCCCCCTCGGCGATCATCCGCATCAGACGGGACCGCGACAGCGCCGCTTCCTCTGGCACGGCGGCGGCAAGCGCCTTATCAAGGCGGTTGGGCGCGTCCGGGCCGATGGTGACGGCAAGGCTCCCCGCATCGACCGCGACGTCATCTCCGTCTTCGAAAGGCTCGTCCATGTCTGATCCCACCACGCCCGACGCCCCCGATGCGGCCCTGCCGCCCAGCCTGCGGCTTTTGAAATGGCTGGTCGTCGTCCTGACCCTGACGATGATCGGAGGTGTCATAACCGTGGTCGCCCTGCTTGTCACCCGCATGCCGCGGGTGATGACCGCATCGGTGCCGGCCCTGCCCGAGACTTTCATCCTGCCCGAGGGCGTCAAGGCCGAGGCGGTGACCTTTGGCACGGGCTGGATCGCCGTCGTCACCACTGACGACCACATCCTGATCTTTGGCAGTGACGGAGCACTCCGGCAGGACCTGACACTCACCCCGCCCGGATAATCCTTGACCGCAGGGGCCAAGCGCCCACTATCCACGGGGTCACGCCCGCAGCATCCGGACCCGACCGCAGATGGAAGACACACTCTTCAGGCTCGTGTGCAAGCAAGGCGCCGACCACGACCGTATGGTCGACGAGCTTGCCCGCCAGTACGACGTGCTGCACGCCTCGCCCTGGCAACGCAACACGCTTCTGTTCTGCGGCTATGCCTATTGCGCGATGTTCGGCCATCAGTTTCTTATGCTTGGTCTGGCCGCAATCGATATCGTAGCTGAAACCCTGTCGATCCGTCTTCAGCGCCAGCTGGACCCGGCCCGATCCCCGCTGAAATACTTGGCAACCCTAGGGCTGGTTGTGGTTATGGCGGCTTGCGTCAGCACGGCGGCGGGCCTCACCTCGCTGGTCGACGACCCCTATGCAAAGGCGCTTGCTGCGGGGCTTGGGATCATCACGCTTTTGCAGCTGAGTTCCGTCCGGTCGATCCATCTGCCCTATGGCATCGCTGGCATGACGACAGCCACCGCGATCATCCTTGGCTTCAACGCCTATCACTGGATCCGCGAAGGCAACATGCTGGGCCTGAGCATTTCGACTGTCGCGGCCCTTACGGCGGTCACTTATGCGGTGCTTGCGATGCTGGGAAACCACGACCTGCACAACACCAGCGCCCGAAGTCTGGCGCAGGCCCGGGCCACCGATGCAGCCAAGAGCATGTTTCTGGCGCAAATGAGCCACGAACTTCGCACCCCCTTGAACGCAATCATCGGCCTTGGTGAGGTCGAGGCAGCAGCGGCCAAGGGGTTTTCACGCGAAAGGTTGCAGACGCTGGTCACCTCGGCCCGGGGGCTGGCGGAAGTGCTTGACGATGTTCTGGACCTTTCGGCGATCAACGCGGGCAAGCTTTCGATCACGCCCAAGCCCACCGATTTGCGCGGAGCTGTCGCCTCGACCGTGGCAATTGCTGCACCGATGACGGCACAGGCCGAAAGCAATTTTACCTTTGCTATCGGGCCAAGCGTTCCGGAATTTGCCTTTCTGGATGCCCAACGTTTGCGCCAGTGCCTGACGAACCTGATCTCGAACGCGCTGAAACATGCTGCCGGAAAGGGTGTCAGGGTCAGCGTAAGCCAAGCGGATGACTTGCTGACTGTCGATGTCACGGACCATGGGCCGGGCATTCCGGCTGATATTGCCAAGACGCTGTTCGAGCCCTTCCGCCGTGGCACCTCGCTGCAACCCGGTCTTGGCCTTGGGCTTGCGATCAGCCGTTCGCTGGCGCGGCAGATGGGGGGCGATTTGGAATTGGTCCCCTCAACTTCCGGGGCCGCGTTCCGGCTGCGCGTTAAAGCACCCGCCTGCCCGCCGCCGCCCAAGGCCGAGGTTCTGGACCTGACCGGTCGCCGCATTCTTGTCGTTGACGATGTCGCAACAAACCGGATGGTGGCAGCGGGCCTGTTGCGCGCCCTTGGGGCCGAGGCGCTTGGGGCGGCCAGCGGTGCCGAAGCGCTTAACCTTTTGGCCGGGACCGCGGTCGATCTGGTGCTACTTGACATGGCAATGCCGGGCCTTGACGGGTTTGAGACATTTCGCCGTCTGCGGCAGATTCCCGGCAAGCGCATCCCGGTCGTTGCGATGACCGCGGGGGCCATGCCCGAGCAGCGCCGCGAGATCGAAGCCGCCGGGATGGACGGCTTTTTGGCCAAGCCGATTCTGCCCGAAACCATTGGCCCGGCCCTGGGGCCGCATCTTGTGCCAAAGTAACGCTGAAACCGACATAACTTGCCGCTCGGGGGCGTGATCTATCTTCGGCGAGTCGCAAGACTTGCTTAACAACCTTGGGGGGAAATCGTGATCGGTGATCTGGGAGCGGCGGACGCAACAGAGCTTGCGGCCCGTGTGGCACGGGGCGAGGTTTCGGCAAGCGAATTGCTGGACGCAGCCCTTGCGGCGGTCGAGGCGCGCAATCCGGCGATCAATGCAGTCGTTCTGATGCAGGAGGCTGTGGCACGGAAAGCCATCGCCGATGGCCTGCCGCATGGGCCGTTCCGGGGCGTGCCGTTCCTGATCAAGGATCTGGGCTGCGAGGCGCGGGATTTCCCGTCGCACAACGGATCACGCCTGTTTGCCAATACCGTCTACAAGCGGAATTCAAGCATATTCGAGCGGATCCGAGCGACCGGCGTCGTCACTTTCGGTCGCACCACCAGCCCCGAGGGTGGGATCGGGGCGGCGACTGAGAGTGCCGTCTATGGCGGGCCGACCCGAAACCCTTGGAATCTGGATCATACCTCTGGCGGGTCATCCGGCGGGGCGGGGGCTGCCGTGGCTGCCGGGATTGTGGCCTTTGCCCATGGCTCGGATGGTGGGGGTTCGGTGCGGATCCCGGCGTCGTCCTGCGGGCTGTTCGGGTTCAAGCCGACACGGGCGCGGCTGCCCGATGGCCCCTATGCCGGCGAGGGCTGGGCGGGCATGGCGATTGACGGGTTCCTGACCCGGTCGGTGCGCGATACGGCGGCAATGCTGGACGCCTGCGAAGGGTCGGATCTTGGTGCGCCCTATTGCGCCCCGCCCCTGGTTCAGGGCCATGCGCAGGCAATCAGCCGCCCACCAGGACGGCTACGGATCGGGATCTGCGACACGACCTTTACCGGTGAACCTGTGCATCCCGAAGTCGTCGAAGCGGTCCGCGCCACGGGCCGTCTGTTGGAAAGCCTGGGCCATATCGTCGAACCCGTTCGCCCCAGGGCTGACGTTGCGATGATGATGCGGGCCTGGACCGATATCGTCGGCATCGGGGCGGCTTTGTCGGTCCGGTCGAAAATCGGCGGCCGCGCGCCGCATGCAGATGAGGTCGAGGGGGTCGGGCGCGGGGCCTGGGCCTATGCTCAGACGTTGCACCCGACCCGCTATCTGGAAGCAGTCGGCGAAATCCACGCCTTCGGCCGCCAGATGGCGGCGGTCTTCTGCGAAGGCCCCGACATTCTTTTGTCGGCGACCCTTGCCGAACCGCCCGCGAAAGTCGGACGTTTCTCGCACCAGACCGAGGACTACGTCGCCTATCGCACGGGCCCGGAAGGGATTTTCGCCTACTCTCCGTTCTGCGCGATCTTCAATGCCTCGGGCCAACCGGCCGCCAGCGTGCCTTTGGGCTGGTCCAAGGACGGGCTGCCGATTGGTGTGCATCTGGCGGCGGCCTTCGGGCAGGATGAGCTTTTGATTGCGCTTTGCGCAGAAGTTGAGCGCGCCGCCCCCTGGGCAGCCAAACGCGCCGCGAAGGCAGGACCGGGCTGAAGGAATCGCTTGCCTTATAGGGTACGGCCCAGACAGTATGATCAAAAGTCCGGTTGGGGGAGACTTACGTGGGCGCAGACATTGCCATCTCGGTTCAGAATGTCGTCAAGGCCTTTGGCCAGGGTGCAGCAGCCGTAAGGGCACTTGACGATGTTTCGGTCGATATACGCAAGGGGGAGTTTTTCACGCTCCTCGGCCCCTCGGGCTGTGGCAAGACCACGCTGCTGCGGCTGATCGCGGGGTTCGAGATGCCGACGGGTGGGGTGATCCTGCTGGACGGCGCCGACATCACCAACCTGCCGCCGAACAAGCGCCCGGTGAACACGGTCTTTCAGTCCTACGCCCTGTTCCCGCACCTGACCGTCGCCCAGAACGTGGCTTTCGGCCTGCAGATGCTGGGCCAGCCTGCGGCCAAGGTGAAAGCTCGCACCGACGAAATGCTGGCGCTGGTGAAGCTGGACACATTCGCCAACCGCAAGGTCAGCCAGCTTTCCGGCGGCCAGCAGCAGCGGGTTGCCCTCGCCCGTGCCCTTGCCCCTGCACCGAAGGTTCTGCTGCTGGACGAACCCCTGTCGGCGCTGGACCTGAAGCTGCGTCAGGCCATGCAGATCGAACTGAAACGCCTGCAGACGGAAACCGGGATTACCTTTGTTTTCGTGACCCATGATCAGGAAGAAGCCCTGACCATGTCCGACCGCATTGCGGTCATGTCGAACGGCAATATCCAGCAGGTTGGCACGGCCAAGGACATCTACATCCACCCGAAGAACCGCTTCGTCGCGAATTTCATCGGCGAGTCGAACTTCCTGACCGGCGAGGCCGCCGATGGCGCGCTGAAGCTGGCAACGGGCGAGACGATCAGGGTTGTGGGCTTGAAGGCGGGTGGAAAGATCACAGTAGTCGTGCGCCCCGAACAGTTGCGTCTTGGTGCGGAGAATGACGGTGATCTGAAAGCCAAGGTGCGCACGCTGGTCTATTTTGGCACCGACACCCATTGCTATCTGTCGCTCTCTGACGGGACCGAGATCGTCGCGCGACTGCAAAGCCCAGCCTCGGGCGAAGCAGGCCTAGCCGAAGGTCAGCTGGTCGGCATCCGGTTTGCTGACTCCTCGGTTCAGGTGGTGGAGGACTGAGATGAGCCCCGCCGAAGAAACCTCGGCCAGGACTTCGGCCCGCAACGGCTGGATTCTGTCGATACCGGCGCTGGTCGTGCTTGGGCTTGCCGCCGTCGGTCCGCTTCTGATCATCCTGCTCTATTCCTTCCTTGAAGCTGGAACCCACGGCAATGTCGTCTGGGCATTTTCAACCAAAGGCTGGTCGCAGATTCTTTGGACCAAGGATATCTTCACAGACACCTATGTCTGGGCCGATGCGCATCTGTCGATCCTATGGCGGTCGGTCAAGCTGTCGCTGCTGACGACGCTTACGACCTTTGCTGTTGGCTTCCCCACCGCCTGGTTCATCGCGACCAGACCGCCACGGCAACGTGCAATGTGGCTTTTCCTGATCACGATCCCGTTTTGGACGAACCTTCTGATCCGCACCTATGCGATCAACGAAGTCATCCGCAACGAGGGTATTCTGAACGTGCTGCTACTGAAGCTGGGCATTGTCAGCGAACCGCTCCATCTTATGTACACGGACGTCGCGATCTTCACCGGCATGACCTATGTCTACCTTCCGCTGATGGTACTGCCGTTGTTTGCCGCGATCGACCGCTTTGACATGCGGCTGCTTGAGGCGGGCTATGACCTTTATGCCGGGCGCTGGCAGATCCTTCGCCGGATCATTCTTCCCGTCGTGAAGCCCGGTATCATTGCCGGGTCGATCTTGGTGTTCGTACCCTCGCTTGGGGCCTATGTCACTCCGCGCGTCTTGGGCGGCGGCAAGCAGATGATGCTTGGTAACTTGATCGATCTTCAGTTTGGACAGGGCAAGAACTGGCCCCTTGGCGCGGCCTTGTCGCTGACCCTTCTGGTCATCGTGACACTGGCGCTGCTGTACTATGTCAAGGTCGCGAATGGAGAGAAACGGAATGGCTAGGTCCGGCTTCTCGGTTTCCCGCCTTCCGGGATTTGCCACCATCGCGGTACTGGCCTTTCTGGCGCTGTACCTGCCCATCCTGACCCTCGTGGTCTTCAGCTTCAATTCCGAAGTGACGATGGGCAATTGGGGCGAGTTTTCACTCGTCTGGTATCAGAAGGCCTGGGCGAACGCCGAAGTGAAGGACGCAACCCTGCGGTCACTGACAATCGCCAGCCTTGCTGCGGTCATGTCCACTGTATTGGCAACCATGGCCGCGCTGGGAACCACCCGAAGGGCAGCATTCAAGGGCCAAACCCTGATCTATGTGATGATCAACCAGCCGCTCATGGTGCCTGAAATCGTGACAGCGGTGGCGCTGATGATCGTCTTCGGGATGATCAGGACGCTGACTGGTATCCACGGCCTTGGCTATCTTATCCTGGCCCATGCCGCATTTTGCATTCCCTTTGCCTACTTGCCGATCCGCGCCCGGCTTGAAGGCATGGACCTGACACTGGAAACCGCTGCAGCCGATCTTTACGCCTCGCCATGGATGACCTTTCGGCGCGTCACGCTACCGCTTTTGATGCCGGGGATCATTGCCGGGGCAATGCTGGCCTTCGTCGTCAGCCTTGACGATGTGGTCATTACCGAGTTCGTAAAGTCAGCCGGACAGGACACGCTACCGACCTATATGTTGGGTCAGTTGCGCAGACAGATGACACCCGAGATCAACGCAATCTCAACCGGGCTTTTGCTGATTACCGTCTTGATGCTGACGGCTTTCTTCCTTCTGACACGAAAAAATGACTGAACCTGACCAAACGGGAGACGAAAATGAAAAAGTTTCTGACCACTACCGCACTTCTGCTCGCCTCAAGCGGGCTTGCCTCGGCTGAAGGCACGTTGCAGCTTTTCAACTGGGGCAACTACACCAGCCCCGAGCTTCTTGCCAAGTTCGAAGCCGAAACCGGCATCAAGGTGACGGTGACTGACTACGATTCCAATGACACAGCCCTTTCCAAGATCGAGGCCGGCGGCCACGGCTTTGACTTGGTCGTGCCTTCGGCCAACTATGTGCCGATCTTCATCGAAAAGGGTCTTGTGACCGAACTTGACCTGACGAAACTGCCGAACCACGGCAACATCGCACCGGAATGGATGAACGTGTCCTGGGATGCCGGCCGCAAATACTCGGTTCCGTGGCAGTGGGGCACCACGGGCGTCGCAGTCAACACCGCTATTTATGGCGGCGACATCAACACCTCGGCCGTGTTCCTGGAAGTGCCGGCCGAGCTGAAGGGCAAGATCAACGTCGTCCCCGAGATGATGGACGTCATCGGCCTGGCCACGATGTATCATGGCGGCGAACTCTGCTCGGAAGACCTTGATGTCCTGAAGAAGGTCCGCGATTCCCTGATGGCGGCCAAGCCCGACTGGATCTCCATGGACTATGGCGCGACTGAAAACATGTCCAACAACAACTGGGCTGCTTCGGTGAACTGGAACGGATCGTCGATGCGCGTCCGTCTGGCCAACCCCGATGTCGCCTATGGCTATCCGCGTGAAGGCTATATCATGTGGATGGACAGCGTGATGCTCTTGAAAGACGCGCAGAACGTCGAAGAGGCCTACAAGTTCATCGACTTCATCACCAAGCCTGAAAACGCCGCAATGATCTCGAACTTTGCGCGCTATGCCAACGGTATTGCCGGGTCCGACGCCTTTATGGACCCCGAAATGGCGACCGCACCGGAGGTCGTCATCCCGGAAGAGTTCAAGGCAGCTGGACACTTCTACCCGATTTGCAGCGAAAAGTCGCGCGAGTACATGACCGCGATCTGGACCGAGCTGCAGAAGTGATCAGGGTCAATTGACCGAAGTGCCGGGGTCGGATCGACCCCGGCACATTTCTTTGGTTTGGCGGGCTCGTCGCCCGCACGTTGGGGGCGACGAGCCCGCCAAGCCCCCCCGAGAATATTTGGCGAAGGGAAAACCATGCTGGAGTGGTCTGCAACCGAGCTCTCAACCGCGATCCATGCGCGGAAAGTAGCGCCATCCGACGTGATGGCGGCCTGGCTTGCCCAAGTCCAGATGGTGAACGGGGCGGTGAATGCGCTGGTGTCCTTGCGCGATGCAGATGCCTTGATGGCCGAAGCACGGGCTTTGGATGATGTGGCGCCGCAAGGCTGGCTGCATGGAATTCCCTTTGCCGTCAAGGATCTGGTGGCAACCAAGGGGTTGCGCACGACCTTTGGCTCGCCGATCTGGAAGGACCATGTGCCGGTTGCCGACGATATCCTTGCCGCAAGGATGCGCGCGGCGGGGGCGATTTTCACGGCCAAGACCAATGTGCCGGAATGGGGCCAGGGGTCGCATAGTTTCAACCCGATCTTTGGCGTCACGCGGAACCCCTATAACCTTGACCGCAGTGCGGGCGGGTCTTCGGGCGGGGCGGCGGCGGCTTTGGCCACGCGGATGGCCTGGGTGGCCGATGGGTCGGACATGATGGGGTCGCTGCGCAACCCGGCGGGGTTCTGCAACGTCTATGGGTTCCGTCCGTCTTGGGGGCTGGTGCCCTCGGATGCAGAAGGCGAAAGCTTCATCGGGACGCTGTCGACCGAAGGCCCGATGGCGCGCACGGTCGATGATATTGCCGGGCTGTTGCTGGTACAGGCAGGTGAAAACCCGGAAATGCCCTTCCCGCGCGCCGTGCCTGACGTGCTTTCGGGCCTTGATCGCGGCGTGAAGGGCCTGCGGATCGGTTGGCTTGCCGACTGGGGTGGCGCCTATCCGATGGAGCCGGGGATTCTTAGCGCCTGCGAAACGGGGCTTTCTGTGCTGGAGGGCCTTGGGGCCGTGGTCGAACCGCTGGCGGCACCTTTCCCGGCGGAAAAGCTGTGGCAAAGCTGGATCACTTTGCGCGCCGCGCTGAACGGTAACGGCTTGCGTGAACTGGCCGAAAACCCGGCCAAGCGCGCCCTAACGAAGCCGGAGACCCTGTGGGAAATCGAACAGGGCCAAGGCCTTACCGTCGCGGCGCTTTTTGAGGCGAGCACGATCCGCAGCCGCTGGTATACCGATGCCGCGCGGCTGTTCGACCGCTATGACGCCTTGGTCCTGCCCACGGCGCAGGTCTGGCCCTTCCCGGCCGACTGGCGTTGGCCTGAGGTCGTGGCGGGCCGCAAGATGGACACCTATCACCGCTGGATGGAGGTCGTGATCCCTGCCAGCCTGATCGGTCTGCCCGCCCTTTCGGTGCCGGTCGGATTTTCGCTCGAGGGTCTGCCGTCGGGCATGCAGATCATTGGGCGATCCGGTGATGATGCCGGGGTTCTGGCCATCGGTCAGGCCTATCATCGCGCGACCGAATGGCCGCAAAAGCACCCGCCTCTGGTCGCTGGGTCGATTTCGGCTTAAGTCGGTGCGAAACGGGAGAGTGCGATGATCCTTGGTCACATCGGCGCGCGGAAGGGCTCGAAAGGCGTTCCGGGCAAGAACTTTCGGCTTCTGTGCGGCAAGCCCCTGATTGACTGGTCGCTTGACCAGCTTTTCGCCAATCCGCGCGTGGGGGCGGTGGTGGTTTCCACCGATGACGAGGAAATCTATGGCCACGCGGTGAAGCGGGGTGCCTTGGAGATCGGGTTGCGCCCGGCGGAGCTGGCCACCGACACCGCGCCGAAATGGGGGGTCTGGCAACATGCGCTGGCGGCCAGCGAAGCGCTGATCGGGCCGGTTTCGGCCTTTCTTGATCTTGACTGCACCTCACCCCTTCGGCTGCCCGAGGATATCGACAGCGCGCTGAAACTTTACCAAATCGAACATCCAGACATGGTTATGAGCGTCTGCGAGGCGCGAAAGAATCCATATTTCAACATGGTCGAGTTGGACGGCACTGGAAGGCTGCAGGTATCAAAGCCCCTTCCCGGTGGGGTTTGGGCGCGGCAGAATGCGCCGGTGGTCTATGAGCACGTGGGTCTGGTCTATGTGGTCGACCCTGCCTACTTGCGCCGCGCGAAGACCATTTATGAGGGCCGGGTGATCCCTTGCGTGATCCCGTCGGAACGCTGCCACGACATCGACACGCCCTATGACATGCGGTTGGTCGAGTTCCTGCTGTCCGAGCAGCTGCGCGACGGTCTGGTCAAGGTTTAAGCAGGGGCTCAATCGCCGCCATTGTCCGGGCACCTGCGCCGGAATGGGCTGCAATGAAGTCTGCAATCTCCTTTGGCGCGGGATCGGGCCAGGCTTCGACATCGGAGGCCAGGGTTTCAGCCGTACTTTGCAGGCAGACCCCGGCGGCAATCGCCTCGACCGCCGGGTATTCGATCGTGTGGATTTCGGGACCGACGATCACCGGTTTGCCCAGGGCTAGCGGCTCGATTATGTTGTGCGACCCTTTGGGCTGGAAGCCGCCCCCGATGACGACGCGGTCAGCCATTTCCAGGTAGAAATACATCTCTCCGAGACTATCGCCAAGCAAGACAGTGCCCGCGCGCAGGGGCTGCGCCGCATCAGGATCTGTCAGGACAAGGCCTTGATCAAGAAGCGAAGTCCGCCGCGCACTTGTCAGCCCACGCACCGCTAACGCCTCGGCCACAAGGCCGAACCTTTCTGGCGCGCGGGGGATCAGGATGATCAATGGTGGCTCGGGTGTGGCCATCAGCCGCTGGATGACATCAAGGAACAGCGCCTCTTCCGGCTGGGTGATCGAGGCCAACGCGATCACCCGCGGCGCCTTTATCAATGGGCGCAGGGCGCGGGCGGCCTCCAGCTGCGCCTCGGGGATCGGCTGGTCAAACCGCAGCTCTCCCGTGACTTGGATGTTGCGCACGCCGACCGAGGCGAAGCGGTCCCGTTGCAGGTCTGACTTGACGAAGGCCCCGGCATAGCCCTGCATCAGCCTGTGACGCAGCTTTAGCTTCGCATCGCGAGCCATTGATTTTGTGGGATATTGCGCGTTGCACATGAACAGTGGCACGCCCGCGCTCTTGGCGGCAAAGATCATCCGGGGCCAGATTTCAATTTCCATGACCAGACCCAGTTTCGGCCGGAAGGCCTGGAAGAAGCCGGCATAGGCCCACGATGTCTCGAACGGAACCCAGACCGCCGAAAGCCGGCCCGCTGCAATTTCGGGGGCGAAGGCCCGTTCCGCCTCGCGCCGACCGGCAGGGGTGAAATGGGTGGTCACCACCTTTTCGCCCCGGTCCAGAAGGGCGCGGATCAGGGGGACGGCGGATCGAAGCTCGCCCAGCGATACTGCATGTACCCAGATCGCGCCGGGCAGGTCCCGGCCATAGCGGCCAAAGCGTTCGCCCAGATGCTGGTTGTAAAGCGGGTCTTTGCGGGCCCTTTTCCATAGGTAGATCAATATGATGGGCAGACATAGGTGCCAAAGAAGCGACCAGAGCCGCAGGAAAAGCCATAGCCTCATGCCAAGCCCCCCAAGGCCAGAAGCTCCTCGGCCAGTGGTGCCAGCGCCCCCCGTGCGGCCTGCGACAGATGGCCCGCGCGGCGCGACATTTCGGCGTGATCCCCGGTGATGGCGGCGGCCAGGCTTTCGGTGAAGACGGACTGTGCAGCCCCTTCGGCATGCAGCGCGGCAAAATCCCCGGCAAAGTTGGCGACGCGGGGGCCATGCAGGATGGCCGAGCCCAAGGCGGCGGCCTCCCACGGGTTATGGCCTTCGGTTGCACCAAAGCTGCCGCCGATCAAACTTACAGGGCAAACACGGTACCAAAGGCCCATTTCACCAAGCGTATCCACGATCCAGATCGGGGCTTCCGGACCCTCACCCCTGCTGCGGCGCGTGGTCGAAAACCCGTGTTCTGCGGCACGGGCAGCAATCTCGCCCCCCCGCCCGGCATCGCGGGGCGCGATAAGCACAAGGGGCGCGTCTGGCTGGCCACGTAACGCGGTGAACAAGGCTGCCTCGTCTTCGGGGTGGGACGACGCCAGCAGCACTGCCCGCCGCCCGGCCAGCGCCTCACGCGCGGTGGCAAGCGCCATGGGGTCGGCGGTCAGGGGCGGGGCCGCCGCCTTGAGCGAGGCCGCCACCCGGACGCCTGACGCTCCAAGCTTTCTCAGATGACCTGCAGTCGCTTCATCCTGCGCCAGGATCAGCCGGAACCGGGCGAAAAGATCGGCGTAAAGCCCGCGCCAGCGCCGGCGGCGGGCGAAGGCATCCGCGTTCATTCTTGCATTGACCAGCGCCAAGGGAATGCCGCGCCGGGCCGTGGCGACCACCGCGCCGGGCCAGAGGTCCTGCTCCGCCCAGACCGACAGCGCGGGTTGCCAGTGGTCCAGGAAACGCGCCAAATAGCGTGGGGCGTCGAGGGGCAGGAACTGATGCCGTGTGCGGGGCGGCAGGTTTCCGGCCATAACCTCGGCCGATCCGCGGGTGGTAGAGGTGACCAGAAATTCCGCCTCTGGCACACGGGCCGCCATGGCCGCAATCAGCCCGCGCAGGGCCAGCACTTCCCCCAGGCCCACGGCATGCAGCCAGACCAGCGGGACTTCGGGCCGGGGCAGAGACGCCTCACCCAGCTTTTCCCGCCAGCGGCCAGGGATTTCCTTGCCTCGGGCAAGACGACGCCTCAGCAGCACCGGCGCAGCCAAGGGAATAGCCCGCGACACGGCCAGATAGGCCCTTAGGCCAAGGCCCTTTGGCTTAGGCGATGTCACGGAAGGCCTTTTGCAGGCTGAGGTTCCAGAAGTCGGGCCGGGCCAACACTTCGACGAAGCGTTCCGCCGCCGAGCCTTGGCCGAAGCCGTGATGCGGCGTGGCCACCCTGCCCCAATGGTCGCGCAGGAAACCAAGGATCGCAGCCCGGTCCCCGGCATCGCAGGCGGTAACCGACGGCGCATCTGACCGGTTCGTTTGCCGGGTGCCGATATCCAGCGACGGCAAGCCCAGGAACGGAGCCTCGCGTACCCCAGCGCTGGAATTGCCGACCATGCAGGCGGCGCTTTTCATCAGTTCGCTAAAATGCGCGAACCGCATCGAGGGCAGCAGCCGGAACCGATCCTTCGGCAGGCGTTCCATCACGGCGAAGATATCCTGCGATCCGGGGTCATTGTTCGGCGCGATCACAACGAACTGCCGCCCCGAGGCCTCCAATGCCCCGAAAAGGCCCTGGGCCTGCGCACCAATCGTATCCTGCTCTGAGGTGACAGGATGAAAGGTCACGATCCCATAATCCGGGAAGGCAATCTCATAACGCGCGCGCACCTCCGCCAACGTCACACCCGAGGGCCGCGCGTGGAAATCCAGTTCGGGTGAGCCGATGGCGTGAATGGTTTCCGCCGGTTCGCCCAAGGCCATGACCCGGCGGGCGGCGGCGTCCGAGGACACAAAATGATAGGTGCAAAGCTTGGTGTTGCAGTGCCGAAACACCTCATCAATCGTGCCCGACACCTCGCCCCCCTCGATATGGGCCGAGCGGACATAGTTCGTGGCCGCGACCAATGCCCCCGCCAACGCCTCGATCCGGTCGCCGTGCAATACGATCAAGTCGGGCTTCGAAGCTGCGACATAGGCGGAAAACCCGGCTACCGTGCGCGCAAGGATCAGGTCCTGCGGATCGCCTTCGGACTGGTTGACGAATTCCTCGACCCCCACCCCCGACATGCGCCGCACTTCGTTCCGGGTCAGCCCGTAACGCTCCATCATGTGCATGCCGGTGACGAAGAAGGTCACCCGATGCCCGGCATCGCGGGCGGCAATCGCCAAGGGCTCCAGCTTGCCGAAATCGGCGCGGGTCCCGGTAAGGAAAAGGAGGTGACGGGTCATAAGGTTGTTTTGCGCATTTGTCCGGAAACGGCAACGGCTATCGGCATTGCCGAGACTACCTTTTGCTTGGACAAAAGTGCTGTTAAGGCACGGGCACCGAAAAGGAGCGCGTCTTGCAACCGAACAGGGTCGTCTTGCTTAACGATACCGATGAGGGCGGCACTCATTTCGGCTGCGCGCGCGTTATGCGCACAATCCGGACCGAACTGGCCAAGCGTGGCCTGTACGACCTGCCCTCGATCAAGGTCGGAACAGACTGGCGACGTGACCCTGCACTCGTCAAGAGGATCGACGAAGCTGACCTGGTGGTGATCAACGGCGAGGGTACGCTGCACCATGGCAAGCGACGCGGGCGCTGGCTACTTGAAGCCGGTGCAAGGGTCAAAGCACGCGGTGGGCGTGTGGCATTGATCAACGCCCTATGGCAGCAGAACCCGCCAGATTGGGCGCGTCTTCTGCAGGATTTCGACATACTGGCCTGTCGGGACAGTCGCTCCGCCAGCGATATGGCATCAGAAACCGGTCGTAAGGTCCTTTGGTTGGGCGACCTTTCGATGCTCCACCATTGGCATGGCCCCACATTGCCCCGATCCGGGGTTATTGTCGGTTGCTCCGTGCACGGATCCGTAACGGAGGCCCTTGCCCGATTTGCCAAGGTGGGTGGGCATGATTTTCTGCCAGTCACCACGGCAATGAAAACAGCTCCGACCCATCTGTCGGGTTGGCGTCGACGTTTTGGCGACTGGCACGCCGATCAGAAAAACCGTGGCTTCCTTGCACGCCACGCCAACACCCGCTTTGTCTCTAATGACGAGGCTTATCTGACACAGCTTTCGCAAAGCACTATGCTTGTCACCGGGCGGTTTCACGCGGCATGTCTTGCGGTGCTTTCCGGTACGCCCTTTCTGGCAGTGTCTTCAAACAGCTGGAAGATCGAGGCCCTGATCAAGGACATCGGCCTAGATCCTTTGCGTTTACGCACTCTCCAATCTCTGACACAGTCGACCTTATCTGAAAGGGACTGGACCTATTCGACAGATGAACGCGCCGCGATTGCGGCAAATTTGGAAGGATGGCGCGCAACTGGAACGTTACTTTTCGACCAGATCGCCGCACTTGAAAGCCGCGCCAGGATGCCGGCATAAATGTCCGAGCGATCAAGGCTTGCAACCTTGCGGATAGCGCAGCGCGTTGCCAGGGAGGGCGGCTTCCGGTAAGCAGTAAAAACACGTAGTGTCCGGACGGCCATGCCAGAAATCAACTGCATCTGCATCAAGTTCGGAACCGCCTACGGGCCGGAATACGTGAACCGGCTGCGGGCCGGGCTGGCGCGGAACACGACGTCCGACCTGCGGTTTTTCTGCATGACCGACGATGCCAGCGGGACTGGACCTGGTGTCGAGCTTCTGCCTCTGCCCAAGGAACCCTTTGCCGAACGGATGCTGAAGGCGATGGAAACCGCGCCAAAACGTGGCCGGTTGCAGAAGATAAGCCTGTTTCGTCCGGACTTGATACCCGATCTCAACGGCCCGCTTCTTGTTTTCGATCTGGATGTCGCGGTCGTCGGCCCCATTGACGATCTGCGCGACTTTGCACCGGGAAGGCTGTGCATGCGGCGCGAGTGGAAGCATTCCAGCCGCGCGCCCTCGATTGGCCATGGCTCGGTCGAACGGTTTGATCCCAAAATGCACAGCTATCTTTACGACTTCATGGCGCGCGACCCCGAAGCGGCTGTCGCCTTGGGGGGCGGGTCGGAACAGACCTATACCTCGGCCAGCGCCGTCAGGGCGGGCGATTTCCAGCCCTTTCCAAACGATTGGATCACCAGCTTCAAATACGACTGCCGCCCGATGCGCCCGCTGAACCTGTTTGTGGAACCGCACCTTCCCGCCAATGCGCGCGTCGTCTGTTTTCATGGCCGTCCAAAGATGGACGAGGCGGTCGACGGCTACCGCTCGGACCCGTTGCGCAGCACCCGCCCCTGCAGGTGGTTGCGCAAGGCCTGGATTGGAGACGACGCATGACCGACCTTTTACAGGACCTGCCGGTCTGGTTGATCAACCTGCCTCGCGCCACGGCCCGCCGCGAAAGGATGGAGGCGCGGCTGGAAAAGCTGGGCCTTGCCTACACGTTGTTTCCCGGCGTCGACGGCAAGGCGGAAGAGGCGCGTCTGCTTGCCAACGTCGATGTCCCGGCCTTTGAACGCAACGTCGGCCGCAAGGTGCTTGTCGGCGGGATCGGCTGCTACCATTCGCATCTGGCGGTGTGGGAAGCCTTTCTTGCCAGCGGCAAACCCGTGGCGCTGATCCTGGAAGATGACGTGATCTTCCATGACGATTTTTTGGCCGCTGTCCGGCTGGGTCTACAGACGGTCGCCCATTGGGATTTCCTGAAACTGAACTGCATCCGCGCCAAGCAGCCGATCTGCCAGGGGCTGGTTGGGTCTTATCGGCTGAACGCCTATCTGGGCCCCGCCACCGGAACCGGAGCCTATCTGATTACCCGCGACACGGCAGCCAAGCTTCTGCCCGGCATGCAGCGCGTCACCCGTCCCACCGATCACGAGATCAACCGGTTCTTCGTCCATGATTTTCGCCTGCGCGGTCTGGAGCCTTTCCCCAGCCACCTTGAAGACGGCGAAAGCCTGATCGCCACCGGGCCGGGCGGATATGGTGGTATCCGAAAATTCCCCTGGTACCGACGTCTGCCAAATTACCGGCTGCGGATCGGCAATCATTTTCGCCGACTCTGGTGGCTTGTGAAGCGCCGCGAGATCCGTGCTCGATATCGCAGCCTCATTGCCGCGCCAAAACTCTGAGAGGAACGTCCGTTGCCTATCTATCGCATTGGCTCAACCAAAGTCCTGTTCATCCATATCCCTAAGACTGCGGGAATGGCCCTTGACTCACACCTCACGGCGCACAGTACCGCTTCGATCTTCAGCGAAAGGCTTGTCATGCCGAAAGGGGTCTTTGGCCCCAGGCACCAACCCGCCCGGGTTCTGACCAAAGTCTTCCTTCCCGAGATGATCGATTATGCCTTCACGGTCGTCCGCCATCCCGTGGCGCGGCTGGTGTCGGAATACCGCTACCAGCGGCGCGGAGGCCCAATCCAGCTGTCGCGCTTTCGCTTCATGGGCTTCAACACCTGGCTGCGATATTCGCTTTGGCGCATTCAAAGTCACCCGAATTGGCGCGGCGGGCATTTCCGGCCACAGACCGACTATCTTTGCTTTGACGCACAAGTCTTCCGCTTCGAAGACGGGCTCCCCGCGGTTATGCAGGGTGTCAGCAAGGCAACCGGCATCGACATCCCCTTCCATACGCCCGAACGGAACGTCTCGGCCCCGCGCGAGGTGCGGATGTCGCAGACCAGCCTTGACCGGATCATTCGCACCTATGCGGCAGATTTTGAACGTTTCGGCTATTCGAAGGACTTGCCGCAGATCAAGGGCGTCACCCTGACCCGCTAGCCGACCCGAACGCAGGCCCGTGCCAGGTACCGCGGCCAATCAGGTCGACAGCCTCGGGGACTGGTCATATAGAGACTGCTGGATCGACTTTGCGCAAAGGCTGAAGAGATGAACCTTGTCAGACGGCCCAATGGGCCCTTCGGGTTGATTGATCACCTTCATGGCCTGCAGTCGATCGTTGCAAAATGGTGGGGTCGTCCCACATCCGGCATGCTGACCGACCTGATCATCGCCGGCAGCCCTGTTATCTTTCTTCACAATCCCAAGACCGGCGGCAAATCCCTGCGCGATTTCCTGCACGTCAAGCGATCCTCACACACCTTTGCCAGCGAACGTCTTTCGTCCGGGCAATGGCACGCGACCTTCTCGATTGCAGCCGTAAGGCAGCCGTTCGAGCGGTTCTTGTCGGGCTACTACGACCGGATCCTCGGGGCGGCAGAGAATGGCCTGGTCAAAATGTATGGCCCCGAGATCAAGAAGATCAGCCCGTTCGAATTCCTTGAGGTCATCGAGTTGAACCCAAAGTTCAGCGGTCGGCAGATCCAATGGACGGATTACCCCTCCTCAACCAAACCGCGCGCCGATCTGATCCTTCGGCATGAAACGATCGGGACCTGGAAGGAACAGATGCTGCAAGCCGGGCTTGATGTTTCCAGCCGGTCGTTCCCACACCTGAACCGCAGCAAGCGGGCCGAGGCCAACCATCTGGAAACACTGAAGATGTCGCCTGAAGACTTTGCGCGGCTTGAGTTGGCGGTGAAAGACTATTTCCGCTGTGATTATGAGGCCTTTGGCTATCCGCTCTGACCCGCACCGATTGGCAGGAGGTGACCTTGACCCTGAAACGGCGACCCAAAGGCCCCTTCGGTCTTGTCGATCACGTCCACACTGTTCAGGCGGCCCTGGCAAAATTGTGGGGCCGCCCCACCGATGCGATGCGCACTGACCTTGTCTGCGACGGTAAGCCGCTGATTTTTCTGCACAACCCGAAAACCGGCGGAAAATCCCTGCGCCAGTTCCTGCATGTCAAACGCGACTCCCACGCCTTCGCCAGCGAGAGGCTTTCACCACGGCAGTGGCAGGCCTGCTTTTCCATCACTGCCGTGCGTGAACCCTTTGAACGCTTTCTGTCGAACTACTATGACCGGGTGCTGAAGCAGAACGACAATGCTCTGGTCCGGCTCTTTGGCCCCGAATTCAAGCGGATCGACGCCTTCGACTTTCTTGATGTGCTGAAGGAATTACCCGTCTTCGGTGGCCCGCAAGTGCTGTGGACCGATTATCCGCTTGCCGCCAAACCCCGGGCGGACCTGATCCTTCGCTATGAAACGATTGCCACATGGCAGGACCAACTGGTCGCGTCAGGTTTGGCCGTCGCCGACCGCAATCTGCCGCATGTCAACCGAAGCAAACGGTCCGAGTCGAACCATCTCGAAGCCCTGCGCCTGTCGCAAGCCGATTTCGATCGGTTAGAGGCGGCGGTGAAGGATCACTTCCACGCCGACTACGCGGCATTCGGCTACCCGCTTTAACCTCTCAAACGAAATCCGACCATGCCAGCTGCGTGTTCCGGGTCACGGCCCGGTTGAGCCGCTTGCCCAGAACCTTGTCGAAATCATAGGCCGCAATCTCCCCGGACCCCGGACGCCGCGCCCAGATGTCCTGTTCGCGGATCACATGGCCCTTGGCCAAATCGGTATCCGCCACGACCGAGCCACGGGCAAAGCGGTAGACATCCTCTTCCGGCGCGGACCGTTGCTTCGGGTTGTTCGCCGCGATCCAGATTTCCTTCGACCGGTCAATCAGGAACCGCAGTTCCGCCGGGTCCATCGAGCAGGTGATGTCCGGCCCTTTGCGATAACGGCTGTCGGTATAGTGCCGCTCCAGAATGCAGGCCCCCAGCGCCACCGAGGCCAGCGCCATTTCCGGCCCGATAGAATGGTCGCTGAACCCGACGACGGCCTTGGGGAATGCGTTCTTCAGATCAGTCACGCCGCGCAGGGACACAATTTCCGCCGGGCTTGGGTAAAGGTTGGTGCATTCCAGCAGCGCATACTCCACCCCGGCCTTGTCCAGAATATCTACCGAGGCGCGAATGGTTTCAATGGTTTGCATCCCCGTCGACAGGATCACGGGCTTGCCCTTGCGCGCGATGTGGCGGATCAGCGGCAGATTGTCCGCCTCACCTGAGCCGATCTTGTAGGCCGGCACATCCTGCGTCTCCAGCCAGTCGGCGGCGGCGCGCGAAAAGGGCGTCGAAATCCAGATCAGCCCAAGGCTTTCGGTATAGCGCTTCAGTTCTGCCTCTTCCTCCAGCTTCAGCGCACACCGTTCCATCACATGCCAGATCGACACATCGGCATTCGGCGGGAAGATCGACTTCGCCTCCTCGGTCATCTCGTCTTCGATGATATGGGTCTGGTGCTTGATCATCTCGCAGCCCGCACCCGCTGCCAGCCGCACCATTTCCTTGGCCACCGCCAGATCGCCGCCATGGTTGATGCCGATCTCGGCAATGACCAAAGGCGGGTGGTTCGGTCCGATCTCGCGGTTGGCAATCTTCATCTGGAAGCTCCCTTGTTTGACCCCGTGCTGCATGAGCCGCCCCACCCTGTCAAGCCAGCGGATGGCGCGCAGCAGGCGACACTAAGAGAGGCACAGAAATTGGGCAAAGCGGACATATCCCTGAGTGAAACGCCCAAGGTATGGAAATCCAGCTATGTGTGTCAGCAATTGCGCGGAAAATCGCTGTAAATCAGCGCTTGTGCGTGCCATAGTCCCCGAACGGAAATCGAGCAGGGCCAGACCCGGAAACCGGGCGGCATTATGGGCGTGATCATGGGTCGTCGGGAAGAAGTCGCGGCACCAGGTGCCGATACAGACGCAGTACGGATGCAATATGCCGCGCTTTGCTGGCGTGAAGGCGAGGCGGGGGTCGAGGTCCTCTTGATCACCAGTCGCGATACTGGCCGCTGGGTCATTCCCAAGGGCTGGCCAATGACGGGCCTGTCACCGGAAGATGCCGCCGCGCGCGAAGCCTGGGAAGAAGCCGGCGTCGAAGGCGTGGTCAGCCCTATCAGCCTTGGCCGCTTTGGCTATCTCAAGGAAATGGCAGCAAATCCTGCGGTGCCCTGCGCGGTGGCAGTGTTCGGCCTGCGGGTGGAAAACCTTGCCAGCAAGTTCCCGGAAAGGGCCGAACGCAAGCGTCAGTGGTTCCGCCCCGATGAAGCCGCAACCTTGGTCCGCGAGCCTGACCTGGCAGCGCTGATCGAGGGGTTCGCCCCAACGGCCGAAGGCCGCCGGTGACCGGAGCAAGCCCCCAGCGCTAGGCCTGACCCGCCCCATTGACCTTTCCGGCGAAAGCCCTAGCTTTTGCAGGCTCGCCATGAAACGACGCCGCATATGATCCGCTACAGTCTGAAATGCCCGTCCGGGCACCGTTTTGAAAGCTGGTTCCAGAATGCTGATGCATTCGGAACGCTTGAAATGGCTGGTCAGCTTTCCTGTGCGATCTGCGGCGACACCCCGGTCGAAAAAGACCTGATGAGCCCCGGGCTCCAATCCGGCACCCCGGCCGTAACCAGCCAAACCCCCGCCCTGCCCGACCTGTCACGGCCGGACTCCGACCTGGAAAAGGCCATCACCGCCTGGCGCAAGCATGTCGAGACGAATTCGGAATATGTCGGCGTTCAGTTTGCCAGCGAAGTCCGCCGCATCCATGAAGGTGATGCCCCGGAACGGCTGATCCACGGCGAAGCCCGCCCGGAGGAGGCCCGCAAGCTTATCGAGGACGGTCTGCCCATCGCGCCCCTGCCATTCATGCCCACGCGCAAGGTCAACTAGATCGGCCTGCCCACGCGGGATGGGATTATGTTTCCTTGCAACATCCAACAGTTGCCTGTGGACATCTGCGCTGGACGGATTCAAGACCCAAGTGCAACGTTTTGAGCGAAGCTGGCGAATTCATCTGCGAGAGCTTCGGCGGGAGTCTTCCATCCGAGGGTTTTGCGGGGGCGTTCGTTCATGAGGGTTGCGATGGTGTCTTGGTCTTTCTGGGAGTGCTGGCTTAGGTCTGAGCCTTTGGGCATGAACTGGCGCAGGAGGCCATTGGTGTTTTCGTTCGAGCCGCGCTGCCATGGGGCGTGGGGGTCGCAGAACCAGATGTCGATCTTCAGATGGCGGGCGAGTTCGGGGTGGCAGGCCATCTCGAGCCCCCGGTCATAGGTCAGGCTCTTGCGCAAGCGCGCAGGCAGGCGTTTCATCTGGCGGGTGAAACCCTCGAGGGCCGCCTCGGCCCCGTTGCCGCCCGTCTTGCTGAAGAGGACGAGAAGGGTCTTGCGCTCGACCAGGGAGCCCACCGAGAAGCGGTTGAAGGCACCCTTGATCACGTCTCCCTCCTGTTAGCCGGCAGGCGATTGTCTTCCAATCGCCGTAGGGCCAGTGCCTGGGGATCAGGCGGGCGGCGACCTCTTCCGGGCGGTACAGAATCTTCAAGGATTTCGGGACGATGGCACTGCCCGCCAGGGTCCGACGTCGGGTGCCGCGCTTTGGCTTTGCCTGGCGCAGGGCCTCGATCATCGCGGCTTTCAACCCCCCGCGGGCCTGCGCATAGATCATCGCATAGATCGTCTGGTGGCTGACGCGAGTTGCGGGATCATCGGGATGCATGCGCGCCAGTGTCACCGCGATCTGTTCGGGCGACCAACGAAAATGCAGAAGCTGGCGGCAGACAAGTCGCCACAGCGCCCCGCCTGGCACCAGCTTCTGCCGAGGCCTGCACCGCCGCCGACGCCGTACGTGCTCCTCCGCGCTGCGCTGCGGGCAATAGGCGCCCTCGCCGCCCTCCGGCGAACGTCCCCGCCGAAGCTCCCGACAGATCGTGCTCGCCGACCGACCCAAGAGCCGCGCGATCTTGCGCTGACTGCTCCCGCGATGGTCTTGTCGCGGTTTGGTTCCACTCCTTTGATAGGGTAATGCGCAGCAAAGGCGATGAACCTTGGGCACAGTCAGGACGGATGAATTTCGCAAGGATGCAGCGCGGATCGCGCTGACCAGCGGGCTTTCACGCAAACAGATTGCCGACGATCTTGGTGTCGGGATGTCAACGCTGAACAAATGGATCACGGCGCATCGTGACACGGATGTGGTGTCGCACGAGGATCGCGAACTTGCGCGTGAGAACGAACGCCTTCGGCGCGAAAACCGCATACTGCGCGAGGAGAGGGACATCCTTAAGAAGGCCACCCAGTTCTTCGCGAGCCAAAAGCCGTGAGGTTTAGGTTCGTCGAGGAACATCGTGGCAGCTTTGCAACGGATCGGTTGTGTCAGGTCATGAACGTCAGCCCACGCGGTTTGCGGGCCTTTCGCAGCCGCCCTGCCAGCCGCAGGCAGCACACAGACATGGTTGTTCTGGCCCATATCAAGGAACAGTCGCGCCTGAGCCTGGGCAGCTATGGCAGGCCCAGGATGACGGAGGAGTTGAAAGAGGTCGGGTTAGATGTTGGTCATCGCCGTGTAGGGCGGCTGATGCGCGAGAACGGGATCGTCGTTGAAAGAACACGTAAATTCAAGGCGACCACAGACAGCGACCATACGTTCAACATCGCGCCAAACCTGCTGGATCGTGACTTCCATGCGCCCGAGCCGAACCAGAAATGGGCAGGCGATATCAGTTACATCTGGACCCGCGAGGGCTGGCTGTATCTGGCTGTGATCCTGGACCTGCATTCGCGGCGCGTCATCGGTTGGGCCGTCAGCAACCGCATGAAGCGAGATCTGGCGATCCGGGCGCTGAAGATGGCCATCGCCCTGCGATCACCGCACAAGGGCTGCATCTTCCACAGCGATCGCGGCAGCCAATACTGTTCACACGACTATCAGAAGGTCCTGCGCGAGCATGGCCTCAGAGCGTCGATGAGCGGAAAAGGCAACTGCTATGATAACGCCGCCGTCGAGACCTTCTTCAAAACCATCAAGGCCGAACTGATCTGGCGCAGGCCTTGGGAAACGTGTCGCCAGGCCGAAACCGCGTTCGGGCATTCCTTCGGACCATTGGCAGTAATGCCCTCACTCCAATACATCAACGGCTTCTATTACCCACGCCGCCGACATTCAGCATTGGGAGGGAAAAGCCCATTGGCCTTCGAACGCCAAGTGGCCTAAACGAGCACTTGGAGCGGCACAAATACGCGACAAGATCAAAAATGCTCCGTTCTATGTTGGAGTTCAGGTTTTGGAAAGCATGACTTCGGCTTGACCGCCCCTGCAAGATTAAACACCCCCGCCCATTCCTCTTGGCCCAAATACTCCCCGCGCGGAGCGCACCCGAGCCAGTTGCGGCCCTGCCGCAGAGGCGAGACGGAAAGCTTGCGACCGCCCCCGGACCTTAGTAAATATAGCGGATCTGGTCGGTCCAATACCGCTCCATCCGCTTCAAGCCGGTGTTGATGTCGTCCAAGGTCGACGTGCTGATCAGGCTGCGTTTCTCCATCCCCTCGGCATGCCGCGCGAACAAGTCCGCCACCAGACCACGCGTCTTGCGGCCCTTTTCCGTCAACCGCACCCGCACCGAGCGTCGATCAATCTCGGACCGCTGATGGTGCATATAGCCCAGTTCGACCAGCTTCTTCAGATTGTAGCTGACGTTCGAGCCTTGATAATAGCCGCGCGACTTCAACTCGCCCGCGGTCACCTCATTCTCGCCGATGTTGAACAACAACAGCGCCTGTACCGAGTTGATCTCAAGAATTCCAAGGCGTTCGAATTCATCCTTGATCACATCCAACAGCAGCCGGTGCAGCCGTTCGACCAAAGCAAGGTTATCAAGGTAGCAAGACAGGAAGGCGCGAAGCGATCCGTCAAGCAGCGGGGCGTGATGCGTCATACCAGGTCTCCACCAGACTTACCGGCACAGAATCAGCACAAAGCGCAAACATTCCGTAAACTCGCGTCGATTTCTTCCTATCGGCCCTTGGCCAGCCGGTCCCGCGCGAAAGCGGTGATCCTACCAAGCAGGGGGCCCATCCCCACGGGGGCCGGTGTCGGCCCCAAGATCCATGACATCAGGTCCTGATCGTTTTCGGCCAGCAGCACTTCGTATTCGTCAAGCTCGGCCTCGGACAGCCCGGCCAGATGCGCATCGGCCCAGGGGCCCAGCACAAGGTCCATCTCTTTGGTCCCGCGCCGCCATGACCGCATCTTCATCCGCTTCAGGCGCGCTTCAGCCGTCTCGTGCATCGCCCCACCATTGCCGCTTGAACCACCAAGGCCCGGACCCTAAGACAGGGCCAATCAAAACTCCACCACCGAAAGGGGCGACCGATGGCCTTCCTCTCTGACACTCTGGCGCGAGTCAAACCCTCACCCACCATTGCGGTCACCACCAAGGCCGCGCAGCTGAAGACCGAGGGCAAGGATGTCATCGGCCTTGGCGCCGGGGAACCCGATTTCGACACGCCGCAGAACATCCGCGACGCCGCCAAGCGCGCGATCGACAACGGCAAGACCCGCTATACGGCTGTGGATGGCATCCCCGAGCTGAAGGCCGCGATCTGCTCGAAATTCCTGCGCGAAAACGGCCTGACCTATGCGCCCGCGCAAGTGACGGTCGGTACCGGTGGGAAGCAGATCCTTTACAACGCGCTGATGGCCACCTGCAATCCGGGCGATGAGGTCATCATCCCCGCGCCCTATTGGGTCAGCTACCCCGACATGGTCATGTTGGCCGGTGGCACCCCGGTCCCCGTGGTGGCGGGGATCGAGACCAATTTCAAGCTGACCCCAGAACAGCTTGAGGCGGCAATCACGCCCCGCACCAAATGGTTCATCTTCAACTCGCCCTCGAACCCCACGGGTGCGGGCTATACCCGTGACGAGCTGAAGGGCCTGACCGATGTCCTGATGCGTCATCCGCATGTCTGGGTGATGTCGGATGACATGTACGAACACCTTGTCTTCGACGATTTCGAATTCTGCACCCCGGCCGAGATTGAACCCGGCCTTTATAACCGCACGCTGACCTGTAACGGCGTGTCGAAGGCCTATGCGATGACTGGCTGGCGGATCGGCTATGCGGCAGGACCAATCTCGTTGATCAAGGCGATGGGCACGATTCAGTCGCAATCCACCTCGAACCCCTGCTCGGTCAGCCAATGGGCCGCGCTTGAGGCGCTGTCCGGCCCGCAGGACTTTCTGGCCCCGAACCGCAAGCTTTTCGAAGGGCGGCGCGATCTGGTTGTCTCGATGCTGAACCAGGCCAAGGGCATCCGCTGCCCCAAGCCCGAGGGTGCCTTCTACGTCTATCCCGACATTTCCGGCTGCATCGGCAAGGCCACACCGGCAGGCACGGTGATCTCGAATGACGAGGTCTTTGCAACGGCCCTGCTGGAGGAAACCGGCGTTGCCGTGGTCTTCGGCGCAGCCTTCGGTTTGTCACCCAATTTCCGCGTCAGCTATGCCACCTCGGACGAGGTTCTGCATGAGGCCTGCAGCCGCATTCAGCGCTTCTGCGCCTCGCTGGTCTGACGGGCGGGGTGACTCTCTTTTCTGTCCTGATGCGATCCGGGTTGACTACACCCCTAGGCTCGGGAAGGAATGTTTGGGCCGGGGCTTCTGGCGTCACGAATTCTTGATCAAGGCTTAGACGATGACGGCTGACCTTCCGAACTACTATTTCCGGGTGCGCGAAAACGGGGCGACCGTGTTTCGGGTCAATACCGAAAACCGTCAGCGTCGGATCGAGATGGACGAAATCGCGGTCATCAACGTAAAGAACGGCAATATCAAACCGCATGGCGATGCCGAGCTGACCCAGGCCGACACTGCCGCAATCGGCGCATGGGTCGAGGCCCGCCAGACCCAGCTTGCCGCGCGTGAGGTCGACGACATCCTGCGCACGGTCGACCATCTGAACCTGACCACGCAATGGGCGCAGTCCCGCGCGACCGAGGCCCAGCTTGAAGCGGTCACCGACTCGCTTCTGATGGCCATGCATGACCTGCGCAGCACCTTGGTGCGCAAGAAGGCCGACACTCTGATGAAGCCGCAGGGCTAAAGCGGTTCAGGTCTTCTCGGAAACGGCGAGGATCGGAATTCGAACGCTCTTGGTTTGAATTCTGATTCCATCGCGACCTGAACCGCTTTAAGGCTACAGCCTCAGATCTGCTTTTCCGGCATCTGCACCCGCAACCCGTCCAGCGCCGCCGAGACCTTGATCTGGCAGGTCAGACGCGAGTGGACCGGATCGGGGTTCCAGGCAAAATCCAGCATGTCTTCTTCCATGCTGTCCTTCTTCGGCAGCTTTTCCACCCAGGCCGGATCGACATAAACATGGCAGGTCGAACAGGCGCAGGCGCCGCCGCAATCGGCCTCGATCCCCGGAATGCCGTTGTCGCGGGCGCCTTCCATCACGGTCAGGCCGTTTGCAACTTCGACGACATGTTCTTTGCCGCCATGCTCCACATAGGTGATCTTCGCCATGTCTTGTCCTCGGTTCGAATGGCCGTTGTCTAGCCCAGCCTTTGCCGCCCTTCCACCCCCTTGTTGCGCGGCTGGCGCAACTGTGTAGGACTGAAATGAACAATCGGAGCATTTCCCATGCCGCTGAAAGTCATCGGAACGGGTTTTGGCCGCACCGGGACCGATTCCCTGCGTGAAGCCCTGACGATCCTGGGGTTTGGCCCCTGCCACCACATGTTCGAAGTGAACACCAACCTCGAACAAAAGTCCCGCTGGCGGGCGATGGTGGCGGGCGGGCCGCGCGATTGGGAAAGTCTTTTCGAGGGCTATACCGCCTGCGTCGACTGGCCCTCGGCCCATTACTGGCGCGAGTTGATCGCCGCCTACCCCGACGCCCGCGTGATCCTGACCTGGCGCAGCCCGGAAAGCTGGTGGACCAGCATTTCCGAAACGCTGCTGAAAGTGGAAAGCTCTGATCCGGCCTCGCTGGGCCGCGCGCTGATTGGCGAGCAGGTCTTTGGCGGGCGAATGACCGACCGCGACCACGCCATCGCGGTCTACAAGGCCAATGTCGAGGCGGTGATGACCGAAGTGCCACCCGGCAGGCTTTTGGTGCACCGGATCGGCGACGGCTGGCCCGCGCTTTGCGCCCATCTTGGGGTTTCGGTGCCCGACCAGCCCTATCCGCGTGCCAATTCGGCAGATGTCTTCCAAGACAAACTGAAGGCCTCCATTACGCGAAGCTGAGCCTTGCCAGCGGCAGGGTTTTGTTCCATCTTTGTTCGCATGCTGGATCACCCCCCCTCTGCCCCGCGCCGCGCTGCCTGGCCCCGCCCGCCCAAGGCGCTGCCCGCTGGTCGGCTGGGGGAACCCCCTGCTGGGGCGAGGGTCACGGTGGCGGGACTGGTCCTTGTGCGGCAACGGCCGGGCACGGCCAAGGGCGTCATCTTCGTCACGCTTGAGGATGAGACGGGCGTGGCCAATGTCGTGGTCTGGGCCCAGACCTATGAACGCTTTCGCCGCGCGGTGATATCCGGTCGGCTGTTGCGCGTCACCGGCAAATTGCAGCGCGAGGCGGGGGTGGTCCATATCGTCGCCGAACTGATCGAGGATCTCTCACCCCTCCTCGACCGCCTGCTTGACCCCGGCTTTCGCCATGACGGCACAAGGGCGGGCGATCAGCCCTGACCTGACACCGATTTCTTCGAAGAAATCGGACCGGAGCCTTCGAAGGCTCCGATGCGGAATTTTCGAAAATTCCGCGCCCCGGACATGGATCGGTCTGCCGCAAACCAAAATCCTTAAGCAAGGATTTTGACAAATTTCTTCCTTAAAAAATTTGGCGGCAAGAATGCATGCCGTGCTCTCAAAGGACTCCGAAGAAACCGGTAATGTCAAACCAGATATCCTTCGTCTGGCCCGCCTTCGAGATCGTTAGAATATCAAAGTAACGGCCCCCATCACCAGCAAGAGCCTGGCTTCGGATTTTCCAACCAGGATAGTTCTGATTGATCCAGTCATGCTCGGCCCGGATCCCGGTAAACTCGGTATGACCTTTGCCAATCACGACCGCTGTTTCTTGGCTTTCCCCCAGGCCAAGCTTGGGCGCATCGGCAGGGGCAGGATCACTGGTCTGACACCCAGCAAGAATGAAGATCAAGGCGATGGATGAAAGAAACTGGCGGCTGAAAGACATGGCAATCCTCTGCGATAATGGGAATCCAAATTAATCTCGGTCCTTTCCGCAAATCAAGACAAAGCATTATGAAAAGAAATGGCGGCAGGGATGCCCCGCCGCCACTGAAAGCCCCGTAGCCGCGCTTACTCGATCGACAGCGCCACGAACCGTGGGTCGCCGCCCCGGCGCACCAGAAGCAGGATCGACTTGCGACCTGCATCCTTGGCCCCCTGGATCCGGTCCTGCAGATCCTGCAGCCCAGCGATCTGCGCCTGACCCGCTTCGGTGATCACGTCGCCCTCGGCCAAGCCTTTGGTAAAGGCCTCCGACGCCTGATCGACCCCGATGACGACCAGCCCCTCGGCCGAAGCATCCAGCCCCAGCCGCGTCCGCAGCTCGTCATTCAACGGCGACAGCGTCATGCCCAAGAGGTCCATCTCGGTCGGCGCTTCCGGTGCGGTGGCAGATGCCGGCATCGTCTCGGCTTCGGCCTCTTCGCGGCGGCCAAGCGACACCTGGATCGTCTCGGACTTGCCTGCGCGCAGCAAGACCACTGGCACTGCTTCACCCACCGGGGCATCGGCAACCCGCCGCGTCAAATCGTCGGCATCCTTGATCTCTTGACCCGAGAAGCTGGTGATCACGTCGCCAGCCAAAATCCCGGCATCCTTGGCCGGACCATCCGGCACATCGGTCACCAACGCGCCCTTGGCATCAGCCAAGCCCATGGCTTCGGCCACATCCGGGGTCACGTCCTGGATTCGCACGCCCAGCCAGCCGCGCCGCGTTTCGCCGAACTGTTTCAGCTGATCAACGACCTTGGACACCACGTTCGACGACATCGAGAAGCCGATCCCGATCGACCCCCCGCTCTGGCTTAGGATCGCGGTGTTCAGCCCGATCACCTGGCCATCCATGTTGAACAAAGGCCCACCCGAGTTGCCCTGGTTGATCGCGGCATCGGTCTGGATGAAATCATCATAGGCACCGGGGTTCAATTCCCGACCCCGGGCCGACACGATCCCAGCCGAAACCGAAAAGCCCTGCCCCAGCGGGTTGCCCATCGCCACAACCCAGTCGCCGACGCGCATCAGGTCCGAGTTGCCAAAGCTTACAAAGGCCAGCGGCTTGTCGCTTTCCACCTTCAGAAGGGCCACGTCGGTCTTCAGGTCAGTACCGACCAGCTTGGCTTTCAGCTTCTCGCCCGAGAACAGCTCGATCTCGATTTCATCGGCACCTTCGATCACGTGGTTGTTGGTGACGATATAGCCGTCCGCGCTGACGATAAAGCCGGACCCCAGCGCGCCTTCGCGGTGCATGCCACCATCAGGAGCGTTGAAATCCTTGAACAGATCCTCAAAGGGGCTTCCCTCGGGAACCATCGGCATGCCGTCAGCAGGGCCAGCGACCATGGCGCTGGTGGTGATGTTCACCACCGCCGGGCTGAACTTTTCGGCCAGATCGGCAAAGCTTTCCGGCGCGTCAAAGGCCAGAACCTGACTTGCCGGGGCAAGACCCAGGCCAAGCCCAAAAGCCAGCGCCAGCGCGGGCCCGGTAAGAAGGGTTGAACGGAAAGAAGGGATCAAGCCGGACACGATGCGAACTCCTGTTCTTCAGATCATGCGACGGGAAACGCTTGTTTCCCCTATCGCGGCACTTTGCAGCAAACAGTTAGAGCAAGCGACATGCAATGCAAACCCGGTCGCAAGTTTTCAAAGCCGCGTGAAGGGATTTGTCATTCAGTGATGGGTCAGCCAGACAAGCCCCACGCCGAGCGCCATCGCCGCCAGTCCGACCGCCCGCCTTTGGTCCAGCCGCAACGCCGAAATGAACCGCAAGGCATCTTCAACGCGGCGAGGGGCCAGTGCAAGCACCAGCCCCTCCACCGTCAGAACCAGCCCAAGCGCCAGCCCGGCCGCGCCCCAGGTCATGGGGCAGGCGCTTCCGCCGGAACAGCACCCGTGCTTGACCGCAGATAGGTAAAGAACTCGCTGTCGGGCCGCAGCACGATCGATGAGTTTTCGCCCTTCATGCTGGTCTCATAGGCCAGAAGCGACCGGAAGAAGGCAAAGAACTCTGGATCGCGGCCATAGGCCTCGGCCAGAATACGGTTTCGCTCGGCATCCGCCTCGCCGCGGATCACATCGGCCTGCCGCTGCGCGTCCGAGGTCAACTCGACCTTTTCCCGATCCGCCGCCGCCCGCACCTTCTGCGCCGCTTCGCCACCGCGTGCCTTTTCGTCCGCCGCTTCGCGTTCGCGTTCGGCCCGCATCCGCGCGAATGTCGCTTCAAGGTTCTGCGCCGGCAGTTCCGTCCGGGTCAGACGCACGTCGATCACGTCGATCCCCAGCGCCCCGCCTTCGCGTTTCGCAATCGTCAGGATCTGGTTCATCAGCGCGTTCCGGTCCTGGCTCAGGACCTGGGCTTGCGTCGCGTTGCCCAGAACGTCCGGGATCGCCTGGCTAAGGATACCATCCAAAAGCTGCTGCGCCCGTGCCTCGCCCTCGGCGCCGACCGCCTGACGAAACTTGATCAGATCGGTAATCCGCCAGCGGGCGAAGGCATCGACCTCCAGCCGCCGGTCACCCGACAGGGTCACGGTGATCGTGCTGGTCTGCAGGCCAAGGATCCGGTCCTCGTAGTAGACCACGTCCTGAATGAAGGGCAGCTTGAAGCCAAGGCCCGCATCCTCTTTGGTCTGGACGACCTCGCCGAACTGCAGGACCAGCGCCTTCTTGCGTTCGTCGACGATGAAGACCGAGGACAGCGCCAGCGCGCCAAGCCCGAAAAGGACCGGAATGATGACATAGGTCGCGCGCATCAGTTGGTCCCCCCGACTGCTGCAGCCGGGGCAGTGCCCATGCGGCCAAGCTCGGTCAAGGGCAGGAAGGGCACCACGCCTTGGCCCGCCTCACCGCCCGAAACGCCATCAAGGATCACCTTGTTCATACCGCCAAGCACCCGCTCCATGGTTTCGATATACAGCCGTTGCCGGGTGATTTCCGGGGCCTTCACATATTCCTCATAGACCGAGATGAAGCGCGCAGCCTCGCCCTTGGCAGAGTTCACGGCTTGGGCCCGATAGGCCTCGGCCTCTTCCAGCATCTGTGCCGCCTCACCGCGCGCGCCTGCCGTCACCTTGTTGGCATAGGCGTCGGCCTCTTTTTCCAGCCGGTCGCGTTCTTGCTGCGCCGATTGCACGGCGTTGAAGGCATCGATCACCTCTGCCGGGGCCTGCGCCATCTTCAGGTTGACCCGGATCACGTTGATCCCGGAATTATAGGCTTCCAGCGACAGCTGAACGGCAGTCCGCAGATCCCGCGCGATCACACCTCGGTCGCGGTTCAGGATCGGCGAAAGCTGGCTTTGGGCAATGATGTCGCGCATCGCACTTTCGCTGACCGCGCGGATGGTGTTTTCCGGATCAGCAAGGTTGAACAGGTACTTCTCGGGGTCGGCAATGTTCCAGACCACCTGGAACCCGATGTCGACCACGTTCTGATCCCCGGTCAGCATCCGGCTGGCACCGCTTGCATCATCGCCCTGAGGGATGTCGGTCGTCCGCTCGCCGGTCACAAGGACCTTTTCATAAGTGACAATCGGCCAGGGCGCGAAGTTCAGCCCCGGCTCGCCCACGCCCGCGCTTTCGCCCAGGAACAGCTCGACCGAGCGCTCTTCGGTCCGCACCGAATAGAACGACATGAAAGCCCAAAGCGCGACCAGCGCCAGCACGCCAAGCGCGATGCCCTGCTTGGTCAGCATCGGCCCGCCACTGTCGCCGCCTGTCGGACCACCCGATCCGCGCCCGCCCATCAGCACGCGCAGCTGTTCCTGCCCGCGCTTTACCAACTGGTCGATCTCCGAGCCCCCAGTCGGACCGGGCCTTGCGCCCCGACGGTCATCCTCATCGTCGTCACGCTTACCGCCCGAGCCGCCACCGCCGCCCCAGGGACCGCCACTTCCTGCCATGGATCAGAACCTTCCTTCTTCACATTGTCCCTAAGCTGGTCATAACCGCCGGGAATTCAAGCCGTCTAAGGCCAATTTGAGCCGTTTCTCAGCCCTTGCGGACCGGTTTGCGCATCGTGACCAGTTCTTCGGCCATGGTGGGGTGCACCGCACAGGTCCGGTCAAAGTCTTCCTTCGTCGCCCTCATGCCAATCGCGATGGCCGCCAGCTGGATCATCACGCCCGCTTCCGGCCCGACGATATGGCAGCCCAGCACCTTCCGCGTGGCCTGAGATACGACCAGCTTCATCAGCACCCGGTCCTGCTTGCCCGCGAAAACGGTCTTCATCGGCCGGAACGCCGCCGAGTAGACCTCGATCGGTCCGGTTTCCCGCGCGGCCTCTTCGCTTAACCCCACCGAGCCAAGTTCCGGCTGCGTGAAGACGGCTGAGGCGACCAGCGCGTGGTCAAAGAAGGTCGGCTTCGCCCCGAAAACCGTATCGGCAAAGGCATGCCCCTCGCGGATCGCGACCGGCGTCAGGTTCACCCGCCCAGTCACATCGCCCACCGCATAGATCGAGGGCACAGCCGTCTGGCTATAGCGGTCCACCACCACCTGCCCCTCGCGCCCAAGCTCTACGCCCAACGCTTCCAGCCCAAGGCCACCGGTATTCGGCCGTCGCCCGGTCGCATACAGCACCAGATCAAACTCTCGCTCGGTCCCATCCGTCGCCACTGCCTTGATGCCGCCCGTTGCCTTCTCCAACCGCATCACATCGGTGCCGCAGTGGATGTCGATCCCGCCCGCCCGCATCGCGTTCGACACATGGCCGCGCGCTTCTTCGTCAAAGCCCCGCAGGATCTGCGCGCCCCGGTAATACTGGCTGACCTTCACGCCCAAGCCGTTCAGAATGCAGGCAAACTCGCTGGCGATATAGCCCCCGCCTACCACCAGCGCCCGCCCCGGCAGCGCGTCCAGATGGAACATCTCGTTCGAGGTGACGGCCAGTTCCGCCCCCGGAATCTTTGGCACAAAGGGCCACCCCCCAGTCGCGATCAGAATATGCTTTGCGCTGAACTCCTCCCCCGAGGCCAGCCGCACCCGATGCGCATCCACCACCACCGCGCGGGCATCATGCATCACGACGCCCGCGTTCTTCAGCGTGTTGCGATAGGCCGCTTCCAGCCGATCCAACTCGGCCTCCAAGGACGTCCGAAACGCTGCCCAATCAAACCGGGCACCGGTAACCTCCCAGCCATAGCCCCGCGCCTCTTCGAAAGCCGCCGGAAAACTGGAGGCAAAAACCATCAGCTTCTTCGGCACGCAGCCCCGGATGACGCAGGTGCCGCCCATCCGGCTTTCCTCGGCCAGCCCCACCTTCGCGCCATACTCGCCCGAAGCAATCCGCGCAGCGCGCACCCCGCCCGAACCGCCACCAATGACGAAAAGATCATAGTCGAATGCCATCTGCCGCCCTGCCATCTTCCGAACTAACGCCAAAACACCCGACCCGACCTAAGCACAATCGCGCCAAAGCGAAAGACGCCAAGGCGCTTTTCCCGTCACCATAGGGTGACCGGTCCAGCCCTATTCCAGATCGGCGAAGATGTTGCCGCTTTGGGTCAGATCGACCCGGCTCTCATCCGCCTGGCCAGAACTGATGTCGCGCACAACGACCCGCCCATCGGCATGGCCAATGATCGCCACATCGCAGATGTCGACGAAAAGCCCGTTTTCGACCACACCCGGGATCTGGTTCAACACCAGCGCCAACTGCCTGGGGTTGCCGATCCGCTGCAGATGCAGGTCCAGAATGAAATGCCCCTCATCCGTCCGTAGGGGTGCCCCATCCTGCAAGCGCAGGGTTGAGGACCGCTCGGACACATCCAGACTGAACAGCGTCTCTTCGATCAGGGCCTGCGTGGTCTTCCAGCCGAACGGCACCACCTCGACCGGCAGCGGGAATGCCCCCAGTGTCGCCACTTCCTTGGCCGCATCGGCAATCACGATCATCCGGTCGCTGGCCGTCGCCACGATCTTTTCTTGCAACAGCGCCGCCCCGCCGCCCTTGATCAGGTTCAGTGCGGGGTCAATCTCATCCGCCCCGTCAATGGTCAGGTCCAGCCAGGTCACTTCGTCCATGGTGACGACCTTCAACCCCAGCTCCCGCCCCAAAGCGGCCGTCCGGGTCGAGGTGGAAACGCAAGTGACCTTCAACCCCTCTTCCCGCACCCGCTCGGCCAGGCAGCGCACCATCCAGGCAGCCGTCGAGCCGGTGCCAAGACCCAGCTTCATCCCATCTTCGACAAAATCCACCGACCGCCGCGATGCGACATATTTGGCCCGGTCAATCGGCGAAAGCTCGGCCACCATCACGAAATCTCCCTCTTTGGCGCAAGTTTACCGCAAACCCAAACGGGGGGCGAGTGCAAAGACCACCTCTTTGCCACCGCGCTTTTGCACATCGGTCGGCTTCTTTGGGTCAGCTGTGACCCTTGTCACCGTCAGGGCGCTTTGCCTTGGGGGGCGGAGCCTCTTGGCCCGTCATCGCGGCCAGTTTCCGGTTCAAGTATTGCAGGAACCTCGTGTCGAGGTTTGGCTTTTTTGGTTTTGCGCTGACCGGTGCCGGGTTTGTCTGCTGTAGCGCCTTCGCCTGCTGTGGGGGAGGCTTTATGGTCCTGCTTGCAAGCTCAAGTGCTTCATCGGAAAACAGGGACATGAAGCGATCTGCGGGAACCAGCCGCAGCAACTGGCCGTGCTCTGCTTCGAACAGGGTATAGGCAAGATCGGCGTCGTCCTTGACGTCGAACCAGCGGGCAACCAGATCCTCGGGCGGCCTGGGCGGAAGCCATCCACCAGGTTCATCCTGCCCAAGAACAGCATCAAAGGCCCGGTTCTTGATGATCATCCCGCAGCCGTGATCGCCATCCAGAGCGAAATAATCAAGCGACGGATTTTGCAACACAAAATCCAGAAAGGCCTTGTAGGAAAGACCCCACCAAGCCCCACGTCGGAACCTTGGTGATGCCCCTTCGCGCGGTTCCGGGATGCAATCATGCACCACCAGCACCCCACCGTCCGACAGCAGATCGAACATCTCTACAAGATCGCGATTGGCGTTTTTATAGGTGTGCCACCCGTCCACCAGGCAGATGTCCACTGTTCGGCCCGAAGCCCTGAAATCCTCCAAGACCCCGCTGATGTCCTCATCCGGCGAACGGAAGTCGACCTTCATGCCGTCATCATAAACGAACGGGGTCACGTACATCATACGGGCAACGTGCGCGAAATAATCACGGTCGATCTGGGAATAAAAGCTGCCCGTGCTTGGCGTTGCCAATTCCAGGTAGCTCTTGAATTCAAACCTGCGGCCAAGAAGATTGGCGATCATCATCTTCTTTAACTGACTCATGATAGCCCCATATTCCCTTGTATGGGCGGCCCACAAATGGCCGACCATTGATGCACAGACGTTTGCGTCATCTCAGCAAGGTTAAGGCGTTGGCTAAGCCACCAATCCTGAACCCCAAGCCACCCTGTCCCGTACTGGCGCCCCCACCTCATCGCCAACAAACTCCTCTCGGGTCCAGCCTGTCAAGCCGACCCTTCGGCACGGCGCGTTGAAGCACGCCTGACAATCCCCCAATCCAATTCTTAAGAAATCCTTTCCGACCACCCGCAACCCTTTGATCCTACTACATTGTCAAAACCCGCCCACCGCGGACACCAAACCAAGGCGCTGCGGCCCCCATCCCCTACTCCCTGTCCCAATCGTCGCCGAGGGGGTCGCTTTTCACCCGGCACCCAGGTTAGATATGGGCAAGTCTTGCCCCAAACTCCAAGGCCGCGATGTATACCCTTCATTACGCCCCCGATAACGCCTCGCTGATCATCCGCCTTGTCCTTGACGGGGCCGGGATCCCCTATCGCACGGCCCTCATAAACCGGGCCGCCCGCCAGCAGGACAGCCCGGCCTTTCGCAAGCTGAACCCGACCGGCATGATCCCGGTGCTGGAAACCCCGCAAGGCCCGCTGGCCGAAACCGGGGCGATCCTCCTGTGGCTGACCGACACCCACCACCTTGGCCCGCAGCCAGGCGACCCAGATCGCGGCCCGTTCCTGCAGTGGCTGTTTTTCCTGTCGAACACCGCCCACGCCGAGCTGCGGACGATCTTCTACCCGCACAACTATTCCCCGACCGAGGCGCATCCCGCCCATCTGGAAATCATGTCGGCCCGGATGCTCCGCCATTTCACCCTGATCGACGCCGCGATCCGCCAGCACCCCCAGCTTTTTGCCCCGGCGAAACCCTTGGGGGCCTATGCCGTCGTCCTGTCCCGTTGGTCGCATCTTTACCCCGCCGATGCCCCGCGCTGGATGACGCTGGCCGCTTTCCCTGCCCTTGAGGCCCTAGCCCAAGCGCAGGAAGCGCGGGTTGAAACGCCGGTCATCGCCCGGGCCGAGGGGCTGGGGGCGCACCCCTTCACCGACCCCGAACAGCCAAACCCGCCGGAAGGATCCGTCTATTGACCGATACCCTGACCCTTTATCACATCCCCGACTGGGGCTCCTCGATCATTCGGCTGGCGCTGGAAGAGATTGGGCAGCCCTACACCATCAAAGCCATGGACTGGGACGCGGGCGATTTCGACGCCCCTTGGTTCCGGGCGATGAACCCGCAGGGGCTGATCCCGGTCCTTGACACGCCCGGCGGCCCGATCTTCGAGACCGTCGCCATTCTTCTGTGGCTGAATGAAACCTACGGCGGGCTGGGACCGCGCGCGGGTGAGCGTGACCGGCAGGCCTTTCTGAGCTGGCTTTCCTTCGTGTCGACCACCCTGCAGCCCACCGTCCACGCGATCATCCATCCCGAACGGGTCGGCGGGGCAGAGGCGGCACCGGAAGTGCAGCGGCTGTCACTGGAACGTCTGAACACGCAGGCTGGCTGGCTGGAGACGCTGATCACCACCCAGAACCCTGACTGGCTGTCGACCCGCCAAACCGGTGCGGTCGGCTATCAGCTTGGGGTGATCCTGCGCTGGACGATGTATCTGCCCAAAGACCCCGGCATGCGCTTTTCACTGCGACCTTTCCCGGCACTAAGGTCTGTTCTGGCTGCCCATGAAACCACCCCCGCTTCCCGTCGCATGACCGAGGAAGAAGGGTTTGGCCCCCATCCCTTTACCGCCCCGAAAGGTGCCTGACCGATGAACCTGACCCTGCATCACGCCCCCGATTTCGCCTCGACCATCGTCCGCATGGCGCTGGAGGAGCTGGAGCTTCCACATACCCTTGCCATCGTCGACTTTGCCGCGGGGGCACATCAGACCGATCAATATCGCCGGATCAACCCGGTCGGCCTGATTCCGGCACTCGAAACCGACGATGGCCCGATGTTCGAAACCGCCGCCATCCTTTTGTGGCTGGTCGACAAGACCGGTCGCCTTGGGCCGGGTCCGAATGATCCCGACCGCGCCGCCTTTCTGTCTTGGCTTTTCTTCACCTCCAACGCCTTGCACCAATCGGCGCTGGCGATGTTCTATCCGCAACGCCCGGCGGGAGAGGCGAATACCGATGTCGCCCGGGCTGTCGGACATGATCAGGTCGTCGCGCGCCTTGGACTGATCGAAAGCCTGATTGCCAGCCAGCATCCGCGCTGGTTGTCGGCTGATCATCCCGGCGTTCTGGGCTTTTACATCGGGGTCCTCATCCGCTGGTTGACCTCGCTGCCGCCCGATCCCTTCCGGATCAACCTTACCCAGTTCCCGAACCTGCGCGCCGTTCTTGCCGCGCATGAAGCCCGTGCTTCGGTACAGCGCGTTGCAGCTGACGAAGGCCTTGGGACTCACCCCTTCACCGAAGCGACTTCCTGATGTTTCTTTCTGTCTTCGATATGTTCAAGGTCGGCATCGGCCCCTCGTCCAGCCATACGATGGGCCCGATGGTTGCCGCTGCGCGCTTTCTTGACAGCTTGCGCGCCTCTCCGTTCCACTTCTACGGGCTGAGGGCATCGTTGCATGGCTCGCTGGCCTTTACCGGGGTTGGCCATGCCACCGACCGAGCGACGATCCTTGGTCTGGCGGGGTTCGAACCCGCGACATATGACGCCGAAAAGGCCGAGGCGGCGCTGGCCCGGATCAAGGAAACCACGGTGATCGAGGCCCCGGGCCTTGGCCCACTGGCGTTTGATCCTGCCAAGGACCTGCTGTTCGACTATGGCCCCTCGCTGTCCGGCCATGCCAATGGGATGATCCTGAAGGCCACGGATGCGCAGGGCGACGTGATCCTTGAGGAAACCTATTACTCCATCGGTGGCGGCTTCGTCTTGACCGCGGCAGAGTTGGCCGAGGCTGCGGGCGCCAAGTCCACCGCCCGGGCCGATGTGCCATACCCCTTTGAAACCGCCGCCGAAATGCTTGAGATGGCGGGGAAATCCGGCATGACCATCGCCGCGATGAAACGGGCGAATGAGCTGAAATTCCGCTCGGCTGCCGAACTTGACGCCGGGATCAACCGGCTTTGGCAAGTGATGAACGACTGCATCTCGCGCGGGATGTTGGGCGAGGGGATCCTGCCGGGTGGCCTGAAAGTCCGCCGCCGCGCCAAGGGAATTCATGACGCGCTGATGGCCGAGCGTGGTTTGAACCAGACTCCGCCGCACACGATCAACGACTGGATGTCGCTTTATGCCATGGCAGTGAACGAGGAAAACGCCGCTGGGGGCCAGGTTGTGACCGCGCCCACCAATGGCGCGGCGGGTGTGGTTCCTGCCGTCCTTCGCTACTACCTCGACCATGTCCCGGGGGCCTCACCCGCCAAGGTCGGGGAGTTCTTGCTGACGGCGTCTGCCATCGGCGGGCTTTGCAAGCACAATGCCAGCATCTCGGGCGCGGAATGCGGCTGTCAGGCCGAGGTTGGATCGGCTGCCGCAATGGGGGCTGCTGGCCTTGCCGCTGTGCTGGGTGGAACGCCCGAGCAGATTGAAAACGCAGCAGAAATCGCGCTGGAGCATCACCTTGGCATGACTTGTGACCCGGTCAAGGGGCTGGTTCAAGTGCCCTGCATTGAACGCAACGGCCTTGGTGCGATCAAGGCGGTGTCCGCTGCCAGCCTGTCCTTGCGCGGCGACGGTCAGCACCTTGTCAGCCTGGATGTCTGCATCGAAACGATGCGCCAGACCGGGCATGACATGCATCAGAAATACAAAGAAACCAGCCTTGGCGGGTTGGCGGTGAACGTTCCGAACTGCTGACCTCGGGTAAGCCTCAGGCCGGGATATTTGCAGAAGAGAAAGCCGCTTCTGCCATGTCGCTTTCGGGCGGGCTGGCAAGGGCTGGCAGGGCTAGGCAGGGGCATGACCCGCGATACCACTTTGCAGGGCGTCATCCTGATGCTCATCTTTTGCGCGTTTGCGCCGCTTCTAGACGTGGCATCGAAGTTGGCTGCAGAAAACAATGTGCCGGTTGGGCAGATCGCATCCGCGCGGTTCGTGGTGCAAGCCGCGCTGATGCTGCCGGTCGTCTTTATCATGCGCCTGTCGCTGCGCCTGACGCCGCGGGCGCTGTTCCTGACAACGATGCGCGCGCTGTTCCTGCTGGTTTCGACCTATGCCTTCGTGTCCGGCGTCAAGGTGATGCCGATTGCCGACACACTTGCCATTGTCTTCGTCGAGCCCTTCATCCTTTTGATCCTTGGCAGTCTGATTTTTGGCGACCATGTCGGCCCCCGCCGCATCGCCGCCTGTGCGGTCGGGTTCTGCGGGGCGATGCTGGTGATCCAGCCCTCGCTGGCAGTCTTTGGCCTTGTGGCACTTTGGCCACTGGCAACCGCGTTCCTGTTCGCCTTCTACATGCTGGTCACACGCGCGCTCTCGGCCTGGATGCATCCGGTTACCATGCAATTTCACACCTCATGGACCGGGATTCTTTTGTGCCTGCCGGTGATGATCCTGGCCAATGGCTCTGGTCACCCCGAGCTTGACCCGATCTGGCCGGAAGGCTGGAACTGGCTTTGGCTGTTCGGGGTCGGGTTCTGGGCGGCTGTCAGCCATATGGCGATGACCTATGCGCTGAAATACGCCCCCGCTTCGACCCTGGCACCCCTGCATTACTCCGAGATCATCACCGCCGTGATCTTTGGCTATCTGATCTTTGATGACTTCCCCAATGCCCTGACCTGGACCGGGATCGCGATCATCGTGTCCTCGGGGCTTTATGTCATTCACCGCGAACGGCTGGCAGCCCGCGTCAAGCGCACAGAAGCGCCCTGATCGCGGCGTCAAGCCGACGGCGCGGCAAGATCACCAGCATTCCGGGGCGGTCGAATTCCAGCACGACTGTCTGCGAAATGACCCGGTTCGAGGTTCCGATCCGACCGTCCGGCGCAAAATCTAGGCCCGAGATCGGCCATTCCAGACCGTCGCTTTGGCCCCTGACCGGAGCCATGGGGAACAGCGAAAACGGTTCCCCCGGAACCAGATCAAGCCGCAATCGGGCGGGGGGGGCAAAGCAGATATCCTTCGGCCCGATCAGGATGCAGCGCTGATTGGCCCGTGCGATCAATGTGTTGAAGGCCGCAAGCCCGTGGTCCAGCCGCGCGCCTGCAAAGCCCAAGGCCAGGACAAACGGCGCCGAGATCATCCGCAGCGCCTTGTCGAAATCGGTAGTCTCTTGTTCGGCAACAGGATGCTGGCGGTCCGCCGGGATACGCTTCCTTGCGTCTACGGACAGCGAGTCGAAATCGCCGATCACCGCCCCAGGCATCACCCCATGTCGCAAAAGCCGGTCAGCACCGCCGTCTGCAGCGACAGCAATCGGCGCGCGCTTCAGGCAAAGCGCCAGATCCCGGCCCGTGAAGGGACCGCCTCCGGCAAGGGTTATCCCCTGAAGTGTTTGGACAATCAGCGAATTCATGCAAAACTGTATCCGATTATGGCAAGAATCTCTCCTGCGGCCACAATCAGTCCATCAAATTACCCCGGTCTGTCTATGGGATAGGGTAGTCTGCAGACAAAATTCGCAGGAAACTTGCGCAGTGCGCTCGGCAAGAGGTCTTCAGAGATGACCAGTGAAAGCAAGGTTCTGACCGTTTCCTACGGGGCGTTCAGCTGCACACTGGAAGGGTTCGACAACCCTTTCGATACGATGAAGGTTATCGCTGAATATTTCCGTGGCCTTGCCGAAGGCGACCGCTATTTTGGTGCTGAACCTCCGCAACCCGATGCCGCGCTCTTGCACCGGGCCGCCGAACATGAGGTCGCCCGCCTGATCGAAAAGCGCTTGACCGAACCAAACAGGTCAGTTTCGCCGGACCAGGGTGAAGCCAGCTCCGGGCCGGCTGCAGCCGAGGCCGTGCCCGATGCTTCCCCTGCCGTGGCCGGCAGGGAAGACCCGGTCCGGCCCGCTGAGGACCTGATCGTCGGGGTCGTGGCCGAGGCTTATACGTCTGCGGTTGCGGCCCCTGCGCCCGATAGTGCGGTTGCTTCTTCAGATGAACCGCAGTTGCACGACGAAATGCCTAAGGGGTTTTCGGCCCGACTTGCGCGCATTCGCGCCTCGTCCACGCCGCCCCCGACGACGACGACTTTGCCGGAAGACCAACTTCAGGCGTTTATGCCCGAACTGCCCGAGGCCATGTCAGACGCTGCCGCGCCGGATGATGCGCTTGACCGTTTGGGGGCTTTGATCAAGTCGCCAGATGTGCCCGAAGCGTTTGAAGCGCCGCCGGCTTTGGCGGCATCAGATTATTCCGACGCCGAGGCTCCCTCCGACCTGACAGCGGCGGAAGCCGAGGAAGCTCTGGCCGAAGCAATCAGTGCCCTTGACCAAACCATCGTCGCGGACCCCGATGCGGCGCGCGAAATGAACGCTGACCCCGCGCCTATCGCCGACAGCTTGGACGACCTGGTCAAATCGGTCCTGCCGGATGAATCGACCTTAGTTGAAGCTGCGGAAACCGCCAATTCAGCCAACCTTCAGACCACAGTTTTGGCCGTTTTTGCTGACGATCTTGCCGAAGACGCCTTTATCGAGGTCGAAGACACAAGCCCCCCGGCCGACTGTGTTGCAGTTGATGCGGAATCGGCCCCAATCGTTGAGGCACTCGAGGCAGAGCTTCCCGAAAGGACTTCGGGCGGCAAGACAAACAGCCGTTACCAAAGGGTCAGTTCGCGGGTGGTGCGGCTTCGACCAGAAGATGATGGGACGGGTGAAACTGCCACCGACGCCTCCAATCAGACCGAGGATCCGAACGCGACCCGGATCGTTCGCAAGCGCGGTGCTGACGCCGAAATGTCACGGCTTCTGCGCCAGGCCGAAAGTGTCATGGCCGACGAAGACAACCGGCGTCGTCTTGACACAATCGCCTTGATGAAGGCGGCGGTGGTCGTGGCCGAAACGGATCGAGCCACGTCAGACGACGAGGCACCGGTTGCCGAGGACAAGCGTGATCCCTATCGGGATGATCTTGCTCAGGCGGTCGAGCCGCTGCCAGTGCCTGAGACCGAGGCCAAGCGTGCGCAATCCAAGCGCCGCAAGACTAGGTCGGTCCGCCTACCCGAAACGCGCCCAGGCGCGGCTTGGCCAAATTCCTTCAGCCCACCGCCGCTTGTCTTGGTGACGGAACAACGTGTGGATCGCGCCCCGCCGCCGCTGGCACCGCCAGCGATGCCAACCCCGGTCGTTGCGGCAACTGCCGATGCAGCGGTCTATTCACGCAATTCCCAACCCAAGGTCGCGCTGCGCACCGGACGCCTGACAGGTGCCATCGGCATCGGCTCGACTGCCTCGCTCATGGTTTCGGCTGAGCCACGGTTGCATCTTGATCAGGCTTACCCTGTTGGCCAAACCGAAACAGAGGACGAGGACGAGTTTCACGAAGCCCTGTCACCCGAGGTCGAGATGGGACTGGTCCGGTTTTCTGAGCGTCTGGGGCTTACGTCCACCGTCGAAATGCTGGAAGCGGCAGCGGCATTTTCGACCTGCGTGGAAAATCGCAGCCAGTTCACCCGTCCGCAGCTTATGCGGCGGCTGATGGCGAGTGCACCCAAAGGGGCAATCGGTCGGGAAGATGGGTTGCGCAGTTTTGGGACCTTGCTGCGCACCGGCCGGATCGAAAAGATCGGTCGCGGAAATTACGCACTGTCGCAAAACTCGTCGTTCCTTAAGGAAGCGCGCCGGTTCACCTGACCAGCGGGCTTTAGTCCGGCTGATCCGTCCCGGGCGCAGGGATAGACTCCGGATCCGGCTGGCCGATCCCCCGGAAGATAAAGCGGAACGGCAGGGCCCAAAGGACGCCCAGCGTTACATAGACGGCAAGCTCCAATAGGACCGAGGGTCGGCTGATCTGATCAACAAGGTTCACCGCAACGACCACATAGGCGGGCAGTCCGATCAAAAGGATGATCAGCGCCCAGCGTTTTCTGGCCTTGTAGCTTAGCGCCATGGTGGCACCTCAGTCGGCAAAGGGATCGGTGACAAGAATGGTGTCGTCCCGTTCGGGCGAGGTGGACAGAAGCGCGACCGGGCACTGGATCAGCTCTTCAATCCGGCGCACGTATTTGATCGCCGCCCCAGGCAGATCGGCCCAGGACCGCGCCCCGGCGGTGGTTTCGGACCAGCCTTCCAACTCTTCGTAGATCGGCGTGCAACGTGCCTGTTCATCGGCGGCAATCGGCAGGTAATCCATCCGCTTGCCGTCCAGATCATAGGCAACGCAGATCTTCAGCGTCTTGAACCCGTCCAGCACGTCCAGCTTGGTCAGCGCGATGCCCGACACACCGCTTGTGGCGCAGGTCTGGCGCACCAGTACCGCATCGAACCAGCCGCAGCGCCGCTTGCGCCCGGTGACAGTGCCAAACTCATGCCCGCGTTCGCCCAGACGCTCACCATCGGCGTCGTGCAGTTCCGCCGGGAACGGACCTTCGCCGACGCGGGTGGTATAGGCCTTGACGATCCCCAGCACGAAATCAATCGCGGTGGGTCCAAGCCCCGTACCGGTCGCCGCCTGCCCCGCGATGGTGTTCGACGAGGTGACATAGGGATAGGTCCCAAAGTCGACATCCAAAAGCGCACCTTGAGCGCCTTCGAACAGGATACGCTTTCCGGCGCGTCGCGCTTCGTGCAGCACTTTCCAGACCGGGCCGGCATAGGGTTTCAGCTTCGGCGCAATCTCGACCAGCGCAGCCTTCAGGGCAGCAGGCTCCACCGGCTCCAGCCCAAGGCCCGCCCGCAGCGCGTTGTGATGCGCTAAAAGCCGCCCGATCCGCGTGTCCAGGGTCGAGGCGTCAAAGAGGTCCGCCACCCGAATGGCCCGCCGACCTACCTTGTCTTCATAGGCTGGGCCAATCCCGCGCCCCGTCGTCCCGATCTTGGCGACCGAGGTCTGCGACTCGCGGCCCCGGTCCAGCTCGCCATGGATCGGCAGGATCAGCGAGGCGTTCTCGGCCACCATCAGGTTCTCGGGCGAGATATCGACGCCCTGCCCGCGCAGCTTTTCGATCTCGGCCACCAGATGCCAGGGGTCAACCACCACGCCATTGCCGATCACCGAAAGCTTGCCACCGCGCACGATGCCCGAAGGTAGCAGCGACAGCTTGTAGACTTTGCCGGCGATGACCAGCGTATGACCGGCGTTATGACCACCCTGAAAACGCGCGATCACATCGGCGCGCTCGGAAAGCCAGTCGACGATCTTGCCCTTGCCCTCATCGCCCCACTGGGCACCCACGACGACAACGTTGGCCATGCTTTGATCCTTTGGCTTTCCAAACCGTCTGTCCTATAGCGGTCCCGGCACGGCGGGGGAACAGCAAATCCGCGTCATGGGGGCAGAATGAAAAGGGGCGCGCCGTATGGCACGCCCCGATCCTGTCAAATCGCGGTACCGCGACTTAGAAGCCCGCAGTGATCCCGGCGTTGAACGCACCATGACGCGGGTGCAGGATCGCATCGGCGACCGAGTTCATCGGCAGCACCGGGCCCGGCTTGCCCAGCGGAATGGTCAGGCCAAGACGCACGACATTTGCCGAACTGCCCTGCGAGGTCCGGCCAAGTTCAATCGAAACGCTGGACGCAAAGCCCATCTTCGCCCCAAGGTCATAGCTGACACCAAGCCCGAAACTGTCGATGCCTGATCCCGAATTTGCCATGTCAAGCGTGCCGACACCACCGAAGACCATGATGGCCGGGGTGGCAAGATAGGTGGCCGCGACACCCTTGAAGTCCATGTCGACCGAGTTCGAACCCTGCGACTGTGTTGCCCTCAGGAACGCAGCACCGACGTCAAGGCCTTCCATGCCAGTGTAATGTCCGGTGATGCCGTAGTTCTTGATGTCGAACGGCAGCGGAACGTTGAGGCTGGTCTTGCCAAAGAAGGCTTCGGCCTCGAACCCGCTGCCTTCATAGCCAAAGGTCAGGCCATTGGTGCTGAGCGTGATGTCGATGGGGGCGATCCCCGCACCGAACGTCAGGCGATCCGCGAAAACACCTGCGCGCATCCCGCCGCCAAAGCCATACGAGGCCTCAAGCGAGTAGAATTCGGCATTGACGTCAAACGGTACCCCGTCCTGCGACATGGTGCTGTGACCGATGTCGAACCCGAAGCGCAGGCCATTGTCCATGTCGATGGCAAGACGACCGTCAAGGCCGGTCGTGTTTATGTCAAAAGAATCCTGGCTGTGCTGGGTGTAGGACAGCGTCAACCCGCCCGTGATGGAGTCGGCCTGCGCGGCGATTGGCGCGGCGGAAATGAGCAGTGCAAGCAGAGCAGTTTTTTTCATAGTTCCCCCCCTAGGGATTCATTCACGGAATGAAGATTTACTAATCTATATGTTTCAGCGATGCAATCCGCCCGGACCAACTCGCTGTGGGTAAATGCCGACTGTTGCTTGGCGGACACAGTGTCGCGGTCTTGTTGGCGCTACCATTGCAGATGGATCGGTGTGCGACTCACTGGACAAGGGCAGGGCGATTTGCCACCCCTTGCTTTAGGCTTACGGAAAGGGCGATCTCATGGGCATTCTGCTGCGCTGGCTGGGCGCTTTCCTTCTTCTTGCCGCCATCTTCAACCCAACGTGGTGGAACTATGTCACCTGGGCGCGCCAGTCCTGGGCCGATCAGATGCCGCTGATCGTCTTTTCCGGCTTGATCCTTGCGGTCGTGGCGATGGTCTATCTGGTTGCCACCATGCGCTCGATTGGCCTTTTGGGGGCGCTGGTTATTGCCGCGATCTTCGGTGCCGGGCTTTGGGTTCTGACCGATTGGGGCCTCTTAGCGTTGGGGAATTCCGCGCTGAACACCTGGCTTGGCATTCTGGCCCTGTCGCTGATCCTTGGAGTTGGCATGTCCTGGTCGATCCTGCGCCAGCGGCTTTCCGGGCAAGCCTCGGTGGATGAAGTCGATGTCTGAAACCTTCCTCTACATCACCCTTGGCACCAATGATCTGGCGCGCGCCGCAAGGTTCTATGATGCGGCACTGGCCCCGCTTGGCCTGATCCGACGGGCGACCTATGACGACGAAGTCGGATATGGCTTCAAGAATGACCAGCGCACGCGGCTTTGGATTACACGCCCTTACGATGGAAGGCCTGCGACAGTTGGTAATGGCTCGATGCTGGCCCTTGACGCAGCTGACCAGCAGACCGTGGACGCCTTTCACAAGGCAGCCCTTGCCGCTGGCGGGACGGATGAGGGCGCACCCGGTCTGCGCCCCTATGGGCCAAGCTTCTATGCCGCCTATGTTCGCGACCCCGATGGCAACAAGCTTTCGGCAGTACATGAGAGACAGGTTTGACAACCCTTGCAACCCGTTGCCCTTCCGCCTAGATAGGCGCGTCAGCTTTCCGGAAGGCCCATGGAAAACGTAATCCTTACCATCCACCTGATCCTCGCGCTGCTTTTGATCGGCGTCGTTTTGTTGCAACGATCTGAAGGCGGTGGCCTTGGTATCGGCGGCGGCGGCAATGGCGCAATCTCGGCGCGTGGTGCGGCGACTGCCATGACCAAGCTGACCTGGATTTTCGCGACCGCCTTCATCATCACCTCGATGACCCTGACAGTGCTGGCCACCAACGGCTCCAAGACTGGATCGGTCGTCGATGCCCTTGCTGGCGATGCAACAACCACCGAAGCCCCTGCTGCGGATGCCCCGGCGAATCCCGCGCTTAGCGGCGACCTGACCCCGCCAAGTGCCGAGGATGCGCCTTCCGCCCCGCCCCCGGCGGATGGCACTGCGCCCGCAACGACCCCCTAAACCTACAACTGATTGAAGCGTTTCAAGTGTCGTCCGCATCATCTTGCGGCGGGCGTTGCCTAATGTCTCGGGAGTCGCTATATCTCAGCTCCCGTGGTGATGCGATTCCACCCAAGCCGAATCGCGGCTGAAATCACGGGAGGCCACCTTGGCGCGCTATATCTTCATCACCGGCGGCGTCGTGTCTTCGCTTGGCAAAGGCCTTGCTTCTGCGGCCCTTGGGGCTCTTTTGCAGGCCCGTGGCTATACGGTTCGCCTGCGCAAGCTTGACCCCTATCTGAACGTCGACCCCGGCACGATGTCGCCCTTTGAACACGGCGAGGTTTTCGTCACCGACGACGGTGCCGAGACCGACCTTGACCTTGGCCATTACGAACGCTTCACCGGCGTCCATGCCCGCCAGACGGATTCCATTTCCTCGGGTAGGATCTATTCCAACGTGTTGGAGAAAGAACGCCGCGGCGATTACCTGGGCAAGACCATCCAAGTCATTCCCCACGTCACCAACGAGATCAAAGACTTTCTTCGCATCGGCGATGATGAGGTCGACTTCATGCTGTGTGAAATCGGCGGTACGGTCGGCGATATCGAGGGCTTGCCGTTCTTCGAGTCCATCCGGCAGTTCATCCACGAACGCCCGCGCGGCCAGTCGATCCTGATGCACCTCACGCTGCTCCCCTACCTCGCGGCCTCCGGTGAGCTGAAGACCAAACCCACCCAACATTCGGTCAAGGAACTACAAAGCATCGGCCTTGCCCCCGATGTTCTGGTCTGCCGCAGCGAGCACCCGATCCCGGATCGTGAGCTGGAAAAGATCGCCCTCTTCTGCAACGTCCGGAAAGAGCATGTCATCCCGGCCTATGACCTGAAGACGATCTACGAAGCCCCGCTCGCCTATCACCGTGCGGGTCTGGATCAGGCCGTGCTGGACGCCTTCGGTATCACCCCGGCCCCGAAGCCGAACCTGACCCGCTGGGAAGACGTGATGGACCGCATCACCCACCCCGAGGGCGAGGTTCGGATCGCCATTGTCGGCAAATACACCCAGCTTGAGGACGCCTACAAAAGCATCGCCGAAGCCCTGACTCACGGCGGCATGGCGAACCGGACCAAGGTTCGGGCGGAATGGATCGACGCCGAGATATTCGAACGCGAAGAACCCGCCCCCTATCTTGAAAACTTCCACGCCATCCTCGTCCCCGGCGGGTTTGGGGAACGCGGCACCGAAGGCAAGATCAAGGCTGCCGAGTTCGCGCGGACCCGCAAAATCCCCTACCTTGGCATCTGTCTGGGCATGCAGATGGCTGTCATTGAAGCCGCGCGGAACCTGGTCGGCGTCAAGAATGCCGGGTCGGAGGAATTCGACCACGAATCCGGCGAAAAACGGTTCACTCCGGTCGTCTATCACCTGAAAGAATGGGTGCAGGGCAACCACACGGTCCGCCGGAAAGCTGACGATGCCAAGGGCGGCACGATGCGGCTGGGGGCCTATACGGCGAACCTGAAGGATGGGTCGGCGGTGGCCCGGATCTATGGGACCACGGTGATCGAAGAACGGCACCGGCACCGGTATGAGGTGGATATCCAGTACCGCGACAAGCTGGAGAAATGCGGGCTGATCTTTTCCGGCATGTCCCCCGACGGCAAGCTGCCCGAGATTGTCGAGGTTAAGGATCACCCCTGGTTCATCGGGGTCCAGTTCCACCCGGAACTGAAATCCAAACCCTTCGCCCCGCACCCCCTGTTCGCCGATTTCGTCCGGGCGGCGGTTGAGGTATCCCGGCTGGTCTGATCCTGTCCACGCGGGACAGCCTTGCCAATCCCATTTGGATCAATGGCTTACGCGTGGACGTTTAGCTTTTGTTAACGCCTGCGCGTCACTGCTTTGGCGGCGATTTCCAGCTCCACCGCCAGGGGCCGTCGGTCTTTTTCTTGGCGATGATCAGAAAGGCGACAATCGCCGCCGTCTCGATCCCGATGAAGGCCAACACCTGCCCCGGCGCGGGCTCTTCGCCCCGCAGGGCGGGCAAGAGGACCATGAAGGTGACCAGCACAAGGATCACCAACCCCAACACGCCAATGGCCGCCCAGCCCTTCCAGTTCGACGGGGTCGCCCCAATTCCGTAGGTCTTCGGCTTGAACCAGTAGTCGGACATCATGCCCTCCATGACCGGATGGTTTCGGGCCACAATTTAGTCCTGAGCCGGGGGAAGGTCAAAGGAAACCGGGAATCATCCAGCCTTGTCGCGCAGCCAGTCGGCAAGGTCGCCATCCTCCATCAGCCCTTGGGCACAGCGGATGATGATCTGGCCCACGTCGTCAGCGGACCAAGTGATCTCGATCCCGTTCAGGGCAAGACAAGTATCCATCGACTGGTGCGCAGTGCGCTTGTTGCCGTCGTTGAAGCAATGACCCCGCGCGATGGCCATGGCATAGGCGGCGGCCAGATCAAAGACATCCGCAACCATGCCATAGGCAAGACGGTTGTCGACACGGGCAAGGGCTGCCTCCAGCGACTTGTCCCGCGCCCGGCCGGGAAGTTCGCCGGGGTTCAGGATGGCACCGTGGACCGCCTCGACCAGTTCGGGCGAGAGGAGGCGCATTTACTTGTCCTTGAGGTAGTCCAGCACCGGCTGGTTGATGGCGCGGCGGCGGTTCATCGCCTCCATCACCTCCTCCAACGTGGCGACGCGGTGATCGCCGGTATCCACCGCCTCGTTCGGAACAAGATAGCCGACCACGGCGGAGTTCTTGAGGATCGCCACCGGCTTGCCACCCGAGCGTTCAAAGACTTTATGCGGCTCGCGCAGCTCGGTCATCGTGGCGATATGGGGGGTGAGGAGGCGGGTCATGGTTTGTGTCCTGTGATGTATGGTGGAATGTATATTGAAATGCAGGTTTTGGCAAGGTGGGGGCGGGCGGTCGTGTCATCCCCGCGCAGGCGGGGATCCATGGGGGTGCCGCAGAAGATGGGTCCCCGCTTTCGCGGGGATGACAGGGGGGAGTGAGGCGCAGGGGATGGTCGGGCATACGGGGGAGAGACTGTTTTCAGCCGCGAACGCCCGAGCACGCTTGCGAGGGCTGGGGGTGGTGGGGGTGGGTTGGCGGGCAGGCTACGCTTGCTACGTCATGCTTGCTTCATCGACACCAGATGTATAAATATCGGCCATCAGCAATGGAGAACAGCATGTCCAATTTTAACCCTGGCGATCAAGTAATGCTGAAGTCTGGCGGCCCACTTATGACTGTTGAGACCATTGAAGGTGGAATGATTAAGTGTATGTGGTTTGAAGGCAAATCGCCATCGCAGAAAGTTGTGGCTCATAGTTTTCCAGAAGTAGTTCTTGAACTATACACTTAAAGGCCTACATGCCCGTTTGATAGCCAATCTTTGGTGTTATCTCCGTCATAGCGTAATGAACAAATTGCTGCCCGAGTGCCGTTAATTCGTATCCCTCGTCTCGATCAAATGCTGAAATCATTGTTCCACCGCTGCTTCCTTTTGGTCGCGGCTCTTTCCTTATGAAATTCCCTCGATAATCCTTCTCTCTGTGCTGGCGAATTATTGACCCCATTGAAAGATCACGGATAAGCAATTTGAAGAGATCGGCGTCGGCAGAATCCTCCGGAACCCGAGCGCGCCCCACTTTGTCCCAGATACCGCCGCGAGATATTCCATTGGAATTGTACACAGCGGCGATAACTTCAAAGTGGAATGGTGAGTAAGTTCCGAGCCAATCGATAAACAGGCGGACGACATCATCACTTGAAACTGTTGATGCTGCAGCGTTGGAAAGCAAGTTCCTAAGCAAAACTCGCTTTTCTTCACTTTCCGCCGCAGGCCACTCGCGAAAGCTTTTCTTTACGAGGCTTTGAAATGAATCCGAAGTTATTCGGTCGGAGATTTTTTCGTCATGAAGATCTAAACGCGCAGTGATTTCGAGTATCGTTTTCTCTTTTTCGTGAATTTCATCGTGAAGCATCTGAATCCAGCTTCGGAGGAATTCATTTGCCTTTTCTTCTTCTTGCTCGCCCCAGTATCCGGCTGCTGCAGAAATCAATCCCCCCGCGAATGGGACAGCGCCTCCCAACACATTGAGCGCTGCGCGACCCGCTTTGGCTCGCATTGAAGCGGGCAACTTTTCAGGCAGCTTCTTATCTCCTTCACTCACCCCCAAACCCCCTCAAACTCCCGCCACTCGCCTTTGCTCATGCCGGAAGTCTCCTGTGTTACCGTCTCACCCGTTAACATTCTCTTAACCACGGCAATCGCCTTGCCCGAGAGCGTCACGCCGCCCATCCGGTAGTCCTCGAAGGCCGCATAGGCCAGCGGCACCCAGTCCTTCACACAAGCCGCAATCGCCTCGGCGTAGACGCGGATTTCGTATTGGGCGTGGGGGTCGGCGCGCAGGCGGAGGAAGTGGAAGAGGTTGTGCAGGTCGACCTTCCAGTACCATTGGGTGTAGATGTTGGCGGGCAGGTTCATCCGGGCCAGTTCGCGGGCAAGGCCCTGCTGGCCGTCTTGGGACAGCATCGCCTCGTAATGGTCATAGGCGCGGTTGGCGTCGGATTTGAGGAGGTCAAGGACGCGGGCGGCTTCCTCGCCGGACAGTACTTCCCCCCTGCCCTGGTTGTTCACCACAGATTGTGCCGCAAGCTGTTCGGGGGCCGGGATATAGAATTCGCGGTCCAGCACTGAATAGCGGGCAGAGTATTCGTTGACGTTGGCGGTGCGGTGGCGGATCCACTGGCGGGCGACGAAGACGGGGAGTTTGACGTGGAGCTTGACTTCACACATCTCGAACGGGGTGGAGTGCCAGTGGCGCATGAGGTAGCGGATCAGGCCTTCGTCGTTCTGGACGTGTTTGGTTCCGGCCCCATATGAGACGCGGGCGGCCTGCACGATGGCGGCATCGTCGCCCATGTAGTCGATGACGCGGATGAAGCCGTGGTCAAGGACGGGGTGGGCGCGGTAGAGGTGCGCCTCCATCCCTTCGGAGACGGCGCGGAGGGTTTGGCGGGGGGTCTGCCTTGCGGCCTCGATTTCGGCCAGTTGTTCGGGGGTGAGCGGCATCGCGGCCTCCGTTAAGATGCGAGTCGGGGACGACTATAGCTTGCGGGCCGGGGCGGGGATACCGCAAGATGTCTGCATGTCACGGGGAGAGAATGATGACGATCAGGTATTTGCACACGATGGTCCGGGTGAAGGATCTGGATAAGTCGATAGCGTTCTATGCCCTGTTGGGGCTGGTGGAAACGCGGCGCTATGTGAATGACGGGGGCCGGTTCACGCTGGTCTTCATGGCACCCCCGGGGCAGGAGGATTGCCCGGTGGAGCTGACCTATAACTGGGATGGCGATACGGGCCTGCCGTCGGATGGGCGGCATTTCGGGCATCTGGCCTATGAGGTGGACGACATCTATGCGCTGTGCGCCCATCTGCAGGCGCATGGGGTGCTGATCAACCGCCCGCCACGGGATGGGCGGATGGCGTTTGTCCGCTCGCCGGACAACGTGTCGGTGGAATTGCTGCAGAAGGGTGCGGCGAAGGCGGTGGCGGAGCCTTGGGCGAGCATGGCCTCGACCGGGCATTGGTAAAAGCACCTTCGGCGAGAGTATTTGCGCCAAGAGGAATGGTCAGAGGGACCAGAGGCTGAAGTGATCGCGGCCTAGCGTCTGAGCCTCGCGTAGGGTCGGCCTTGGGGCATCGGCGAGGGCGGCGAGGTGTAGGGTGCCAAGGGTCGGATGGCCTTCGGACCCGATAAGTTTGCCGCCTGAAAACATCACCAGTTCGTCCACAAGCCCCGCCTTGATCAGCGCCGCTGCGAGGGTACTGCCACCTTCGCTGAAGATGCGGGTGAGGCCTTTCTGCGCCAGCGCCTGCAGGGCGGCGGTCAGGTCGAGGTGGCCTGCGATTTCGGGGGTCTCGATCAGGGTGGCTTCGGTAGCTTCCCATGCGCTGCGCGCTGCTGCGGGCGCTGAGGGGCTGTGGAGGAGCCAGACGGGGTGGTCTTTTGCGGTGCGGCCGAGGCGGCTTTCGGAGGAGTGTTTGAGGAGGCGGTCTAGGACGACGCGCACCGGTTGCCTCACTGCCCCCATGTCACGCACCGTCAGGTCGGGGTCATCGGCCAAGGCCGTGCCAGAGCCGACCATGACGGCGTCGTGGCTTAGGCGGAGAGCGTGGACTTTGCGGCGGGCTTCGGGGCCGGTGATCCAGCGGCTTTCGCCAGTTGCGGTGGCGGTGCGGCCGTCGAGACTGGCTGCGAGTTTCAGGGTGACGAAGGGGAGGCCTTGGGTCACGCGTTTCAAGAAACCGGCGTTGAGAGTGGTGGCCTCAGGGGTCAGGACACCTTCGGTCACCTCGATCCTGGCAGCGCGGAGCATCTGGTGGCCTTTACCCGAGACGCGGGGGTCGGGGTCGGTCAGGGCAGTCACGACGCGGGCAACTTTGCCTGCAATCAGCGCTTCGGCGCAGGGTGGGGTTTTGCCATGGTGGGCGCAGGGTTCAAGGGTGACATAGGCTGTCGCGCCGAGGGCGGCATCCCCGGCCTGTTCCAGCGCGCGCGCTTCGGCATGGGGGCGGCCCCCCGGTTGGGTCCAGCCGCGACCGACGATCAGGCCATTGCGGACCAGAACGCAGCCCACAGCCGGGTTGGGCCAGCAATTGCCCAAGCCCCGCGCGGCAAGGCGCAGGGCATGGGCCATGTGTTGGGCATCTTCGGGACGCGTCGTCACTCGTCGCCAGTGGCGCCGGGCCGAAGCTCGGAGACGAAGCCGTCGAAGTCATCCGCCGTCTGGAAGTTCTTGTAAACGCTGGCAAAGCGCACATACGCGACGGTGTCGATCCGGGCCAGGCTTTCCATCACGATCTCGCCGATGATCTTGGACGAAATGTCGGTATCGCCCAAGGACTCCAGCCGCCGAACGATGCCAGAGATCATCTGGTCGATGCGTTCCGGGTCGATGGGCCGCTTTTGCATCGCAATGCGGATCGAGCGTTCCAGTTTCGTGCGGTCGAAATCCTCACGCTTGCCGGAAGATTTGATGACGACAAGATCGCGCAGCTGGACACGTTCGTAAGTTGTGAAGCGGCCGCCACAGGCCGGACAGAACCGGCGTCGACGGATCGAGACGTGATCCTCCGCTGGCCGCGAATCCTTCACTTGCGTGTCGATGTTGCCACAGAATGGGCAGCGCATCGGCCCCCTCCTTGCTGTTATGGTTGGTCTGCCTCAAGGCTCGGGTGTTCCCCCGGGTCCGTGCCGCCAAGTATAGGGGCAGGTCGATGATTTGGGGAAGCGCTATATTCGCGCCACCGCATATAGGTGGGGATGTGTTGCAAAGGGGACTCAGTTTTGGCCCGGTTGGGGCGGGTCAGCCCCCGATCACCCGCCGATCACCCGTTGTCGCAGGTGGTTTTCCAGCTTTGGCTGCCGAACTCCCAGCAAAGCCCGACGGATTCCTTCAGGTCCCAGATCCCGTCAAGCGATTGCAAGGGCGTGCCTTGGTCGCATTCCAACTCTGCCACCGTCTCTTCCCCCTGCAGCACCCGGACCCCGCCGTGCCGACCTTCGGTGGACTCGGGGTCGCGTTCGACAGAGGTCCAGACCTCATAGGCGTAGTCGTCGTTCACGAAGACCACGGTTTCCCAGATCGCCGAACCCACGCCCGGCCATGGGGTGAAGTTCACCGTCAGAAGGGGTTCGGTGATCGTCAGGTCCGGTGTGCCCTTGGGTCCGAAGGCATAGGTCAGGTCGTCGCCGATGTGGCAAAGTTCCAGCGCCTTTGCGCCGATCTGGCAGGTGAAGACCTCCTCTCCGCCCGTGCAATCGGCAGCGGCGGGAAGGGGGAGGAGGGTCAGGAGAAGGACGGGGGCGATGCGCATGGCGGCTCTTGTGTTTCTTGGGGAGTGTGCGTCGCGGATTTCGGCCATGCAAGGGGTGAGGGCCGGGTTTCGTGCCCGGTCCTTGGGAAGGGAGCCGGGCTGAAGACCGACCTGCGGGCCGTTGTCTTAGCCCAGATGCAGCGCGACCTCGCCGACCCAGGGTTCGGTGACACCCCTGCCGCCGCCAAGGTCCTCAAGGATCGGGCGGATCTTGTCGAGGTTGGCAATCATCGCCGGACGGGCGGCGGCCATGGCCTCCATGCTGTCCCATTCGCCGACGACGATAAAGCTGCGCTCGCCCGACTTGACCAGCCAGAAATTGCGCATCCCCGGCATCGCTGCGGCCCGCATCGCCTCATGCGCCGCCAGATAGGCAGCCTCCTGCCCCGGCTTCACGCGCATATGCACGACATTCATCACGGTCATGGTGGTTCCCTCTCCACGGTGTTGAGGGGGGAAGGGTAGCACGGATTAGAGTGAGTCGGGTGTTTGGCATTAGGGGCCGGTTAACTTTGATCGGCGAGGCTTCGCGGGGCAGGTCAACGCGGGGCAACCATGCCGGTGGTGAAAATCAGGATCGTGTTGCGGATGCTGGCCGATGATGGCTGGGTTCTGGTGGCCACGCGCGGCAGCCACCGTCAGTTCGAGCATCCGGTCAAGACGGGCCGCGTGACGGTGGCGGGCAAGGACAGCGACGACTTGGCACCGGGGACATTTGGGCTCTATCTTGAAGCAAGCCAAGCTGAAGGGGCACTAGGATGCGCTATGCGGTCGTGATCGAGAAGGCGGGGAAGGGTTTTTCGGGCTATGTGCCCGACTTGCCGGGCTGCGTGGCGGCAGGGGCGACGGTGGCCAAGGTCAAGGCCGCGCTGGCGGAGGTGATCCCGTTTCATCTGGAGGGGTTGCGGGCTGGAGGTGAGCCGGTGCCGGGGGCAGAGAGCTTGGTGGAGTGGGTGGAGGTGTAGGGGCGAGCCAACCCACCATTGCCGTGACGGTGGGTTACACCCACCCAACGGCTTGCTAACCCCTGAACAATCGCAGGATCTTTGAGATCAAGTACCCATTGGCGAACAACCAAAGGAGAAATGGAATCAGAAGCATGAACAAAGACATGACTAGAATAAATGCGCCCAAGTCTGCGAGTGAACCGAAAGGAAAATTGTTGCACATCGCGATCTTGCTTCGCATCCCGGCGTCAAAGCCGGTTCGACAACCGATGGCGAAAAATACGGGCGTCGTGCTTGCAAAGATGGTTACTATTCCCTCAAACGTGACGAACCACCGTCTGCTAAAAACACTAGGCCATTCTGCTCCCGGTACTTTTTTCTCAAGAAACAATCGGTCTATCAGCACCGCTACACAGAGAATGGTACCGGTGATCAGACCATAAGCACCGATCCAATCAAGCAATTCGGCCATCATCACTGATCCAAGAAACTCCTCAACTTCCTTGACCGGCTCGGATGCTTCAGCTTCCGCAGCGCCTTCGCCTCGATCTGGCGGATGCGTTCGCGGGTGACGCTGAACTGCTGGCCGACCTCCTCCAGCGTGTGGTCGGTGTTCATGCCGATGCCAAAGCGCATGCGCAGGACGCGTTCTTCGCGCGGCGTCAGGCTTGCCAGAACCCGCGTCGTGGTTTCCTTCAGATTTTCCTGAATGGCGGATTCCAGTGGCAGGATCGCGTTCTTGTCTTCGATGAAGTCGCCAAGCTGGCTGTCTTCCTCATCCCCAATCGGGGTTTCCAAGGAAATCGGTTCCTTGGCGATCTTCATCACCTTGCGGACCTTTTCCAGCGGCATCTGCAGCTTTTCGGCCAGTTCCTCGGGCGTCGGTTCGCGGCCGATTTCGTGCAGCATCTGGCGGCCGGTGCGGACCAGTTTGTTGATCGTCTCGATCATATGCACCGGAATCCGGATCGTGCGGGCCTGATCGGCGATGGAGCGGGTGATCGCCTGACGGATCCACCAGGTCGCGTAGGTGGAGAATTTATAGCCGCGACGGTATTCGAACTTGTCGACGGCCTTCATCAGGCCGATGTTGCCTTCCTGAATAAGATCAAGAAATTGCAGGCCACGGTTGGTGTATTTCTTGGCAATCGAGATCACCAGACGCAGGTTCGCTTCGACCATTTCCTTCTTGGCCTGGCGCGCCTCTTTCTCGCCCTTCTGGACCTGGTTCACGATCCGGCGGAATTCGCTGATGTCGACGCCGACGTATTGGCCGACCTGCGCCATTTCGGTGCGCAGCTCTTCAACCTTTTCGCGGCTGCGTTCGATCAGCGCCTGCCAGCCACGGCCGGGTTTCAGGCCCATGCGCTCCAGCCAGGTCGGGTCAAGTTCGTAGCCCTGGTATTCCTGGATGAATTCCTGACGGTTGATCCGGGCGGCATCGGCCAGTTTCACCATGCCGGAATTGATCGCCATGATGCGCTTGTTGATGCCGTAAAGCTGGTCGATCAGCGCTTCGATACGGGAGTTGTTGAGGTGAAGTTCGTTGACTAGAAGCACGATTTCTGACCGCAGCTTCTGATAGGCAGCCTCATCCGTGGTCGAGAACTGCTGGGTGGAGGACAGCGTCGCGTCCATCCGCAACTGCTGCATTCCGGCCAGCTTGTCGTAATCGCGCGCGATCAGGTCGAGGGTTTCCAGAACGCCCGGCTTCAGTGCGGCTTCCATCGCGGCCAGCGACATGTTCGAGGCTTCGTCATCCTCGTCATCGTCGGTCTCGCGCTGGATCGGGTTGCCGTCGGCGTCAAGCTCGGGCTCGGCACCACCGGCATGGCGTGGGGCGGCATCGACGCCCACCTCGTCCAGCGGCGCGCCCTCAAGGTCTTCTTCGCCATCAAGGCTGCGGCCAAAGGTGGCCTCAAGGTCGATGACGTCGCGCAGCAGGATGTCTTCGGACAGAAGTTCGTCGCGCCAGATGATGATGGCCTGGAACGTGAGCGGGCTTTCGCACAGCCCGGCAATCATCGTGTTGCGGCCAGCCTCGATCCGCTTGGCGATGGCAATCTCGCCCTCGCGGGACAAAAGTTCGACCGACCCCATTTCGCGCAGGTACATGCGGACCGGGTCATCGGTGCGGTCAAGCGCTTCGGTCGAGGTGCCCGCAACCGCAACTTCGCGGCTGGTCGAGGTTTCGACCAGCTCGCCGCCGACGGGGGCCTCGCCTTCTTCGACTTCCTCATCCTCGATGACGTTGATGCCCATCTCGGAGAGCATCGACATCACGTCTTCGATCTGCTCCGAGGCGACCTGTTCCGGCGGCAAAACCGTGTTCAGCTGGTCATAGGTGATGTAGCCGCGCTCTTTGGCGTCGGCGATCATCTTCTTGACCGCAGCCTGGCTCATGTCCAGCGAGACATCAGCTTCTTCGGCCTCTGGCTTGTCGTCGTCGGTGTCCTTGGCGGCCATGTGGTCTCCTAAAGGCGAATCGGGTGCGGTTTGCGAATCAATAGCGCGAATCAGGGCGGGATACAGGCCGAATCAGCGAGTTTTCTTGACCCAGACCTGGCTATCGATCAGCGATTGCAGATGTCTTGACAGGGCGGCCCGATCTTCGCCCAGATCGGCGCTGTCGGTTGGGCCGGTTTTTTCCGACCGGTGTCGGGCTTCGGCGGCCTGGGTCAGGCGCCAGGTGAGGCCTTCGTCGGGCAATCCATCCATATCCTCCATCGCATCTTCGATCTCACGCCGTGCGCCCCGGCGGGCCTCAAGCTTGGCGAGCTCCTCAGCCAAGCAGAGGGCGGCGAGGTCATCGTCGGCAATATTGCGGACCGGGGGGGCAATGGCGACATGGGGGCGCGTCATCAGCGCGTCAAGGGCATGGGGTGCCGACACTTGGATCTTGGCATGAAGGTCGGGCAGGTCGGCCCCGGCAAGGATCATCTGGCGCAGCGTGTCATGGTCGTCGCCGGTCAGGTCCAGCCGTTCCAGCGCGGAGGAGAAGCGGTGGATCAGGGCGGGGTGCAGGATCAGCGTGGCAAGGATGACCGCCTCGCGCAGCGTTTCTTCGACCGGGCCTTGGCCTTGGGCTAGAAGGGACGATCGCGTGCTGGCCAGTGCGCCGCCGGGGGGGGCGAATTTGCGGCCGGGGCGGAAGGGGCCGGGCTGGAAGGGGCGGTAAGCTTGGGCATTGGTGCAGAACAACTCGGCCCGGAGGCGTTTGATCGCGTCGGCATAGTGGTTGCGGATCGAGGGGTCCGCGATCCGGGCCAGGTGGCCGCGTAAGATTTTGTCCAGCGCTGCGCGGCGTTCCGGGCTGTCGATGCTGCGGCCTTCGGTTTCGCGCTGCCAAAGGAGGTGAACCATGGGTTTGGCTTGGTCGAGGACCGCCTGCATCGCGGGGGCACCTTGCGCCTTGATCAGGTCATCGGGGTCCATGCCGCCGGGCAGGATGGCAAAGCGCAGGCCCTTGCCGGCCTCCAGCATCGGCAGCGACAGGTCGATCACCCGTTGCGCGGCCCGGATACCGGCGGTGTCACCGTCCAGCGCGATGATCGGTTCATCACTGATGCGCCAGATCAGGCGAAGCTGGTCTTCGGTGACAGCCGTGCCAAGGGGGGCGACGGCAGCGGTGAAACCGGCCTCAGAGAGGGCTATCACGTCCATATAGCCTTCGGCGACAATCAGGGGCTTGCCCTTGCCGGCAGCATCCCGCGCGGGGGATTGGTTGAAGAGGTTGCGGCCTTTGTCGAAAAGCTCGGTCTCGGGGCCGTTCAGGTATTTGGCGCGGGCATTGGGGTCGAGGCTGCGGCCGCCGAGAGAGATCAGCCGGCCTCGCCCATCACGGATTGGAAAGATGATGCGGGCGTGGAAGCGGTCGTACATGCGTCCGCTGTCGGACTTGGCCACGACGCCAGAGGCGGTCATGAGGTCGGGGGCGATGCCCTTGGCTTGCAGGTGGTCAACAATGGCCTGCGCGTTGTCAGGCGACCAGCCGATATCCCAGCGGTCCCAGGCCTGTTCGTTGAGGCGGCGTTTCTGGGACAGATACTTGCGTGCCTCGGCCCCTGCCCCGGTCTTGAGTTGCAGGCGGTAGAATTTCACCGCCTCGTCCATCACTTGCGCCAAAAGCGTCCGGCGGTCGGCCTGTTCGGCGGCGCGCGGGTCGCGGGCGGGCATGGTCATCCCGGCTTCGCGGGCCAGCGATTCGACGGCCTCGATGAAGCTGAGGTTCTCGGCTTCCTTCACGAAGGTGACGGCGTCGCCCTTCGCGTGGCAGCCGAAGCAATAGTAAAACCCCTTGCGATCATCGACGTGGAAGCTGGCGGATTTCTCTTGATGGAACGGGCACGGCGCCCAAAAATCGCCCTTGGCCATGTTCGATTTGCGCATGTCCCAGGTGACCTTCTTCCCCACGATGGAAGAAAGCGTGACGCGGGTGCGCAGTTCGTCGAGGAATCCGTTCGGCAGCGACATGCGCCCGTTATAGCAGACCGCGCGTCCGTTGCAGCCCCCCGGGGGCGCTTCGCCCCCCGGACCCCCAGAGGATATTTTGAAACAGAAGAATGCGAGGTTAGAGACCGAGACGGTCGCGGAGCGAATACCAGGTCATCGCCATGACGAGCATCGGCCAGCGCAAGGTCGCCCCGCCGGGGAATCGCATCTGCGGGATATTGGCCAGAAGGTCGAAGCCTTCGGCGTTGCCCTGCACGGTCTGGGCCAGGATCTTGCCGGTCAGGGTCGACAGCGCCACCCCGTGGCCGGAGCAAGCGGACCCCATCAGCACATTCGGGTGCGGGCGCATCAGCGCGGGCATCCGGTTGGTGGTGATTGCCAAGGTGCCGCCCCAGGCGTGGGTGATCTTCACATCGGCCAGATGCGGGTAGATCTTCAGCATCGGCTTGCGCGTTGTCTTCACCAGATCGGGGAAGCGGTAGCCATAGCTTTCGCCCCCGCCGAAAAGGAGGCGGTTGTCATCCGACAGGCGCCAGTAGTTCACGACGAAATTGCTGTCGGCCACGGCGATGGGTTCGGCTAGCACGTCCTTCGCGCGGTCGCCCAAGGGTTCGGTCGCGAGAATGAAGTTGTTGATCGGCATGACGCGCGAAGGGTAGCTCGGCTCCAGGCCGCCGATATAGCCGTTCCCGGCAAGGATCACGTTATCGGCGATGACTTGGCCAATTGCGGTGCGCAGGGTGACCTTGGGGCCGGGGATCAGCTCCAGCACCTCGCTCATCTCATGGACGCGCGCCCCTGCCCGGGCGGCGGCTTTGGCAAGGCCGATGGCGAAGTTCAAGGGGTGGATATGGCCCGCGCCGCGGTCGACACTGCCACCGGCAAAGCTGTCCGAGCCGATCAGGGCGCGGATGGCGGGGCGGTCCAGCACCTCGACCTGATCATAGTCGTAGGCCTTGGCCAAGTGATCGGCGTAGCTGCGGGCGTGTGTAACTTCGGCGTCGGTATAGCAAGCATGGGCGACACCTGGGCGGAAGGTGACGGGCATCTGATGCTGGGCGATCAGGTCGCGCAGCAGGGTCTTGGCGTCTTCGGCCATGTCCCATAGACGGCGGGCGTGGTCCTTGCCCACTGTTTTCTCAAGCCAGTCCTGATCCTGCCTTTGGCCGGACCCGACCTGCCCGCCGTTCCGCCCACTTGCGCCAAAACCGACGCGATGGGCCTCCAGCACCACTACGGACAGCCCGGCCTGCGCCAGATGCAGTGCTGCGGACAGGCCCATGAAGCCAGCCCCGACAATAGCGACATCGGCCCTCGCCTCCCCAGCCAGCGCAGGGAAGGGATCAAGCGGGGTTCGGGTCGCGGCGTAATAGCTGGCGGGGTATTCGCCCCGCCGGTCGTTTGCGTGCAGAAGGTTCAGCGACATCACACGTTCAACAGGAGATGCTCCCGCTCCCACGGGCTGATGACTTGCAGGAACTCTTTGTATTCGTTCCGCTTTACAGAGTCATAGACCTTGATGAAATCGACACCCATCACCTCGTGCAACGCCTTGTCCTCGTCCAGCAGGTCCAGCGCGTCACCCAGGTTCACCGGGATATCCTCGTTGTCGATATAGGCCGAGCCGATGAATTCCGGCCGTGCCCCGGTCTTGTTCATCAACCCCAGATAGCCGCAGGCCAGGGTAGAGGCGATGCCGAGATAGGGGTTGCAATCCATCCCCGGCAGGCGGTTTTCGACCCGGCGGGCGGCGGCGCTGCTGATCGGGATCCGCAGGCCCGTGGTCCGGTTGTCGCGGCCCCATTCCAGGTTGATCGGCGCGGCAAAGTCCGGGACGTAGCGGCGGTAGCTGTTCACGTAAGGCGCAAACAGCGCTACACTGGCACCTAGATGCTTTTGCATCCCGCCGATGAAATGCAGGAAAGCATCGGTCTCGACCCCTTTCGGGCCGGAGAAGATGTTCTTGCCGGTCTTGGTGTCGACAACCGAGGTGTGGATATGCATGGCGCTTCCGGGTTCACCCGCGATCGGCTTGGCCATGAAGGTGGCAAAGCAGTCGTGGCGCAGCGCCGCCTCACGGATCAGGCGTTTGAAGAAGAAGACCTCGTCGGCCAGCCGGATCGGGTCGCCATGGGCAAGGTTCAGCTCGATCTGGCCCGCGCCGCCTTCTTGCAGGATGCCGTCGATTTCCAGACCCTGCGCTTCGGCATAGTCGTAAAGGTCGTCAATGACCTTGCCGTATTCGTCGATGGCCGACAGGCTGTAGGCCTGTTTGCCGGCTGCCCGGCGGCCAGACCGCCCCATCGGCGGAATGACCGGCTGGTTCGGGTCGATGTTGCGGGCGGTCAGGAAGAACTCCATCTCGGGCGCGACGACCGGTTTCCAGCCTTGGGCGGCGTATAGGTCAACGATGCGGCGCAACACGTTGCGCGGGCTGAAGGCGACAAGGTTGCCCTCTTGGTCCTTGGCGTCATGGATGACTTGCAGCGTCACATCGGCAGTCCAGGGCGCGGCTGTCGCGGTGGACCAGTCGGGTTCAAGGATCATGTCTGGTTCGGTGAAGGCGTCAAAGGGGTTGTCGGCCCATTCGCCGGTGATCGTTTGCAGGAAGATCGAGTTCGGCAGGAAGTAGTTGGTCTGCTTGCCGAATTTCGCGGCGGGCATCGCCTTGCCCCGCGCCACCCCGGCGATGTCGCCGATGATGCATTCCACTTCGTCTACCCGGCGGTTGCCGATGTAGTCGCGCGCTGCCTGCGGCAGCTGGTCGGTCCATTTGGACATGAAGATCACACGTTTTTTGGGGGGTGGCCCCCGCGACTGACAATCAGGCGCGGAGCTTCTCGGCCCCAGTTTTCGCTGGTCGGGTCAGAAAGAATTGGGATATCCGTTCGGCCATCGACGGGCTGTCGAGGGTCGTGTCGATGCGGTTGGTTGCATCGGCAAGGATTGCGTCGGGGACCAGACCCGGGCCCCGGAATTTGATCAGCCCCGCCATGAACTCCTTGCGGAACTCCGGGTGGGGTTGGACGGTAAGCATGCGGTCATCGTAAAGCAGCGCCGCATTCTCGCAAAACTCGGTAGAGGCAAGAACCTTGGCCCCCTCCGGCTTTTGGGTGACCTGGTCCTGATGCCAAGCATTCAGCGTCACCTTGTGATCGCCGAAATCGTATTCGGTGGGGCCGACCGACCAGCCACCCGGGTATTTTTCAACCTTGCCGCCCATCGCTTGCGCGATGATCTGGTGGCCGAAGCAGACGCCGACCATCGGGACATGCTCGGCAAAGGCCTTACGGATGAAGTCTTCCAAGGGCGGGATCCAGGGGTGATCCTCATAGGCCCCGAAACGCGAGCCGGTGATCAGCCAGCCTTCGCAGTCATGCACATCCTTCGGGAATTCGCTGCGCAGGACGGCATAGCGGCTGAAGGTCAGGCCCCGCCCGGCAAGCAGGGTCTCGAAGAAATCCGGGTAATCGCCCATATCGGCGCGCAAAGCGTCGGGGGATTCGCCGGTTTGAAGGATGCCGATATGCATCGTTTGGGTCCCGTGGTTTTCTCTAAGGTGGCCGCAAGGCCCCCCTTCGGTCAAGGGGGCCTTGTTTAGGATCGGTCAGACGGTGTCGAGGTAAAGCTCGATCCGCTCTTCCGGAGTAAGCTCGTTAATATAGTGCAGTTCCTGGCGCTTGGTCTGCACCAAGTTGCGGATCAGCTCTTTCGGCAGGAAACGCGACAAGATGTCGGAATGCTCGAACGCATCAATCGCTTCTTCCCAAGTGCCGGGGATCTGATCCAAGTCCATCGCATAGGCGTTGCCGGTCACCGGCGGCGGCGGTTCCACCGCGTCTTCCAGCCCGGTCAGCGCTGCCCCAAGGATGGCGGCAAGCATCAGATAGGGGTTCACGTCGCCACCGGCCACGCGATGTTCGATCCGGCGGGCCGACGGGTTCCCGGCCGGGATACGGATCGCCGAGGTGCGGTTTTCATAGCCCCAGCTGATCGCGGTCGGGGCATGCTTGTCGGGCACCAGACGGTCATAGCTGTTCATGTGCGGCGCAAACAGCAGCGTGCTGTCATGCATCGCCGACAAGCAGCCGGCCACAGCGTGACGCAGTTGCGCAGTACCTTTCGGACCGCCCGAGTCAAAGATGTTCTCGCCCTTGTCGTCCAGGATCGAGAAGTGGGTGTGCAGACCCGACCCCGAATATTCCAGATAAGGCTTGGCCATGAAGCTGGCAGCAAAGCCATGGCGACGGGCAAGGCCCTTGACCAACATCTTGAACAACCAGGCATCATCGGCAGCGCGCAGCGCGTCGTCGCAGTGCATCAGGTTCACTTCGAACTGGCCCAGACCGGTTTCCGACGTGGTGGTGTCGGCCGGGATGTCCATCGCTTCGCAGGCATCATAAAGGTCGGTGAAGAAGGTGTCGAAAGCGTCCAGCGCGCGGATCGACAGCGTCTCGGCGGCCTTGCGGCGCTTGCCCGAGCGGGGGCTGGCGGGGACCTGCATGGTCTTGCCGCTGTCGTCGATCAGAAAGAATTCCAGCTCCATCGCGCAGACCGGGGTCAGGCCCTTGGCCTTGTAACGGTCAACCACAGCGCGCAGCGCATGGCGGGGGTCACCGTCGTAAGGTTGGCCGTTTTCGCGGAACATCCAGATCGGGAGGAGTGCTGTCGGCGCCTCAAGCCAAGGCATCGGCATGAAGCCGCGCTCGGTGGGCTTCAACACGCCATCGGCGTCGCCCTGTTCAAAGACCAGCGGGCTATCGTCAATATCCTCGCCCCAGATGTCGAGGTTCAGGACCGAGAAGGGGAACCGGGTTCCGTCCTTCACGACCTTGTCGGCAAATCGGGCGGGCACACGTTTGCCACGGGCTTGGCCGTTCAGATCCACGGCGGCCACGCGAATGGTCCGCACGTCGGGGTGCTTGCGCAGGTAGTCTTTCATCATCATTTTTCGAGGCAGAGGCACGGTCTACCCGCGCCATCGGAGCCCGAAAGGCCCGCCTGATGCGCAGGATGCGGACCATGCCCTTGGTCCTTCTCCTGGTTTTGATCGCCTTCCCGACACCGCCATGTAGGCCAAGGCGCGGGTCCGGGCGGGTGCCCAGATAATTTGATCAAATCAAACCTACCCTTGGATGTGGCTCGGACGCAAGCAGATTCTGTTGGCTTTTGTTGGATGACACGGATCACATTAGAACCAGCGGTCCTCCAACCGGTCGAGCGTGCCGTCCAGTCGCAAGGCATCCAACGTGGCATTCAGGCTGTCGAGAAGCTGGGTATTCCCTTTGCAGACGGCCATCGCGATGCCATCGTCAGGGATCATTTCCGAATACAGGAATTGCAGGCCATTGGCGTCGGCAAAGTCCTGCATATCGCTGCGCGACGAAAACGGGCCAAGCGCAAGATCGGCCCTGCCGTCCAAAAGGGCCTGCAGCACCTCTGGTTCGGTCGGGAAGGTGATGGTGCGATAGCCAAGTTTGCGCAGATGGGTTTCATGCACGGTGCCCGACTGCACAGCGATCAGCGCCTCGGCGGGTGGCAAGGCCTCAGGCGGGCCAAGATACCATTCCTCAGGGTCGGAACTGTCGATCGCTTGGGTGAAATCGACCAGATCGCGCCGCTCATCTGTCACGGCAATGCCGCCAATGATGATGTCGAACCGCCCCGACATGACGCCGGGGATCAATTCGTCGAAGTGGACGTTCTGCCATGTGCAGCGCCAAGCGAGGCGCGTGCAAATGTCATCCATCAGATCGCGGTCATGGCCAGTGATCGTGCCTTGGTCATCCACATAGGTATAGGCGGGAAACGGGGCTTCGGTCCCGATGACCACGGGTTCGGACGCCGCAAGGGTCAGGCCCGCCACAATCCCCGCAAAGGCTCCAAGGCACGACATCAGGCGGCCCTTGCCACAGGGAGGCCCGGTCTGGCCTGAGTTTCACGCGGGGGGCTGGTTCTGACGGGCACGCTTTCTTCCAGCTGGTTGATCATTCGACTGCGCATAGTTGCTGTCACAGGCCGTAAGGGAAGTAGGGCGAAGAACGCGGCGCATTGCAACGTCGAATCAGGTCTGCCCGGCGATCTGGTCAGGCGAGGGCGGGTTCGGCACCGCCAGATAGGCGTCGACCGGAATCCTTGTCAGACCTTGCAGGCCAAGCGTGGCGCGGTCGGCGGGGGAAAGCGCCGCGATGGCCTCGCTTGCGGCAGCGAAGATCGGCTCGGGGTCCCGACCCTGCGCCGTGATATAAGGCAGACCGGGCGTCGGGTCGGTCAGGCCCACGGGTTTAAGGGCGGCCATCATCGGGTCATGCGCCTGCAACAGCCGGAAGGTCACCGCATCTAAAGCTGCGATATCAGCGCGACCCTCGGCGACAGCTAGGGCAGAAAGCCGATGCCCGCCGGACTGTAACGCAGGGGGAAGCCGGGTGCCAAGTTTGGCCGCATGGGTCTGCGGCGCGGCCCAGCCGGATTGGGACAGCGCTTCGTTATAGGCGAAGCGCGCGCCGTCGAAGTCGGCTACAGTGCCGCGCGGGTCATCGGCGCGAGAGACGAACACCGAACGGTAGTAACCGGGCGCACAGCCCTCGACCCCGAAATCGGGGGTGCCAACATAGGTGACCTGGCCATGGAGCCGGGAGCGGAACGGATAGCCACAGGTTTGCGACAGCAGCAGATCGGGCGACTGCCATGCCTGCCAATAGGCCCCTTCACCCCGGGTCAGCGCATCCGGTGCCTCGGCACCGGCCTTGCGCAAGTTGTCACGGATCAGCGCCCAAAGCCGGTCATTGACCGCCATCAACGGGCCGAAATCGTACATTCCAAGGCTGGCGATCATTCCTGCTCTGCCCTCTGCCGGGCCAGTGCGGATTCGACATCCGTCAGCCCCAAAAGGTTCGAGACCAGCCGCAGCACCTGATCTTCATGGGCGTCGCGGAACCCATCGGCCAGCGCCACCGACCAAAGCGCAGTCATCAGCGCGGCGCGGTCCTCCAGCGCCACCGCCTCTTTCAGCGCGCGGGTGAAGCGCACGGTATCGGGGGCCTCTGCCTCAACCGCTTCCGCGTCGGCGCGCAACCGGGCGGCAGCAAAAGCGTCAAGTCCGTGGCGAAGTGCCAGAACTCGATCGATCCGTTCAACCTCTTCCGCAGAGTAAAGCCCGTCGGTTCGGGCAACACGCACCAGAAGTGCTGCCAGTGCAAGGCGCGCATCAGGTGGGGCCAAGCGGTCCGGGGTCGGGGCCAAAAGGCGGCGAAGAATGTCGATCATGGCGGGACCCTAGGCCTTTGCAGCAAGCTTGGAAAGTCGGACGAACCGGGCCGTCATAGCCGCCAGTTCCTGATCCAGCCCATAGGGCGGATTGACGATGAACAGACCCGAGCCTTCCATCCGGTGTCCTTCGCGGGCCGGGGGGAAGCGGACCTCGTGGCGCAGACCCTCGGGGAATACCTCGGCCAGTGCCTGCAGCATCGGCCCGTGCGATCCCCCGCGCAGGATCGGATACCAAAGGATCAGAAGGCCCACGTTCCACTTTGCGCTGATCGCCGCCATTTGGCGGGGAATCACCTCGTAATCGGCCTTCACCTCATAGGACGGATCAATCAGCATCAGCCCCCGGCGCGGGGTGGGCGGCGTCAGCGCCAGCGCCAGGTCTAACCCATCACGCTGATAGACAGTCGCGCCCCACTCCTTGGCCTCGGCCTTCAGATGGGCAAATTCCTGCGGATGCAACTCGGCCAGATGCAGCGAGTCGCTTTCCCGCAGACCCAAGGCCGCAATCAGGGGCGAACCGGGATAGGCCGCAGGCCCGTAAGCCGCGCGCGCCTCCTCCAGCCGTTGGCGGTAGGGGTGGTCGGCAGGAAACAGGCCCTCGGCCAGCTCGATCCCCGCGGCAGCCTCGCCGGTCTTGATCGCCTCATCCGCGCCAAGGTCATAAACGCCACGACCGGCATGCGTCTCAATATAGCTCAGCGGCTTGTCTTTAAGTGTCAGGTAATCCAGCACCCAGGCCAGAACGCCATGCTTGTGGACATCGGCCAGATTCCCGGCGTGATAGAGATGTTGATAGGACAGCATCGCCCTGCCCTACCCGCCTTTGACCAGCTTGAAAAGCGGTGGCCGCTTGATCACTTGTAGCTGGCAGCGTAGGAGCGGCGAAGAACGCGCAGCGGAGGCGAGATGGAAATCTTTACCTATGAGGGCTTTGTCGCCCTGATGCAGGTCATCGGCATCGATCTGGTTCTGGCCGGAGACAATGCCATCGTCATCGGCCTTGCTGCCGCAGGCCTGCCCAAGGACCTGCGCGCCAAGGCGATTCTGGTCGGGATCGGGGCTGCGACAGTGATGCGCATTGGCTTTGCGCTGATCACCACCCAGCTTCTGGCCATCGTCGGACTGCTCTTGGCCGGTGGCATCCTTTTGCTTTGGGTCTGCTGGAAGATGTGGCAGGAACTGCGCGCTGGTGCCCATGAGCATGACATCGAGGCGATGGAAGCGCTGGCCAATCAGGACATCGACGCCGATGGTGCGATTGCCGACGACGCGCCGAAAAAGACCTTTGCCCAGGCCGCCTGGCAGATCGTGATCGCCGACGTGTCGATGAGCCTTGATAACGTGCTGGCCGTGGCGGGTGCTGCCAAGGATCACCCGACAGTGCTGATCATCGGGCTTGTCCTGTCGATCGCCATGATGGGCCTTGCGGCAAGTTACATTGCCAATCTGCTGAACAAGTTCCGCTGGATCGCCTATATCGGCCTCTTGATCATCCTTTACGTCGCCTTGAAGATGATGTGGGAAGGCTGGCACGAGATCGAACCGTGGTTCTGGGCCTGGTGGGCGGGGGCATGATCCTTTACGGCATTTCCACCTGCGACACCTGCAAGAAGGCGCTGAAGGCGCTGGAACTCGCGGGGCGTGAGGTAACGTTCCGCGATATTCGGGCCGACCCGCTGGAGCAGGCCGAGATCGACCGGATCGTGCAGGAATTCGGCTCGCGGGCGGTGAACACGCAGTCGACCACCTACCGCAGCTTCAATGATTTCCTCAAAGCGTCCGAGCCCGAGGCTCAGATCGCCGCTCAGCCGGCCGTCATGAAACGACCGGTGATCCAGGATGGGGATCGCTGGTATCTAGGCTGGGACGCTGCTGTCGAAGCCGCGCTGACTGCTTAAAGCAGACGCAGGTCGCCAGCCGATTCCTTGCCGTCGCGGCCCGCCTGAAGCTCGAAGCCGATCTTCTGGTTGTCGCTCAGGCCCTTAAGCCCGGCACGTTCGACCGCCGAGATATGGACGAAAACATCCTTGCCGCCATCATCGGGGGCAATGAACCCGTAACCCTTGGTAGAGTTGAACCACTTCACGGTGCCAGTTGGCATGCCGCTTCTCCTATCAGAACCCCCCCGAGGCGACATTGCCGCGGGTCGTGCCATCAGCACTTCCAGGGCCTTCGTTCCGAGAGGCGGTCAGGAAATCTGCGTCACTGCCGATAATGATGCCTAGGATTGAATGAAAATCAAGCCGGAAGGCGGGGTGAGGCCTGGTGGAGGATCCGATCCACCGACAACGGGCCCGCCCCTTTCAAGGCAAGCACAACCAGAAGCAGAACCCAGAACGCCCGCTGGTCCAGAATCAACCCGTCCGACGCCCGGTCAAACCACGCCCCGGCCTCGACCCCGTGGCCGTAGACATCGGTCAGACTTTGCACCGCAACAAAGCCCATCATCCCAAGCGCGGCCAGTCGGGTGAAAAGCCCCAGCACGATCAGCACCGGCAGCGCAAATTCCGCCCATGCCCCGGCAACGGCCACAGCCCAATGCCACAGACCCAACTGGCTTTCGTCGAAGCCAACCGCCTCGAAGGCGCGCGGGAATATCTGACCATACGCCCCGGCTGTCGGGCTGAACGGCCCGACAAGCTTGGTCGCAGCCGAGGCCCAGAAATAGCCCAGCAGCACCCCGGCGAAGACCAGCCGCGCTAGGCAGGGCAACAGCCAGTCGCTCTGGCGGTCGGCAAGACGCGCGGCGCGGTCGTAAAGGGCAAGAAGACGGGTCATTTCGTCACTCCGACAATAGCGCGGCCCGCGATCAGCAAGCCCAGGATCGCGGCCAGATCAATCGGCCCCGTGGCAAGGTCCAGGCTTTCGCCCAGCGTCTTTCCGGCCAAAAGCCCGGCGATGAATTCCGCCCCACCCGTCGGCAAAAGATGCGGCGCTGGGTCAAACTCCGGGCGCAGGATCACCACGTCCTCGGCCGCCGGCTTCGGGGCCGGACCTCCCGCATGATTGGCCGCAAAGATCGAGGCCACCGGCCAGCGCGACCGCACCAGCCGCAGGCTGGGGGCCAGCGTCAACCGCAGCGCGGCGATGTCCTGGCCCAGAAGCTGCTGGAAGTCGGCTTCCGGCAAAGGCGCACTGTCGGCCGAATGGTAGCTTTCCCGCAAAGCCTGATCGACTCGGGCGATGTCCGCCAGGTAGCCCAGATGGGCAACCGGCTGAAATTCCTCTAGAAAACTCGGAAGATCGCCGCCATACAGCATCAAGATCCGCGACTTGGGCGGATGCGCGCGCAGGAAGACCAGCGCCATCGCAGAGAAGAACTCCTCGCCCAAAAGCTTCACCAAAGTCGGGAAACCAGCCTTCAGCGCGTCGATCAGTGAGCTTGCGACAGTGTTGCGATAAACAGCAAACCGCTTCGGCGCGGGGCGGCCCAGCGGGTCGATGATCCCACGCGGCAGGGGCGCGTCGGGGTCCAGAAGGGCCGCGGCAAAGAGACTCTGGTTCATCCCACCGGCTCCAGAATCCGCGCCGCGCGTGCAGCTTCGGCGGCCAGTTCCGGCCAGTCCGGCACATCATTGTCCCATTCGATCAACGTCGGCAGTGGCCCGGCGCGGTCGATCACCCGGGCGTAAAGCTCCCAGACCGGACCCAACACTTCGGCCCCGTGACTGTCGATCAACAGCCGCTTGCCGTGATCGTCGCTGTCTTCATGATGGCCGCCCAGATGCACTTCGCCTACCAGATGCAGCGGGAAGGCGTCAAGATAGCCGACCGGATCGTAATTCTGGTTGGTGCCCGAGACATAGACGTTGTTCACATCCAGCAGCAGGCCGCAGCCGGTGCGCCTGGCAACCTCGGACAGGAAATCAACCTCACCCATCGCGGTCTCGGCGAATGCGATATAGGTCGAGGGGTTTTCCAGCAGCATCCGTCGCCCCAGAGCCTCTTGCACCTCGTCGATATGATCGGCCACCCGGGCCAAAGTCACCATCGTATAGGGCACCGGCAACAGGTCGTTCAGAAAGGCCCCGTCATGGGTCGACCAGGCCAGATGTTCGGAAAAGCTGGCCGGGTTCAGCCAGTCGCAAAGGTGGCGCAGGCGCTGCAGATGGTCGCGGTCCAGCGGGCCTTCGCCACCAATCGAAAGCCCCACGCCATGGACCGAAATCGGAAACCGCTCAACCAGATGGCGAAGTTGAGCCAGGGGCCGTCCGCCCGCACCCATGTAATTCTCGGCATGAATCTCCAGCCAGCCCACCGGGTTGGCATTGTCGAGAATCGCCTGAAAGTGCTGCGGCTTGTAACCGACGCCGGGTTTTGCGGGCAGGCCTTGCGCGTAATCGAACATCTCATTCCCCTTGATAGCCCCCGGCCCGAAGGCCGGGGGTCGCTGCCTCATGCTTCCGGCAGATCGCGCATCAGCTCTTCCATCGCGCCGTTGCGCATCATGCCAGCGCCGTCCGCCGGCAGTTCCATGGTCATGCAGGTGCCAGCCGGAACGAACTTCCACGAGTTGCCCTGAAAGTCGACCTTCGAGGTCCCCGCACAGGTGGTGCCTTCGCCAGCCTTGCAGTCGTTCTGACCCGCAAGCGCCACGCCGAAGCACTTTTCCATGGCATCCTCAGCCGAGGCGACCGTGGCAACCGAGCAAAGCGCCGCAGTCAGGGCACCGGCGATGATCAGAGATTTGGATTGAATGGACATGAGAACTTCCCCTTTGGTTTTTTGATCGCTGTGTTGCGATGAGGGAAGGTTTAAGGGGAAGCGACGCTCACAAGACAGGCACGGGCGCGTGAAGCACGGCGACGTGACCCTGCATTTTGCGGGCACAGAAATGAAAAGCCCCGCATCGCTGCGGGGCTTTTCATTCTTTATCAGCGCTTTGGCTTAGTTGCCCGACGGGGGCAGCGCCTCAAACCCAAAGCTTGCTATCGCCGCATCAAGCGAGATTGTTTCAGTGCGCGTCTCGCCCAGACGGCGAACTGAAACAGTTCTCGCCTCGACCTCTTGCATGCCAATCGCAAGGATCACGGGAACTTTTCCAACCGAGTGCTCGCGGACCTTGTAGTTGATCTTTTCGTTGCGCGTATCCGCCTCGGCCCGCACGCCCACCTTGCGCAAGCTTGCCACAACTTCATTCACGAACGGATCGGCATCCGACACAATCGAGGCCACGACAACCTGCCGCGGGGCCAGCCAGAACGGCAGACGCCCGGCATAGTTCTCCAGCAGTATGCCGATAAAGCGCTCGAACGAACCCAGGATCGCGCGGTGCAGCATATAGGGGCGGTGCTTCATCCCATCTTCGGCCACATATTCCGCACCCAGCCGCGTCGGCAGGTTTGGGTCGACCTGAAACGTCCCGCACTGCCATTTGCGGCCAATCGCATCAGTCAGCTTAAAGTCAAGCTTCGGGCCGTAGAAAGCGCCTTCGCCGGGGTCGATTTCATAGGGGACGCCAGCGGCCTTGACGGCCGCCTCCAACATACCCTCGACCTTGTCCCAAGTCTCATCCGAACCGATCCGCACGTCTGGACGCGTCGAGAACTTGATCTCGAACCCGTCAAATCCCAGGTCCTTGTAGACCGACGCCAGCAGCTTGATGAAGCTTTCGCATTCGGCTCCGATCTGATCCTCGGTGCAGAAGATATGCGCGTCGTCCTGGGTAAAGCCGCGCACCCGCATCAGCCCGTGCATCGACCCGGAGGATTCATAACGGTGGCAGGACCCGAATTCCGCCAGCCGCAGCGGCAGATCGCGGTAAGACTTCAGACCCTGGTTGAAGACCTGCACATGGCAGGGGCAGTTCATCGGCTTCAGCGCGTTGATGCGCTTTTCCTTGGCACCGTCCTCGTCCACTTCGACGATGAACATGTTCTCGCGGTAGGCCTCCCAGTGGCCGGACTTCTCCCACAACACCCGGTCCACGACCTGCGGCGTCTTGATTTCCTTGTAGCCCGCGCTGCGCAGCCGTCCGCGCATGTAATCCTCAAGCTGGCGATAGATCGTCCAGCCGTTCGGGTGCCAGAAGACCATGCCGGGCGCTTCTTCCTGCAGATGGAACAGCTCCATCTCTTTGCCAAGCTTGCGGTGGTCGCGCTTGGCGGCCTCCTCCAGCATGGTCAGATGCGCCTTCAGGTCATCGCGGTTACGGAAGGCCACACCATAGATGCGTTGCAGCATGGGCCGCGAGGCATCGCCCAGCCAATAAGCCCCTGCGACATGCGTCAGCTTGAACCCATCAGCGGGCACCTGCCCCGTGTGCTGCAGATGAGGCCCCCGGCACAGGTCCTGCCAGTCGCCGTGCCAATACATCCGCAGATCCTCGCCTTCGGGGATGCGGTCGATCAGCTCCAGCTTGAAGGGCTCGCGGCGGCCCCGGTAGTATTCGACGGCCTTCTCGCGCGGCCACACCTCGGTCTTCACCGGATCGCGGGCATTGATGATCTGCTTCATCTTCGCTTCGATGGCACCCAGGTCTTCCGGCGTGAACGGCTCCTCGCGGTCAAAGTCGTAGAACCAACCGTAGTCGCGGACCGGCCCAATGGTGACGCGCACATCCGGCCACAGCTCCTGCACCGCGCGGGCCATGATATGCGCCAGATCGTGGCGGATCAGCTCCAGCGCCGCGGCCTCGTCCTTCACCGTGTTGAGGCTGATTGTCGCATCCGACGGGATCGGCCAGGCTAGGTCCCAATGCTTGCCGTTCACCTGCGCCGAAATCGCCGCCTTGGCCAGCGAGGGCGCGATGGATTGCGCCACCTCAAACGGAGTCACACCCGCCGAATATTGGCGCTGGTTGCCGTCAGGAAATGTCAGGGAAATCTGGCCCATGGCCGTCCTCCTCGTCAGTTTGGCGCCTACGAAACGCCCGGTTGCGGGTTATATGTCGGGCAGTTTCTGCCCCGCAGCGCTGGCGAAGTCAAGCCATCGGCAAGCTTCCGCCAGCGGCGCGGCTGGGGCCTCATTGCGGCCCGGTTCCATTCCTATATCGCAAGCATGACGATATATCTCACCACTCCGCAAGGCCGCCACATCGCCTATCTCAAGACGCAAGGTCGGGAACCTGGGGTCGTGTTTCTTGGCGGGTTCCGGTCCGACATGACCGGGTCCAAGGCCCTGCACCTGCAGGCCTGGGCCGAGGAAACCGGCCGCGCCTTCCTGCGGTTCGACTATTCCGGCCACGGTGCCTCGCGCGGGCTATTCGAGGACGGCGCGATCAGCGACTGGCTGCAGGACGCCGAGGCGGTGGTCCACGCCCTGACCGAAGGGCCGCAGATCCTTGTCGGCTCCTCCATGGGCGGCTGGATCGCGCTTTTGCTGGCGCGCTCCAGGCCGGGCACGGTGGCAGGTCTGGTGACCATCGCCGCAGCCCCCGATTTCACCCGCCGAATGCGCGATGTCGAATTTTCCGCCGCCGACCGGGCTCGGCTGAAGTCGGCAGGGCAGATCGAACGCCCCTCGGACTACTCCGACACGCCCTATATCATCACCCGCCGCCTGATCGAGGATGGCGAAGCGAACCTGGTCCTTGACCAGCCACTTGCCCTGCCGATGCCCGTTCGCTTCCTGCAGGGAACCGCCGATATCGACGTGCCACCTTCCGTCGCGCAGGGTCTTTTCGATCATGCCGAGGGCTCGGATATCCGCCTGACTCTGGTGAAAGGTGCCGACCACCGGTTTTCAACACCCGAATGCCTGAACCTGATCACGGATACGATTGTCGCGTTGCTTTAGCCTTGCTAAGGCAATCGAAGTTTCGAACGGCATCTGCACTAATCAAACCAAAGTTTAGAAAGCCAATGCAAAGGGTATTTCCTAGCTTCCCTGATTCCTGCTTTAAATGCATCGACTTATACGGTAATCTGTAAGAATGGCGAAATCGAGCGGCCTTCACTTTTCCTGCACCGCGCACCCAGGACCTTGGGCGTGAAGGACCATGTCGTCCTGATCTCGGGTTTCATGGCCGACGCACGGGTCTTCATGCCGCAGATCGTCCGGTTCGGGCTTGATCGGCCAGTCACGATCTTCACCCTTGGCATGGGCGAGACAGTCGAGAAGCTATCCCTGGAAATCGCCCCCCTTTTGCCCAACCGTTGCGCGGTTATCGGCCATGGGTTGGGCGGTAATATCGCCATCGAACTTCTGCGCCGCCGTCCCGAAGCCATCAGCCGGATCGCCCTGATCTCGACCGACCCCCTGCCCGAACCGCTGCAACAGGTCGCGGCCGAGGAAGCCTTGGTCGTCGCCGCCAAGACCGGCCACCTCGCCGAATGCATGGCCCAGCTTATCCCGGAAACAGCTCTTTTCGATGCGCCTTGGCGCAGCGAGGTCATGGCGCTGGTGCAGGACATGGCATCGATGCTTGGCCTTGATCAGTTCATGCGCCAACTCCGCGCAATGCAGCGCCGCCCCGATCAGCAAAGAACGCTGCGCACAGCCAATGTGTCGACCCTGATCCTGACCGGCGCACATGACAAGATCGTGCCGCCGCGCCGCGCCGAATTCCTTGCCGGCCTGATGCCGCAAGGCTGCCTTGAAATCATCCCGGAGGCCGGTTATTTGCCCCAGTTGGAACAGCCCGAGGCGGTCACCAACGTGCTGGAAACCTTCCTCTCGGGCCGCCTGCCGACGCTGCTACTGCGCTGAAGCCAAAGCGATTTTCGCCTGTCGCTTGCCCGCCGCCCGGTCGATGAAGTTCAAAACCAGCGGGCGAATGTTCAAACGCCAGCTTTTGCCCGCGAAGATGCCGTAATGCCCCGCGTCAGGCTCAAGATGCTGGCCCTTCTTGTCATCGGAAAGCCCAGTCAACATCTTCAGCGCCGCCACGCATTGGCCGGGGGCCGAGATATCGTCATTGGCACCCTCGACCGTCATCACCGAAACCTTGGTGATGGCACCGATATCCACCTTGCGCCCCGCCACCACGAAGGAATTCGTCGCAATCTCGCGGTTTTTGAAGATGCGCTCGACGGTTGACAGGTAGAACTCCGCCGTCATGTCCATGACCGCAAGATATTCGTCATAGAACCGGTTGTGGGCGTCGTGATCCGAAGCCTCACCGCGCGCGGCACGCATGATCTGTTCGGAAAACGCCTTCGAATGGCGTTCAGAGTTCATCGCCATAAAGCTTTGCAGCTGCAAAAGCCCCGGATAGACCAGCCGCCCCGCGCCTTTGTGCTGAAAGCCAACCCGTTGAATCGCAATGTGCTCCAGCTGGCCCATAGTGATCCGGCGGCCAAAGTCGGTGACTTCGGTGGCAGCCGCATCCGGGTCAACCGGCCCGCCGATCAGAACCAGCGATTTCGGCTGCGCCTCGGGGTCCTCAGCCGCCAGATAGGCGGTCGCGGCAAGGGTCAGGGGTGCCGGCTGGCAAATCGCAATGACATGGGTGTCAGGACCCAGCGCCTTCATGAATTCGGCCAGATAAAGCGTATAATCCTCGATATCGAACTTGCCTTCCGACACTGGAATGTCCCGCGCATTGTGCCAGTCGGTCACGAACACATCGGCATCCGGCAAAAGCGAGGCAACTGTTGACCGCAACAGCGTGGCGTAATGGCCCGACATCGGCGCCACCAGCAGGATCTTGCGCGCCATGGGCGAACGGCGGCGCACAAAGAACTGCACCAGATCGCCAAACGGTTTTTCTACCACAGGCTTCACATCGACCAGATGGTCCTGCCCGTCCGGCCCCGCGATCGAACGGATGCCCCAGTCCGGCTTGGCGACCATCCGGTTGAAGGTCCGCTCGGTCACTTCCCCCCAGGCGGCCATCAGGGGCAGCATCGGGTTCATCGACATCGCAAAAGCCGGATAGCTGGCAAAGGCCCTTGCACTGGCGCCCATCCACGCATTGGTGTTACGCGCGCTTTCCATCAGGTCATAGGTGAACATATACTTCATCACGTCTCCTAAGCCCGGTTTTCCCGCGCAGTGGGCAGATGTCGCATGGTGCTGTTGCGAAATCCGGTTATGCTGCACAGCGGCGACGATAAGGGGGAACCATTCGTATGACAACAGAAGACATGACCCCCGACGCCGCGGAACGTGCCGCACGGCTGAGTGCCAACCTTGTGAAGATGGAAGAACTGTCAAAGCGGTTGACCACGGCCATGGCGCATCGCCGCCAGGTTGACCCGTCGCTGCATGGCCCGGCCCCCGATGTCTATATGAAAGCCGCCGCCGCCTATTTCGCCGAGATGGTGTCGAACCCGGCCCGGGTGATGGAACATCAGGTCAGCTATTGGGGCAAGGCCTTGAAGCATTATGTCGAGGCGCAACAGACACTTGCCAAAGGTGAGTTCAAGGCCCCGCCCGACCCCAGTCCCAAGGATCGCCGCTTTGGTAACCCCTTGTGGGAAACGCATCCCTTCTTCAACTATGTCAAACAGCAGTACGTTCTGAACTCCGAAGCGATCACCACCGCCATGGGCGACATGGAGGCGCTGGCCCCCGAAGATCGCCGCCGGGTGGAATATTTCACGAAACAGATTGTCGACATGTTCGCGCCGACGAATTTCCTGGGCACCAACCCCGACGCACTTGAAAAAGCCGTGGAAACGGATGGTGAAAGCCTGGTGAAAGGCCTGGAGAATCTGGTCCGCGACATCGAATCGAACCAAGGCGATCTTCTGGTCACCCTTGCGGACCCTCAGGCGTTTCACGTCGGCCAGAACATCGCCACTACCCCCGGCGCGGTCGTCTATCGCAACAAGATGCTGGAGTTGATTCAGTACGAACCCACCACCGAACAGGTCCACAAGACGCCCTTGCTGATCTTCCCGCCCTGGATCAACAAGTTCTACGTCATGGACCTCAAGCCACAGAATTCCTTGATAAAATGGATCGTGGATCAGGGCTTTACTCTCTTCGTCGTCTCTTGGGTCAACCCCGATGCCTCCTATGCCGAGACCGGGATGGACGGTTATATCCGCGACGGTTTCATGCGCGCCATGGCGGAAACCCGGCGCATCACCGGGGAAAAGAAGATCAACGCGGTCGGCTACTGCATCGCGGGCACCACGCTGGGCCTCACCCTCGCGCATCTGCAAAAGACCGGCGATGACACCGTCAAGACCGCCACCTTCTTCACCACGCTGACCGATTTCTCCGACCCAGGCGAAGTCGGCGTCTTTTTGAACGACGATTTCGTCGACGGGATCGAGCGGCAGACCGAACAGGACGGGATTCTGTCCAAGCTCTTCATGTCGAAGACCTTCAGCTATCTCCGCTCGAATGACCTGATCTACACGCCTGCCATCAAAAGCTACATGCTGGGCGAGGCTCCCCCTGCCTTTGACCTCCTTTTCTGGAACGGCGATGGAACCAACCTGCCCGCCAAAATGGCCGTCGAATACCTGCGCGGCCTGTGCCAGCACGACGGTTTCGCCAGGGGCGACTTCAGGGTGTTCGGCAAGAAGGTTCAGCTTAAGGACGTGAAAGTCCCTCTTTGCGCCATCGCTTGCGAGACCGATCACATCGCCCATTGGAAGGGATCCTTCAACGGGATCAAGCAGATGGGATCAAAGGACAAAACCTTCATCCTGTCCCAATCCGGCCATATCGCCGGGATCATCAACCCGCCCTCAAAGGACAAATACGGCCATTACACCAACGATGCCCCCGTCGCCGGTGAACCCGGGACGTGGCTGAAAGACGCGACCTTCAACAAAGGCAGCTGGTGGCCGCGCTGGGGCGCATGGCTTGCCAGCCAGTCCGGCCCGCTGGTCAAGGCGCGCGTGCCGGTTGATTCGCTTTGTCCGGCACCGGGAACTTATGTCTCGGCCACGCCCGGCACCTGACATATGCCTGTCATGACTTCGGGTTAGCTCCGGCGAGGCAAGGATTTTGCTGCAATGCAGAAAGACCCTTGAAATGCTGCAGTGCAGCGTATATATCTGCATCATGAAAACGGGCCCACTGCCCTGGCCCCATGGAGAGTGAAATGACCAAGACCCCGGACTTCACCAAAGTCATGCAGGACATGATGGCTTCGTTCCCGGTTGATGCCTCGGCGTTCCAGAACGCCTTCAAGACCCAGGCTGCCTTCGCCGAGAAATTCTCGAAAGTGGCGATTGAAGCTGCTGAAAAGTCGACCGAAATCTCGGCCAAATGGGCCAAGGACGCGTTGGCCAAGGTTGGTCAAGTCGCAAAAGCCAAAGCCGAGCCGGCTGACTATTCCAAAGCCGTGACCGACTTCGCTTCGACCGCTGCTGAAATGGCGACCGAGAATCTGGCCGCCTTCGCCGAAGTTGCGAAGAAAGTGCAGATGGAAACCGTTGAACTGATGCTTGCCGCTGGCAAGGACATCTCGGAAGACGCGTCCAGCGCTGTCAAGAAAGCGACCGCCGACGTGGCGACCGCTGCCAAGAAAGCTGCTGCAGCTGCGAAGTAATTCGCTTTAGCTTCGTGCTTCCAAGCATTGGGCAGGCCGGGACACCCCGCGCCTGCCCTTTCTTTTTGTGACAGCCTCCCCTAGACTTCTCTGCAAGCGCACAATCCCTGGGGGGACACCATGGCCGATACTTCGAAGCCGCTTTTGATCAAGCGCTACGCCAGCCGGCGGCTCTACAACACCGAAACCTCGGATTACGTGACACTTGAAGACATCGCAGGCTTTATTCGGGCCGGGCGTGAGGTTCAGATCATCGACCTCAAGACCGGCGACGACCTGACGCGGCAGTTTCTGCTGCAGATCGTGGCCGAGCACGAATCGAAGGGCGAAAGCGTGTTGCCCGTCGATGTCTTGACCGACCTCGTCCGAAGCTATGCCACCGGCATGCAATCGGTCATGCCGCAGTTTCTTGCGGCCTCGTTCGGCATGTTGCGCGACAGCCAGGCAAAGCTGGTGGAAAACCTGACCGTGATCCCGAACCCGATGGCCGCCGTACCGGGGTTCGATGCGCTGCGCAAACAGCAGGAAGCCTTTCTCAAGACCATGATGGGCGGGATACCCGGCTGGGCGGGCACCGGCCCGGCCAAGGATGCGGACGCCCCGGCCGAACCTTCGGACGACATTGCCGACATCAAGAAGCAACTGGCCGAGTTGCAGAAAAAGCTGTCCAGGCTTTAAACGATGGCAGAAGCCGAAGGCCGCGTTACACTTTGGGGGATCGAGATCTTCGTCGCTGCTGCCGAAGAAGGCTCGATCTCGGCTGCCGCGCGTCGTCTTGGCGTCAGCCCCTCGGCGGTCAGCCAGCAGCTTGCCGGGCTTGAATCGGCGCTGGGGGCGATTCTTCTGGATCGCTCGGGGCGACCGGTTCAGGTGACGCCCGCCGGGATCATGTTCCGCCGCCACGCCCAGACCATCCTGAATGCCGCCTCCGAGGCTCGGGCCGAACTCGCTATGGCGGATCTTTCGGGCATGACAACCCTGCGGATCGGGGTGATCGAGGATTTCGACAGCGACGTGACCCCGCGACTTCTGTCCGCCCTGTCCCGCGATCTGAAAGGCTGCCGGTTCCTATTGGAAACCGGGGCCAGCCATCGGCTGATGGACCAGCTTGAGGCCCGGGCGCTGGATATCGTTGTCGCTGCCGACAGCGCCGGAGAGGCGTCGTCCGAAGACTGGCGCGAAGTGCATCCCCTAATGTCCGAGCCTTTCGTCGCCGTCGCCCCCCCCGGTGCCGCAATCGGGGATCTGCCGCTGATCCAGTACACCGCGCGGCATCTGATGGGCCGCCAGATCGCCGCGCATCTCTCCCGGCATGGCATCAAGCCCGCTCATCGCTTTGAACTCGACAGCTACGCCGCCATCCTGGCCATGGTCGCGGGGGGTGAGGGCTGGACAATCTTGACCCCCCTTGCCCTGCATCAGGCCCGCGCCTTCCGCCCACAAGTCGAAGTCCGCCCGCTGCCCTTCCCGGCGCTGGAGCGCACGCTTTCACTTTCGGCCCGCGCCGGCATCCTGCATGACGTACCGGGTCAGATCACCGCCCGCCTGAAGCCGCTGATTACCGAAGTGGTGATCGCCCCGGCGCTGGCCGCCTGCCCCTGGCTCAAGCCTGCGCTGCGGGTGCTATAGGGTCGGCAGCGGACCGCCTTCAGGCGGCGGCCGGGTAACTCGCAAAAACGCTGATGTTCCCATCCTTGCCGATCAGCAGCACGTCATAGGCCTCGCGTTCGGCCTCCGGTCCCATACCAGGAGAGCCGAAGGGCATTCCAGGCACGGCAAGTCCAATCGCAGCCGGGCGCTCGGCCAGAAGACGGCGGATCTCGGGGGCGGGCACATGGCCCTCAAGCACAAAGCCGTCGGCGTTCGCCGTGTGACACGAGCGCGCCGCGTCCGGAACGCCCTTTTCCGTCTTCAGTGCATCCAGCGCATCGTCGGCAAGCACCTCAACCGAAACCTGAAATCCCTCGGCCCGCAGGTATTCGACCCAGCCCTCGCAGCAGGGGCAGGTGGCGTCCTTGGCAACCTGAATCGTCGGCAGCGTTTGCGCAGCAATCGGTCGCGCGACGCCCGCAGCCAGCCCCGCCAGCAACAAGGATCTTCGGGCAATCCGGAACATGACACCCTCACTTTTCCCGTCTGGCCAGCATGCCAGAGCCAGAGCCGCCACGCCAGATCGCCGGACGGCAGACGCCACCGATTGCCGAAGTCGTGATCGCCTGCCCCGGGCTCGCGCGCGCGCTGCGGGCGCGCCAAGGGTCCGCTCATCGGTCACCAAGCCCGCGCTTTTGGCTACGCACCGCCCCGCGATGACCGCTGCGAAGCGCGGGCGGAGCCTTCCCCGCCCCCCCCGCAAAATGATTGCCAAGTCCTTTACGCCCACAGCCAAGCGTTTGATTTCACGCGGCTTTCAAAATCTGCCCAGCGTGGACAAATCAGCCCCGCACATCCTTTGCCGAGTCCAGGATCGCCTCTGCGATATAATCCAGCTCAGCTTCCGTCAGCCGAGTCGGCAACCGCACATCACAGGCCCGCATCAGCATCGCCCGCGTCCGCGGCAGCTCGGGGGCATCGCCCAGGAACTGCCAGTTCCAGAACGCCCGGGCATTCCCCTCGGTCAACCCGAAGACCTGAACCGTGATCCCCCGACCCTTCGCAGCCGCCTGGAAATCCAGCGCCTGTTGGTCGGTCCAGTCACCCACCAGATTGAACTGGATCGAATCCGGCGCGCGAAGTTCGGGCCCCAGCGGCTCGGGTACCGCCAGATGGATCGACCCATTCAGCACCGCAGCCACCCGGTCATGCCCGGCACGACCCTTTTCCACCCGCTCGGCCACCAGGGGCAGCTGCGGGCGGATCACGGCGGCAGAAAGATTCTGCATCCGCAGGTTATAAAGCGGCAGCTTGTTCTGCCAGTGGGCGCAGGAGTTCGACAGGCCGGGATGCTTCTTCCAGTTCGTCTCATAAGCCCCCGACATGATGATCGCGCGGGCGGCGATTTCGGGGTCGTCCGTGATCATGATCCCGCCTTCGCCCGCATTCACCAGCTTGTAGGATTGGAAACTGAAACAGCCGACCTTGCCAACCGTCCCGATATTGCGCCCGCCCCAGACCGTGCCCAGCGAATGGGCCGCATCCTCGATCACCGGGATGCCGGCCGCATCGGAAAGCCGCATGATCGCGTCCATGTCGGAGGTATGGCCCCGCATGTGGCTGATCATCACCGCGCCTGCGCCGGGCAGTTTCCGGGCGAAATCTTCCATATCGACGCGGTAGTTTTCACCCACTTCGACCAGAACCGGCTCACAGTCCGCATGCACGACCGAGGACGGCACGGCCGCGAAGGTGAAGGCCGGGATCAGGACCTTGGCCCCGCGCGGCAGGTCAAGGGCCTTTAGCGCCAGGAAAAGGGCCGCCGAACAGGACGACACCGCCAGCGCATAGCGCGAGCCCAGAAGGGCGGCGAATTCGCTTTCCAACAGGGCAACCGGCGCGTCGCAGGGCGCGGTATAGCGGAAGAGATCGCCGGAGGAGAGGAGCCGGTCGATCTCGGCCCGGGCAGCCTCGGGGATCGGTTCGCTATCATAGACATTGGGGGCGAGGGTCTGACCGTCGTGCGCCATCATGCACCTTTTCTGAAACTTATCTTAAGGAAAGGTGTAAACACCTGACGCATGACACGCCAGTGACAAATTCGGCCTTTTGCGTCTTTCCCCCTAGATTTTCACGCCAGCACGCGCCGCAACCATATGCATAGCGTCTTCCATCTCGTGCCAGGCCGTGCGCGCCATCGAGCGGAAGACCATGATCTGGAATGCGGCCTCGTCCAGACGCAGCACAACCGCGTTCATGTGGTTCAACTGGGTTCGCAGCACCTGGCCCACCGGGAAGGCTCCAAGTCGTAGGTCAGTCGGCAAATGTCGGGACAGAACGTCAACCGCGGAGGCTCCGGTCAGGGACAGGACCGACCAGCCGTCGGACTGATCGGTCAGGGCCGCGCCTTCCATTGCAGGGGGCGCGACGCCGATCAGGAAAGCCTGATCCCGTCCGGTCCAGACGATACGAACCCCGTCCTTTTCCAGCACCGAATTCGGCGCGGGCATGGTAAGGCCCAAGGTTTTCAAGCCCTTGTCAACCGCCTTTGCCCCAGATGGGAACACGGCGATCGAGGTGATCGGTGCCAGCGGCAGTTCGGCCAGCGTAGCAGATCCAAGGGTCAGGTTGCGCCCGTCAAGCGCGGTTTTCGCAATGAGTTCAGGCACGGAGCTTCTCCCCCTCGGGGTCATGGAAGACCGGATGACAGACTTCGCAGATCACATCGATGCCGCGCAGATGGTCGACAAGGCGGATCTTTTCGCCATGCCGGGCGTGCCCGTCTTTCAGGAAGCCAAGGCCGAGCCATGCCCCCATCACCGGCGACCAGCAGATCGAGGTGACATAGCCCTGATCGGTCTCGCGGTGAATCTCGGCACCGGGGCGGAACAGATGCGCGCCGGCCGAAATCGGGGCGGCGGCTTTCAGGCCGACAAGCTGCTCACGGTCCGGCCCCCAAAGACCGGGGCGGGTGGCGGCGGTCTTGCCGATGCAGTCTTTCTTGGCGGAAACCATCTTTTCCATGCCGATGTCATGGGCGCTTACCCTGCCATGAATTTCGGAATGGGTGATGAAGCCCTTTTCGATCCGAAGGACGTTCAGCGCCTCCATCCCGTAAGGCCCGCCGCCAAGGGTTTCTGCCCGGGCGAGAAGGTCGCGGAACAAAGCCTCGCCATAGCGGGTGGGGATGGCGAGTTCATAGCCCTCTTCCCCACTGAACGAGATGCGGAACAGACGCCCGTCAACCCCGCCGATCCGCACCGGGGCTGTGCCCATGAAGGGCAGGTCAACCGGGGTTTCCAGGAAGGAATTGACCAGCGCGCGGGCTTTCGGTCCGGCAACGGCAAACTGCGCCCAGCTTTCAGTGACGCTTATAAAGCGCACTTCCCAATCGGCGCAGAAGGCCTGATGCACAAAGTCCATATGCCGCATCACCAGACCCGCCGCAGCGGTGGTGGTGGTCATCAGGAAATGGTTTTCGCCAAGCCGTGCCGTGGTGCCATCGTCCAGCACCAGCCCGTCTTCGCGCAGCATCAGGCCATAGCGGACGCGGCCTTCGGGCAGGTTGCTGAACGTGTTGGTGTAAAGGAAATCAAGGAAACGCGCCGCATCCTTGCCCTGAACGTCGATCTTGCCCAGGGTCGAGACATCGGCGATGCCGACCGACTGGCGCACCATCATGACCTCACGGTCGCAAGCTTCGCGCCAGGTCTTTTCATTGGGCTTCGGGAAGTAGCTTGGGCGATACCAAAGCCCCGCCTCGATCATCGGGGCATGACGGTCGCGGCTGGCCTGATCGCTGGTCAGAAAGCGTTGCGGCGCAAAGCCCATGCCCCGACCCCCGGCCCCCATGGCCGCAATCGACACCGGCACATAGGGCGGGCGGAAGGTTGTGGTCCCGGTTTCAGGAATGCCGCGCCCGGTGGCATCGGCCAGAACTGCCAGTGCTGCGACGTTGGAATTCTTGCCCTGATCGGGGGCCATGCCTTGGGTCGTGTAGCGCTTCATATGCTCGACGGAACGATAGCCTTCCTGTGCGGCCTGCTTCACGTCCTTGGTCGTGACATCATTGGCAAAGTCGAGCCAAGCGCGGCCTTTGCCTTCCACGGTCCACAGCGCCTGCAGTTTATAGGGCGCATCCTCGGCCTCTGGAAGGTCGGCCTTTGCTTTGCGGCCCAAGGCTTCCAGCATCTTCAAGGCGGCAGCCTGACCAGTGGCCAAGGCCCCGTGGGTCGACATCGTGCCGTTGGCAGCACCTACCGCGACCAGACCGGGCACTGCGCCTTCGGTGGGAACAAAGGCGGCAAGCTCTTCGCTCCACTTGGGGCGGCCGTTCATGTGGCAGGTCAGGTGGATCGTCGGGTTCCAGCCGCCGGACATGGCCAGACAGTCGGTCTCGATCTCGAAGGTCTCCGAGCCTTTCCGGACTGTTACACCCGAAAGGCTCAGACGGCCACGGGTGCCGATGATCTCGGCCCCGGCGTGGACGGGGAAATCCTCTACGCTGAACGCATCGGGGCGCGGGTCGATGATCGCGGCCACTTGGATGCCCGAGGCGATAAGGTCGCGGGCCGTGGCGCGGGCGGCATCGGTGTTGGTGAAGAGGGTAACCCGCTTGCCAGGGCTGACGCCATAGCGGTTCAGGTAGGTACGGACGGCAGAAGCCATCATGATGCCGGGGCGGTCATTGTCGGGGAAGGCGATGGGGCGTTCCAAGGCTCCGGCTGCCAGCACGGCATGGGGGGCCACGATCCGCCAGAAGCATTCGCGCGGCAGGTTCGGGCGGGCGGGTTTGTGCAGACCGACCCGCTCCAACGCGCCATAGGTGCCGTTGTCATAGGCCCCGGTGATGGCGGTGCGCAGCATGATCCGGACATTCGGCATCGACTGAAGTTCGGCCACAGTCGCCGCCACCCACTCGACAGCGGACAGCCCGCCGATAGTGCCGCCTTCCGACAAAAGCCGCCCGCCAAGGTCATGGCTTTCCTCGGCCAGGATCACATCGGCACCAGCACGACCCGCCGTCAGCGCGGCCATCAGGCCCGCGGGGCCAGAGCCGATGACCAGCACGTCGCAGAAGGCGAAGGCCTTCTCATAGGTGCCCTCATCATGCTTGCCCGAGAGGCTGCCCAGACCAGCAGCGCGGCGGATGATGGGTTCGTAAAGCCCCTCCCAAAAGGCGCGCGGCCACATGAAGGTTTTGTAGTAGAAACCGGCGCTTAGGAAGGGCGCGAGGTAGTCGTTGATCGCCAGCAGGTCGAACCGCAAGGACCCCAGCCGGTTCTGGCTTTGCGTCACCAGCCCCTCGAACACCTCTTGCACCGTCGCGCGGACGTTCGGGGTCTGGTTCTTTGCGCCCAGCACCTCGACCATGGCGTTCGGTTCTTCCGAGCCCGCCGTCAGCACGCCACGCGGGCGGTGATACTTGAACGACCGCCCGACCAGTTTGACATCGTTCGCCAGCAGTGCCGAGGCCAGCGTGTCGCCCTTGTAGCCAGCATATTCGCGGCCATCGAAACGGAAGCGGACCGGTTTCGTGCGGTCAATGAGACCCTTGCCCTCGATCCTCATTTCGTACGCCCCGTCTTCTGGTCTGACTTTGGTTCCGCCTTTGCAGCGGCACTTGACGCCCGCTTGACTTCGGGCTTTGCGGCCTTGGCCCTGGGCTCTGGTGCTGGTTTAGGGTCCGGCGCTGCCTCGGCCTTTGGCGTCGGTATCGGCCCTGCTCCTCGATCTGTTACCAGCTCCACCGCCGAAATCTCATGCGTCACGGTGTTGCGGGTGACCAAGAGCCACTGCGCGCAGCCCGCCTCGTGATACCAAAGATCCTTGGTCATCCCGGCCGGATTGTCCCGCAGGTGCAGGTAGTTGTCCCACGCGTCGAGGGACGCATCCGCTGCGGGCCGGTCAAGGTAATCCTCGGCCCCGTAGTAGAAGAACTCTCGCCGGTCGCGTTCACCGCAAAGGGGGCATTTCAGGCGCATGTCTTTTCCCCTTAGTGCAAGTTGTGCTGCGACCCGGTGCCTTCTTCGTCCAGAAGGTGGCCGGTGGCGTATCGGTCAAGGCGGAACTTGGCGGCATATTCGTGGTGGGCGCCCGTCGCCATCAGATGCGCCATGCACCAGCCACTGGCGGGCACAGCCTTGAACCCGCCGTAGTTCCAGCCGCAGTCAAGGAAAAGCCCGTCGATGTGGGTCTTGTCGATGATCGGGCTGCCATCCGGCGACATGTCCATGATTCCGCCCCATGACCGCAGAACCTTGGCCCGGCCGATCATTGGCATCAGGGTCATGCCGGCCTCCATCACATGTTCCACCATCGGCAGGTTCCCGCGTGAGGCATAGCTCGCGTAGAAATCCAGGTCGCCGCCGAAGACCAAGCCGCCCTTGTCGGACTGGCTGATGTAGAAGTGCCCCATGCCGAAGCTGATGACCTGGTGGATCACTGGCTTCAGCCCCTCGGTCACAAATGCCTGCAAGATGTGGGATTCGATCGGCAGGCGCATCCCCGCCATCGCCGCGACTTGGGACGACCGCCCAGCGACGATAATCCCGACCTTCTTCGCCCGGATCGCCCCTCGCGTGGTCTGGACGCCCTTGACCACACCGTTTTCGATGTCGATCCCGGTGACTTCGCAGTTCTGGATCAGGTCCACGCCGCGCTGGTCGGCCCCTCGCGCATAGCCCCAAGCCACCGCGTCATGCCGGGCGGAACCGCCCCGCGGATGCAAGAGCCCACCATAGATCGGGAAGCGAGTGTTTTCGAAATCCAGATAGGGCAGAAGTTCGCGCACGCCCTCACGGTCCAGCAGCACCGCGTCGTCACCCTGGTTGATCATCGCATTGCCGCGCCGCACCCAGTAATCGCGCTGGCCGTCGGAATGGAACAGGTTGATCAAGCCGCGCTGCGAATGCATCACGTTATAGTTGAGATCGGCCTCCATCCCCTCCCACAGCTTCATCGAGTGGCTGTAGAATTCGGTGTTGCCGGGGATCATATAGTTGGCGCGGACGATAGTGGTGTTGCGTCCCACGTTGCCCCCACCAAGATAGCCCTTTTCCAGCACGGCGATATTGGTGATCCCGTGGTTCTTGGCCAGGTAATAGGCCGTGGAAAGCCCGTGGCCCCCACCACCAATGATGATCACATCATAGTCCGCCTTGGGCGCAGGGTCGCGCCAGGCAGGGGACCAGCCCTTGTTGCCAAGAAGCCCCTCGGTGATGACTTTCAGACCTGAATAGCGCATCGATTCCATTCCGTTCGCGGTTGCGAATGTTGAAGCCCTTTGCTGCGGAAGATGCAAGCCTGCTGCCGACGCGGATGCGGCAATGGCGACACATCCTGTCGCTTTTCAGTCAGCCCTTCCCGCGACCGGAGTCAGGCGCAGTTTTCCGATCCCGAAACCGATTTGGGTCCGACCAAAGCCGATCTTTGCCTGCAGAGCCGGAGAGAGCCGGAACTCAAGCACCGTAGCCGAGTCTGGTCGCAGGGGAATGACAGCCTCAAAGGCGGCTGACCAGCCCCAAAGGCTGCGCCGGAGTCCGGTCGGCCGGATTGTCTGGTCTTGGCCGTTGCAGCGCAGGTCCAGCGCAAGAAGGGCGGCGCGGTCAGGGTGAACCGCCCGAAAGCGCAGTCTGGCTGACCCCGCCAAGGTAAAAGGCAACAGCAGGCGCGGTCTGGGGTTCCGGGTCTGTAACCGGATCCCGAACAGAGGCCGGTTGCTCCAGTCCAACGCACAGTCTTCGCGGCGCTGGCGCAAGGTCGCCCCATTTCCCAATGGCAGCACCTTGGGTCGCAAGAGCCCCCGGCGTTTGGCATTGATCCGGGCGATCTCACCCTTGGCGCAGTGATCATAGCGCCGTCGGTATAGCGGCATGAAACTGCCCAGCCGCTTGGCGTCGTCTACGATGGCTGCGACACGGTCGGCATGGCCGGAGGTTGTCGTTGCGGCCAGCATCTCGGCCTGCTCGTCCGAAGCCTGTTGCACATAGCTTAGATAGCGGTCAGCCGAGGCGAACTTGTGGACAGTCACACCTCCGGTCGAGACAAAACGCATATCCGCCGCTGCGGCGCGCAGCAGGAAGTCTTCGTCCACGGGCGCCTGCAGATCCATGGGCATGCGCCAGGGGCCAAGGACGTCTGACACAGCCTTACGATGCGCGAATGAGCTTGGCGGGAAGAAATAGCGGTGCTTGGCACTGTCGTCCGAGAACATCCCCATCACAGCGCTGCCCGGAATACCGCCGGGCAAATGGTTGATCAGGCCCGAGACCGCAAAATCGGGGCGGCCCGTCTGGAAGCACCGCGCGAGGTTCTGCAGGTGGGTGGGCTCCCAAATGTCGTCATGGCCAAGATAAGCGATGAATTCGCCCCTTGCCGCTGCAATGCCCGCATTGTTCGGCGCGCTTTGGCTGCCGCAGCGGGTGGCAAGGTTGATCCAGCGGATGCGGGGGTCGGGCAGGCTGGTGACGACAGCCTCGGTCTCGTCCACGCAGGCATCGCCCACGACGATCAGCTCGAAATCCGGGAAGTCCTGCTGCAAGGCCGACTGGATCGAGGGCAGGATATGCCGCCCCCGCCCCCAGGTCGCCATGATGACCGAGAAAACCGGCGGCCTTCCGGTCATTCGAAACGGTAGGGAATGCCGGGATGGTCCACCGCTACGCGCGACTTGTCGGGGTTGGCCGGGTCATAGGCGCGGCTTGGCATGTTGACAAAGATCGCGTCGTTGTCGCCAAGGTTCTGCACGGCATGCACGACAAAGGGCGGGATGGTCAGCAGGACCTTGTTCTCGGTCCCTGCTTCGATGACGTTCAGGGCCTGATAAGTCGGGCTTTCGGGGCGCAGGTCGTAAAGCACAATGCGCAGGCGTCCATTGGTATAGGCGAGCCTGTCGGACTGGCGCTTGTGATAGACCCAGGCCCGGATTGACCGGGCGGCGGCGGTGACAAGATAGACGTGGGGGGTGCGGTAGGTTTCACCCAGCCGGTCCGACATCAGAACAGTCAGATCGCCCCGACCATCGGCATTGGTCGTCAGCCGCCGCAGCTCGACGCCCTGGATCTGGTTTTCGATCCGAAGCGCGACAAACTCCGTGCCTTTGGGGACCCAGGGTTTGTCATCGACGAAGTCCTCCAGACCAAGCAATGCGAACCTCCTGAAAGCAGCGTGGTTGGCATAAAGGATACGATTGCAAATGCATTTGCGATAGCCCCAACCGCCGAAAAAGACCGCCCGCAGTCGGGTGAAAATCAAGGCTGCAAACCCATGGCCTTGGCGATCATGTCGGCATCGGCTTCGGTGATCTCGAAGAACCCCCAGCGGAAGGGCTGGCCCCAGTTCACCCGGCCCGCCGTGAACGACAGAAGCGGCAGAAGTGGCGCAATCGGGGCCGCTTCGGCCTGATCCCAGACCACGTCACGACGATAGGGCGTGAAGCCCGCGCCCATGACCCCCTGATAAACCTCGCCCTCGGCAATCCGGCCATGGGCGACAAAGGCCTGCAAACGGTCCTTGTCGCCGAAGACCATGGTCGGCGCATAATAGATCAACCGATCCCCCGGCCGCACCCGCAACAGCGGTGCAGACTTGCCGTGGTTCACCTGGCAAAAGCCCTGCGACCGGCCGATGGCCACGTGATTGGCTGAAGCGACGGCGATCCAGGACTTGGGCGGGCGGGGTTTAATGGACATACGTACCTCCGTTCAGGAGGGTGTCCTACGCTGGCCCTCCTGACAGAAACCGTCAGCAGCAATCCTTACAAGCCCTTCGACCGATAGGTCGCCGCCACCCGCCCGATCGAGACGATATAGGCCGCCACGCGCAGATCCTCGACATCCTGGCGGCCATGCCAGACCTCGCGCATGGCCTGATAGGCGGTGCGCATGGTGTCGTCCAACCCCGAGCGGACCAGCGCCAATTCGTCCGAGCCTTGCAGGAAGCGTTCCTTGAACCCCTCGCCCAGTGACCAACCCAGCCCTTGGTCCGAGGACAGACGCTCCAGCTCTTCGACCAGAAGGCGGCTGCGGGCTTCTTCGGCGCGGCGCTGCATGCGGCCGAAACGGATGTGGCTTAGGTTCTTGACCCATTCGAAATAGCTGACCGTCACGCCGCCCGCGTTGGCATACATGTCGGGGATGATCACGCAGCCTTTCTGGCGCAGGATCTCGTCGGCGCCAAAGGTGATCGGCCCGTTCGCAGCCTCGATGATCAGAGGTGCCTTGATCCGGGCCGCGTTGCCCAGATGGATCACGCCTTCCATCGCCGCCGGGATCAGGATGTCGCAGGCTTCTTCCAGCACCGCAGCCCCGTCGGCCAGGTGCTTGGCATGCGGATAGCCCGCCAAAAGCCCGTTATGGCCGTTCATCCACTGCCGCACGTCCTCGACGTTCAGGCCGTTCGGATCCAAAAGCGCCCCGTCCCGTTCGATCAGGGCGATGACCTTGCAGCCGTCTTCCTCGCTCAGGAACTTGGCCGCATGATAGCCCACGTTGCCAAGGCCCTGAACGATGACCCGCTTGCCATCGAGCGAGCCGGAAAGCCCTGCCTTGGCGATATCCTCGGGATGGCGGAAGAATTCCCGCAGCGCATATTGCACACCCCGCCCCGTCGCCTCGACCCGGCCCTGAATGCCGCCCGCATTGATCGGCTTGCCGGTCACGCAGGCGCGGCCGTTGATGTCGGTGGTGTTCATCCGCATGTACTGGTCGGCGATCCATGCCATTTCCCGCTCACCTGTGCCCATGTCGGGGGCGGGCACGTTCTGTGCCGGATGGATCAGGTCGCGCTTGATCAGCTCATAGGCGAAACGGCGGGTGATCTGTTCCAGCTCGTCCTCATCCCAGGCGCGGGGGTCGATGCAAAGCCCGCCTTTCGCGCCACCAAACGGGGTTTCGACCAAGGCGCATTTATAGGTCATCAGCGCGGCCAGTGCCTCGACCTCGTCCTGATTGACGCCCAGCGAATAGCGGATGCCGCCCTTGACCGGCTCCATGTGTTCGGAATGCACGCTGCGATAGCCCGTAAATGTTTCGATCTTGCCGCGCAGACGGACCCCAAAGCGGACCGTGTAAGTCGAGTTGCAGACGCGGATCTTCTGCTCCAACCCTGGGCTGAGGTCCATAAGCTTGGCCGCGCGGTCAAACATAAGGTCCACTGATTCACGAAAGCTAGGCTCGCCCTTGACTGCCGCAGATGTCGCCATTTTCCTGTTCTCCATTCGCCGACCTCAAGGACGGCTCTATCGGGCAAAGGGTATCCGCAATCGTTCTCGAGGGAACCGGAAATCTGCCGAACGGGGCGAATGCAGTTGGTGACATTGCCGCCTTTCCGGGCATATTCACCATAAGGGGCGCGTTGCAGTCAAATCCGGGGAGGCCTGGTCGCAGCGTGGAAGGCACCGATGTGTCCTCCGCGACCGGTAGGCAGCGGCTAGGTGGCCGACCGTCCACCTCCTCACCAATCGGCGCATCTGGCCCCAAAGGGCCGACATCATGGCCGAATCAGTTGGGCAGTTTGTCTGCAGGAAAACCGAAAGGCGGCCCAACTTTGCCGCAATTATGGGGTGATTACGACGGCTGGTGAAAATATTGGTGGGCAAATGCCAAGATTCTGACGGCCAATGCAACAATGACCTTACTTCTTCCGGAAGTTGTGCGTAAATATAAAGGTCCCCGGCCTTGTCGGTCGGCTGCTGCCGTTTGTGACAGGTGATAAAATGACAATGTCTGCGCGCACCCCCTTCAATCGCCGTGTTTCGAAGTCTGCCCTCAGGTTTGCCCTGGATGAAGGCGGGACCATCGGCGTGTACATGACGTTGACTTTCGTCGGCATGATCATGCTGGGCGGCATTGCCGTTGACATGATGCGCTTCGAGGCATCTCGCGTCGCATTGCAACAGACCATGGACCGCGCCGCGCTTGCTGCGGCAAGCCTGTCCCAGACCCGCGACGGTTCGGCCATCGCGCAGGAATGGTTTGACAAGACGCAGCTTGGCCAAGGCATCGAAATGGTCAGCTACAGCGACCCGGTCGTCACGGCTGTCAACCATACCGGCATGCGCCGCGTAACCATCGAAGCCTCGGTTCGCAGCTACAATTTTTTCATTGGCAAGTTCTATTCCACCGTCGCCCGCAAAGATTCATTTCTTGAAGGTTCGGTTCTTAGCGAAGCCACCCAAGGTGTGACCAAACTTGAGGTGATGCTGGTTCTGGACATCACCGGGTCGATGAACGATCCGGCGACCACCAAAAGCACCACTTCCAAGATCTCTTCGCTGCGCGCGGCTGCCAAGAACTTTGTGGACATCATCAAGACCGACGACAGCGAACACATGATCTCGATCGGTGTCGTTCCCTATGCCATGCAGGTGAACATCCCAGTCGCACTGCGCAACCAATTCAACGTCACCAATCTGTCGTCTTGGGATGGGGTGGCATCTGCCGGCGTCGCGGACATCAACTGCCTGGAAATTCCGACCAGCACCTATGCGAACAGCGGCGTGTCTTTGACCGACCCGATCCCGATGGCTGCCGTCGCCGACGCCTCCAACACTACGACAACCACGACCAATTACATCGCGGCCACGTCCGGTACACCGAACGTCTTGGACAGTTCCTGTACCAAAAGGGCAGAGCTTACGTCGACTACTTGGTCCGAGGCCGACATCAACAAGGTTCTGCTTCCTACGACTGAAAAACAGCCTATTCTGGACAAGATCGCCCGTTTGACAGCCGACGGCAACACCTACATCGCGGTCGGCATGCGGTGGGGAACCCTGCTTTTGGATGAAATGGCTCGTCCGATTTACGATGAGCTGGGCGAATCCTACGTCCAGGGGCGCCCGACCGACAACGCCTCGAACGAAACCCGCAAGGTTATCATCCTGATGACGGACGGGGAACATGTGGTCAACCCTTACATCCTGGACGCCTACAAGACCGGCCTGTCACCAATCTATCGGGGCACGGAGGACGGGAAATTTGCGATCCGCTTTACGACGGGCGGGGCGGCTCTGACGGGCGGCACCAGGCCAGGGTCAGGGACGACCTCGACAACCAGTTGTTCGGGCTGGCAACTGTCAAACTATTCGGACCGCCAGTACTTTGTGCCCCACCTCAAGCGGAACACGGTCAGACAGAAGACCAAGTCGACAGACCCGGAAGGCAGTGGTTCGGGCAGTGAAGTTACGGGTGCGTGCGACCCATTGTCGTGGGTGTCCTCACCGACCTGGTCCGGCAGCGGCACTGTGCGTCAATTGGACTGGAGCGAAGTCTGGCGTTATCTGCGTGTCAGCTATGTGGTGCGCCAGCTTTACATGCGGTCTGGTGTGTCTGGAACCGGTACCTACACTACAGTCTATAACACCTTCGCCGCCACCTATCTGACCAGCGTGACGAACATGAACACCCTGCTGAACACCAATTGCACCGCAGCAAAGAACGCCGGCATCGAAATCTATGGCATCGCCTTTGCCGCCCCGGCAAATGGCCAGACGGTGATCAGCAACTGTTCGTCCAGCCCGAAGGAAAGCTATTACTTCAACGCCACCGATGCGACCAAGCTGGCCGCAGCGTTCAAACTGATCGCCGTTGACATTGCCCCGCTACGGCTGACGGAATGAAGGCTTTGCGGCGCTTTCTTGTTGACGACAGCGGCAGCGCGACCATCGAACTGTTGTTCGTGTTGCCGATCATCACCTTCATCTTCATGGCCGCCGCCGAGGCCAGCCTTTTTATGATGCGCCACGTCATGCTGGAACGCAGCGTCGATCTGGTGGTTCGCGAGATCCGGCTTGGCAGGCTTGACGGCACCACCCACGCTGCCCTTAAGCGGCTGATCTGCCAGCAAGGCGTGATGGAAGTCGAACAGACCTGCGTCGATTCCATGCGGATCTGGATGCAGCCGATCAGCACCGTGAACTTCGCCATGGTCGTACCGCCGCACAACTGTATTGACCGCACCGAGGATATTGAATCGATTCAAGAACCCACGGGAACCGAATTTGCCTATGGTGTCGACAATAACATCATGCTGCTGCGCATCTGCCTGAAAGAGAAACCGATGTTTCCACTTGCGGCGCTGGGTGCCAGAATGATCGCAGACGAAACCGATGGAAATTATGCACTTGTCACCACCTCGGTCTTCGTCAACGAACCCGATTGAGCAGGCCATGAACTTCATGAAGACCCAGTTCCGAACCTTTCTTCGCGACGAAAGTGGCGTGGTCCTTGCCGAATTCCTGATCCTTTTTCCGATGCTGGTCTGGGGCCTGATTGCCCTTTTTGCCTTTTGGGATGTGTTCCGCACGATCAACATTACCCAAAAGGCTGCCTATTCGATCGCGGACCTTCTTTCGCGACAAGTCGTTGTGAAGGCGACATTTGTCGACGGGCTGCAGAACGTGCTGGATTTCCTGACCCCGAACGTCCCGGCTTCGCGTATGCGGATAACCAGCATCGAATGGGATGAGCCAACGGAAAAATTCCTGCTGCTGTTCTCACGCTCGCCCGGGAACCAGGTCACGGCCCTGACAGCGACAACGGCCCAAGACTTGGCCCCCTTTGTGCCAACACTTGCGGATTCGGAAACAGTGATCGTCGTCGAAACCTGGGTTGACTATGTGCCCCCTTTCGACACCGGAGTAATGAACTTTGCGATGGGCATCGGAAACCGGACCTTCACGCAGCTGGTCGTCACCCGCCCGCGTGGACGCCGTGTCTGCCTTGAGGGCACGTCGGGCTGCAGTTAAGCGGCAAGCCTGCGATGAAGTTGCACCCCGTCCGGGTTCCGGCTAACAGACGGAAGCGTCTTAAAATGCCGAGGACTTGCTCATGCCTGCCCCCTTGCGTCTTGGCCTCGCCGGCCTTGGAACCGTCGGCATTGGTGTCGTCAAGATCATTCAGGCCCACGCCGATCTGATCGCCGCCCGCGCCGGCCGCCCGGTGGTTATCAGCGCCGTCTCGGCCCGTGACCGCACGAAGAACCGCGATGCCGACCTTTCGGGCTATGCTTGGGAAGCCGATCCGGTAGACTTAGCCCGCCGCGCCGATGTGGATGTGTTCATCGAGGTGATGGGCGGCCACGAAGGCCCCGCCAAAGCCGCCACCGAAGCCGCCATTGCCGCAGGCAAACATGTCGTCACCGCCAACAAGGCGCTTTTGGCCCATCACGGCCAGGCCCTTGCCGAAGCTGCCGAGGCTGCAGGCCTTGCCCTGCGGTTCGAGGCCGCAGTGGCCGGCGGCATCCCGGTCATCAAGGCCCTGACCGAAGGCCTTGCCGGCAACCGGATGAAACGCGTCATGGGCGTGATGAACGGGTCCTGCAACTATATCCTCACCCGGATGCAAGCCGCCAACCTGCCCTATGAGACCGTCTTCGAAGAGGCCCGCCAACTGGGCTATCTTGAGGCTGATCCCAACCTTGATGTCGGCGGCATCGACGCGGGCCACAAGCTGTCGCTCCTCGCCTCCATCGCCTTTGGCACCCGCGTTGCCTTTGACGCGGTGGAACTGGAGGGCATCGGCAGCGTATCCATCGACGACATCCGTCTTGCCGAGGATATGGGCTACCGGATCAAGCTTCTGGGTGTCGCGCAAATGACCGGACGGGGCCTTGAACAACGCATGACCCCCTGCCTTGTCCCCGCCGACAGCCCGCTTGGGCAGTTGCAAGGCGGCACCAACATGGTCGTCCTTGAAGGCGACAGCGTTGGCCAGATCGTCCTGCGCGGACCGGGTGCGGGCATGGGCCCCACCGCCAGCGCCGTCATGGCCGACGTGATCGACATCGCCCGCGGCTTCCGGCTGCCGACCTTTGGCCAGCCCGCCACCAGCCTTGCCGCCGCCCAGCCCGCGCGCTCGGCCACCCCGGCCAGCTATTACCTGCGGATGACGCTTCTCGACAAACCCGGCGCGCTCGCGAAGATCGCCACCTGCTTGGGCGATTCCGGCGTCTCCATCGACCAGATGCGCCAGTATGGCCATCAGGGCGTCAATGCCCCGGTGCTGATCGTGACCCACAAGGCCGCCCCCGATGACGTGTCCCACGCCATGACCCGCTTTGCCGCGACCGGCGTGCTGGTAGGCGAACCCGTAGCGATCCGGATCGAGGAGGTCTGAAACCCCTACCCGTTTCGGGCGGCGGCTTCGCGGCCTGAAACGATCATCGGGCACATCGGCGCATAGACGATTTCGTCGATCCCGATCCCCTCGGGATCGAGGTTCTGGATCGTCACTGCCTTGATCTCCGGATAGCTTCCGCTGGACTGGATATAGGCGGCCTCAACCTGCCCCCGGTCAACGTACCGCCGAAAATCAGCCAGTTGCTCGCCCGCTTCGTTCCAGAAGATCACGTCCAGGTTTCCCTCGGGGTAGCGGCGCATGACGATATTGTCCTGATCGCCGTCCAGCCAGGTGCGCAACCCGAAAAGACACTGCGCCTCGTCAAAGAGGATCGTGACAATGCCAGTCCCTGAACGCATTCGCCCCGGCCCATACTGCAGCGGCCCAAACCCGGCCAGCGCGTAGCTACCAAAGGCACCGTCCCAGATCACCACAGCGACCGGAGGATCGGTTTCGGTCGCGAGGGCAAGCGGCAAGCTGGCCTCCCGCTTGGCCAAGACCCAGTGGTCGTCAAGCCCGCGCCCAGCCTGTCTGCGAAGGCTTTGCCCTTCAAGGATTTGTCCGATCTTGGCGTTTTCGATCACCAACTCGGACCCTATCTGCAGGTCGCCAAATCCGTCGAAGGCTTGGATCGTCGGCTCCAGAGCCGTGATTTCGTCATAAGGGGCCTCGTTGATCTGCATTTCCTGGGCCTGGGTGGAAGAGGCGAAGACCCCAACAGCCAGAGCAGCAACCCACGCGCGCCACAACTGCAAAGTGCTGAAACCTTCGCCAAACCAATACAACAGAAAATCCATTGCGATCCCAATTTTGCAAGTCTTACACCACATCAACGCTCAATTCGACGGTAAGGTTCATTTTTCCTCTAGTACGAAACCGTTAGCGCGACCATCCTTGCCGCGCCCTGCCCCCCCCGCTACACGGGGGAAAACCCCGGGGGACCTCATGTCGGAAAAACAGCACTTCCAGGACCGTCTGCTCAGCCTTGGCCTCGCCCGCGTGTCCGAGGCCGCCGCCTTGGCCTCAGCCCGGCTGATCGGGCGCGGCGATGAAAAGGCCGCCGATCAGGCCGCCGTCAACGCGATGCGGGACCAGCTGAACCTTCTGGACATCAAGGGCGTCGTCGTCATCGGCGAAGGCGAACGCGACGAGGCCCCGATGCTGTATATCGGCGAGGAAGTCGGCACCGGCAATGGGCCCGAGGTTGACATCGCCCTTGACCCGTTGGAAGGCACCACCCTCACCGCCAAGGACATGCCGAACGCGCTGACCGTGATCGCCATGGCCCCGCGCGGCACCCTTCTGCATGCGCCCGATGTCTATATGGAGAAGCTCGCGATCGGCCCCGGCTTCAAGCCCGGCACCGTCACCATGACCATGTCGCCGTCCGAGCGGGTCTCGGCGCTGGCGGCGGCCAAGGGGGTTTCCATCGAAGACATCACCGTCTGCATCCTTGAACGCCCCCGGCATGAGGATCTGATCCGTGAGGTCCGCTCGACCGGGGCTGCAATCCGGCTGATCACCGATGGTGACGTGGCAGGCGTCATGCACTGCGCCGAGCCTGAAATCACCGGCATCGACATGTACATGGGCTCCGGTGGCGCGCCTGAGGGCGTGCTGGCCGCAGCGGCGCTGAAATGCATGGGCGGGCAGTTCTTCGGCAAGCTTCTCTTCCGCAACGACGACGAGCGCGCCCGCGCCCGCAAGGCCGGGATCACCAATTTCGACCGCGTCTATACCCGCGATGACCTCGTGCGCTCCGACGTGATCTTTGCGGCAACCGGGGTGACCTCTGGCTCGCTGCTGGCAGGCATCAAACGCGAACCGGGCTGCGTGACGCTGGAAACGATCCTGATGCGCTCCAAGACCGGGTCCGTCCGCCGGATGACCTACAAGACCCCGCTGAAGTAGGTCGGGGTTCACCCCGACTCCTCAACGAAGCGCAACGGCCCGCCTTCGACACCGGTAGGGTGGGCAATCTGCCTACCTCCCGCACCCATCCCCGTAGGGTGGGGTTCCACCCCACCTCCCTCAACCCTCCCCGGTAGGGTGGGCAATCTGCCGACCACCATCATAAGACAGTCACTTCGACCCACCCCCGCGCCGCCTGTCGCGCTCCCGCTTCACACCCTTGCCGATCAGCAAGAGCCCGACAGTGCCGCTGATCCACACGAGGAAACCGCCTCCATAAGTCGCGGCCACCTCCATCAGCAAGACCCAGTTCTGCGTGACGAAGGCGGTAATCTCGGGGCCATAGGCCTCAGCGATCAAGTTGGCAACGACGTTACTTCCAACCCCACCTGCCGCCAGCGCCGCCACCGACCCCAGCCGCCACAACAGGTTGAATTGCTTCGGTTCCCGCAACGCGCGCGCCACGTCCGGGTCGACCGCTTCCTTCAACCGTGCTTCCATCGCCAGCGACCGCGGGCCATGCGCATCGGGGGTCGCAAGCACCGCATCCGACAACCCGGCCCGCGCCGCCTCGACCTCGGCCACGACCGGAGTCTCCCGCGTCTTCAGCAACCGCGCGTGGAACAGTTCGACATCCGCATTCCCGCGCGTCAGCCCCGGTCCCAGCCGCGTGACCTCACCCACTGCCGCAAGCAGGTCGGCGTCATAGGGAATGCCATCTTCACCGCCGACCTTGGCCCGCGCGTCAATATCCTCGACCTCAAGATGCACCGCCAAAAGGTCCAAGTCCTCGAAGGGCCGGTCCAGCAAGGCCGCCAGCACCCGCGCCTTCCCTGACAACCGTGGAAACTCGTTCCCCGCCTTCTGCGCGGCATCCGCCGCCTTGGGTCGCAGCCGGTCGTGCATCACCCGCTTCAGCCGTTCTTCCTGTTCGTTCGGCGCGGGGAAGCTGGCCGGAATTTCCAGCTTGCCATCCTCGATCAGGCTGGGCAGCAACGGATCAGGCGCAGGCTCTTCCGGCCCCACCCCCACCCCCAGATACTCAAACAACCGCAGAGTCCGTTCCCGGTCGTCCTTGATCTCTGCGATCAAAGCCAGCTCGGGGTCAGACTTGGCAGCTGCACAGCCTGCAAACTGCACCCCATACGGCCCTGCCAACGCATTCAGGGATCCGGGCGGCACCAGCCCCGGCTTGCCCCGCAGCACGGCGGCAAGCTGCGCCCGGTCGACACCTGTGCCACTAAGGTCAAGGAATTTCAGCGCCGTCAGACCGGACAGCGCCGAAACATCGCTCACCTGCGTAAACGAAAGGTCCAAGGAGGTCAGCGCCGTCAGACCGGACAGCGCCGAAACATCGCTCACCTGCGTGCCCCCAAGGTCCAGCGAGGTCAGCGCCGTCAGACCGGACAGCGCCGACACATCGCTTACCTGCATGCCCCAAAGGTTCAGCGAGGTCAGCGCCGTCAGACCGGACAGCGCCGACACATCGCTCACCTCCGTCTTCCAAAGGTCCAGAGAGGTCAGCGCCGTCAGACCGGACAGCGCCGACACATCGCTCACCTGCATGCCCATAAGGTTCAGCGAGGTCAGCGCCGTCAGATCACCGATTTCTTCGGGCAGTTTCTCAAGATCCTTGAACTCCGGCGAGTCGAGCTCCAGCCGCTCCCAACCCTCACGCCGCGCCTCGGCGATCCGTTCCCGCGCGCGCTGGAATGCCTCGTCTGCCGCCTTGCCCATTCCCGCTGCCCTCTGCCCTGACCGTCGCAACATGGCCCTGGACTTGCCCTGCCGCAAGGGGAGAGCTGTGCTGCCCAAGGCCTTATGACCGCGTCGCCGCGCCTATCCCCAAGTGCGAATGGGATAAGGTGGGGCTAAGGGCCAATTCTTACCGTAAGGTTAACGCCGACGGCCAACCCATTGATTTTGCTTGGCGCGAAAATCTGTCCACGCAGGAAGGCCCTCAGACCTGACCCTCTTCAACTGGCGGCCCGAACCTTGCCAACATCCGATCCCGGATCTGATCCCTTGCCTGCCGATAGGCCGCCAGCTTCGCCTCCCGGCTTTCCCCCAGCCCGGTCGGGTCAAGGATCGGCCAGTATTCGATCTCCAAGTGATGGAGCCGGGTCAACTCCAAGGCCATCCTCTGGCTGGCCGGAGACAGGGCGACGATCAGATCGAACTGGGAAAGATCATCGCCCCATTCCTGCATCTCTTCAAAGCTGCGGCTGCGGTGGCGGGAAAGCTCGATCCCCAGCTCGTTGCAGACCGCGACGGAAAAGCCGTCGATCTCCATGTCATTCTTGACCCCGGCCGACTGCACATAGGCCCGCTGGCCGTAGAGCATTTTCATCAGCCCCTCGGCCATCGGGGACCGCACGGCATTGTGGTCGCAGCAAAACAGCACGGATTGAGGAAATTCGCTCACGCGTCAGCCCCAGTGCAGAACGCAGATCAGGGTGAAGAGCCGCCGCGCGGTATCCGTATCGACCAGCGCCTTGCCATCCAGCCGTTCCCGCAGGATCGAGGCCCCCTCGTTGTGGATCCCCCGCCGCGCCATGTCGATCGCTTCGATCTGGCTGGGAGGCAATCGTTTAACCGCATCGAAATAACTTTCGCAGATCTGGAAGTAATCCTTCACCACCTGCCGGAACGGGCCCAGCGACAGATGAAACTCGGCGACCTTGGTATCGTCTTCGGTGGCGACATCGAACACCAGCCGCCCGTCACGGATCGCCAGCCGCAGCCGGTAGGGGCCTTCGGGATGCTCACGCTCGGGGCGGGGCGGCAGCGTGAAGCTGTTCTCCTCCAGAAGATCATAGATCGCGACACGACGTTCCTGTTCGATCTCGGGCGTCGGGCGGACAAGGCCCTTTTCGTCGATTTCGATATGGCAGATCCGGTTCATAGGGCGGGTCCTTTGGCTCCGCCTCCTAGATGCCCGACAGCGCGACGCGGTGCAATCGGCGAATGTGACGGGCGGCGAGGTTGGCCAAGGGTGACTTGCCCGATTGCGCAACCTGAAGTCCAGTATCCGGGTTCGCAGCCGGGAACTACAAGCCTCGATTGTCAAAGCGCATAGAATGGCCTGATCTCGCATGCAGAACGAACCCAGCATCGGCGCACAATTGACGTAGATTGAACGTCGCAATCCTGGCCTGCCCCACCCTGAATACCCGCGACGCCGTTGTATCGGTTGCCACACTGCCGGCGTCCTCGCTTCTGGGCGCGAAATTCGAGATTGCTTGGCAGAATTTGGCGCGGACCAAGGTGCCGCGGCCGACACATTTCCTGCGTTGACCCGAGGCGGTCGAAAGCCGATGCCAGAACTATCGACTGATCGAGGGCGATTGCCGCGGGTTTCCAAAAGATGGCCACCACGATTGCGATGCTGTTTGGCAACACCACGCGCCTGTTTCAGGCCCGGGCAATTTTGGGCGCTGCTGAACGGCTGCACGATCCTTGTCGGAAATGATGCCGGGTTTTGGCGCAAATGGGGGGTCAATTATGTCTGCGGCTCGCCGCAGCAAGTGGCGGACCGGTTCCGCGATGTTGCGCCGGGACGCAAATTCCGCCGTATCAAAACCAGAGGTAGCCGGCTGTCAGATTCAGATGCCGAAGTGTTGCTGGCCCATATCGAGCAGGTAATCGACATTTATGGCGCCAGAGAAACGAACAAGAGTTCTTCCAATGTCCTGACCCGAAACGCGGAGGGCACGATCAGACGCGGCGGGCGCAAGCTGGACAGCGAGATCGAGATTGCCAACCAAGACAGCCAGCTTGCTGCCGAGGGTGGGACAGGCCTTGTACGGGTGCGCAACCCCTATCAGGCAGCGGGCTATCTGGGTCAGCCGGAAAAGACCGCGCGGTCGTTCCGCGATGGAAGGTTCTATCCGGGTGACATCGGTGCCTGGACGCCAGATGGGGCGCTGGACATCATCGGGCGCGAAGACAACCTGATGTCGAGTGCCGGGGGAAACCCATGCCGGGCTGATCGACATGATGCTGTCGCCGGTGGTGTCGGGCTTGCGACCAACGACCGTATGGTCGCGATTGCCGGCCTTCTTGTTGCGGCATTGGTCGGGGCCGATTTCACAACCGTGGGTCATTTTGTGCTGCGCGTTCCCGCGCTGCGGCCGACGCATTTCCTGCGCTCGCCCGAGACGTCGGGGCTTGACGATGTGCCCTTCCGGGAAATCGACACGGGCTGGTCGCCCCGCTTTGGCCTTGGGTCGCAAGATGGCGGAGCCTTGCGGCCGGGCTATGCCAGTGACACTGCTGTGGCTTGGATCGTCCAATCCTCGGGGACAACCGGGCAGCCCAAGTTCATGCAGCTTTCCGCTGGCTTGTTGCTGCGCCGTGTCCATGCAGTCATGACCGAATTCGAGCCGGGGCGAATTGGCTAAGTGGCCGCCGTATCGACCCGCCGCTGCCGCGTCTGCACTGCAGCGGCGCAAAGCTTGGGGCAGATGATCTGCGGCAGTTCCTGGCGTCCTTTCAAAGCGTTGAAGACATTTACGGCTCAAACGAGACGATCAAGGCCTATGTCAACACAAGTCGACTTGAGGGTGGAACGGTCGTCACAACGGGGCAGCCCGCTACCGGTAGCCAGATCGAGATCCGCCGCGATGACGGCACCCTGTGCAAGGAAGGCGAGGTCGGAAATCTACAGATCCGCAACGATTGCCTTGCCGAGGGTTACTTCGACGATGCCGAGGCTATAGCCCGCAACTTTCGGGACGGCTGGTTCCATTCCGGCGATCTTGCCGCTTGGGGGCCGGAGGGAAAGCTTGACGTGAAGCGCCGGGCGAATGATGCGCTGAACCTTGGCGGGCTGAAAGTGTCGCTGACCGAAGTTGACCGTATTTTGTCGTCGGTATCGGGCGTCAAGCGCGGCGTGCCTTCCGCCATCCAATGGTGGGACTGCAGGATTCGCTGGCCGCGGTGGTTGAACTGGACAGTGCGGCCCCGCCTCGGGCGACGGTGGAGCAGGCCAATGCTGAATGCGAAAAGGCGCTTGGCCCGTTCGCCGCGCCCCGCGATACTCTGTTGGTGACGTTCGTGCCCGTAACGGGCAGCGGCATGCCCCGGCGCGGCGAATGCCAGGATTTGTTCCATCAAGCGGCCAAAGCAGCAGCTGTCCCCTGACACGCTTGGATGCCGAAAGGCGGGAGACCAAGATGACCGACCAGACCCCCAACCCGGCCAGCGCCCTGCCGCTTTCAGCGTAAGCGTTTCCCGATCTTCCCGCGATCATCTTTGCCGACCAAAGCCTGACTTGTGCCCAGTCTCTGGCCCTGATCGAGGCCTTTGCCCTTCGGCTGCGCGCAACGGGGGTAGCGCCCGGCTCAACGGTCAATCTGGACAGCCAGGACGTGGCGCTGGTCGCGCCGACGCTGCTGGCGACTGCACTTCTGGGCGCGCTTTTTGCAGAACGTGGGTGGCGTGGATCAACCGGGCTTGCCGACCGTCACCCACGCGCTGGCTGGTCCCGACGATCCTGCCCGGCCCTATCATGTTGTGGCCATCGGCCCTGACTGGTCACCGGCGCAGGTTCGGGCCGAGAAGCTGGCCTGGGACTCGCCTTGGGATGCGCAAGACCCCGACGCTCCCCTGCTGATTGTCTACACGTCGGGCACCACCGGCATGCCGAAGTTCCTGGCTCTGAGCCAGGCCATGGTCGCCGGCCGATCTGCGGCCGTAGCCGACGAATTCCGCCCGGGCGAGACGCGGCTTGCCGCCTTGTTCCCGCCCGACAACCGCCCCTATCTGGCCCGGCTGATGGCGGTCTTGTGGAACCGCCCAACCCTGATCGCCGCCACAGCGCCAAAGCTTTGGCCGGCGTTTGGTGTCGCCCGGGTTTCAGGCTCGCTTGAGCAGGCTCGCAAGCTTTTTGCCACCCGCGTCCTGTCGCCGCGCTTGGCCGTGATCGAGGTGTCAGGCGCCCGGCTTGAGGATGCCGACGCAGCCCTTCTCTTGCAGTCGTTCGAGCGTGTGGATGACACCTATGGCGCGTCTGAAACGAAAAGACCTTCAGCCATTTCACGGCCTTGTCCGCCGACGGCCGCGCCATCAACTCCCCCGGTCCGCGCGATAGAACCACCAGATCATGCGCGCCGATGGTAATGTCGCAGACCCCGGTGAAGAGGGTGAGGTGCGCATCCGGAACTCCTATTTGGCCACCGGCTATCTGGATGCGCCCGAAGCTTCGGCGCGGGCCTTCCGTGACGGCTGGTTTCACCCGGCGACCGTGGGCTGTTCGGCGCTGATGGGGCGCTGACGATCCGGCCGCGCGCCGGGGCCTTCGTCAATTCCGACGGGGCCAAGATCGGGCTTCAGGCAATTGACGGGGTTCTCGCCATGGTCGACGGCATCCTTGCGGCTGTGGCCTTCCCCAGCCCCAAGCCGGGCACAGAAGGCGTGATGCTCGCCTTCGCCGTCTTCGACGAGGAGGTGATCCGCCCACAGGTCGTCGCCCCGCGCCCGTGCCCTATGCACTGAGGTGCTGGGCGCCGCTCTGACCCCGGCTGTGATCCGACCCATCGACCACCTGCCACGTCTTGCCGATGGCACACCCGACCGCGAGGCCTGCGCGAAGATGATTCTGGGGGCCGCCACAAGGTTGGGCCAAATGCCAAAGCCATCCCCCTGAGCATGCCAGATCGCTGTTTGTTTTCTGCAACAAGTGACGGCGAATTCTCTGTGAAATTTGGCTGACTTACATGCGACGGTGGAAAGCGATTGACCGGCAAGAAATGCAGCATGCAAAATTGACCGGACTTGAAAAGGCTTCGCTGGCAACCACCGGATTGGTGTCGGCTGTAGCTGTGATGGCGGGCTCTGCCACGGCGCAATACTTTGACGGTTTCTACATGGGTCTCTCGGTCTCGTCGCTCTCGGGCGATCTGCCGTGGGGTCCGAGCTGGAGCAGCGACTATCAGATGGAGGGTGACACGACCCTCGGCGGGTTCATCGGCTTCAACAAGTCGGTCGGGGTCGGGGGCGGCAACTTGGTTCTCGGCGGTGAAATCGCAATGCAGGGCCTTACCGCCGACGACAAGAACGGCGACGGCAGCGATGTTTCAGTCTACGGCATCAACTCTGAGATCGACCTGAAGATGCGCGTCGGCACCACGATGGCCATAGGTTCGGCCCCGGTGCTGCGGTACGGCTTCGCCGGTGTGAGCTCTGTCAATCATCAAAACTACTATGGCGAGAGCCACGCGTCGCCGGGCGTGAACTTCGGTCTGGGCGCGGAAGTGAAGGTCGGTTCGAACTTCGGCATCGGCCTAGAATACCAGAGCCGCTCCATGGATGCCTACAGCGGTGAGAGCGATAACGATGACGGCGCGAACAGCCACGACCAACTAACGCTGCGCGCGGCGATGCACTTCAAGTCTCGGCTTCTGCCGTGATCTTGGGGCCGGACCTTCGGGTTCGGCCTTTTCGTTGTCGGATCGCCGTTGGCCTGGGGTCAATCGTTCAACCGGTCCAGCCTTGCCCGAACCGAAAGCCCATGCGCCTGCAGGCTTTCGCTGATCGCCAGCCGCTCCGCTGCCGGTCCAATCGCCTTCAGCGCTGCGGGCGTCATCTTGGCCAGCGTCGTGCGCTTCATGAAATCCAGTACCGAAAGGCCCGAGGAAAACCGCGCCGACCGCGCCGTCGGCAGCACATGGTTCGGTCCGCTGACATAGTCGCCGATAGCTTCCGGCGTATAGGCCCCCAGGAAGATCGCCCCGGCATGGGTGATCTTGTCCGCCAGCCCTTCGGGGTCAGCGGTGCAAAGCTCGAGATGTTCAGGGGCCACACGGTTGGAAAGCCGCGCCGCCTCATTCAGATCGCGGGTGATGATGACAGCGCCATGCTGCGCCCAGGACGCCCCGGCAATCGCCCGCCGTTCAAGCGTTTCCAGCCGCTTGGCCACTGCCTTGGCCACCGCTTCAGCAAAACCGGCATCGGGGGTGATCAAGATCGACTGCGCGCTTTCGTCATGTTCGGCCTGGCTCAAGAGGTCCAGCGCGATCCAGTCGGGATCGTTGTCGCCATCCGCGATCACCAGAATCTCCGACGGCCCGGCGATCATGTCGATGCCCACCCGCCCGAAGACCCGACGCTTGGCCGCCGCCACATAGGCATTGCCCGGCCCGGTGATCTTGTCGACCGGCTGGATGGTCTTTGTCCCATAGGCCAGCGCCGCAATCGCCTGCGCCCCGCCGATCCGGTAGACAAGATCGACCCCGGCAATTTCAGCCGCCAGCAGCACCAGCGGGTTGACCACCCCGCCTGGAGTCGGGCAAGCCACGACCAGCCGCTGGACCCCCGCCACCTTGGCCGGGATCGCGTTCATCAGGACGGATGAGGGGTAGGATGCCAGCCCCCCCGGCACATAAAGCCCCGCAGCCGAAACCGGTGTCCAGCGCCAGCCCAGCATGGCGCCAGCGGCATCGGTCCAGCTTTGATCTTCGGGCTTCTGCCGCGCGTGATAGGCACGAATGCGGTCGGCAGCGAGTTCCAGCGCCGCACGATCTTCGGCCCCGACCTTGGCAATCTCGGTCGCAATCTCGGCTTTGGAGAAGGCCAGCGTTTCGGGCAACAGCGACAGCCGGTCAAAACGGGCGGTCAGATCAATCACCGCCTGATCCCCCCGCGCGCGCACATCGGCGATGATCGCGGCGACGGCCTGATCGACATCTTCCGCCTCTTCCCGCTTCTGTCCCAGAAGGGTTGCAAAGGCAGCCTCAAAGCCGGCATCAGCAGTGTTCAGAAGAACGGGCATTTTGGCCTCCCTCAGGTCCCGCACCAGATAGCGCCGAAGTTCGGCCCCCTCAAGCCAGTGCTTTCCCTTCTTCAAATATCCTCAGGGGGAGGGCCGCTAGGCCCTGGGGCGGAACGCCCCCAGAGCGGGCCCCGTGCGCGGCGAAGTCCGCGGATGGGAAGACCCAGCTTGCCGCGGAACGCGGCTCCGGTTGAGAAGCGTCAGTCGTGGGTCGGCACTTTGCCCGAGGGAGCGCGGTAGGGGCGGGTCACGTCGTCCAGCCGCACATCCAGCGCCTCGACATCCAACGCCACGGCGCCATCGCCAGCCAAAGTCAGGATCAAGCGGCCGGTGCCGTCCGGACCCGACTCGAACGACATGGACAAAAGCGACAATACCAGGTCCTTTTCGGCCCGCTCAAAGCCAAAGCTTTGTACTTTTCGAACATCTTCGACCACCAGCACTGATCGCACTCGCTCATAAACGCGACCGACCTGTTCGGCCTGATCCCGATCTTCCCAGCGGAACCGGTTCAACAGCAGGGCAAAGCGGTGGCGCTTGGCGTCGTATTTCAGCTCGGTCACCGGCAGGACGGCATCTTGCAATAAGGACGAGATGATCTTCAGATCCTCGGCATCCTGCGCCACCAACCGAAGTGGCGCTTCGCCACCGTCCTGAAACCGGGCGTCACTCATGCCTGGATGCGCTCGATATGCGCCCCGCAGGCGCGAAGCTTTTCTTCGACCCGCTCATAGCCGCGATCAAGGTGATAGACGCGGGAGACCACGGTTTCCCCTTCCGCCGCCAGACCCGCCAAGATCAGTGACACAGAGGCCCGAAGGTCCGTCGCCATTACGCGCGCACCTTTCAGCCGTTCAACCCCGGTTACAGTTGCCGCGCCGCCGTGAACGTCGATCTTCGCCCCCATCCGCAGAAGTTCGGGCGCATGCATGAAGCGGTTCTCGAAGATCTTCTCTTCCAGAACCGAAACCCCGTCCGCCGTGCAAAGCAGCGCCATCATCTGCGCCTGCAGGTCGGTCGGGAAGCCGGGGAACGGCTCGGTCGTCACGTTCACTGCCTTGACCCGCCCGTTCTTGCGCGAAACTTTCAGACCGCGTGCCGTCTCCGTCACTGAAACTCCGGCCGCGTCCAGCCGCTCGGCAAAGGCCCCAACCAACTCCAGCGTACCGCCGATGCATTCCACCTCGCCACCGCAGATCGCGGGGACAAGCATATAGGTTCCAAGTTCGATCCGGTCGGTGACCACGGGATGCGTCGCCCCGCCCAAACGGTCGCTGCCCTCGATAGTGATAGTCGATGTCCCCTCGCCGTCGATCTTGGCCCCCATTTTCCGCAGGCAGCGGGCCAGATCGACAATCTCGGGCTCGCGCGCGGCGTTCTTGATCACCGTCGTACCCTTGGCCAGCGTCGCCGCCATCAGCGCGTTTTCGGTGGCCCCGACCGAGACGAAGGGGAATTCGACTAGCGCACCTTTCAGCCGCCCGCCGGGGGCCTTGGCATGGACATAGCCGTCGCGCAGATCAAGCTCGGCCCCCATCGCCTCCAGCGCCTTGAGGTGCAGGTCGACGGGGCGCGCGCCAATGGCACAGCCACCGGGCAAAGACACAACGGCGTGGCCATAGCGCGCCAGCATCGGGCCAAGCACAAGGATCGAGGCCCGCATCTTCCGGACGATATCGTAGTCGGCCTTGAAATTGGTAATCGAATGGCTGGAGAGCGCCAGCACAAGCCCGTCCTGCAGGCTGGCAACCTCGGCCCCCAGCGACTGAAGAAGCTGGGTCATCGTGGCGATATCCGACAGGCGCGGCGCGTTGGTCAACGTCAAAGGCTCATCCGACAACAGCGTGGCCGGCATCAGCGTAAGGCAGGCGTTTTTTGCCCCCGCAATCGGAATCACCCCCGACAAAGCCCCGTTGCCGCGCACCAGAATTGAATCCATCTGCCCTAATCCTCGTTCTTCGTTTCCCCGTCCGCTTCTGCGGCGGTCCGGGCCTGTGCCTGTGCTTTCCTGCGCGCCATGTTGGCCTTCAGCGCCGCTTTCTGCCTTGCCAGGCGCACCGAAGCGGCAGTGGCGTTTGCGGGCGCTTTGCGGGATGGCGGGGTGGATGGTTTGCGCATGGCCCCCTTACTACCGCAGGCGGGGCGCAGGGTCCAGATTGGCCAACCTGACCTTCTATTGGGTTCGCGTGAAGAACAGGGTGAAGCTGCGGCCATCGGTGGTGCCGGACATGGTCATCTGGTCCTTGCCCGTGCAGGAGAACTCATAGGATTCGTTCTTGGACATCGGCAGGTCCTTGAAATTGATGACTTCACTGGTCGAAGGATTCTCGGTCATCTTGCCGGTCGAATCGCGCGAATAGGATTTCGGGATCACGATCTGAATCGCTGCGTTCGAACCCTTGTAGCACATGTAAAGGGCCTGCTGATCGGTCGTCCAAGTGTTGTCAACACTTCCGCCAATGTCGATCGCCGTGGAACTGACTCCTTCGTCCGTATAGTTGAGCTTGATCCGCAGCTTGTGAAAGCCAAAGAACGCCTTGCCGTCCGGGTCGAACTTGACACCGAAATTGCCCGATACTTCGACATCGCTGACCGAGGCCGGGGCCATATCATAAATCACGCGGCCAAGGTCGCCCTGATCGGCGACCCAGGTGCCGATCAGGCAGGCGTCGCGATCACTGGCGACAAAGCAGGCCTCGCAGCCGGGCAGCTTGGTGGCGTCAAGCGTGACGGGTTCGGGCCCGGTGCCAAAACCCATCCCGGCAAAGCGCAGGGTGGTATCGGCCTCGCAATTCTGGTCGATGTTGATCAATCCGATGCTTGACCAATCGCTTGGCGGTCCAGAGGCCTTGCGATAGCTGACATCGGGCGCGCCCTGCCCGGTCACATAGTAGCCGCCGCCGATGAAGGTGACGTCCCACAGGATCATGGTCAGCGGTGTCGCCTGAATCACCAGCGGCCCGCTGGAGATGACGTCGTGCTTTTGGACGGGTACGGGTTTCTTGAACACATACCCGTCGGGCATAGTGATCACGCCATCGACAAAGTCGCGGGGAAATTCGGCCAGCAGGTAATAGGGCACCTGCGACAGCAGTGCCGTGCGCTGTGCCTCTTCGCCCGGGACGGTGGGCATTGCCTTGATGAAATCGAAGATCGGATAGATCTTGTTCGATGCAAGCCAGGCGAAAAACACCACCGAACCGCCGTTGTTGCTGGATTTGTGAAGCGGAACGGTTTGCAGTTGAACCGCAAACGACTTGACACGCGCGTCAAGATCTTCCGAAGCCGGATAGATCCAGTTTGCGATGTACTGCGCGGTGCCTTCAACCCACCAGGTCGCGCCTTTGTTGTACTGCTTTGTCTGATCTGGCCAGGTCGCGCCCTGGATGCAGTGAAAGACCTCATGTGCAATTGTGGTGTGGAATTTTTGCAGCACGTCGCCCACACTTTTGGTGTCGGCGATGGCAACGTTGATTCGGATCACACATTCCTTCGGGTCACCAGGTAATGAGTCGGCTAAAGGGTCGCTGGGGTCCGACAGAACCAGATTGCCAAAGACAAAGGTCAGGTCCTGCACTTTGAGGCCATAGCTTTCGCGGTATCCATCCAGCCAGGCCAGCGTGGTCTCGGCCGCCTCGATGACCAAGGGTTCGTATTGCGGATCGGTCGTGTCACCCTTCCAACGCAGGGTGCGGATCCCGACGCTGCGCCCGAAGGCGTCGACCGACACCTCACGGATCGGTTCACAGACGAAATCCTTGTTGCGAACCTTGGAAGTGGCAAACTCCGGCGTGGTGCAATCCAGAAACTCGGCCCGCGCCTGGGTTGAAGCGGCCAGCATCACAACGGCCTGCAGGAAAAGGATAAGGCCAAGGCGGCAAAGGGTCAGACCAAGGCGCATGACAGTGAACTTTCTGCAAAACAAGTCGGCATGAACGCTAGCCCGCATGTCGCGCAACTGGCAAGGGCAGGCATCCTGGAAAGCGACAGCGCCGACGCTGCAAATCTCGGCGGAAGTCCCTTGCAAGCCCACCGCTTTGCGTTTAACACGCCCGCCAGAACGCGCTGAGGCCACTAGGCCACATCGCCCGGCGCTGCAGTAGCTCAGTGGTAGAGCACTCCCTTGGTAAGGGAGAGGTCGAGAGTTCAATCCTCTCTTGCAGCACCATCTATCCCATTGATCATAAAGAAAACCCTTGCTTTGAAGGGCCTGGTGAAATTTTTGGTGTAAGAATTGGTGTAAGAGTTGGGGGCTCAGATGGCTGCAACGCGTCGTCACTGGAAAGAGAAGGGTGGCCGGTCGCGGCACAGTTTATTGTCGGTGCGACGCTGACGGCAGGTGTAGAAGTGCTGGCGACGGCGCGGCTGTTCCTGCTCAGGCGGAACAGAGTCGCCGTGCGGCCAACCAACTAGCAAGGGCCATGACCCCCGCCGTGGCAAGACAGAGCGGTAGGCCACCCACCTGGTAGCTGAGGCCGGAAAGCACCGTTCCGATCAGGCGCCCGGCGGCGTTGGCCATGTAGTAGAAGCCCACGTCGCGCGTGATCCGCTCGGCCGAGCCGAAGGCGAGGATCAGGTAGGAATGGACCGACGAATTGACGGCAAAGACGAAGCCGAAGACCAAAAGGCCGCCGACCAGCGTTGACGTGAGCCACGGGGCGGGGCCGCCAGACAGCCACGCCGCCCCAGCCAGAACGAAGGGGATCGGCACCAGAAGGCCGGCCCAGCGGATTGCCTTGCGGGTCGTCTCGGCCTCGGGCTGCCCTTTCGCGCCCAAGAGACGCGGCGCAAAGGCCTGCACCACGCCGTACGCGATGATCCAGAGCGCGAGGAAGCCACCGATCAGGAAGAAGGCTTCTCGTCGACCCTCGGCGGTGCCATCGGAAAGCACAGCTTGAAAATAGACCGGGATGCCCACGACGAACCAGACATCCCTGGCCCCAAAGAGGAACATGCGCGCCAGGCTGAGGCGGTTCACGCGTGCATCTTTTGACCGCCAGCCGCCGCAGGTTTCGTCCGACTTCATCCGGCCGGGAAGTCCGGCAGGCAGGAACAGGGCGACGGCTGTCAGGATCACGGCCAATACCCCAGCCATGCCCCAGACCGCCGCATCGAACCCGGCCAGCGCCAACAGGGCGGCGCCGAGAAAGAAGCCCAGACCTTTGATCGCGTTTTTCGAGCCCGTCAGCAGCGCGACCCAGCGGAAGAGGCCGCCCTCCTCCTTGGGTGCCAGCAGCTTCACCGCGGATTTCGAGGACATCTTGGCCAGGTCCTTGGCCACGCCGGAAATTCCCTGAACCGCCATGACAAACGCGACCGACGCCACAATGCTCCAAGCCGGATCAAGCTGCGCCAGAGCGACCAGCGCCCCGATCTGTAGCGCCAGCCCGCCATAAAGTGTGGCCGCCAGACCAAAGCGCGCCGCCAGCCAACCGGCCGCCAAATTGGTCACGATCCCCGCCGCTTCGTAAAGCAGGAACAACCAGGCAAGCTGCAGCGGAGTGAAGCCAAGACCGTTGAAGTGCAATAGCACCAGCATTCGCAGTGCGCCATCCGACAGCATGAAGGCCCAGTAGGCCGCAGTGACGGCGGCATAGGCGCGCATGGGGTTCGACGGCGGGCCAGACGGGTCTGAGGCGCTCACAGCGACCCCGCGACCATCCGCGCGATATCTGCCAACCGGCAGGCATAGCCCCATTCGCTGTCATACCAAGCGTAGATCTTCACCTGGGTGCCGTTGATGACCATGGTCGAAGGGCCGTCGACAATCGAGGACCGAGGGTCGTTGGTGAAGTCGCACGACACCAGCGGACGGGTCTCGAAGCCCAGAATTCCCTTGAGTGGACCTTCTGCGGCGGCGGCGAAGAGCGCATTGACCTCTTCCGCTGCCGTCGCCCTCTCAACCTCGAACACGCAGTCGGTCAGCGAGGCGTTCAACAGGGGCACCCGGACAGCGTGTCCATTCAGGCGGCCCTTGAGCTCGGGGTAGATCAGCGCGATCGCCGTCGCCGATCCCGTGGTCGTCGGGATCAGATTCATCAGCGCCGATCGCGCGCGGCGCATGTCCTTGGCCGGGCGGTCGACGATGGTCTGGGTATTCGTGACATTATGGATGGTCGTGATCGACCCGTGGCGGATGCCGATGGCCTCATGGATCACCTTTACGACGGGAGCTAGGCAGTTGGTCGTGCAAGAGGCAGCTGTGATCAGGCTTTGCGACCCATCATAAAGATGATGATTCACCCCATAGACGAGGTTAAGCGCTCCACCGTCCTTCACCGGGGCGCTGACCACCACCTTCTTCACGCCTGCGGCAAAATAGGGCGAGACCTTCGTGGCTGTCTTGAAGACGCCCGTGCAGTCGATGATCATATCCACGCCAAGCTCGGCAAGCGGCAATGCTTCGATGGTCTTTTCGTGAGTCAGCCGGATCGTCCGGCCGTTCAGGACCAGTTCGCCTTCCGAAAAACTGACCGGCGTGCGCCAGCGGCCGTGGACCGAGTCAAACTCCATCAGCAAGGCATGCTGTTCGGTGTCGCCAACCGGATCGTTCAGAAGGACGATCTCACCAGCTGCGCCGGTGTCGATCAGGTCACGCAGAACCAGTTTTCCGATGCGGCCAAGGCCGTTCAGGGCAATACGGGTCATGGGTTTCAGACCTTTGCTTGCACGTCGGAGCCGATCGCATCGACCCGGGATTGGAGGGACAGCCGGCTGAGGCTTTCAAAGGGAAGCTCGACGAAGGTCATGATCCTGCGGCGCAGTGCGGCGTAAGTCTGGGCGAAGACCAGAGCCTTCTCGGCATCGGTCCCTTTCGCCTTCACTGGATCAGGCAAGCCCCAATGGCCGGTGACCGCCTGACCCGGCCACGGCGGACATTCCTCGGCCGCCGCCGTGTCGCAGACGGTGAAGACGAAATCCATGACGGTGGACTCGGGCCGTTGAAACTCGGAGATGTGCTTGGACCGCAGGACGGATGTGTCGTGGCCATTGCGCTTAAGTATATCCAGCGCGAAGGTGTTCAGCTCTGTGTTGGGGCGCGTTCCGGCAGAGAAGGCCTGAAACTTGCCTTTTCCCAGATCGCGCAGAAGTGCCTCGGCAAATATCGAACGAGCCGAGTTGCCCGAGCAGATGAAGAGCACGTTGAAATCGGTGTCGCGCATGGCGTCGTCCTTCCGGGCATCGAGAAGTGGAGAAAGGAGATCGATTCTGGCACGGCCAAGATCGAGTGCAAGGTAGCCGATCAGGCCCTTGGTGACATCGAGGTTGACCGCATAGAAGAGCGATCGCCCGTGCCGGGTGACAGTGACCAACCCGGAAGCCGTAAGATCTGCCAGGTAGTGCGAAAGCGTGTTCGGCTTCAGCCCGAGGGCCTCGGCGATCTCGGTCGGCCTCACGCCTTGCGGTGCAAAGCGCATCAGCAGGCGGAAGGCGGCCATCCGACCGGGGTGACCAAGCGCAGCGAATGCGGGGACGGCAGGATTCTGTTCCATATTTCCGGAATAAAGGATAGTTTCCTGCGCTTCCAGTGAAGTTTTGATGACAGCCAGGCCACCCGGCCGGAAGCCTGTCTCACGCACGTAAACTGTCCCGAGTGCGGTTGGTGACGGCGGCCAGAGAAAGCCCGGTGTGGCCTGCAAGTGGCGCCGGGATGCACCTGCGCACTGGAGGCTGTTTGATCCCACGGTTTGATGGTGAGACCCTTTCGAAGGCATGGAAGGAAGCACTTTGGGACAAGTTCGTCATGGCAGCGCCACGACCACGTTCGCCATCAGAGCTGCAATACAGCAATCGCAAGCTTCGCTCGCGCAGCTGAGCCGGGAGCTGGGAGCTGGGAGCGAACCCCAAGACTTTTTCGAAGTGGCGCAAGCGCGCGACTGTCAAGGATATGAAGGCCGTACCGACGGAACCGCGCTCGACGGTTCTGTCCGAGGCCGAGGAGGCGATGGTGTGACATTCCGGCGGCACACACTCCTGCCGCTGGACGACTGTCTCTATGCCCTGCAACCCTCGATCCCGCACCTCTCTAGCTCAGCGCTTCATCGGTGCCTACAGCGACATGGCATCTCGCGTCTGCAGGATGTGGAGGGCGACAAGCCTAGGCGGCAGAAGTTCAAACGCTATCCCATCGGCTTCTTCGACATCGACATAGCCAAGGTGCTGACTGCCGAGGGCAAGCTCTACCTGTTCGTCGGCATCGACCGGACATCTGTTCGCCGTTGCGCAACTCGTTGCCACTGCTGACAGAAAGACAGCCTGGGAGTTCCTTCAGCACTTGCTCGAGGCCGTCCCCTATCAGGTCCACACTATTCTCACGGATACGGCATTCAGATCGCACAGCAGCCGCGGAACCGGAATACCGTTTATTCCCGGCCAATGCGCTTCGACATGATCTTCGAGGTCGAGACATGGTTCCGCCAATGGTTCGAGGAACCATGTCGAGGGGGATCGAACGCAGGCTGACGAAACCCAACCATCCCTGGACCAATGGGCAGGTCGAGCGGATGAACCGCACGATCAAGGACGCGACCGTCATCCGCACCTTCTTCGCCCCGGACCGGATCGAAACGCTACTTCCCAGCGTCCTTGCCCGCACGGCTGCCGTGCAGCAGGAAACCGGTGTGCCGATGCGGTTGCACTGCTGCCAATCGGTCTATGAATTCGAAACCTTGCTGGCCCTACGCGGCCACAGCCCCTTGGGCTGGCTGGAAAACCTTGGCCTTCTGACCGACCAAGCTATCCTACCGCATGGGATCTATATCCCCGGCCATCCGCAGGTTAGCCTTGGCGGCGACACCGACATGCAGCGACTTGTCGCCTCGCGAACGAACATCGCCCATTGTCCCGTTGCCTTTGGCCGCGAAGGTGAGGAGGACCTCTTTCGCCAGCTACCGCGCGAAGGGCGTGCGCTTTGGCATGGGCACCGACACCGACCCCGCCGACATGGTGGGAAACATCCGTCTCGGTCGGATGCTGTCGCATCTGATGGGCGGCACCCCGCCCGCCACCGCCGCCGACTTCTACCGCGCCGCGACCCTTGGAGGGGCGGATGCGCATCGGCGGCCGGACCTTGGCCGTCTGGTAAAGGGCGCAAGGGCCGATATCACGGTCTTCGACCTCTCCGGCTTCCACCTCGGCCAGGTCCTCGACCCGAAGATACATTCCGCCCCGCATTTCCGGTTCAGACATGACGACCCAGCAGCCCCGCTGCTAAGCCCGCTCAGGTGTTCGACCAGCCGCCATCAACCATATGCGCGGACCCCGTGGAATAGGACGATTCGTCCGACGCCAGAAACACCACCAGCCCGGCAATTTCCTCGGCCGTGGCCATCCGCCCCATCGGCTGGCGCGCCAGAAAGGCCTTGCGCGCCGTCTCATAATCCCCGCTCGCCCGCATCCGGTCGCTCAAAGACGGCGTATCCACGGTGCCGGGGCAAATCGCGTTGCAGCGGATACCCTTGGCCACGAAATCCGCCGCAATCGATTTGGTTAGCCCGATCACTCCGGCCTTGGTCACCCCATAGACGAACCGGTTCGGCGCCGCGATGATCGACCCGACAGCCGAGGCCATGTTGATGATATTGCCATGCCCCCGCGCCACCATCCCCGGCAGCACCGCACGGCACATCCGGTACATCGCCTTCAGATTCAGGTTCAGACTGAAATCCCAAACCTCCTCGTCGCAATCCAGAATCGTGCCATTGGCCACAAACCCCGCGCAGTTGAACAGCACATCCGGCGTTCCGATCTTTGCAAAAGTCGCTGTGATCTGGCCCTGATCCAGCACGTTCAGCACCCGGGTCTCCAGCCCTTCCTTGGCCAGATCCTGCAAAGCTTCGGCATTCACATCCGTCGCGATGACCCGCGCACCCTCCCGCGCCATAGCCAGCGCCGAGGCGCGCCCGATCCCCTGCCCCGCCGCCGTGACCAGAACCGTCTTTCCCTGCAACCGTCCCATCTCCGAACCCTCCTAAATCCTGTTTGCCCGGAAAACTCTAGCTTCCGTGCCCGCCCTTCGCCAGTGCCAGACTTGCGCCCGGCCAACCCCCGGCGCTAGCCTTAGGCCAAAGGAGGGACCCCACCCATGACCCACCGGATCAGCGCCACAGGCATCAGCTTTGACTTCCTGCCGCGCGGAGGCGTCCTGACCGATCTTCGCGTCACCGATGAAGGGGCCGAGATCGCACCCCTCCACCACGCGCCCTGGGCCGAGGCCGAGGTTCCCGCCGACGCCCCCCCACATCAACGCTGGCTGCAGGGCGATTTCTTGGCAGCCCCCATGGGCCCCGGTCCCGACGGCTTGCACGGTCTGACCGCGAATGGCGAATGGCGGGTGATGCAGTCCGTCCCCGGCACCCTGCGCGCGGCCCTTGACGGCGCGGTGCAAGGGGCAAGCGTCATCAAGGAGCTTTCGGTCGAAGACGGCCACCCCTTCCTTTACCAGCGCCACCTTTTTATCGGCGGCCAAGGTCGGCTTCCGGTCGCCAATCACGCGATGATCGCCCTTCCCGGCGGCGCAAAGCTTTCCTTCTCGCGCAAACGCTGGTGGGAGACCCTTGCCGAACCCCTTGAAACGACGGGCGGAAGGTCCCGCCTCGCCTATCCGCGTCGGGCCGAAGACGCAGCCGAGTTTCCTGCCGCCGACGGCAGCACCGTCAACCTGCACCGCTACCCTTGGGGTGACCAGCACGAGGATTTCGTCTCTGGCATCGAAGACCCGGCTTCCCGCCTGGGCTGGACGGCCATCGTCCGCCCGGATCAGGGCGAACTGATCCTGTCGCTGAAAAACCCCCGCGCCCTGCCGATGACCATGCTCTGGCATTCCAACGGCGGCCGCGATTACGCCCCCTGGAACAGCCGCCACCTCGGGTGCCTGGGCGTCGAAGACGGCGCAGCCCTACCCGTCCTTGGCCTGTCGTCCCGTGAAACCCCCGATCCGCTGACGGCTGCCGGTCAGCCCGCGCTTCTGACGCTCGACCCGATGGGAACTGCCGAGATTCGCCACATCCTTGGCGCGATCCACTGGCCCAGCGGGCAAAGCGTGGCCGGAGTGATGCTGGAGGACGACATTCTCACCGTCACCGGCGATTGGGGCGCCGAACGCAAGCTGCCGATCCGGGGCACATGGCTTGACGCAACCGCGCCCGCACCGCAAACGGCAAAGCGGCCAGGCCTCGACTGGGACCTTTGACAATTTCACCATCAACCAGCATTTTGAGACTACTAAGGAAGTTGCTTTAGTCTTGCAGCGGCCCATTCGGCGTGGTGGCTATCAGAATACCTTCGCCGATGCCATTTTCCCGCCCACCCGAGCTAACAAACCAAAGCCTGCCTATCCCCTCCATAAAAGCGAAGTTGCCGTCCGGTTCCGCGCCAGCTTCAAGCAAACCCTGTTCCAACGCTGATTTGGACACGCCGTCGGCTAGGATAATGCAGGAAACCATCTGGCCCATAGTCGGATGCTGAAACAGCATGACGGCCAAGGCAAGATGATCACCATCGGTAACTCCTGGCAGGAGGTCCCAGCCGTCAACCACTTCAGTGTCCAATTCCACTGGCAACCGGCTTCACAGGCTTTCAGGCTCGATGGGTTGACGGTCAGGTTATGCCCCTTGATCCGGGCCTATTCCAGGGACATAGCCGCCCCCAATGCATAGGTAGCGGAAGGCGGACAGAGCGGCCGCATCATTCCCAGATGCTGGCAGAGGAAGCCCCAGAACAGCCACACTAGTGAGAAGATGATTGCATCTGAACACCTGCAAACCTCCAACTTTGAACGACATTCTCGGACGCGAAAATCGCCCCCGACGCTACTCCGAAAACCCCGGCTTCTGCGCCCAGGCCCAGGCATCACCGATCATCTGCCGCAGGGTAGACCGCTTCGGCTCCCACCCCAGCTCCTCAACCGCACGCTGCGACGAAGACACCAGCGCCGCCGCATCCCCCGGCCTGCGCCCGCCAATCACCACCGGCACTTCCCGGTTGGTCACCGCCCGGCTCGCCTCGATCACTTCGCGCACCGAAAACCCCTTGCCCGAGCCAAGGCAGAACACCCGATCCCCCTTGCCATGCAGCAACCACTCCAGCCCCAGCACATGCGCATCCGCCAGATCGGACACATGCACATAGTCCCGTATGCAAGTGCCGTCTGGCGTCGGATAGTCAGTTCCATGCAGGGTCAGCGCAGGGCGCTTCCCGGCAACAGCATCCAGCATCAACGGGATCAGATGGGTTTCAGGCAGATGCTGCTCGCCGACCTCACCTTCAGGGTCAGCGCCCGCAATGTTGAAATATCTAAAGACCACATGCGAAATTCCATACGATTCCCCGAAATCACGCAGCATTTGTTCAATCGCCAGCTTCGACCCGCCATAGGCGTTGATCGGGTGCTGCGCCGTACCCTCGGTCAGCAAGACCCCATCCTGATCGCCATAAGTCGCGCAAGTCGACGAAAAGACGACCTTGCGCACACCTGCCGCCACGCAGGCCTCGAACAGGTTCAACGCACCTCCCACATTCACCCGCCAGTAAAGACCGGGGTCCTGCATCGACACACCAACCAGCGACAGCGCGGCAAAATGCATCACTGCTACCGGCTGATGCTCCACAAGCGCCGCATCAATGGCCGCCCGGTCCATCATGTCGCCCTTGACCAAAGGCCCCCATTTCACCGCCTCGGCCCATCCGGTTGACAGATTGTCAAAGGTCACCGGCACATATCCCGCCCGCGCCATCGCCTTGCAGGCATGCGCCCCGATATAGCCCGCGCCACCCGTCACCAGAACCTTTTCCGCCATCCACTCCCCGCTCCGTTCGCCTCAGACGAACACGATGTTGTCCGCCAGAAGTGATGCGTCAAAAACCCCAAGGATGTCCAGCACTGCCCCGTTGCCAAGATCAAGCTCCAACCCGGAATTCGTGACCATTGCCGTAGAAAGAAGGTCGACAACGTCCAGAGCCCCCCCACCCAAAAGCCCCGCCGAGATCGCGATCACATCCACCCCATCCTGAAAATCGCTGATCACATCGTGGCCCGCGTCGAACACGAAGGTATCCGCCCCCGCGCCGCCCAGCAGCATGTCATCGCCAAGGTCCCCCTGTAAGGTGTCAGCCCCGTCGCGCCCCTCAAGCCGGTCGTTACCTGCCCCGCCGATCAGCAGATTGGCCGACGCGTCCCCCAAGAGCGTATCAGCAAAGGCGGACCCTTCCAGCCCTTCGACCGCGCCATAGATATCCTTTAGCGCGTCGCCCAGATTGGCCGCTGGTGTCAGAAGATCCGCTTTCACTCCGGCGCTGGCGTCTCGATAGCCGGCAATATCCAGACCAAGCCCGCCGTCCAGCCGGTCCCCCCCCGCGCCCCCGACCAGAAGGTCACCGCCATCGCCGCCAAGCAACGTGTCATTCCCGGTCCCACCATAAAGCAGGTCGTCCCCGCCCCGCCCGCTAAGGGAATCATTGCCCGCCAAGCCCCAGACCTGATCAGACGAAGCCGATCCAAAGAACTTATCGGCGGCAGAGCCCAATTCGAACTGCTCGATGAGCGAGAAACTGTCCCCCTTCGCATCACCCCCGTTCAGGCTTGGGGTAGCAAGGTCGATCGTGACGGCCTGGGTCGAGGCGCGAAAGCTTGCAAGATCAACGCCGTCGCCACCATCCAGCCGGTCAAAGCCCGCGCCGCCGATCAGCGTATCATCGCCAAGCCCGCCCAACAGACTGTCATTCCCCAGCCCCCCATCCAGCCGATCCGCCCCGTCGCCGCCGATCAGCGTGTCATTACCCGTCTCGCCCGCGAGCGTATCAGCCCCCTCGCGTCCCTCCAGCCTGTCGCCCCCGGCCCCGCCGGTCAGCCCGTTCGCCCCACCGTCACCGCCCAGCGTGTCATTGCCCGCCCCGCCAATCAGGTTCTCGATCCCGATCAACTGGTCCAGCACCACCTCGCCCGC
>CANNIA010000002.1 GCA_947504705.1 Paracoccaceae bacterium
CTTCAAGGCAAGCTCAGCTGCCGCATCCGCCGCAAAGAAAAAGAAGGAGACAACACACAGCTTGACCCCGGCATGAACCGAAATCCATAATCAGAGGTGGCTCACTTCTCGGTGAAAAACCCGGCTCAGTTCTGGGTGAAAATCAACAGGTGGCCCTCTGTTGCAGCATCGCGGCCAGTGTTTCTAGGCAGGCGGCCTCCTCCTGATTGAAGTCACCCGTCAGGACAGTCCCTGGTCGGCTCCGAAGGTGCGGGATCGCGACCTGGCGAAGCCATTGAGCAGCCCTCTTCGCATGCTCTGCGCTCAAGGGGACATTTCGGTGACCAGCCTTACCCATCAGTTGCGCCCACCGCCTGCATCCAAGGGGACTGCACAGCTTCGGCCCGCTGCTGGTCCGACATCCGAGCCAACCGCCGTCGATCTGCCGCGATGTTCCCAACTGCTGCCTCTTCGATCTCGCACGGCACCCATCTGCCATGTCGCATCACCGGGCCGTCGTCGGCCACGGCTGCAGCAACCCGCAGCGCCTCGGCAGGCACCGGGAACGTGAACCAGAACCACGGACCTCTTTCACGCCGCAGCCACACGGGCCTGCAGCGGTCGACCAGCCGCATGAGGGCATCGACCTCCGTGTCCGACAGGTGCGCTTTGCACTGCCCGCCTTCCCGGATGTCAACGACAGCCATCGCGAGCGCAGAGGCCATCCCTCGCAGAGAGCGGGCCTCTTGGTCGTCATGGTCGCCCCTCAGGACGGTATGTGGCAACTTATCGGTCGCGGGGATTGCGGCGTACCGAAGCCAGACGCACGTCACGGCGGCATCGCCTGCCGATAAGGTCACGGTCTTTTCCATCAGCGAGCCAAGCTAAGGCTGACGACGTTCTCCTGCCGGTCCTCGGGCATCGCGGAAACCTGCCGAGCCCAGCTTTCCAGGGCTTGGCGCTTATCCTCGGCATAGTCGAACCGGTTATAGACGCCCGCCACCCCGCGACGTGACCCGCTCCGGTGGTTCAGCACAGCCTCGACCACATGCGGTGGGAACCGAAGCCCTGCCATGCCTGTCGCTGCTGTGCGCCTAAGGTCGTGGATAGTGAAGGGTGAGATTTCGACAGGATCGGAACCGGCTGGCTGATCATGGTTTGCTGCCTCGGCCATCAGACGGTCAAGCCTCGCCTTGGCGCGCGTAAAGCCGCTGATCGGGCTGATCCCGGTGGTCGAGAACACGAACCGTCCGACGTGGCCTATATCGTTAAGGATCGCAACCACCTCTGGCGAGAGCGGCACGGTATGCTCATCCCCATTCTTTGAACGGGCTGCGGGCAGGAACCACTTGTCGCCTTGGACCTCCTGCCAGGTCATCTCAGCCACTTCCCGAAGTCTCTGCCCGGTGAGCAGCAGGAGGCGGTAGAGCGGCCCGAACGGGTATTCCATGGTCGCGCTTGCTTGCCAGAACAGCCGGACTTCGTCAGGCGTAAGGACGCGATCCCTGGCCTTCTCTGGCGCGGGAGGCCTGATGCCGTCGAGGGGATTGACCTGGATGATGTCCCGGCCCTTCGCCCAGTTGAACAGTGTGTTGAGGTGCGCTCGCAGTCGGTTCGCGGTCACCGGGCTGCCGCGATCCACGATGGCATCCAGCACCTCGATCACGTCGCGCTTCACGATGGTCTGGATGTCGCGCTCGCCCCACTTCCCGATGACCTCGCGACGGAACATCGCCGCGACATCGTCTCCGCGCCGGTTGTGGCTGGCATGGCGCTTCAGGAAAAGGTCGACCACCGCCACTACCTTGTCGCGATCCGACTGCGCCGCCGCATCCGCCTTCGCCTTTCTCTCGCCTGCCGGGTCGCGCCCGTGATCCAGGACGTCCAGAGAGGCCGTTGCTTTCGCGCGGGCCTCTGCAACACCCATCACAGGCCAACGCCCGAGGGTCATCTTCGCTGGCTTGCCGCCGAACCGGTATCGCAGTGCCCACGACTTTGCTCCGCTCGGCTGGATGATCAGGTAGAGCCCGGCAAGGGCTGGATCGGGCTTCTCGATGCGCTTCTCCGGGTCAGCCTTCATCGCCTCGATGCTGACGGGGGTGAGTGCCTTCGCCATGGTGGATGCCTCCGGGGTAACACAGGGGTAACACAGGGGTAACAAATCAGAGTGTTTGGCGCTGTTACCCGCATTGCCAAACATCACCTAACATACAGACAAAAATCCTTTTAAACAAGGTATTTAGAGCGGCCCGGTGTTTTGACTTGTGGGGAGATGATAGGGGGCGTTTCTTGAATGGCATTCAAGAGGTCGGGAGTTCGATCCTCCCTGGCTCCACCAACTAGAACCTTAGGGTTCGAAACCGAAAACGGCCCGCCCTTAACAGGCGGGCCGTTTCGTTTTCCGGGTCTTATTACACGGTCTTATTCGGCGGGCTTGAGCGTCCCAGACAGCTTTGCAGCCCGCTTGCCATAAAGGGCATACCACTCCCGCCGCTTCTGCCGCTGCCAGAACCAGGGCTTGGGGTTGTCGTCCCGCGTGACCAGCATCAGAAGCGACGGGATAACTACCAGCGTCAGGCCGGTGGCGAAGGCAAGGCCAAAGACGATTGCTGACGACAGCGCGATCCACCATTGGGTCGAGGGCGCGCCGATGGTCACCTCGTGCTGCAGCATCTCGACGTTCAGGCCAAAGGCGATGGGCAGCACGCCCAGAATTGCGGTCAGCGCGGTCAGCACGACGGGGCGGGCCCGTTCGCGGCAGGTTTCCAGAATCGCCTCGATCTTCTTCATCCCCTCTCGTCGCAGGGTCATGAAGGTGTCGATCAGGACGATGTTGTTGTTCACCACCACACCGGCCAGCGCGATGACCCCAATGCCGGTCATCACGACGCTGAAGGGCTGGCCCATGATCATCAGACCCAGGAAGACCCCGATCGTCGACATCAGGATGGCCGACAGCACCAGACCCACGGCGCGGAAGCTGTTGAACTGGGCCAGCAGCACGGCAAAGATCAGGAACACTGCTGCCGCCCCGGCCTTCATCAGAAAGGCCCCAGCCTCGGCCTGTTCCTCATCCTCGCCCGCCAGTTTCCAGCGGATGCCGTATTGGTCCAGCTTGGCCGCCGTCATCGCCGTGGTGATCTGCTCAAAGATCTTGTCGGAGGGCAAACCCTCGACAATGCTGCCGCTGACGGTGATGGTCCGCGCGCCATCCAGCCGGGTCAGCGTGCCGGTTGTCGGGACGGCGACCCGGGTCACGAAATTCGAGATCGGGACCGAGCCGCTGACCGTCTGGATGCGCAACTGGTCAAGCGCCGCGATGGTGCGGAGTTCGACCGGCAAGCGCAGGACGATATCGACCGGATCATCTGCCCCGGCAGGGCGATAGTCTGACAGTTTCAGACCACTGGTCACCAGTTGCACCATCCCGCCCACAGTCGAGGGTGCGACGCCAAAGCGGGCGGCAGCGGCGCGGTCGACCTTCAACTCCCAGTCGATGCCGGGGGGTGGCAGGCCGTTTGACACGTCGATCACGCCCGGCACCTTGGCAAGCTGGTCAGCGACCTTGACGGCGACGTCGTTCAGATAGGTCGGATCGTCTGCGGAAAGCTGGATCTGGATCGCCTTGCCCGACGAAGGGCCTGCCTGCGGCACGGACACTTCAATATCGACGCCGGGGATGCCCACCATGGCCGCGCGCAGATCGGCAAGGATCGCATTGGCGGGTTTCCGGTCCCGCCAATCGATGAATTCGTACTGGATCGTCCCGATCACATCGGCGCCGACATCATTCCCCTTGCCCCCGCCCGAGCCGGTGCGGGCATAGACCGTGGCAATGCCGGGCCAGCCAAGGATGCGCTTTTCAGCCTCGGCCACCATGGCATCCATTTCGGTGATCGACAGGTTACCGCGCGCCTTGACGTAAAGCAGGCCATAGTCGGGTTCGACATCCGGGAAGAATTCCGTCCCCTTGCCGAAGGAGCCATAGGCGAAGGGCACTGCGGCAAGGATCGCGATGGTCAGGGCCAGCGATTTCCACGGATGGCGAACCGCGCGGCCCACGATCCACATGTAAGCCCCGTCCTTTTTCTGCGGCGGGTGCTTGAAGGGGCGCGCGATGACGGCCCCCAGCGTGGGCACGAAGATCAGCGCATAAAGCATCGAGGCGGAGAGCGTGACGATCAGGGTGATCGGCAGGTATTTCATGAACTCGCCCATGATCCCCGGCCAGAACAGCAAGGGCGAGAAGGCGGCGACGCGCGTCATGGTGGCGGCGATCACCGGCCCTGCCATCCGGTGCGAGGCCATGGCGAAGGCCTCACGCCGGGGCATGCCCTCATTCATCCGGCGCTCGGCGAATTCCGTCACGATGATCGCGTCATCGACCAGCATCCCGACCGCAAGGATCAGCGAGAAGAGGACCACGATGTTGACGGTAAAGCCCCAAAGCGACAGCAAGAGCATCCCCATCAGGAACGAAGCCGGGATCGCCAGCCCGATCAAAAGCGAGGCGCGGACGGAAAGGGCATAAAGGATGACGATGAAGACCAGAATGACCGCCGTCAGCACCGAATTCTGCAGGTCCGACAGCATCTGCCGGATGTCCTTGGACTTGTCCTGACTGAAGCTGATGACCGTGCCTTCGGGCAGAAGCTTCCTGAATTCCTCGGTGACGGCCTTCGCCTGATCCACCGTTTCAATCAGGTTGGCACCGGTGCGTTTGGAAACCTCGATGGCCACAGCAGGCGCGCCGTCCAGCCGGGTAATGGTCTGCGGTTCCTTGAAGGTCGGACGGATATCGGCGATGTCGCGGACCCGCACGGTGGCGGTATCGGTGGTGACGACGGGCAGGTTCGCCACATCCTCTGCCGTTTCCAACAGTGACGGCACCTTGATGGCATAACGCCCCTCTTCGCCCTCGATCGAGCCTGCGGCGACCAGCTGGTTTCCGGCGGCAAAGCCCGCGATCAGGATGTCGGGGCGCAGGCCGTAGGTCGCAAGCTTGCCGGGGTCGATGACCACCTCAACCAGATCGTCGCGCACGCCCTGCAGATCGGCTTCCAGCACGGTGGGAAGCTCTTCGATCCGATCCTGCAACTCGCGCCCGGCGCGGGCCAGCGCCCGTTCGGGAACATCGCCCGAAAGCGTGATCACAAGGATGGGAAACTCGGAAATGTTGATTTCATGGACGGAAGGCTCGTCCGCCCCATCCGGCAATTCCGGCCGGGCGGCGTCGACTTTGTTGCGCACATCATCCAGCGCCTTTTTCAGATCGGCCCCAGCCTGAAACTCGATCAAGACGTTGCCACCGCCCTGATAGGCGTCCGAGGTCATCTTCTTAATGCCAGAGATCGACTTCAGCGCCGTTTCCATCGGGCGCAGGAGCAGCCGTTCGCTGTCTTCCGGCGAAATGCCACGATAGCCCATGCTGACATACATGACCGGGATCTGGATATCCGGCTCGGCCTCTTTCGGGATCGAGATATAGGCCATCGTCCCGGCCAGCATCAGAAACAGCAGGACCGACAGCGTCAGCCGCGCATTGGCGATGGCGGTTTCGACAATCCTCATTGGTCGGCACCCGCTTCGGCCACCACGACCGGGTCGCCATTGCGCACCAGGTCCTGACCGGCAGTGATGATGCGCACGCCGTCCGGCACGGCCACCACGACCAGCCCGTCCGGCGTATCGTCAATGACCTTGATCGCCGCGAATTGCGCCAGATTGTCGGCCCCGACCACGCGCACACCCAATTCTCCGGCTTCCGACAGCGTGATGATCGAGCGCGGCACGACCACGGCACGGACCGGATCGGCAAAAAGGGTAACCTCGGCCGTCATCCCGCCGGGAATGGCGAAGTCCGGGTTCGGCAGGGCGATTTCCACCGGATAGGTCCGGGTCGCAGCCGAGGCATCGCGGGCCACCAGCCGGACGGTGCCTTCCACCTCAAGCCCGGTCACCAGCCGCACCTTGGCGACCGAGCCGACGGCGACGCTGGCAAGGTCAACTTCGCTGACTTCGGCCTTCACCAGGATCGGGTCCAGCGACAGGATCGTCGCCACCGGGGTGCCGGTCTGGATCCACTCGCCAAGCTCGACATCCAACGTGTTGACCAGCCCCGCGAACGGCGCTTTCAGCACCAGCTTGTCAGCGGCGGCCTTGGCGCGGGCCAGTTCCGCCGCAGCCGCATCACGGGCCGAGCGGGCGTTATCCAGCGCGGTTTCAGAACTGCTTCCGCCTTCGAACAGCTTTTGCGCCACGTCCAGCTCACGCTCCCGCTGGGCAAGATTGATCGCGGCGATTTCGGCCTGGGCCTGCGTTTCAGGCCCTTCAAGCGTCAGGACCGTCTGATCAACTGCGACAAGCGCGCCCTTGGTCAGGGTCAACGAGGCAATCACCCCGTCGGCCCGGGCGGCCAGCACGACATGCTTGTCAGCCTCGGTAATCCCGGCAAGTCGGATGGCGCGGGCGTGGTCAATGAACGCAGGCTCAACCGCAGCAACGGTGCGGACCAGCGCAGCAGGGGCCACAGGATCGGCCATGGGGGCCTCATCCGTCGCAGCGTTTGCCTCTTCGGCACTGCCGATGGCGGCAAATTCTCCGGTGACGATCCATGCTCCTGCAGCGACCATCACACAATAGGCGGTAATCCTGTGCAGCTTCGGCATGACGTGGTAACCTCAGGTAAGCTATTGAAAATTATATCGCCCTACCGCGCACCCCAAGCGATCCATGCCCAATGGGTGGCTAGTTGACGCAGATCGGCGAAGTGATACGCCGGGCCAAGGCCAAGGTCCAGCCCTGCAGAAGATGTGTCACATGCTTGACATTGCAAGCCCAAGGCCCCATGTGCCCCCTGTCCGAAGCCCGTGCCGCGTGAGCACCGAAAGGCCCGGACATCTGGTTCCCACATTCACGCAGGGGCGCCGCTTGCGGCACGGTCACGGGGCACAGGTCCCGGGGCGAGGGTCGTAGGCCCTTTGTTCGTTGGATGCTAACCATGACCACTTTTGCCGACCTTGGCCTTTCACCGCAAATTCTGAAGGCGCTGGAAAAGACCACTATGAAGACGCCCACGCCGATCCAGGCGCAGGCCATTCCCCATATCATGCAAGGTAGGGACCTGATGGGTCTGGCCCAGACCGGCACTGGCAAGACGGCGGCCTTTGGCCTGCCGCTGCTGCACCGCCTGCTGGAGCTTGGCCACCCGCCGGGGCCAAAGAACGTGCGCGCCCTAATCCTTGCCCCGACGCGTGAGCTGATCGGCCAGATCAAGGACAACTTCGAGGTGTTCACCAAGGGCACCGCCGTCAAGGTGACGATGGTCGTTGGAGGCGCGTCCCTGTTCAAGCAGGCACAGGCCCTATCCAAGGGTACCGACATTCTGGTCGCTACCCCCGGCCGTCTTATCGACCTTCTGGAACGCGGTGACGTCAGCCTTGAGAAGTGCGCCTATCTGGTCTTGGACGAAGCCGACCACATGCTGGACATGGGTTTCATCCATTCTCTGCGGAAGATCGCCAAACATATCCCGCTGAAACGCCAGACGCTTCTGTTCAGCGCGACCATGCCCAAGGACATCTCGGAGATCGCCGACACCTATCTGCGTGACCCGATCAAGGTGCAGGTCGCCCCGCCCGGCAAGCCGGTTGAACGCGTTTCACAGGGCGTCCACTTCATCCCGAACGGTGACAAGGCCCGCGTTTTGGAAGACTATCTGAAAAAGCACCCGGGCGAGCAGGCGCTGGTCTTTGGCCGCACCAAGCATGGCTCGGAAAAGCTGATGAAGTTGTTGGCGGTCTGGGGCTTCAAGGTCGGCTCGATCCACGGCAACAAAAGCCAAAGCCAGCGCGACCGCACCCTGGGTGAATTCCGCGCCGGTGCGCTTGATGTGCTGGTCGCGACCGACGTGGCCGCACGCGGGATCGACATTCCGACGGTGCGCCATGTCTACAACTTCGACATGCCGAACGTGCCGGAAAACTATGTCCACCGCATCGGCCGGACCGCGCGGGCTGGGGCGGATGGTTCGTCGATCAGCTTCTGCGCCCCCGCCGAAATGGGCGAGTTGCAGGCAATCGAGAAGATGCTGAAAGTCCCGCTGCCGGTCGTGGGGGGTGCGCCTTGGGCCGCCGATGTCATCGCCGCAGCACCAAAGCCCGGCCAGAACCGGGGCCAGCGTCCGGGTGGTGGCGGTGGCCGTCAGGGCCAGAAGCTGACCGCCAAGCCGCAAGGCGTGCGCTCGGCCAAGCCCGCCGGTCAGGGTCGCCCCGCCGGTCAGGGCAAACCCGCAGGCCAGCGCCCGGCCTCGGCCAAGCCGCAGGGTGGCGTTTTTGCCCCGCGTCGCGACAGCCGCTAGGGATTCATGAACGGGCTGATGGGGGCTTCGCGTCCCCGTCAGCTTGCCTCTTCCTCAAGGCTCAGCTTCATGTCCAGCAGCACCTGCTGGATCGCCAGCGTCTCGCGCAACAGCCGCTTGGCTTCGTTGATCGAAATCTTTCCGTCGCCAATCGCCTGATTGTATTCCGCCATCAGCATCCCGAACCTTTGCGCCAAGGCGACCACGTCCTGATTGACGCCCGAAGACGTGGCGTTCCGCTTTTCGCCGTCATAGGACAGCGTGATCCCGCGCAGGTCGGCCAATGCCGCCGTCACATGCGGAAAACGGCTTGAGGCCTCAAGCTGGGCCACGACATCGATCGGCATGAAGCGGTCGTCATGTTCGTCCTGATCCGAATAATAGCGCCCCAGCGTCGCCTTGGACTTGCCGGTCAGGGCTGCAGCCGCCTCGATCCCGACATCCTTGACCAGGGCTTCGGTGTGTTTTTTCAGATAGGTCTCGACAGACATTCGCTACTCCACGCGCGGGCCCGGCAGATGACCGGGGAAAATACACTCACTTCTCCCATTAACCGGATGAAAATCCCTTGTCATGAATAATGGAGTTCCAAAGGTATGGAACGTTAACGAGTATACCGGTGTCCCCAGCATCGGCCCGTTAAGGGGTCCGCTTCCCGGTGTCCTCGCAAGGGGAATACCGGGCAGCGGGCTCCGGTTGTTTTGGGTGGCGCAGTCCCGGCGGCGGGGCTTGCAGCGCCCCCCCGCCTCGCGCTAGGCCTTGGGCCATGGCCAAGCTTTACTTTCACTACTCGACCATGAACGCGGGGAAATCGACCTCGCTTCTGCAGGCATCGCACAACTACCGCGAAGGCGGGATGGCGACCTATCTGATCACCGCCCAATTCGACAACCGCGCCGGCGAAGGTCGGATCGCCAGCCGCATCGGCATTGGCGAACCGGCTGACACATTCGGACCCGACGAAGATCTCTTCGCCAAACTGCAGGCGCGGTTTGCCGAAGGCCCGGTCGCCTGTGTCTTTATCGACGAGGCGCAGTTCCTGTCAAAGCCGCAAGTCTGGCAACTGGCCCGTGCGGTCGATGACCTTGGCGTGCCGGTCATGTGCTATGGGCTGCGGGTGGACTTTCAGGGCAACCTCTTCCCTGGTTCAGCCGCGCTTTTGGCTTGGGCCGATGAGATGCGTGAGGTCCGCACGATCTGCCACTGCGGCAAGAAGGCCACGATGGTTGTCCGCAAAGGACCGGACGGACGGGCGCTGAAGGATGGAGAGCAGGTGGTGATCGGCGGGAATGAAACCTACGTCAGCCTTTGCCGCCGTCACTGGCGCGAAGCTGTCGGCGGCTGACGGGCGATCATCACTCCTGCCAGCACGATCAGGGCCATCCCGATCCAGGAATACCAGCCCAAGGTCTCGCCCCAGATCGCCCAGGTCCAGAAGGCCGAGGCGGGCAGGATCACATATTCGAAGACCGAAACCTTGGCCGCTTCGGCCATCTGATAGGCCTTGATCATCAGGCCCACGCCCAACAGCGAACCTGCGGCCTGCACAAACGTCCACCAAAGGAAAGTTGCCGTCGGCCATTCCGGGCCACGGAACAGGAACTGGGCCGGACCTTCGGCAACCTCGATCGGAAAGGTCCAAAGGATAGCCATACCGATCAATCCCAACACCCCCAGCATGCCGAAGAAGCCACCCAGCAGAGTTTCGGCAGATTCCTCGGCGCACCATTTGCGGGTCGCGATATTGCCCATCGCATACATCGCCCCGGCAATCACTGGCAGCAAGGCTGCAACGCTAGCGCCCTGCGCAACCTCGGGGCCAAGCACGATCACCACACCCGAGAACCCAACCGCCACTGCCGCCGCCTGCCATAGGTTGATCGGCTGGCCATAGATCAGCCGCTGGATCAACAGCACGAAGATCGGTGCAGTGAAAAGCCCGGCCGCAACCTGCGCCACAGGCAAATAGGCCAGCGCGCCGAAATAGATCACCATTGCGGCCCCATGGATCGCCGAGCGCGCAAGAACCGCCCGCGGGTGAACCGGGCGCAGGCGCAGCCCCAGCGGCACCGAAAGCGCCAGCAGCAGCGCCAGAGCCATCGCCGTCCGCGTCGCATGGAACTGCCAAAGCCCTGCATCCTTGGCGATCACCCGGACGAAATTGTCGGTAAAGCCAATGAGGCTTGCATAGATCATGACCGCAATGGCTGCGGCGAGTGTCCGGCTTGCGCTATTGCTCATCGTCTCTGCCCATTGCCATATGGCCTCCCTTAGCCCACCGTTCGCCTGGGTTGCCAGTCTGATCGCGACCATATCGGCGATTTCCGGGTCGCCGTCACCACTTCCCAACGGGAGTCATTGTTCTGCGTCGATGCTGACGGTAAGATCAGCCCCAGAGCGGCAAGGACCATTAAGCCGATGACGGCGCTTAAAAAGTATCAAAGGCTCGAATGCTTTGGCCTGTGGCGGCAGACGCCCCATGATCAGCGCCGCGAAGTTCACATTCGCCTTGGTGACGCCACCCTTATCCTGATCGACCCCAAAAGTGGCACGGCCCTTAGCCATTGGTCGCTTCCTGCGATTGAACAGTTGAACAAGGGCACCTGGCCGCCGGTCTTTGCGCCGGGCTTGGAGTCTGGCGAAAGCCTGGAGCTTGACGACTCTGACATGGTCGCGGCGCTTGAAACTGTGCAGTCCGCCGTTCGGGCCGCAGTCGCAAGGCCTGGGCGGCTGCGCAAACTTATTCTTGCGGGCATGGCGCTTGCGCTGGTCGGTGGCGGGGTGCTTTGGCTTCCCGGAGCACTGGTTGCGCATACGGCCTCGGTCCTGCCGCCGGCGCAGCGGGCCGAAATCGGCCAGCGTGCGTTGGATGATCTGGCCAGCGTTACCGGGGCCGCATGCAACAACCCCTTGGGGCTTCGCGCACTCGCCCAGCTTTCCGAGCGCGTCTTCGGACCGGTTGACACGCCCATTCTTTACGTCATGCCCGAAGGCGTCGACCGCCCGATACACCTTCCGGGCGACATGATCATCCTGCCCCGTCGCCTGATCGAGAGTGCCGACGGCCCCGAAGCCGTAGCTGGCGCAGCCCTGGTCGAAATACTGCGCGCCAAGACACATGATCCAATCCTGCCTTTGCTTGGCTATGTCGGGCTTGGTGCCACCTTCAAGATGCTCACGACGGCTGAACTGCCGGACACAGCGCTTGTCGGTTATGGTGAAGAACTGCTGCGCGCCGAACCCGAAGCGCTTGAGACCGCACTGATCCTTGAAGCTTTTGAATCCACGCAGATCCCAGCAACGCCCTATGCCCTTGCCGTGAACCCAGGCGACGCAGCACTGCAGGCACTTGCCGACAGCGACCCCTACAAGGGGCTTTCGCCGTCCCCATTGGTTTCGGACGAAGACTGGGTCGCTCTTCAGGGAATCTGTGGCGGCTGATTGCTAACGGCGCATCAACACGGCGTCGGGAAATCCAGCCTCATGCAGCGTCTTGAGCGCCTGTTCGGCCTTTGATTTATGGTTGAAAGGCCCGGCAAATACGGTCACCAAGCCCTGCTCTCCGCCTTCAAGTTGCCCGGTCAGGACGGGATATCCAAAGGCTTCGGCGGCTGCCATGGCCTTGTTGACGTTGCTTTGAAAGCCAAAGCTTCCAAGGGCCACGACAAAATCACCGGCCTCATCAATCTCTTCGACCGGGGCAGGTTTAGGTGCCGGTTCGGCAGGTGCCACAGCAACGGCAGCGGGCTCCGCAGTACCGGCATCGGGGGCGGGAACCGCTTCCTCTGCACCGGCTTCCCCAACGACCGGGACCCGGTTGCCAGACGGAGGATAGCCGCAAAGCAGCTTCCCGCCCGACGTAACCCGCGGCACCCAAAGCGTTTCTGCATCCGTTCCGGCCCGCACAAACACACACCCCTCGCTGTCAACATATTGCTGCCCGGCGTAGCCCGCCGGTGGAAACTCGGCCGGCTGCCCCGTGCCCTGGGCCTGAATCGACGAGATCAGCCCGACCGATGCGAATAGCACCGCCACAATCAGCCCAAGCCAACTGCGCCCAGTCATTTGGTGCCAAACATCCGGTCCCCGGCATCACCAAGGCCCGGCACGATATAGCCATGGTCGTTCAGATGGCTGTCCACTGCCGCGGTGACGATGGGCACATCGGGGTGCGCCTCTTTCATCCGGGCGATGCCTTCGGGGGCCGCCAGCAGGCACAGGAACCGTATCTGTTTCGCCCCCGCCTTTTTCAACAAATCCACCGCCGCCGCCGATGAATTTCCCGTCGCCAGCATCGGATCGACGACGATGGCAATCCGGTCCTCCATATGGTCCGGCAGCTTGCAGTAGTATTGCACCGGCTGCAGCGTTTCGGGGTCACGATAAAGCCCCACAAAACCCACCCGCGCCGCCGGGATAAGCTCCAGAATGCCATCCAGTAGCCCGTTCCCGGCCCGCAGGATCGAAACCAGCGCCAGCTTCTTGCCCTCGATTTCCGGAGCATCCATCTCCTCCAGCGGAGTTTCAATGCGCCGGGTGGTCATCGGCAGTTCGCGCGTGACCTCATAGGCCAAGAGCAGGCTGATCTCGCGCAGCAAACGGCGAAAGCTCGCGGTCGAGGTGCCCTTGTCCCGCATCAGGCTCAACTTGTGCTGGACCAAGGGGTGCGTGACGACGGTCAGGTGATCCAGCATTCTCAGGCCTCCAGCAGTTTCGCGATCTTCGCCTTGGTATCGGCGTCACAAAAGGCCGCGTCAAGCGACTGGCGCGCGATCCTGCGGAATTGGGCCTCGTCCCAGTCAAAGGCCCGGTGCAACTCCTGGTACTCCCTCGCCATGGTGGTGTGAAAGAACGGCGGATCGTCGGTCGAGATGGTGACCTTGCATCCTCGCCGGTCCAGTTCGGCAATCGGATGGTCGCGGAAGGTCGGATAGATGCCCAAAGTCACGTTCGAGCCGGGGCACACTTCCAGCACGATCCCCTTTTCCGCCAACTCGTCCACCAGCGCGAGGTCTTCAATCGCCCGCACCCCATGCCCGATCCGCTCGACTTCAAGGTCGCGCACCGCGTCGCGCACGCTGTCGGGTCCGCCCCATTCCCCAGCGTGGGCGGTCAGCCGCAACCCCGCCTCGCGCGCGCAGTCGAAAGACCAGCGGAAATCCTTGGGTGCGCCGATCTTCTCATCCCCCGCGATGCCAAACCCGACGATCCAATCCCCCGCCGTCTCGGCTGCGCACCGCGCCGTCTCGCGCGCCTTTTCGGGTCCGAAATGCCGGATGCAGGTGATGATCCCGCGCAGCGTGATGCCCATCTCCCGCTCGGCCTGATCCGCAGCCTCTTGCATCGCGTGCAGATATTCCTTCCACGCACCCACATCGCGCCCGCCGCAGAAATCGGGGCTGATGAAGGTTTCCGAATAAACCACCCCCGAGGCCGCCGATTCCTCCAACACCGCCAGCACCAACCGCTGATAATCGCGCGGGGACTGCAGGGCCGAAGTCGCCGCCTCATAGACCTTCAGAAAATCCCAGAAATCCTTGTAGCTGTAACTCCCCCGTTCATCGAAGACCCCGGCTATATCCAGATGCTTCTCCTTCGCCAGCCCAGCGATGAAGGCGGGAGGCGCGGCCCCCTCCAGATGCAGATGAAGTTCAACCTTCGGCAGCATAGTTCCTTCCTCTTCCCAGTGCTCTTGGTCAAAATACTCCACGGGGGTCCGGGGGTGTGAAACCCACTGTTCGCCAGAGGTCACAGAAAACTCCGCCCCGGCCCCTGCGCCGGAACCCCCAGATGCGCCGCCAAAGACGCGCCAACGTCGACAAACCCGCGCAATCCCACCTCGCGCGCGCCGACACCCCAAGCCACGACCGGCACCCTTTCGCGGGTGTGGTCGGTCCCGCGCCAAGTCGGGTCATTGCCATGGTCAGCAGTGAAGATCGCAAGGTCACCGGCGCGTAGCGTGGCAAAGAACCGGGGCAGGCCGGCATCGAACCACTCCAGCGCCCGGGCATATCCCGCCACGTCGCGGGGGTGGCCGTAAAGCGAGTCGAACTCGACAAAGTTAGCAAAGGTCAAGGAACCTTCCTCAGCCTGGCCGCCAAGGCGCAACAGATGTTCGAAAAGATCAGCATCGCTTTTCCCCTTCGACAACGTCCCGATTCCGCGCATCGAAAAGATATCACCGATCTTGCCCACCGCATGCGTCGCCCGGCCTGCCCCGGCGACCCAGTCCAGAAGCGTGGGCGAAGGAGGTTCGATGGCATAGTCATGCCGGTTCGAGGTGCGCTTGAAATCGCCACAACTGCCGGTAAAGGGCCGCGCAATGACGCGCCCAACCTTCCGGGCATGCAGCATGGGGGCAAGATCCTTACACAGCTTCAAAAGCCGCTCCAACCCGAAAGCCTCTTCATGCGCAGCGATCTGGAAGACGGAATCCGCCGAGGTATAGCAGATCGGCCAACCGGTCCGCAGATGCTCTTCGTAGTGTTCTGCAATGATCGGAACACCCGAAGCGTGGCAGTTGCCAAGGATCCCCTCTGTCCCCGCCAGACGGCAGACTTCGGCGACGATCTCTGGCGGAAAGGCGGGCACGGTCTCGGGAAAATATGTCCAGTCCCAAGGCACCGGCACCCCCGCCAATTCCCAATGGCCAGACGGAGTATCCTTGCCCTTCGAAACTTCCGTCGCAGCCCCCCACAGCCCCAAAGGCACTGCCGTCAACCCCGGTGTCGCAGCACCCGAGGCACGCCGGATCGCTGCCCCCAGCCCCAACCGGTCCAGGTTCGGCATCTTCAGCAAACCGCTTCGACCCACATCAGCCCGACCCTCGGCACAGGCCTGCGCGATATGGGCCAGCGAGTTCGACCCCGCGTCCCCGCCTACCCCATCGCCAAAGGCCGCCGCATCCGGCGCTCCGCCGCAGCCGACGGAATCCATCACGATCAGGAATGCCCGCGTCATCAGCCGATCCTCTTTTGCACTAGCGCCGGTTCGGCGGGCGGTTCTGACCCGATCACATAGGCCGCCTGCACGACCCTGACCGCCTCGCGCGCTGCCTCTTCGGTCACGGCATGAACCATGGCCAAGGGAACTCCTGCCCCGGTTTCCTCGCCAATCCCGGCAAGGTCCGACAGGCCAACCGACGGGTTCACCCGGTCGCCTTCGCGCAACCGCCCGCCACCCAGATGCACCACGGCCAACCCCAACGCCTCACCATCAATGGCGGTGACAAAGCCATCCTCCAGCGCCGGAACCTCGACCATCACGGGGGCCGAGGGCAGCCGATCCGGCCAACGGTCGACGAAATCGGCAGGTCCACCTTGCGCCACGACCATACGGCCGAAGCATTCCGCCGCTGCCCCCGATTCCAGCGCTTGGGCAATCCGGCCCTCGCCATCCTTGGCATCCGACGCAAGCCCGGCCAGCGCCAGCACCTCGCCGCCCAAGGCCACCGTCAGATCCCACAACGCGGTGTTGACCGAAGTCCCGGTCAGCGTCTCCATCACTTCAATGATCTCCAGCGCATTGCCCGCCGCCGTCGCCAAAGGCTGCGACATGTCGGTGATCAGCGCCGATGTCATGCACCCCGCCCCCTGCGCCGTCGCCACCAGTGATCGCGCCAATGCCTCCGCCCGCTCTGGCGTTTTCATGAACGCGCCCGAGCCGCACTTCACGTCCAAGACCAGCGCCTCCAACCCCGCTGCCAGCTTCTTCGACAAGATCGACGCCGTGATCAGGTCAATCGACTCCACCGTCGCGGACACATCGCGGATCGCATAAAGCCGCCGGTCCGCCGGTGCCAAATCGGCTGTGGCTGCCACGATCGCACACTTCACCTCGACCATCTGCTTGCGGAGCGCGCTTTCCGTCAGCCCGGTGCGGAACCCCGGAATCGCTTCCAATTTGTCAAGTGTCCCGCCCGTATGCCCTAGCCCGCGGCCGGAGATCATCGGCACATAGGCCCCGCAGCAAGCCAGCGCCGGGGCGAGCAGCAGCGAGGTACAATCCCCGATCCCCCCCGTGGAATGCTTGTCCACCACCGGCCCCGGCAGGTCCCACGCCAGAACTTTGCCGGAATCGCGCATTCCCCGAGTCAGGGCCACCCGGCCCTCCTCGCTCAACCCCTTGAGCAGGACCGCCATCGCAAAGGCCCCGGCTTGGGCATCCGTCACCTCTCCCGAAGCCAGACCTGCAGCGAACCAGCGCAGGTCGTCGGTCGAGGGCTGACCGCCATCTCGAATGCGAGCAATGATGGCCCGTGCGTCACTCATGTCCGCTCCATATGGGCGGCGGTAAACACGCCGGGAAGCAACTCTGCCACCGTCATTACCAGCGATTTCCCATCCGTGGTGCAAAGGGTGACCTTCACCTCCTGCTCGGCGAATTCCGCGATCTTCTGGCGGCAACCGCCGCAAGGGGGCACCGGGTCCGGGCTGTCGGCGATCACGCAAACCTCGGCAATCCGGCTGTCCCCGGCGGCAATCATCGCCGCAATCGCCCCCGCTTCGGCGCAGGTGCCTTCCGGGTAGGCCACGTTTTCCACGTTGCAACCAACATGCACCGCCCCGCTGGTCGACCGCAAAGCCGCGCCCACCTTGAACCGAGAATAGGGCGCATAGGCCCGCTCCCGAACCGCCGTCGCTGCCGCAAGAAGCGTCATCGCGCCCTCCCCTGACCTACGGCCAGATTCCCTGACCATTTGGTCAGATTGTGGGCCGCTTCAGCCCGTTCTGCAAGCGTTCAAACCACCGTAGTGGGCGGATTACCCGGCAGGGTCACCTCCAGCAGTTGCAAGTCAGGTGTAGGGTCAGCGTAACGCGTGGCCATGCCCGGCGGGATCACGAAGGCATCGCCGGGCTCCAGCCGGTAGGGGTCTTTCCCCTCGCCTTCCAGCGTCATGCCGCCGGTCATCACGAAGGTGAACAGAATATCGCCCCCATGCTTGGTCCATGGCGCCACCCCCACAGGCCGCGCCACCATGACCGAGGCGACACCCTTGGTATTCGCATGGATCGTCGTATCCCGCGCCTCGAATCCCGGAATGCGGAAGGGCATGAAGACGCCCTCCTTGCCAATGTCATGCACAAACCGCTGGCCGTCCCATTCCCGTTCGGGCCGGAAGTCAGGGGTCGGCAGGGTCATCTCATGGTCGATCTCGGTCACATGCTCCGCCGGGACGCCGATTTCCACCACCTGCACGCCTTCGGATTCCAGCACCTTGTGGCGGATACCCGGCGGCTGGATGAAGCAGTCGCCCGCGTGGATACGGCGGATACCGCCTTGATCTTCATAAAGAACATCCACCCAACCGGCGACGCAGAAGATCAGTTGGAAGCCGACTTTGTGGAAATGCACCATGTCCGGCACCGGGCCATCAGGCACGCGGATGTGGCTGGCGATCATTGCGCCGCCCAGACGCGTGGGGATCAGGTCGCGATACTCCATCCCCGCCCGCCCGATGACCCAAGGCGCCTGATCGGCCAAACGGCGGACGACAAAGGCATGCTCGGTCGTCGGCGTGACGACCGGTGGATTCAGTTCGTCAATCTCGATCTTCGTGCCGTTCGGCGCGGTCAGCGCCTTCGCCCCGCCCGCAAAGCCGGGATCGTCGGTCAGAATGCGCAGGGTGCCGGGAGCCTCGCTTGCGCCCTTCTCGATCCGCAGCCGCACGCCATGGCCCGACAGCACCGCGACCGAGGGGTTGTCGGCGGGAAAGATCGTATCCAGCCGAAAACCGAGCGTCTTGGTGTAGAACGGCAAATCGTTGCGTAATTCCTGCGTCGGCAGGCGGATTTCGGCGCGGGCTTCGGTCATTTTTGGGCTCCTTCATGCGGGGATTGGGCGACGCGGGCATAGCTGTCTTCGGCGTCGAAGATGAAACGCAGCATCCGGTCCTGCGCGGCGGGGCCATCGCCCGCCTCGAAGGCCGAAAGCAGGGCGGCAAGGCCGTCAAGGATGGTCCGGCGGGCCGTGGCATCGGGCAAAGTGGCAAAGCGCACCGACTGAACCTGCCCGGAATAGCGCTGGATCGCATGGCGAAGTTCGCTGTTCGCGACCGCCTCCAGCCAGCTGTTCCGAAAGGCCTCCGCCCCCCGGTGAAAACCCGCCACGTCACCTGCCGCCTGCGCCGCCGCAAGGGCCGCGCGCATATCCGCAAGCTGGGCTTCGCTGCGATCACGGGCCGCACAGGCCACGGCATGCGGCTCCAGCAAACGGCGCAGGATAAAGACCTCGGCAATTCGGGCAGGCGAAAGATCAGGCAAAGCAAAGCCCCGGCTGGTGCTGTCCAGATAGCCTTCGCTAACCAACTGCATCAGTGCCTCGCGCACCGGCATCCGGCTGACACCCATCTCGGCCGCAATCGCATGATCGATCAACCGCGCCTCCGGCCCTATCTCGCCGCGCAGCAATTGGGCGCGGATCGCTTCATGAATGCGGATGCGGTGGCTGTTGCGGGACATTCTGGGGATTCGGTTGTTGCGCCACAAAAGTATACTGTTTTAGACCATCGTCCAGATATATCGGCCTCCCACGATAAGAACCCAGGCTAGTCTCACATTTTTTTACAGAAAAAGAATACTTATTCACACACCAACGCCCGCATCACCCTCGCAATGGCCAAAAACACTTGTTGGTTTTCGGTGGTTTCCATAACCCGCAAATATGGGCATGCTGCCCCTGCGACCACTGGCCCCGGTCTGCAGCCGACCGCTGAGCAAAACGCCAGCATGGACAGGGAAGACCAAGATGGTTTAGCCTTAAACCATCTGCAGGAGGAACGGATGAGCGACGACCGGCACGACGAGGCGAAACAGGCGGCCCGGCAGGCGGCACTGGATTATCATGAATTCCCGAAGCCCGGGAAACTGGAAATCCGCGCGACGAAGCCCCTTGCCAATGGCCGCGACCTTGCCCGCGCCTATTCCCCCGGCGTCGCCGAAGCCTGCCTTGAGATCAAGGCTGACCCTGCTACCGCCAGCCGCTATACCTCCAAAGGCAACCTTGTGGCCGTCATCTCGAACGGCACTGCCGTCCTTGGCCTTGGCAACATCGGCGCGCTAGCATCAAAGCCGGTGATGGAGGGCAAGGCCGTCCTCTTCAAGAAATTCGCAAACATCGACTGCTTCGACATCGAGGTGAACGAACCCGACCCGGTCAAACTGGCCGATATCGTCTGCGCGCTGGAACCCACCTTCGGCGCGATCAATCTTGAGGACATCAAGGCCCCCGACTGCTTTATCGTCGAACGCCTCTGCCGCGAGCGGATGAAGATCCCGGTCTTCCACGACGACCAGCACGGTACCGCCATTGTTGTCGGCGCAGCAGCCACCAACGCGATGATCGTCGCGGGCAAGTCCTTCGGCGACATCAAAGTCGTCTCAACCGGCGGCGGCGCTGCCGGGATCGCCTGCCTTGAGATGCTGGTGAAGCTTGGCGTCAAACGCGAAAACGTCTGGCTTTGTGACCTTGATGGTCTTGTCTACAAAGGCCGCGAAGCACAGATGACCCCGCAAAAGGCCAACTTCGCCCAAGGCTCCACCCCCGCCACCCTCGCCGATGTGATCGTAAACGCCGACCTTTTCCTCGGCCTCTCCGGCCCCGGCGTTCTGACGCAAGGCATGGTCAAAGCGATGGCCCCGAACCCCATCGTCTTTGCCCTCGCCAACCCGACCCCGGAAATTCTGCCCGACGCCGTACGCGCGGTTGCCCCCGGAGCGATCATCGCCACCGGGCGCAGCGATTTTCCCAATCAGGTCAACAACGTCCTCTGCTTCCCCTTCATCTTCCGGGGTGCGCTGGATGTCGGCGCGACCGAGATCAACGATGCCATGGAACTGGCCTGCATCGAGGGCATTGCCGCCCTCGCCCGCGCCACGACCAGCGCCGAAGCCGCCGCCGCCTATCGCGGGGAAACCATGGCATTCGGGCCGGAATACCTGATCCCCAAACCCTTCGACCCCCGCCTGATCGGCGTTGTCGCCAGCGCCGTCGCCAAGGCTGCGATGGAAACCGGCGTCGCCACCCGGCCCGTCGCCGATCTTGAGGCCTACAAGCGCCAGCTTGACGGGTCGGTCTATAAATCCGCTCTTCTCATGCGCCCGGTGTTCGAGGCGTCGAAAACTGCCACCCGCCGCATCGTCTTTGCCGAAGGCGAAGATGAACGCGTCCTCCGCGCCGCCAACGCGATGCTGGAGGAGACGACCGACCTCCCCATCCTGATCGGCCGCCCGGAAGTGGTCGAGGCCCGCTGCGAACGCTATGGCCTGCCGATCCGCCCGGGCCGCGACTTCCATCTGGTGAACCCGGAAAACGACCACCGCTACCGCGACTACTGGGGCACTTATCACGAGCTGATGGCCCGCCGCGGCGTCACCCCCGACACCGCCCGCGCCGTGATGCGGACCAACACCACCGCCATCGCCGCGATCATGGTGCATCGTGAGGAAGCCGACAGCATGATCTGCGGCACCTTCGGCCAGTTCAATTGGCACTTGGGCTATGTCCGCCAAATCCTTGCGCGCGACGGGCTGCACCCCGTGGCCGCGCTCAGCCTGATGATCCTGGAGGACGGCCCCCTCTTCATCGCCGACACCCATGTTCACCCCGAACCCAGCCCGCATCAGATCATGGAAACCGTGATCGGCGCTGCCCGCCACATCCGCCGCTTTGGCCTTGCCCCCAAGATCGCGCTTTGCACGCAAAGCCAGTTCGGCAACATGGACACTGCCAACGCACGCCGCATGCGCGAAGCGCTTGAAATGCTCGACGCCCGCGAACCTGACTTCGCCTATGAAGGCGAGATGAACATCGACGCCGCCCTTGACCAGTCGATTCGCGACCGCCTGCTACCGAAATCTCGCTACGAAGGGGCGGCGAATGTGCTTGTCTTCGCCTCGTCCGAAGTCGCATCGGGCGTGCGCAATATCCTGAAGGTCAAGTCCGGCGGGCTGGAGGTCGGCCCGATCCTGATGGGAATGGGCAACAAGGCTCATGTGGTGACCCCCGCAATCACCGCGCGGGGCCTCCTCAACATGTCGGCCATCGCCGGGACCCCGGTCGCGCATTACGGCTAGTAACCTTCGCGGCACCACGGGCGCGCACCGGCTGGACTCCTGTCGCAATTTGCGACAGGATTTGCACTATGCAAAGAACCCCACGCAGACCGCCGCTATTCATCCGGAAAGAGCCTGGCCGGAGATGACCGGAAACCTGCCTGATCTGCGGCTCCAGCCCCCAACGCAGCTTCTGGCCCTGCTGGACATCGTCGGCCCGGCCGAAACACCTGCCTTACTGGCACATCTTCACGCGGATCTGACGGATTGCGACAACCAGCTCAAGGCCGCGACCCCGACATGCGATTGGCAAGCGATACGGGGTGCAAGCCATGATCTGGTGGCACTTGCCGGCACCGCCGGGGCAAAGCGGCTGCAACGAATGGCCGAAGATCTTAATCGCATAGCCCATGCCGAAGATCGGAGAGGATTGTCCAAACTTGCTCCCGGGGTCGGGGACGAGCTTGCCGCACTTTGCCAGCTGATCCACGGCCTGACTGCAAACCGAGGATACCGATGAAACCCGTCACCACCTCACGCCCGCCGATTCTGCTGATCGAAGACACGCTTTCGCTGCAGATGGTCTACCGCTCGATCCTGACCACGGCAGGCTATCGCGTGGTCACGGCCAGCAATGCGGCAGAGGGGCTTCAGCAGTTCCTGCTTGTCCGGCCGCAGTTGGTCCTTATGGACCTGATCTTGCCTGACCGCGATGGCATCGCCCTGATCCGCGACATGCTGGCCTTCCAACCTGACACCGAAGTCATCGCGATCACCGCGAACGGATCGATCAACCGCGCGGTCGAGGCGATGCAGGCCGGAGCCCGGGATTTCCTGGTCAAACCGTTTGACAAATCCCGCCTGATCGGTGCGGTCCAGACCCTGACAGCCGAGCGCCAGCCGCGTGCCACCGGTGTCGCAGCCGCATCCGACGTTTCAGACGTATCTGGCTTTATCGGATCCTCCGCCGCCATGCAGCAGGTGATCGAGACCATCAATTCGGTCGCAAAATCCATGGCTACCGTCTTCATCACCGGCGAAAGCGGCACCGGCAAAGAGCTTTGCGCCTTGGCCGTTCATGCCAATTCGGCCCGGGCATCGGGGCCCTTCATCGCGCTGAACTGCGGTGCGATCCCGCAAGACCTTTTGGAAAGCGAAGTCTTCGGCCACATGAAGGGAAGCTTCACCGGGGCCATTTCCGATAAGCCTGGGGCAGCTACGGCAGCCGATGGCGGCACGCTTTTCCTTGACGAAATCTGCGAGATGGCCCCTGCCCTGCAGACCAAGCTCTTGCGTTTCCTGCAAACCTCGACCGTCCAACCCGTGGGCGCGACACGGCCCCGCAAAGTCAATGTCCGCATCGTCAGCGCCACGAACCGCGATCCGGCCGAGGCGGTTCGCGCCGGCCAATTCCGCGAAGACCTCTACTATCGGCTTTTTGTCGTCCCCATTCACATGCCCCCCCTGCGCGAACGCGGCCGGGATGTGATCGAAATTGCCGAAGCCGCCCTTCAGCGCTTTGCCCTTGAAGAAGGCCGCAGTTTTGATGGGCTGGATACAGGTGTGAAGGAAGTTCTTTCCGCCCTGCCATGGCCCGGAAATGTGCGCCAGCTTCTGAACGTGATGCGCAACGTGGTCGTGTTGAATCCGGGCGGATTGGTCACACCGGGAATGCTGCCACGCGGCCTTGCCGATGCGGCGAACAGCCCTGCCCTACCCGGCTTTGAGCCGGACCCTCGCCCTGCTACTCCCAACGCCATCCCAGTCGGCCTTACCCTGGCCGAGGCCGAGCGTCAGCTGATCGAAGCAACCTTGTCCCTGCATGGCGGCTCGGTCCCCAAAGCAGCCCGGATACTGGATGTGTCGCCCTCGACGCTTTACCGCAAGATCGAAGGCTGGAAAGCCAGCATCTGACTGTCTTGCTGCCAAGGCTCAGGGCTCAGGGCTCAGACGAACTGCTCTCCGATCAGACGCTCTTCCAACCCGTGGCCAAGGTCGAAAAGCAGCCGATGGCGGATCGATGTATCAGACCGAACCTCGACGCTGGCAACATCGCGCACCGATGAGCGGCTGTCGCCGTCCGCCATCACCGGTCGCTTTTCGGGATCCAGCACGTCAAAGCGCACCACAGCCGACCGCGGCAAAAGCGCGCCACGCCAGCGACGCGGGCGAAAGGCCGACATGGCCGTCAGGGCCAGCACATCCGACCCGATGGGCAGGATCGGACCATGGGCCGAATAGTTATAGGCCGTCGACCCGGCAGGCGTCGCCACCAGCGCCCCGTCGCAGACCAGTTCCTCCAGCCGCGCCCGCCCATCGATTGATATCTTCAGCTTCGCCGCCTGCGGCCCTTGGCGCAGCAGGGAAACTTCGTTGATCGCCAGCGCATTGGTCACCTTGCCCCGAGTATTCTCGGCCCGCATGGCAAGGGGATTGATCTCGGTCTCTTCAGCCGCTGCCAGCCGCTCTTGCAGGTCCTCGACCGCGTAAACATTCATCAGAAACCCGATGGTGCCGCAGTTCATCCCGTAAACCGGCAAGCGCTGCCCATGCGCCGCATGCAGAGTTTGCAGCATGAAGCCATCACCCCCAAGCGCCACGATCACTTCGGCGGTTCTCGAATCGGCCTGACCATAGGCAGCGGTCAGCGCGGCAAAGGCCGCCACCGCCGCCGGTGCCTTGCTGGCCGTGAACCTGATCCGCTGCTGCTTCATTTGCGCGCAATCCCGTGGGCTTTCTGCCAGTCTTGGCCCGCCTCTCCCCCAAACTCAAGCCCGCCCCGAAATTCACCGAGCAAGAATATTTCGCGACCATCGCGGAAGGTGTCGCATTCCGGCCTTCCCCGTCGCGGATGACTGGTCTAGAAACCGGGCAACCATTCCGCCGTAAGGACATCCAGATGAACACGACCGTCAGCGATACCGGCTTTTTCACCGAACCCCTGTCCTCTCGCGACCCCGAGCTGTTCGGGTCCATCACTCAGGAGCTTGGCCGCCAGCGCCACGAGATCGAGCTGATCGCCTCGGAAAACATCGTCTCCCGCGCCGTGATGGAGGCGCAGGGGTCGGTGATGACCAACAAATACGCCGAAGGCTATCCGGGCAAGCGCTACTACGGTGGATGCCAGTTCGTTGACGTGGCCGAAAATCTGGCGATCGAGCGTGCCTGCAAGCTGTTCGGCGTGGCCTATGCCAACGTCCAGCCGAACTCGGGCTCTCAGGCGAACCAGGGCGTGTTTCAGGCTCTGATCAAGCCCGGCGACACCATCCTTGGCATGTCGCTGGATGCCGGTGGCCACCTGACCCACGGTGCCGCCCCGAACCAGTCGGGCAAGTGGTTCCATGCCGTGCAATACGGTGTGCGCAAGCAAGACCTGACGCTGGACTATGACCGGCTTGCCGCGCTTGCGACCGAACACAAGCCCAAGCTGATCATCGCCGGCGGTTCCGCCATTCCCCGCATCATCGACTTCAAGCGCATGCGCGAGATTGCGGATTCGGTCGGTGCCTTCCTCCTCGTCGACATGGCGCACTTCGCGGGCCTCGTTGCGGCAGGCATCTACCCCTCGCCTTTCCCGCATGCCCATGTCGCCACCACCACCACGCACAAAACCCTGCGCGGCCCCCGTGGCGGCATGATCCTGACGAACGACGAAGACATCGCCAAAAAGATCAACTCGGCCATCTTCCCCGGAATTCAGGGCGGCCCGCTGATGCATGTCATCGCCGCCAAGGCAGTGGCATTTGGTGAGGCGCTGCGCCCCGGCTTTATCGATTATCAAAAGCAGGTCGTGAAGAACGCTCAGGCTTTGGCGGATGAGCTGATGAAGGGCGGCCTTGATATCGTCACCGGCGGCACCGACACCCACCTGATGCTGGTCGATCTGCGCCCGAAAGGCGTCAAGGGCAACGCCACCGAGAAAGCCCTCGGCCGCGCCCATATCACCTGCAACAAGAACGGCATCCCCTTCGACACCGAAAAGCCGACGATCACCTCCGGCGTCCGCCTTGGCACCCCCGCAGGCACCACCCGCGGCTTTGCCGAGGCTGAATTCCGCCAGATCGCCCGCTGGATCATCGAAGTCGTCGAAGGCCTTGCTGCCAACGGTGAAGACGGAAACGGCGCCATTGAGGCCGCCGTCAAAGCCAAGGTCGAGGCGCTCTGCCTGAAGTTCCCGATCTATCCGGGCCTGTAAGTCACCGGCACAACGCAAGGTAAGGTGGGCAATCTGCCCACCTTACCTTGCCAGTTATTGCGGGAGGATCAGGGCACCATCGCCATCAAGCTCCCAAGTCCGCTCTGGCATATCCTGAGACTTCGGATTGGCCTTCTCTCTGAAGCAACGCCCCCGGCCACCCTCCTTCCGATCATTGCGCAAGTCGAAGAGCCGTGAGTCGTGTAGTGCCTGCTGCCAAGTCTTGCAGCCATAGAGTTGCGGCGTCCGATCCGGGTTTTTCTCGGCAATCCACATTGCCGCCTCCGCGACCGAAACCCACTTCCCCTCTGCACCCGCCAGCGCGCGGGCTGCTTCGCGAAAACCGCTCACAAGACTGCTGACAGGCCAGTCCACGGTCCCATCCGGCGAAATTCCGTGGATGAAGTAATTTTGGTATGCATCGGACTGGAGCGCCTTTGCCGCAGCTTGCCGCGTTTGATCGATTTCTGCCGCCCAGTCCCGGAGGTGCCCATAACACTGACTTATTCGATCAGAGGCCTCGTCCAAGGTTGCTTGCGCATCCCGGCATCCCGCGACGCTCCACAGATCATGCAGGTCGATGAAGTGATGAACCAGAGTGTTCCGCAGCTGCACCAGGTCCTTCAGTTCGGTTGCAGTCTGGGCGAAATCTTCTTCCCGCATGCCGATTTGCATCTGAAACCTGAAGAAAGCTGCGCCCTCGCGCCGATCGTCCTGCGCCTCTGGCGCCGGACCGTCCAAGCCATTGACAAGACCTGATCCAAGAAACTCCTTGACCAAAGTGCCAAGCGTCTTGCGGGCGACATCTTCCACCCGCGCCGCCCGAACCGCCTCCAGATCCTGCGGCGGACCCGCAATCTCAAGATGCGCCACCAGCGCCTTGAGCAGCCGCTCGTATCGCTGCAACTGCAACATGCAGCGCCCCAGCGATCTTTCCACATCGCGCTGAAGTGCCTTTAGCTCGTCCTCTGGCAATGTCGTCATGAAAAACCTGCGCTCGCTCTGGCCCATCTCATCATATCCGCGCGCAAGATGCCAATGGCTACCTCTCCGGCCGCCCCGATTCGCGCCACAAGGTTAACGCGCACCAAGGCGGGCCAGGGGCAAGACGAAAGCAAGACGAAAGGAAGACGCGGGCAAGACAGTCCGCGTGCTATGAAAACCCAGATTACCGCAGCGTTCCCATGGCGTTATCTTTCGAACGCCGCTGCGATGCACCCCCTAAATAACTTGCACCCAATCTTACGGAACCGGCGATGCGTTGACCTCAACCGCCCAGCTGCCGATGGTCCCGGTATTGCAGCCGCCGACATAGCCGATGGCGCCGATTTCAATACTGACCTCTCCGGGACCGAAGCCCGTGCCGATCTCGATGTTCTGGGTTTCGCCCGGGGCTTGCCGGGTGGTGAAGCCGACGGCGTTGGGATTGCCGGGCCGGTAAAGAATGTAAGACACATCCGAGCAATGCGATGCGGGCGCGGTCAGGGACAGGAAGAACTGCACTTCCGGCCCGTCTGACTGGAAAATGAGGGTGCCGCGGGCATCGCAGATGGTCGTGTCCGAAATATAGGGCGATGAACTGGCGCAGGTGACCTCGATACGCTCGGCAAGGGCGGGGCTGGCAAAAAGGGTGAGTGTTGCGACAACGGAAAGTCTGAACATGATGACCTCGATCTGGGTGTGATTGCGTTTGACTTGGACCCCGTTCGGAACGGGTGCTTCACGGCAGCGGGTAAATTTCAGTCAGTGCGCCCCAAGAGCCAAGAACACCCTCGTTGCAGCCACCGACATGGCCGATGGCGCTGACGGTGATGAAGGTGCCTTCCTCGGCCCAGCCATCGCCAAGTTCCACAATCTTCTCATCGCCGGGGCCAAGCCGCTCCAGCACCGCGATCGGATCGCTGCCGCCGGGGAAGCGGTTGATGACATAGCTGATCTCGGAGCAATGCGTGGTCGGCGCGGCAAGCCGCAGCAGCATCTTTTGCTCAAGGTTCGGGGCTGACACTGCAAGCATCTTGCCTTCGTCACAGAACATCGCCCCATCCCCAGCAGGGCTGTTCGAGGCACATTCGACGGTCCAGCTTTCTGGGTCGGCCATGACGGGGCTTGCCAGCAGGGCAAGGGAAGAACAAAGAATAGCGGTGCGAAGCATCGTAATCTCCTCGGTCAGCGGTTCATGACAAATCCTGTCATCATGCGGCCAACCCTACACCGGTTCCGCAATGCCGCAACGGCTGGAAAACCCTATTCGCGACCCATGCGCAGTAATGAATACCGGACCCGTCACAGTCGCTTGGGCCAATGAAAGCAGCCCCGCCGATCATGAGCGGGGCCGAAAGGGGTGGGCGGTCTGGGGCAGGGCCGCCCTCCGCCTTAGTTCTCCGACAGGCTTTGCGCCAACCGCATCAGGTTGACCGCCTCGATCCGATAGCCGAACGGGTCATCCCCCCGGTTGGCCAACGCGAGTTCGATTGCCTCATCCCAGCCCCAGTCGCCGGTATAGACCGAGCCTTGCAGAAGCTGGCCAAAGCCCGCAATCGCAGCGGCGAACCGGGTTTCCGCGCTGGCTTCTTCGTGCCCGGTGATCGGCGATTCGACCAGGGTCGAAGTATCCTCTCCCGGTGCCTTCCAGCGCAGCCGCAGGAAGCCCAACTCGCCGAGCGGGTCACCCTCAGAGGCCGCACCATAACGCAGCGCGTCGTTTAGAAGCGCATCAGACCCCGGAGCCGTCACCTCATAAATCGCCGTCACCTGCGTCCCCGCACCGACTTCACCGGCATCCACCTTGTCGTTGTTGAAATCCTCCCGCCGCAAGGCACGGGTCTCGTACCCGATCAGCCGGTATTCGGCGACGGTGGCGGGGTTCCATTCGACCTGGATCTTCACGTCGTCAGCAATCGGGAACAAAGCGCCAGTCAGTTGATCTACCAGCACTTTCCGCGCCTCGGACAGGGTGTCGATATAGACCGCTGTCCCGTTCCCGTTCTGCGCCAAGGACTGCATCACCGCGTCGTCCAGATTGCCGCGCCCAAAGCCCAGCACTGACAGATAGGTCCCCGTCTCACGCTTCTTCGCCACATAGGCTTCCAGACCCTCGGGGTCGGACACCCCAACGTTGAAATCGCCATCCGTCGCCAGCAGGATGCGGGTCACTTCCCCGTCCGCCTTCATGCCATCGGCGACCTGATAGGCCAGTTCCAGCCCCTCGGCCCCGGCAGTGGAGCCGCCCGCCGCCAGATTGTCCAGCGAGGCCAGTATGTTGGCGCGGTCGGCAGCGGCGGTCGGCGGCAGCACCAGACCCGCTGATCCGGCATAGGTGACAATGGCAACCTGATCCTCGGGCCGCAGTTCGGACAGCATCAGCGACAGCGATTGCTTCAGCAGCGGCAGCTTGTTGGCATCCTCCATCGAGCCGGAGGTGTCGATCAGGAACACCAGGTTCAGCGCCGGGCGAACCTCGACTTCTGGCAAGGCCCCCTGAATGCCAATGGTCACCAACCGCGTGCCAGGGTTCCAGGGCGTGGGCATCACCGAGATGGTCGAAGCAAAGGCCGCGTCAACTTCCGGTGCGGCATAGGCATAGGGGAAATAGTTCACCATCTCCTCGATCCGCACCTGATCAGGGGTCGGCAAATACCCCCCCATCAGCGAAGACCGAACCACCGCATAAGATGCGGTATCGACATCGATCGAGAAGGTGGACACCGGCTCTTCCGCCGTCACCTTCACCGGGTTCGGGGCTTCGTTCGCATATTCTTCCGTGTTTTCAATCGGCTGGGAAACGGCCGGATCCGGCATCGGCGCAGCGGTCCCGGTGGCAGCGACCGTGGCAAGACCGCCTACCAGACTGTCAGCCTCGGTCTTCATCTCCATCACCGGCGCATCGGCGACAAGCCCATCCACCGGCGCGGCAAGCATGACGTCGACCGCAGGCGCGGCCTCGGCCACCACAGCATCCGCAGATTCGGCTGCCAGCCGACCAGCTTCGGCATCGTCCTTCGCGGGTTCTTCGACCGTGGCAACCACCGTCGGCGCAGGCGAGGCATCGGGTTGGGCCTCCTTGGCGATCTCATCTTCGACCACCGGCGTCGTCGCCCCGGCGTCCTGACCGGACTTGGGCGCTTCAGTTGCGGGTTTCTCGGTCACCCCGGTTTCCGGGATTCCGCCCGGCTCTTTGGCAACCGGCAGGATCAGCGTAACGCCAACCAGAAGGGCGGCAACCGAGGTGGTGGCAGCAAGGGCGGGGCGGGAAGTCAGGAACTTGAACATGCGAAGTACTCCGTTCAGAGGGGCCGCCTCATTGGGGCGGTCCTCATTGGAACGGACTGGATCGGTCAATCCTTGGTTCTGGCCTTGGAGCGCGTCGAAATTTTTCATCGCCAGCGCCGTGGCGCGTGCCTTGGCACCGGCGTCAGGCGAAGGGGCTGCCTTCAGCGCGGCGCGAAGATCGTCGAGATCATCGGTCATTTCGCGTCCTCCCGTGCCATGGCCCGCAGGCGTTTCTTCACGTCACTCATCCGCCAAGCAATGGTGCCTTCGCTGACGCCAAGGACAAGTCCCGCCTCGGCCTGGGTCATTTCCTCGCCCAGAACCAGCGCCACCGTATCGCGCAGTTCCGGCGAAAGCTGGGTCATCGCCTGCGCCAACCAGTCCCGCGCTTCGGCCTCGACCGCGATTTCATCCTGCCGGGCCAGTTCCCAATCGCCCCAGCCCTGCGAGGCGCGGGCCCGGGTTTGCTGGCGGCGGCGCAGGTCATGGGCGGCATTCACCACCACGCGGTAAAGCCAGGTGGTAAACCGCGCCTCGCCCCGCCAGTTTCGCAGCTTGGCGGGCAAAGCCGCACAGATGTCTTGCGCCAGATCCTCGGCCTCGGCCTTGACGCCGGTCAGCCGCCAGGCCAGCCCGTGAATGCGGTCATAATGCCGCCCGACCAGCGTGGCAAAGGCCGCGCGGTCACCAGTGGCCGCGGCAGTCGCAAGCATTTCGTCGGGCGTGTCCATCAGCATCACACTATGTTGGACGCCGGGGCCGGGGCAATCCTTGGCCGCAGGCAATGAAATCTGCAAAAGAAAAACCCCGATCCGGTGGGGAATTCCGGATCGGGGTATGACAGCCTAAGACCGAGGATCAGTAGATCATGCCGTCATACAGCGCGAAGGCCCCCGCGGTGGACTTCAGATTGTTCGAAGCGCCTTCGTCGGCGGCAAAGGCCACCACGGCGTTATAAGTGCCACGGCCGAAGGTTCCATCAACCGAACCGTAGTAATAGCCCCAGGCCTTCAGGTTGCGCTGGATCGCCCGACGCTCGGCCACGGTATAGCTGTTGAAAGCGCGGGCAGCAGGGGTCGAGCTGAGCGTGGTATAGACCGGCGGAGGGGGCGCGACATAGACCGGAGCGGGCGCAGGCGCCGGGGTCACCGTCGTCGTCTTCTTCCTGGTGATCAGGCTGTCAACGACGATGGTGGCGACAACACCGGCAAGGAAGCCCTGCTCTTTGTCGCCCCAGGCTTTCGCGGGGGCAGCGGGCAAAGCGGTGATCGAAATGGCGGCCAAGGCGGCGATCAGCGACCGTTTGGTGGCGATGACAGGGAGCAGCATGTCGTTTCCTCTCGTGGTTTCACCCGGTGCACCGTTGTGTGCTGTGGGTCGATGCCAATGGTTTTGGGCATTCCGGCCACGCTAAGCAAAATCAACGCCACGATAGGGGGCGACGGGGGATTGTTATCGGATAACGCGCTTTTAATCAGTAGCTTGCGCTAAGGCTTCGCCTGCGCAAGATAGCCAGACAACCGGGCCAGCCCCTCTTCCGTTCGCGCCTCGGGCCCGCCGCCCACTCCCAAGCGGATGTGATTTGGCAGCCCATAGGCCGATCCAGGCAACAAAAATGTGCGCCAGGGCGGGGCCAGAAGGGCGCGAGAGAGCGATTCGCCATCAATCCCTTCCAGCCGGGCCAGACCGATCAACCCGGCCTCGGGCCGGTGCCAGGACAGGCGCTGCTCGGCAGTGACGAACTGGTCAAGCCGGGCAAGCGCCTCCTGTGCCTCCCCCCGCGCGAGGGTCAGGGCAGCGGCAAGCCGGTCGGGGCGCAGCGCGATCTCGGCGATGTGTTCGCCCAAGGTGTTCATGATCTCGGATGAATTTTCGCGCAGGATCATCGCATCGCGGATGACTTGCGGCGACTGACAGATCATCCACCCCGTGCGCAACCCTTGCAACCCAAGCGCCTTCGACACTGACCCCGTGGTGATGCCAAAGGGCGTCATGCCCGCAATGGACGGCGGGCGCGACCCCACCCACTCCAGCCCCGCATAAACCTCGTCCACGACCAGCCAGATGCCGTGCCGATCCGCCAGCGCCGCCAGCGCGCGCAGGTCGGGCTCCAGGATCAGGCGGCCGGTGGGGTTGTTAGGGTTGGTCAGAAAGATCATCCGGGTGCGGGGGGTGATCGCCTTTGCCACCGCTGAGGGGTCAAGGTGCCAGCCACTGGCTTCGTCGCGTGGCACTTCGACCAGCGTGGCACCAATGGCTTTGGCCATGACCGCAGCTTGCGGCCAGCCCGGCGCTTCGATGATGACCTCATCGCCTGCGGTCAGCAGCTGACGAAAGAGCAGATAGTTGGCCTCGGCAGCGCCAGCGGTGATCAGGACCGTTTCGGGCGACAGGTGGGAGAGATTGGCTTGATCAAGGACCCGTAAGCGCAGGGCGGGCAGACCAAGGAAGCTTTGCCCGTTCCAGTCAAGCGAAAGCTCGGGGTCGAGATCGGCCAGAAAGTCCTTAAGCCGAGGGGACCGGGCAAGAGAGAAGCCAATGAAACATTCCGGCGGCTCGGCGGCTGTGGTTTCCAGAAGGTAATCGAACAGCTTGTGGATGGTAACTTTCACACCGCTTCCTCCCAAACCCAAGAAATTTAAGGAAAACTCTTGTCAGATTCCTTCCTTAGAGAATCTGGCCGCTTCATCGCACGTCGCGCCCCTGGTTCAGGATGATGATATTGCCCGAGGACACATCCCCTGCGGGCGAGATCAGAAAGCCGACCCAGGCCGCAATCTCGTCGGGTTGCATCGCGTGGCCATGCGGCATCGCGCTGATGGCACGCGCGAGCACATCTTCGGTCAACACGTTGAAAAGCGGAGTCTCGGTCATAGCGGGTGCAATCGAGTTCACAGCAATCTTGTCGCGCGCATACCGGCGGGCAAGGTCCTTGGTCAGCGTGTCCATCGCCGCCTTTGACGCCCGGTAATGCGGCGGGTCGAAGACATCGAAGTTATAAGCGCCGTTCGACGAGATGTTGACGATCTTCCTGACCCCCGGCCGCCTCTGCATCGCCTTGACCGCCTGCTGGCAGCAGTGAAAGGCGGAATGGAAGTTGATCTCCATCTGCCGGGTCAGTTCCTGCGCCGGGATCTCGGGGAAATCCGACATGAAGCAGGTCCCGGCATTGTTGACCAAGGCATCCACCCCGCCAAAGCGGGCAGTTACCCGGTCGAACAAATCAGCCACCGCCTCGGCATCGGTCAGGTCGACCGCCTCGGGCGTGAACCCGTCGCGGTCGGCCGCCATCATCAGAAGCGCCGGACCGTCGATGTCGACGCCCACGACCTGCAACCCATCCTCCAACAGCCGGTCACTGATCGCCCGGCCCATCCCGCCGGCCGCTCCGGTCACTACCGCTACGCGCCTGCTCATCCGACCCTCCCCCTGTGCACAAAAGCCGTGCCGACTGTGCAGTCCTGTCCCTATGCCCAGATGAGGGTTTCGCTACTCTATGGTCAAGGGCAATGCGCCCCGGACCAGTGGGAGGACGAGATGGCGGAAGAAATCGTGCGAGGGCTAGAGGTGACGGTGACATTTGACGCCAGCCGCTGCATCCATTCGCGCGGCTGTGTTTTGGGCTATCCCACTGTCTATGTGCCCAATGTGCAGGGCGAATGGATCCACCCGGATGCCGCCAGCGCGGCCGAGGTGATGCATACCGCGCTGAACTGCCCCTCGGGAGCGATCCGGGTGTCGCGGAACGATGGCAGTGCCACGTCCGACAGCCCGCCGGTGGTCAACACGGTTCGGGTCCGGGAAAACGGGCCCTTGGCCATCGAGGCCGAGCTTTCGATCAATGGTGTGCCGCAAGCCAGCCCGCGCGCCACGCTGTGCCGATGCGGCCAGTCGAAGAACAAGCCCTTCTGCGACGGCGCCCATGCCGGGGCAGGCTTTGAGGCGAGCGGGGAGCCTGCCGCCAAGGAGTTCGCGCCGCTGGAGCTGCGCAAGGGTCCGGTGGACGTGCAGCCCTTGCCCGACGGCCCGTTGAAGGTAAGCGGCAATATGGAAGTGGTCAGCGGCACGGGGCGCACGGTGAACAAGGCCACGACCTTGTTCCTGTGCCGCTGCGGACAGTCCAAGAACAAACCCTATTGCGACAGCAGCCATAAGGCGGCGGGGTTCAAGGCCGAATGACCCGCCGCGCCCCCCGTTAGCGGGGCCGGGGCAAAAAATGACGGGAGGCCGAAAACGGCCTCAGTTCACGACGAAGTCGAAGTGCTTGCGCACGTCTTCCTCGATCTTCCAGGTGCCCTTGAAGTCCTTCTCGACCACGAAGGCATCGCCAGCCTGCACGGTAACCGGGGTGCCACCATCGGGGGTGATCACGATCCGGCCCTTGATCAGGACGACATACTCATAAGCGGTATAGGTCGCGTGATAGCTGCCCTTGGTGCACTCCCAGATGCCCGAGACCATCTCGCCATCTTTGGAACTGTGCAGGACCCAGGTCTTCATCGAAGGCTTGCCTTCGGTCACAACCCAGCCGTCCAGATCGCCGGTGGAAGGGTCATGGCCATCGGTTGACGGAAGCTTGGTGATGGATTGCATGGAAATATCCTTTCGCAGGGTTCAATCGCAAGGATCGGGCATTGGCACGGCGCTGTCAGGCCTGCCCGCGACCGGGGCAAGCCTGATCCCGACCCGATCAGCCGGGAAGCCGGTCGAAATCGGCGGCGGAGTGGCGTTCGGGCAGTTGATCGCCCGGCTCGCCCCAGTTGCGGTTGACCTTGCGCCCCCGGATCACCGCAGGGCGGGCGTCGATGCGTTTTGCCCAGGCCATCACGTTGCGATAGCTTTCAGCATCCAGAAACTCGGCCGCGCCGTAGGACCGGCCCAGCACGACCGCGCCATACCAGGACCAGATCGCGATGTCGGCCAGCGAATATTCACCCCCGGCCATCCAGTCCTTGTCGGCAAGGTGGCGGTCCAGCACGTCAAGCTGGCGCTTCACTTCCATCGCAAAGCGGTTGATCGCATATTCGATCTTGACCGGAGCATATTTGTAGAAATGCCCGAAGCCGCCACCCAGATAGGGGGCGCTGCCCATCTGCCAGAAAAGCCAGCTGAGCATTTCCGTCCGGCCAGAGGGGTCTTGCGGAATGAAAGCCCCGCCAAATTTTTCGGCCAGATACAACAGGATCGATCCGCTTTCGAACGCCCGCTGTGGAGGGGTCTGCGAATGGTCCATCAACGCGGGGATCTTGGAATTCGGGTTCACCTCGACAAAGCCCGAGCCGAACTGGTCGCCATCGCCGATTTCGATCAGCCAGGCGTCGTAATCGGCGGGGTGACCGGCGGCCAGCAATTCCTCCAGCAGAATGGTCACCTTGATGCCGTTCGGCGTCGCCAGCGAATAAAGCTGCAGGGGATGCTGACCGACAGGAAGCACCTTGTCATGCGTCGGCCCGGCAATCGGCCGGTTGATCGAGGCGAAAGTGCCGCCCGAGGGCTTTTCCCAGGTCCAGACTTTCGGGGGGGTGTAATCCTCGGCCATGGCGCGTCCTTTCAATGGAACAGGGCGGCAGAGTGCCGCCCCATCCAGTTACTTAATGTAACGCAAATCAGACCGAAAGGCAGATGTACTTCAACTCCATGTAATCTTCGATCCCATGGTGGCTGCCTTCGCGCCCCAGCCCGGACTGCTTGACCCCGCCAAAGGGTGCGACCTCGGTCGAGATCAGGCCTGTGTTCACCCCGACCATGCCGTACTCCAGCTGCTCCTGAACGCGGGTGATGCGGCCGATGTCACGGGCGTAGAAGTAGCTGGCCAGACCAAAGATCGTGTCATTGGCACGGCGGATGACTTCTTCCTCGGTGTCGAACTTGAACAGCGGCGCAAGCGGGCCGAAGGTTTCCTCGGTCGCGACTTTCATCTGGGGCGTCACGCCGGTCACCACGGTCGGCTGGAAGAAAGTGCCGCCCAATTCATGGCGCTTGCCGCCGGTGACGATCTGGCCGCCGCCTGCAAGCACGTCGGCGATATGCTCTTCGACCTTCACGACCGCATCCTCGTTGATCAGGGGGCCCGTGGTGACCCCCGCCTTAAGCCCGTCGCCGACGCCAAGCTTGCCGACCGCAACCGCCAGCTTTTCGGCAAAGGCGTCATAGACCCCGGCCTGAACGTAGATGCGGTTGGCGCAGACACAGGTCTGGCCGTTGTTGCGGAACTTGGAAATCATCGCGCCTTCGACGGCCTTATCAAGGTCAGCGTCATCGAACACGATGAAAGGCGCGTTGCCGCCCAACTCCATGCTGCATTTCAGCACCTGCTCGGCAGCCTGCCGCAGCAGGATGCGGCCAACTTCGGTCGAACCGGTAAAGGTCAGCTTGCGAATGCGCGGGTTCTCGCAGAATTCCTTGCCGATTTCGGACGACCGCTTCGAGGTGATGACCGAGAAGACACCAGCGGGCACGCCAGCACGTTCCGCCAGAACCGCCAGCGACAGCGCCGACAGCGGGGTCTCAGCGGCAGGACGGGCAACGAAACCGCAGCCAGCGGCCAGCGCCGGGGCGACCTTGCGGGCGATCATGCCGTTGGGGAAGTTCCACGGCGTGATCGATGCCGCAACGCCGATCGGCTGCTTGATCACCGTGATGCGCTTGTCGCGCTGATGGCCGGGAATGGTTTCGCCATAGATGCGCTTGGCCTCTTCGCCGAACCATTCGATATAGCCCGCGCCGTAGGCGATCTCGCCCTTGGCCTCGGCCAGCGGCTTGCCCATTTCGGCGGTCAGAATGGCGGCCAGGTCATCCTGGTTTTCCATGCAAAGATCGGCCCATTTGCGCAGGATCGCCGCGCGTTCCTTGCCGGTGCGGGCGGCCCATTCGTGGCGGGCCTTGTCGGCAGCCTCAATGGCCCGGGCGGCATCGGCGCGGGTCAGGTCGGGCACGCGGGCGATGACATCGCCGCGCGCCGGGTTGGTCACGGCAAAGGTCGCGCCGTCGGCAGCGTCAATCCATTGCCCCGCGACATAGGCCTTGGTCGCCAGCAGCGAGGGGTCTTTCAACAGCGATGCGAGATCGGTCACGGAATCGAGCATTGTGGGCCTCCATATGCTTTAAGCGACAGGTGCCACGGGATTGACGACATGTCCAGTTGCGACGGCGCGATCAGGCCAGAATTTGATCAAACATCCGCGCGACTGGACAGGTTGGGCGCCAAATCTTTTCGAAAAGATTTGCAAATTCCTTCGAAGGAATTTGGTCCCATCCAAAGCGGTTCATCTCTCGATGGAATCGGAATTCGAACCAAGAGTGTTCGAATTCCGATCCTCGACGCATCCGTGAAGACCTGAACCGCTCTAGCCGTTCGCGTGCATCCGTTCGATATAGGCGCGCATTTCCTCGGCTTCATGGCGCGCATCGCGCAAGCCGCCCATCGCCGCCTTCAGTTCCGCTTCGGTCTGGCTGATCTGGTTCATCAGCTCGGCCTCGCGCTGTTCCAGATAGGCCAGCGCCTGATCCCGCAGCTCTTCCGCCTCATGCAGCGACTGGGCCAGCCGGTCCATCTCGGCCATGTCGCCGCCGGCAACGCGGGTGAACCGGTGCAAAAGCCAATGGGCGAACCAGCCCATGGCAAAGGCGGCCAAGAGGATGATCGCGGTGGCGATGACGAATTCGGTGCGGTTCATTGGCTATCCTCGTCCCCAAGCCCTGCAGGACGTGGCAAGGGTCGTATCGTCTTTTCCGTCGGCGCGACAGAGGGTCTGGTGTCGTCCACGGCTTCAGGGGCAGGAGCAGCACCATCAGCAGCCTCAACGGGTGCCGCAGCAGCCCCCACAACGGCCTGATCGCCCGGTGGCAGCACGACTGTCAGGCCCTCAAGCCTTGCTTCACCGCCAGCCCCGCCCGTTTCCGCCACCGGCGGTGGCCCCAACAGGACGAATTCGATGCGTCGGTTCGCCTCACGCCCCTCTTCCGTCTCGTTATCGGCAATCGCCACCGCTTCGCCATATCCCACCGCCGTCATGCCGGAGGTATCAACCCGGCGACCCTGCAGCGCCACAAGCACGGCTTCCGCCCGGGCCTGACTTAGCGACTTGTTCCCGTCCTCCGAGCCTTGGGAATCGGTATGGCCCCCGATTTCCATCGCCATTGGCGGGCACGTCGTCAGGATCGCAGCCAAAGCATCCAGAACCGGACGCGCCGTCGTCGCAAGCTCGGCCGAAGCCGGGGTGTAGGTGATCTTGGTCTTCGCGATCACCGCGTTGACATCCGCCGCGCATTCCTCGGGCGTCGGCAGCGAGGCAACCGGGTCCAGCGCCTCGTCATAGCGGACCTTGACCTTGAAGGTCTGGCCCTGCCCCAGCTTGTCCGACAGAATCTGCGTGATCTTGCGCCGGGTCTCCATCGAGCCGGTCACTCCGCTGACCTCGACCGTATCCGCCCGCACCAGAAGCGAGCCGTATTCAACCTCGGCCAAAGCCTCGATCCCGGCCAGCACCCGCACGACCCAACCTTCGGGAAGGGTCTCGTCCACACGCGTGGCGGTCAGCACTTCGGCCCCCTCAAAGGCCGCCCTTGCAAAGGCATCGACGGCGCTGCGCTGCATCGTGTCGGTCAAACGGCCACGAAGTTCAACTTTGCCATCTTCCGACAAAGTCGCGGTGAATTCCGCCGGTCCCGTCGAAGCCGTCGCCGCTTTTTCCAGCGTCGAGGTCAGCGAAAACACATCCGGCAGGCTGGTCTCCAACTCGCCCACCACCTTGTCAAAAGCGGCCTGCGAGACGGAACTGTCGGCCAAAAGCGTGACATCGGCATCCGAAAAGGTGATCGTCGCCGCCCCAAGTTCCGCGACTGCGTTGATCCCCAGCACCACCGCTTCGCCCCAGCGCGGGGTCGGCGTGCCCAGCCCGATGGTGCAGACCGTCGTATCGACCGCCCCGGCCTTGGTGCCCGCCGCCAGAATCATGTTCCGCGCGCGTTCGGTATCGGCGGAACAGCTGTCGAACCGCTTGCCGTCGGCGTCAGCCACAAAGCGCATCGTGAAGGGGGTGATCACCGGACGCGGGGCCGATATGTCCAGCATCACCTTAACGCCCGCAGGCGCAAGGCCTCGAAGCTCGGTCTCCAGATCAAGCTTCTGTTCTTCGCTGTCCGAAATGGCCGTGACCTCGACCAGCGCCTCGCCGACCGAAATCTTCGACCGCTCCAGCATGCCAAGCGCTTCCAGCCCAAAGTCCAGCGCCGGGCCCCAGGTGGAGGGGGCGGGATAATTTGCCGTCTCAAGGAAGTTCAGCACCTCAAGGTCCGGCGAAATCTGCGTCGCAGCCTCGGCCAGCGCCATCTTGGTCAGCACGCCCTCGCCCGGAGTTGCGGGCATCAGGCCGATCAGCTGGATGCCATCTTCCGTCCTCAGCATCTGGACCGAGAAGTCCGGCGCCACCACCGCCGAAGCCGGGGTCACATCCAACTGATCGCGGATGCGCGCAGAATCGATCAGCGAGCCGACCATGTTGACCGCCCGAAAGCGTGCAGCCTCATTCGGGGCCGTGCCGGTCAGGATCAGCTGCAAGCCATCGGCGTGAACGGTGACCCAGTCGATGCTGCTTTCGGCGAATTTGCCCGAAACCACCTTTTCCGTCCGGTATTCAATGACCAGCGCTGCCGCAAAGGCAACACCGGCCAGAAAGCCTGCCGCCAGAAGGAAAGCCAGAAGCGCCAGAGTATTGCTGGAAAGGCGGCGGATATGCAGGACCAAGGGATCGGACTTCCGGTTCGTCAGGGGCAGGTGGCAGGGTCAGGCAGCAGGAACCCGCAGCCCATGCTTCCTAATGCTTTGCGCGGGCTGGATCAACCAAGCCAGGCGGCGATGGCAAGAAAAGGCAGGGGAATAAGCCCGGCATCCCGGTTTGAGCGGAAAACAGCCAAGCAAGAGGCCGGATCGTCCAGTTTCAGCCGCTGCATCTGGATCGCAAGGTGCCAGCCCATCGCCCAGACGCCGCCCAACGACACGACCAGCGCCAGAACCCGGCCCTCACGGATATGGGCAAGAATCACCGCCGCCCCAAAGCTCAGCACCGTCAGCGCAAAGAAGGCCCAAAGCCACCCCCGCGTCGCCTCACCAAACAGCCGCGCAGTGGACTTCACCCCGATCAGCGCATCATCCTCGCGGTCCTGATGGGCATAGATCGTGTCGTAATACAGCGTCCACAGGATCCCGGTGAGGTAAAGCGCCACAGACGCCGGGGGAACCGTCCCCGCATGGGCGGCCCAGGCCAGCAGCGCGCCCCAGTTGAAGGCTAGCCCCAGAAACACCTGGGGCCACCAGGTGAAGCGCTTGGCAAAGGGATATATCACCACCAAAGCCAACGAGGCCGCGCCAAGCCCAATGGCCAGCCGGTTGTAGGTAAACAGGATCAAAGCCGCGATTCCGGCCTGAGCAGCCATCCACAAAAGCGCCCGCTTCACCGTGACCTGCCCCGACGGCAACGGGCGGCTTTTCGTACGCGCCACCATCGCGTCGATGTCGCGGTCGGTGATGTCGTTCCAAGTGCAGCCCGCGCCCCGCATCAGAAACGCCCCAAGCCCGCAGGACACCGCCAGCCACAGATCCCAAGGCCGGAACCCGCCCGCCCCACCGGCCAGCGCCAGCGCCCACAGACAGGGGATGACCAAAAGCCAGGTCCCGATCGGCCGATCAGCGCGGGAAAGCCTCAGATAGGGCCGCGTCGGGCCGGGCGCAAATCGGTCCACCCAATTGCCCATTGGCGCATCGGCGACAATTCCCTCCCGGTCAGCCTCTGGCATTTGCGGCGCTTGGGACATAGGTTCTGGCTCATGTCGGATGCGAAAATCAGGCTCTATGTAGATCAGCCGCTTGGCCCGGGGCAAGCGGTCCGGCTGTCTTCGGACCAGACGCATTACCTAACCGGCGTGATGCGGCTGACGGTCGGGGCTGCCGTCCTGCTGTTCAACGGCAAAGACGGCGAGTGGCACGCGACCCTTGCCGAAGTTGCCAAGCGCGGTGCCGTGGCGGTGTGTGAGGCCGAAACCCGCCCTCAGACCCTGCCCCCCGACCTTTGGCTGATCTTTGCCCCGATCAAGAAGGCCCGCACCGATTTCATCGTTGAAAAGGCGGTGGAACTTGGCGTCCGCCGCATCCTGCCGGTGCAGACCCGCCACACCAACTCCGAACGCATCCGGCAAGACCGCCTGCAGGCCCACGCGGTCGAGGCCGCCGAACAGTGCCGCGCGACTTACGTCCCGGAGGTCGTGGACCTTCAACCCCTTGACCGCCTCCTGTCCGCATGGCCCGAAACCCGAGCGCTTTACTGGTGTGATGAGGATGCCATTGGCCACCCGACCGAGGTTTCCGGCGCGCCCGGCCCGGCTGCCATCCTGATCGGCCCCGAAGGCGGCTTTTCGGCCGACGAGGGTGCCAAGCTGCGCACGATGCCGCAGGTCCACCCCCTCTCGCTCGGCCCCCGCATCCTGCGCGCCGACACCGCCGCCGTGGCCGCAATCACCCTCTGGCAGGCGCGCCACGGGGATTGGAGATGAGCTTCATCCGCCCCGAACTGATCGACGCCACTCGACGCCATACCGAGGTCATCCTTGGGGGAGCCCTCGCCATCCTCGGGTTTTGGGTCGCCAGCTGGGGCGGTTACTTCTACCTGCCGCTTGGCCTTCTCTGCCTTGGCGTGGGCCTTGGCTGGGCCCTGCTTGCCTGGCGACGGCTGCGGTTTCAGCAGGCGGGCGATGCGCCGGGCATGGTCAGGGTGACCGAAGCCCAAATCGCCTATTTCGGCACCCGCGTCGGCGGCTTCGTCGGCTTGCCCGACCTTTCCGAAATCCGCCTTCTTACCCTGCGCGGGCGGCGGATCTGGAAGCTGAAGCAAGGCGACGGCCAATTGCTGCACATCCCGGTCGAGGCTTTCGGGGCCGAGGCCCTGTTCGACGCCTTCGCCAACCTGCCCGGAATGGACACCGCCGCGCTGGTCGCGTCCCTTGGCAGCGAGGCCCCTTCGGACAGCAAGGTCATCATGCTCAACGAAGTTGACCGGCTGGTCTGGACCCGCAAAGGCGCGGGCGTTGTGGTGCGCTAGGACATAGGTGAGACAGAAGTTCTGTGCAGATCATAACAAAACTTTAACACGAAACCCCAAGTCATTGAAATCATTGGGCGCAGATTTCTGTCCACGCTTGACACCCCCGGCCCGACCCGACCTCCCCCCCTTGACTTGGCCCGCGCGGATTGACACCTGTTGGCGTCCCGGCCCCAAGGCCGAACGATTGCAAGCAGCACAGCCCCGGAGCGCGTCATGTCCATTCCCCAATCCGGTGGCGGCCCCATCGAAAGCTTCGACCAGCTTGCCGCCTATATGGAGGCCGGCAACAAGCCCAAGGCCGATTGGCGCATCGGGGCCGAGCATGAAAAGTTTGGCTGGCTGACCGACACCCGCCAGCCCCTGCCCTATGCTGGGGACCGCTCGATCTCCGCGATCTTTGCCGCACTTGAGGCCCGCTATGGCTGGACCCCCCTGCGTGAGGGCGAAAACACCATCGGCCTGACCCGCAACGGGGCCAACATCAGCCTTGAACCCGGCGGGCAGTTCGAGCTTTCCGGCGCGCCGCTGGTGTCGTCGCTGGACGTAGGGGCGGAATTGCAAAACCACCTCGACGAAGTTCGCTCCATCGCTGACCCGATGGGCGTGCGGTTCATGGGGATCGGGGCAGCACCAGAATGGTCGCATGAGACGATGCCAGTGATGCCCAAGGGCCGCTACCGGCTGATGACCGATTACATGGGCCGCGTCGGGACGCACGGCACGCAGATGATGTACCGGACCTGCACGGTGCAGGTGAACCTCGACTACGGCTCCGAAGCCGATTTCGTGCAAAAGATGCGCGTGGCGCTGGCACTGCAGCCGGTGGCAACCGCGCTGTTCGCCTCCAGCCCCTTCTTCGATGGCAAGCTGAACGGCCACCGCAGCTGGCGCAGCCGGATCTGGCGCGGCCTTGATGACAGCCGCACCGGCATGCTGCCCTTTGCCTTTGATCAGGGCATGGGGTTCCAAGCCTATGTCGACTGGGTCCTCGATGTGCCGATGTATTTCGTCTACCGCGACGGCAAATACATCAACGCCTTGGGGCAAAGCTTCCGCGATTTCCTTGCGGGCAAACTTCCCGCCCTGCCCGGCGAAAAGCCCACGCTTTCCGACTGGGCAGACCACATGACGACCGTTTTCCCCGAAGCCCGCGCCAAGAAGTTCATCGAAATGCGTGGCGCCGATTGTGGCGACCAAGCGCATATCGCCGCCCTCCCCGCCTTCTGGGTTGGCCTCATGTACGACCAGACCGCCCTTGATGCCGCCTGGGATCTTGTGAAAGGCTTTGACCAGCAAACCCGCGAAGGCCTCCGCGTCGCCGCCTCGGTTTCCGCCCTGCAGGGTGAGGCGGAAGGCGTCAAACTCCTCGACCTCGCCCGCGCTGCGGTGGGCCTGTCGCACGCTGGCCTTGTGGCGCGGGGACTTGGCGAAGAGATCCAGCTTAAGCCGCTGGTCGAAAACCTGAAGACCGGCAAAATCCAGGCCGACCGCTGGCTGGACCTTTACAACGGTGCCTGGGGCAAAAGCCTGACCCCGATCTATGAGGCGGCAAGCCTTTAAGGGTTAAGAAATGGTGTTCGGCTCCGGGTTGGATTGACCGTCGCCGGAAACCGTCTCGGGCCGAAAACCGTGGTAAAGCCGCGCGAAGGTGCCACACCACGCGGCCGAGAACGGGATGCCCCAAAGGGCGAGAAACCGCAGGAAATACTCGTCAGGTATAAGGAAGGTCGCCCGGCCGGTCGCTAGGCAGGCTGCCGCCGAAATGACAAACATTGCCTGTGCCAGCAATCCTCCAAGGGCGCAGCCCCAAAAGGTGACGCGGGTATGGGTGGTGATCCACAACAGAACGGGCCCGCCAAAGAGCAGATAGGGGATGGTGCCGAACATAACCGCATAGATCGGGATGAGCATCACCCAGAAGAACAGCACCGCGACCACGATCGGGGCCAAGAGCAGCGCGCCGAAAAAGGCAATCGGGTCGAAGGCTGGTCGAACTGCATTCATTTCCGTCATTTCTGCATCTCCTGAAATATCTGGGCAAATTTTTTTCCCGTCACCCCTTCGGGATGAAACGCGCCAGCTTTGCCCCCAGCTTCAGCATCATCAGCTGCACCCCGCGCGGCAGGCGCGAGATGTCGCGGTACCAGTCGTCGAACATCTGCATGGTCTCCAGCGTCTCCTGCATCCGTGCCTTCACCGTCTCGGGCGTGGCATCCGCTTTCGCCTCTTCCGCCACAGCGCGCAGGGCGGCGATGGTGGGGGCGAACTCACGCTCGCGCCGACCTTCGACAACGGCAGTTGCCAGATCAAACATGTCCTGGATTGCCATAAAGGTGTCCCGCCGGTCGCCCAGCGCGCGGCTTGCCTTGACCAGTTTCCAGCCCTGCAACTCCTTCAGCCCGGTCGAGACATTCGACCGCGCCAACCCCAGAGTCTCAGCGATATCCTCGGCGTCCAGCGGTTCGGGGGCGATGTGCAACAGCGCGTGGATTTGCGCTATCGACCGGTTGACGCCCCATTTGGCACCCATTTCACCCCAGTGAAGGATAAAGGCCTGCATGGCGGGGGTAAGGTGCATCGACACAGATCCATTATTTCTGTAAAGACAGAAATAGCAGAAATGACTGGAGAGTCAATCCGCGACAACGACCTGCAGCAGGAAGTCCCGCGCCTTCGCCTCGGGCATTTCGCAGGGCTTCAAAAGATCGCCCGATGACAGCTGATACAGGTTCAGGCTGACGAAATCTGTCCCGCCAAGCTCACGCGCGAAGAACTTCAGCCCCTTGCCGCCCGCATAGAGCGTCTTTTCCCGCCGATAGCGCCGTCAAAGGGAATGCCCCTCGGAATAGCCCTCGGGAATGCGGTTCAGCGCTGCCCGCAAGGGTGAGATCACACCTTCTTCGCCCCGATCTTCGGTTCGGTCCCGGCCTTGATCCGCTTGAGGTTGGCCGCGTGGCGGACATAGATCAGGATCGTCAAGGTGACGACCAGCAAGAGGATCAGCCCGTCACTGAAAACCACCAGCCAGGCCGAAGCACTGGACACAGCTACAAGTGCTGCAACCGACGAGGTCCGCGTCACCAGCGCCGTCACCAGCCAGGTTCCGCAGGCTGCCAGCCCGACCATCCAGTTCAGCGCGATCAGGATGCCAAAGAAGGTGGCAACGCCCTTGCCGCCCTTGAACTTCAGCCAGACCGGGAAAAGATGCCCCAGAAAGGCGCAAAGCCCAGCCAGTTGGGCCGCGTCGGGGCCTAGAAGCGCCCGCGCGATCAGCACGGCAACCGCCCCCTTGGCCCCATCAAAGATCAGCGTCGCAAGGGCAGCGCGCTTGTTGCCAGTCCGCAGAACATTGGTGGCCCCGATATTCCCCGACCCGATCTGGCGCAGGTCGCCAAGGCCCATCGCGCGGGTGATGATGATCCCAAAGGGAACCGAGCCCAGCAGATAGGACAAGATGGCTGTCAGGATCAGCAGCGTCGGGTCGGTCGTGATCGGGGGCATGCTCTATTCTTCCGCCATAAAGACCTGCGTCCCGCCGACCCAGGTGGCCAGCACCTTACCCTCCATCCGCGCGCCGTCAAACGGGGTGTTCTTCGATTTCGAGCGAAGCTTGAAGCGGTCCATCAGGAAAGGCGCGTCGGGGTCGAACAGGATCAGGTCAGCCGGAGAGCCAATCGCCAGCCGACCCTGCGGCAGGCCCAGCCGGTTGGCGGGGTTCAAGGCCATGGCGCGGAATAGCGCGGGCAGGTCGATATGCCCGGCATGGTACAGCCGCATCGCCGCTGGAAGGAAGCTTTCCAGCGCCACAGCCCCCGCCGCCGCCTCTTCAAACGGCAGGCGCTTGGATTCCTCATCCGCCGGGGTGTGCATCGAACTGATGATATCGATCGACCCATCCGCCACCGCAGCGACCATGGTCAACCGGTCCTGCTCTGACCGCAGAGGCGGCGTGAACTTGAAGAAGGTCCGGTAATCGCCCACGTCAAACTCGTTCAGCGTCAGGTGGTGGATCGAGACCCCTGCCGTCACGTCCAGCCCCGCCGCCTTGGCGCGGGCCAGCGCCGGAAGTGAGCGTGAAGTGGTGATCTGATCGGCGTGATAGCGCACCCCCGTCAACTCGACCAAAGCCAGATCCCGCTCCAACCCCATCCGTTCCGCCATGGGCGAGACCGCCGGGATGCCCTTGATGCTGGCGAACTTGCCAGAGGTCGCCGAGGCCCCCGCCGACAGGCCGGGGTCCTGCGGATGCCCCACCACCAGCGCGCCCAGCGATTTGGCATAGGACATCGCCCGGGTGATCGCCTTCACTTCGGTCGACACCCGGAACACATCGGTGAAGGCAATCGCCCCGGCGTCGCGCAGAAAGCTGATCTCGGTCATCTCCCGCCCCTCACGACCCTTGGTCAGGGCAGCCATGTGGCGGATGCGGACCGGGGCCTCAGAGGCGCGGCGGGTGACAAACTCCAGCACCTCCGGCGTGTCGATGGCAGGCGAGGTGTCGGGCCGCGCGATGATCGTCGTCACCCCACCCGCCGCCGCCGCAAGACCGGCCGAGCGGAAGCTTTCCCGGTGCCTCTCCCCCGGCTCGCCGATCTTTACCCCCAGATCAACGATCCCCGGCGCCAGACACTTTCCCCCGCAATCAACAAGCTTTGCCCCCTTGGGTGCCGCCTCGTCCCGCGCAAGGATCACCCCGCCCTTGACGGTCAGGCTGCCGATGGCATCCGTGCCCCCCTCAGGGTCGATCAGGCGGGCGTTGTGGAAGTGAAGGATCATCGTCTTTCCGTTCGGGTTTGGTCCGCCTGTCCCATGTCAGGCGAGCCAGATGATGAGGGTGGTGAACAGCGCCAGAAACACCAGCACAGCCATGGCCACCATGCCGCCCTGGCGCATCTCTTGTTTGGTCGGTTTGCGGTCGGGGTCGGGGGTCATTGCGCTTGCTCGGTCTGGATGCTGCGGATCAACGCGAAGACCTTTTGCCCATCGGAAATGCCTTCAAAGCCAATTTTCTCGGTAGTCACGGAGCCTTCAGAGCCTGGTTCGCGACGGACGTGAAGCCAGACATCATCGTAGCCCGTATGTCGCTTAAGCTCGACTGCCGTTTCAGGCAGGATGGGATAGCTTTTCAGTGAGCCAATTCGCGTTCTTTCGACGATGTAGGCGCATCGGTTGGTCAACGCATAGCGCGTCGTAATATGGGCCCGAGCGGCCATGCGCCATTGGAATAAAGCGCCTGAGACGCCAGCAAGGGTCAACATGAACCCCACCACAAAGGCAAAACCAGCTTGTCCGACACTGCCGTCACGCACTGCCTCGGGAAGAAATTTCACCAGAATGGCCAGACCCCAGACAAGCAATCCAAGTCCAAACAGCGACGCAAGCACTCGAAAGGGAATGTTTCTAATCCCTGGAAGCGGAGGCCCTTCCCAAAGAATCCGTTCTCCAGGCGGAAGAATATGATCCCAGCGCATGTTGTCGGCGTCGTTGGTTTCTACCGACATGGACTCATTTCCAGCATCCGATGATCATCGCGCTCACGCCATCATCCCCACTATCTTCCGCCCGCGTTCCGCCCGCAGGTTCCGGGCCAGAAGGTCCATGCAGGCCATCCGCACGGCCACCCCCATCTCCACCTGATCCTGGATCACGCTTCGGTTGATGTCGTCCGCCAGATCGCCGTCGATCTCGACCCCCCGGTTCATCGGGCCGGGGTGCATGACGATGGCATCGGGGGCGGCATAGGCCAGCTTTTCGGCGTCGAGGCCGTAGCGGTGATAGTATTCCCGCTCCGACGGAATGAAGCCGCCGTCCATCCGTTCCTTCTGCAGCCGCAGCATCATCACCACATCCGCACCCTTCAGGCCCTCGCGCATGTCGTCGAAAAGCTCACAACCGAAATCCTCGACGCCCGAGGGCATCAAGGTCGGCGGTGCTATCAGCCGCAACCGGTTCTCCATCTTGCCCAGCAGGATTAGGTTACTGCGGGCCACCCGCGAATGCGCAATGTCGCCGCAGATCGCAATCGTCAGCCGCTGGATGCGCCCCTTGGCGCGGCGGATGGTCAGGGCGTCCAACAAGGCTTGCGTCGGGTGTTCATGCCGCCCGTCACCCGCGTTCAGGACGGCGCAATCCACCTTCTGCGCCAGAAGGTTGACCGCCCCTGACGCCCCATGCCGCACCACCAGCAGGTCCGGGTGCATGGCGTTCAGTGTCATCGCGGTGTCGATCAGGGTCTCGCCCTTCTTCACCGAGGAATTCGCCACCGACATGTTCATCACATCCGCGCCCAGCCGCTTGCCGGCCAGTTCAAACGACGATTGCGTGCGGGTGGAGTTTTCGAAGAAAAGGTTGATCTGCGTCATCCCGGCCAGCACGTCCGACTGTTTCACCGTGCGGCGGTTCAGATCGACATAGCGCTCGGCAAGATCAAGGACGGTGGTGATCTCCAGCGGGCTAAGCTGTTCGATCCCCAGAAGATGGCGGGCGCGGAAGGCCATGTCTGTCCCCTTGTCCTTTCCCCCTCTATCGCAAAGCCGGGGGATCGGGGCAACCTACTTCCGGCGCAGATGTTCTTCCAGCCGTGGCATGATCTCGACAAAGTTGCAGGGCCGGTGGCGGCTGTCGAGCTGAGCTTTCAGGATTTCATCCCAAGCATCGCGGCAGGCGCCGGGGCTGCCGGGAAGGGCGAAAAGGTAGGTCCCGCCCGCAACGCCCCCGGTCGCGCGGCTTTGCACCGCCGATGTGCCGATCTTCTGCATCGAGACGATAGTGAATACGGTGCCAAACGCCTCGATCTCTTTCTCATAGACCTCACGATGCGCCTCGACCGTCACATCGCGGCCCGTCAGGCCCGTACCGCCGGTGGTCAGGATCACATCGACCGCCGGGTCGGCGATCCACCTCAGAAGGCGGGCGACAATGGCCGGGATGTCATCGGTGACGATCCCCCGATCCGCAAGCGCATGGCCCGCTGCCTTCAGCCGTTCGACCAGCGTATCGCCGGATTTGTCGGTCTCGGGCATCCTTGTGTCGCTGACCGTCAGCACCGCAATGCGGACCGGGTGGAAGGGCAGGCTTTCGTCGATCCGCGACATGGTTCAACTCCGGGGCATCAAAGCCAGCCGCAGGGCCAGCGCGCCGAAGATAGTGGCGCTGATCCGGGAAAGCCAACGCGACAGATTGGCCGACCGGGTAAGTCGCTGGCCAATCGACCCGGCAAACAGGCCCACAACGCCGTTCACGATCAGCCCTCCGGTGCAGAAGACCGCACCCAAAGTCAGGAACTGCGGCAGGATCGGGCGGGAGGGATCGACGAACTGCGGCAGGAAGGCGAGGATGAAGAGGATGACCTTGGGGTTCAGAAGGTTGACCATCAGCGCCTGCAGGAAGACGCGGGAAGCGGGCACCTTCTCCACCCGCGCCTCGGTGGCAAAAGGCGACGCGCTCAACGCGCCGATGGCCAGCCAAAGCAGATAGCCAACCCCCAGCCAGCGGATCGCCTCGAACGCCGCAGGATGCGCCACGACCAGCGCCCCAAGGCCAAGCGCGGCCAGAGTGGTATGCACCATCCCCCCCGCCGCAATCCCGAAATTCGCCGCCATCGCCGCCCCGCGCCCGGCCTTCAGCCCCTGCCCAAGGCAGAACATCATATCCGCCCCCGGCGTCAGGTTCAGCGCCAATCCGGCGGGGATGAAGGCAAGAAGGGTGAGGGGGTCAACCGGCAGCATCACCCGCGCAACCTTGCCTGCAAGCTCAGCAAATCGGCCCAGGCCTCCCGCTTCGCACTGGGGGTACGCAGAAGATAGGCCGGGTGGGTCATCGGCAAGAGCGGCTTGCCCAAGGCTTCCGACCAGTTCCCCCGCGCCCGCAGGATGCCCTTGGTTCCGGTCAGTGCCAAAAGCGGGGTGTTGCCAAGGACCACGATCACCTGCGGATCGACCAGCGCGATGTGGCGTTCGACAAAGGGTAGCATCATCGCGATTTCGCCCGGTTCCGGGTCGCGGTTGCCGGGGGGCCGCCAAGGCAGGACGTTGGCGATGTAAAGCGCGGTCGCGGCGTCGGGGCTGGTGCGCGACAGGCCAATGGCCGCGAACATCAGGTCCAGAAGTTGACCGGCGCGACCGACGAAGGGGCGGCCTTCGCGGTCCTCACCTGCGCCGGGAGCCTCACCCAGGATCAGGACACGGGCCTTCGGGTTGCCGTCGGCAAAGACCGTGTTCCGCGCGCCCTTTTTCAACTCACATAGGTCAAACCCCGCAATCGCAGCGCGCAGATCGTCCAGCGTCTGCGCCTGCGCTGCGGCAGCCCGGGCCGTCGCGACCGGATCAGCCCCGGCCATGGGTTCTGCCGCTACGGGATTGGCGGCAGGCCTTGCGGCAACCGGCTTCGGGGCCTCGGCGGCCAACTCATAGCGGTTGACGGGAGCGTCGCCGATGGCCTCATCCGCCCCAGCCTCGACCTGCCAAGCAAGGGCGGCAAGGGCTGCATCCCAGTCCTCGGCAATATCGAAAGCTTGATCGGCGATTCCCATGGCCCAAGACTAGGCGCGCCAAGGCCCGGTCACAACCCGCACGGCAAAGGTCACGGGGCCGGGCAGCCCCGAATCTCGACCGCCTTTCCGGCGGCAAAGATCGTCAACGTCACAGTTGAGCGGTCCAATGCGAAAGGCGCGCCTTCGGGCGGGACAAGTTCGGTCATCGACACCAGTTCCCCCGCCTGCCGTTCCGTGGTCGCGGCGGCCACCCAGACCGCCGGATCAGTGGTTTCAAACGCCACCACCTCTTCCGCACCGGGATCACGCAGTCGCATCCGGGCCGTCAACCGCAAGCCATCGGCAATCGGCTCGACCGTGCAACCCAAGCCGGACAACCCCGCCTCTACCGCCGTCGAAGCCCGGTCGGCGAGTGCCGCCTTGATATGCTTTTCCGGCGTCCCGTCGACGGAAAGCTCGGCGGAAAGCTCGACATGGGCGGGCATGCAGATTTCATCGCAGACCCCAAGATCGACCGAAACCGCCAGTTTGACCGGCAGGCCTGGATCAATCGGCGTGACCTCCAGCGGCAGCAGGACCTGATCATGATAGCCGATCGTCGTCATGCCCGCGGTTTCAAACACCGTTGGAACTGGCCAGTGAACATGAACCGATTTGACATTTTCGGACATCGACCAGTCAAAACTGGGCGGAATCCCTGCATCCCCAGGGCTGCGCCAATAGGTTTTCCAACCAGGAGCCAAATTCAGCGCCAGCCCCGCCATCCGCGTGCCACCATCGGTCGTCCAACCCGGAACAAGGCCAGCGGCCAGCACATCATCCTGCGTCGTGGCCATAGCCGGGCCAGCCAGCAGCGAAAGAACAAGAAGGGTGCGGATCATCATCATGCCGACAGAATAGGAACTGCCGGGCCAATTGGAAATCACTTTGCGACGACCAGTCGTGATCACCCGTCGAAAGCGCTTGAGGCCGCCTTGGCCCGGGATCATGCTGACGACAGAAACAGGGGACCCGAGTCGATGGAGCTTGCAGGGCAGATCCTGATTGCAATGCCGGGCATGGCGGACCCCCGTTTTGACCGCTCTGTGATCCTGATCTGCGCCCATTCGGGCGAAGGCGCGATGGGCCTGATCGTCAACAAGCCGGCCGAAGACCTGACGTTCCCCGATCTGCTACAGAAGCTGGCGATCCACCGCGCGCGCGAAGGCCGCGATATCCGGGTGCATATGGGCGGTCCGGTCGACCGGGGGCGCGGCTTTGTCCTGCACAGTTCCGACTGGCAGGCGGGCAAGGCGACGCTGAAGGTGCCCGGCGGCTATGGCATGACGGCAACGCTTGATATCCTTGAGGCCCTGGCCAAAGGCGGCGGCCCCGAACGCGCGTTTCTCGCTTTGGGCTATTCGGGCTGGGGTCCCGGCCAGATTGAATCGGAAATCGCCCGCAACGACTGGCTGACCGCCGCCGTGCCCGAAGGTCTGGTCTTCGGGGCCGAGGATCGGTCGAAATGGGGCGACGCGTTGAAGGCAATGGGCATCGACCCGCTGTCACTAAGCGCCGCTGCGGGACGGGCCTAGATGCCAGACATGTCCGACAGAATGTCCAAAGATGCACTGATCGTCGAACCCGATGAACGCATCTCGCCCAGCTTCGAATTCTTCCGTGGCCGGGGAGACACCAAAAGGCCGGGTCTGCTGTTCTTTTTCCACTATTACCATACGAACCATAAAGGCGCCCTCCGTGCCGGTGCGGCCCGGTGGATCAAGCACGGCTACGATCTGGTGCAAGTCCTGTGCCCGACCAATGACAGTTATCTGTCCATCACGGACGACGAAATTGCTACGGCAAAGGAATTTGCAGACCGTCGCGGCTACCGCACCCGGTTTACCACCGGAGCGTCGATGGGTGGCTTCGGGGCAATCCTCATGTCCGAACAACTGGACGCAACGCGGGTACTTTCTCTCGCCCCCCGCTGGGTCAAGCTCGACGACAAGGGCCGTGGCATCGGAACCGCCGGAGCAGCCGATCTGGAGGCCCTTGCCAAACGGGGTGGGCGGTCGCTTGGCCGGACCGGTCCCAAGACCGAGGTCATTCTTTTTTTGACCCCCACGAAGCCACAGATGCCAGTGTTGCGGCCTATCTTCGGCGCACCCTGCCGAAAGGCCGGTTGCGTATGCTTCCAATTCGCAATGTCGGTCACGACCCCGGCAGAGTGTTGGTTGAGCTAAACCTGCACCCGGCCGAAACATCGAACCTGCTTCAGACTGGGGATCTCCCTTCTTTCCGAAAGATGATCGTGCGTACGAAAAGCAAATCCATGATGTTGGGGCTTGCGCGTCGCCTAGCGGAGAAAGGGCGTCTGTTGGCCGCTGGGCAAGTCTACGACCGCCCAATCTGCCATAGAATGCTGGATAGCAACACCCACATACAAGATCGTTTTGCCGTCCTCTCTCTGCTGGATCGCAACGATGAGTTGGCACAGGTTCTCAACTCTGTCAGTAGTGCGCAGATAAACAAGATTATCAATTTTTCCGGCAGCAACTTCATCGTTGAAGCGGCAATTAAACTGCTTCCGGACAATGTACTTTTAGGTGCTATCGACAGCTGGCGGGGCGACAAGCAGATTGATCATTGGCGATCCCTGAGGTTCGGTGAGTTTGCAAAAAACTTTGGCAAATGGGCAATCGCCAAGGCCTTTCTACAAGGCCATTTCCACCCAGGGACCAATCCCCAAAAGCTATCAGCAATCCTTTGTGCCGAAATGAGCTTAGAACTCCACCAGCCCAAAGACGCCTTCGCAGGGCTAAACGATTGGCTTGCGACGCAGTCTGGCGAAGATCTGGGCTGGCCAGTCATGCGCGTCCTTGGGGCGACCCAAAAGATGTTAGCTGAGGCCGACGAAACGCATCTTGCACTCGAAGCAGCCGGGCTATTTCTAAAATACCGCGATGATGGCTGGATGAAGTATCATCGGGCATCCTTGCTGGTGCAGCTTGGCCACAAGGCACATGCCCGGCAGGCCATTGATGCGGCACGCCGGTGCCTTCCTGATGATCCGGCGCTTCGGGACGCCACGGAATCGCTCCTTGCAGCCCTGAATCAGGCGCCAATGTGACCCTAGGGCGTGACAAGACCCCGGACTATCGTCCTGCCAAGCTGCCTTGGCCCAGCCCCGCCCAACGGCAATGCTCGGCGCAGACCGTCTTGCCCCGCGCAATGGCGGCGGCCACAATCACTGGCACACGCGGATCAAGTCCGACCGGGGGCAATATGCGACCCGGAAAGCCCGCCTGTCCCAAGGCCTGCGGCAGGTCGTCCGTCACATGCCCGCCCTCGGCCGCAAAGAATGGCAGGCAGACCGCATCCGGGCCAAAGCCCGATAGGCTGGACAACTGCGGCACCTGATCGATGAACCCGACGGCCACCCGTGTGACTACAGCCTCCTGCGCGATCCGCCCGGCAACGTGATGCGCAATGTCGGACGGCACCAAGGACCGCGACGATCCATGCGCAGCCAGCACCAGTTCGGGTGCCGCCGCCTCCCGGGCCAAACCCACACACAAGTCATGCACCGCTGGATCACAGCCAAACGGCTCCAGCACCTGCCAGCCGCTTGCCCCGACCTCGGCCAGCTTTGCCGGGATCAGCACGCGGGTAAACCAGCCTCCCGCCATGAACATCGGAAAGACCAAGCCGGACGCCCGCCCCGCCATCGCCCGCGCCAGGGCCCCCGGTTCGGCAAGCGTCGCCGAAGTCACCGGATGCCCCGGCATCAGCGCCGCGACCCTTGCCGCAAAATCTGCAAGCGCCGCAGTTGCCGGGTGCGTGTCAGAGGGTTGGCCATGGGCCAGGATCAGGACGGGTTCACCTATCATGCCGGAAAGGTGACGCGCTGGGCCCTGTGGTCAAGCCCAGATCGGCCCCCGCCCGGAAAAACCGCTTTTCTTCCGGATTTTCCCCCGTATAGTCCGGCCCCATGACCAAGGGATCTCATATCATCTTTGCATCCGGGGCTTTCTGCTCTGTGCTGCCCCCCGCGCCTCCCCGCGGGCTGCTTCTTCTTAGCCGCCTCTGAGCGTGCCCTAGGGCGCGACCGCTCAGAGGTGACCAGCGCCCCCGCAAAGCCAAACGGGCACACGCCAAGCTAAGAAATCAGGACATATCACATGACCAAGACATCCCAAGACAAAGTCGTCATTTTCGACACCACCCTGCGCGACGGCGAGCAATCGCCCGGTGCCACGATGACCCACGAGGAAAAGCTGGAAATCGCCGGCCTGCTGGACGAGATGGGCGTCGACATCATCGAGGCCGGTTTCCCCATCGCCAGCGAAGGCGACTTTGCCGCCGTCAGCGAGATTTCTAAACGCGCGAAGACCTCCACGATCTGCGGCCTTGCCCGGGCGAACTTCAAGGACATCGACCGCTGCTGGGAGGCGGTGAAGCACGCCAAATCCCCGCGCATTCACACCTTCATCGGCACCTCGCCCCTGCACCGGGCGATTCCCAATCTGGACATGGACCAGATGGCCGAGCGGATCCACGACACCGTGACCCACGCCCGCAACCTCTGCGACAACGTCCAGTGGTCGCCGATGGACGCGACGCGGACCGAACATGACTACCTCTGCCGCGTGGTCGAAATCGCGATCAAGGCCGGGGCGACGACGATCAACATCCCCGACACCGTCGGCTACACCTACCCGATGGAGTCGGCGAAGATCATTCATATGCTGCTGGAGCGTGTTCCGGGCGCTGACACGATCATCTTTGCCACCCACTGCCACAACGACCTCGGCATGGCGACGGCCAATGCCCTTGCGGCGGTCGAGGCGGGGGCCCGCCAGATCGAATGCACGATCAATGGCCTCGGCGAACGCGCCGGGAATACGGCGCTGGAAGAGGTCGTGATGGCGATGCGGGTCAGGAATGACATCCTGCCGTTCCGCACGGGCATCGACACGACCAAGATCATGAACCTTTCCCGCCGTGTCAGTCAGGTTTCCGGTTTCCCGGTCCAGTTCAACAAAGCCATCGTCGGCAAGAACGCCTTCCTGCATGAAAGCGGGATCCATCAGGATGGGGTGTTGAAGAACGTCCAGACCTTCGAGATCATGCGGCCCGAAGACATCGGTCTGAACCAGAAGAACCTGACGATGGGCAAGCATTCGGGGCGGGCGGCGCTGCGGGCCAAGCTGAAGGACCTGGGCTTCGAGCTGGCCGACAACCAGCTGAACGACGTTTTCGTCCGCTTCAAGGCGCTGGCTGACCGCAAGAAGGAAGTCTACGACGACGACCTGATCGCTCTGGTGTCGGATGAGCAGACCAACGATGCCTACGAATACCTGCAGCTCAAGAAACTGCGGGTGATCTGCGGGACCGATGGGCCGCAAGAGGCGGACATGATCCTGTCGATCGACGGGACCGACCACCATATCGACGCGACGGGTGACGGGCCGGTGGATGCGGCGTTCAACTGCGTGAAGATGCTTTTCCCCCACAAGGCGCGGCTGGAGGTTTATCAGGTCCATGCGGTGACCGAGGGAACCGATGCTCAGGCGACGGTATCGGTCCGGCTGCAAGAGGATGGGCGGATCGTGACGGGGTCTTCGGCCGATACCGACACCATCGTCGCCTCGACACGGGCCTATATCAACGCGCTGAACCGCCTCATCATCCGGCGGCAAAAGACGGCCCCGGGTGAGGATGTGAAGACCGTCTCCTATCACGGCGAGTGAAGGCAAGGCCCCGCTGTCCACGCAGGACAGCGGGGCGCGCATCAGTGAAATCAAAGGGCTAGGCGTGGGCGTTTACCGGGGGTTAACCCTGAGCTTAAAGCCCGCCGAACCAGCCCCGCACGGCCGCCGTATGGGCGACAAGGGCGGGGGTCTTTGACCATTGTGCCAAAAGCTCGGCCCAAGTCAGCGCGACAAAGGTCACATCGGCCCCCTTCACGGCGCGGGCAAAGTCGGCGATCTCGGCCCGGTGGCGCTTGATCGCGGCAGGGTCTACGGGTTTGCCACTGGCCCAGACCTGCGGCTCGGCATGCAGATAGACCAGCACCGCCCCCCGTGCGCGTTTCAGGCTTTGGGTGCGCAAGGCGTAGGCCTGTTTCACAAGCGTCACGGCGTCAAGCTGTCGGTAGGTCTGACTGCCCGTCACCAGCGCCTGCCGCATCCTGCCATAGCCGGCCATGCCGGGGCCCCAGTCGCGGCTGTCGAAGGGTTCGGTGAACTGGGTCACCTTGCGCGGGCGGAACGGTTGGTACCGGGTCGAGACCACCCCGACCAGCGTCGTGGGCGTCGTCACCACCGCGTCAAGCTTTGGGTGGCGGACACCGCGCAGCGGCAGTTGCATTTCGACCGCAAGCTCCACCACCTCAGGCAGGCCCATCGGCACGCCGGGCAGCGGCTGCAAAAGGCGGGGGCGATCAAGGAACCAGCCGAATGTATTGGCGACCAGAGCCGCCGAGGAATCGGGGCTGTCAAGGTCAAGCCCCGGCAGGCGTTGAAGGGCGGCAAGCACGGCTTCAGCCGGAACGCCGGGAAGGAAAGAGGTCATCTGCCGAGTGTCCGTCATAAGGGGAGGCTCCAGTCCGCCAGACAGTCGGCGGGTGAAGCAGGGATGATCCACCGCAGCCTCTACCCCCTTGCCTATCCAGCGTCCATTTGCTTTTCCACACCGGTTACGGCAGATGCAGGACCGGCCAAGGCCTGCGATCCACGCATCAAGCTGCGCCGAGTTGATGGCACACAGACGGCCGCAAGTGCCGCCCCGTTCTCGACCGATCCGGGCAATGTTGTTTTGCTTCAATCGCTCACCGAAAAAACCCCCAATATCCCCTTGAAATGTAGATATTGTGCAAGCAAGCAAGGACTAGGCGACATAGCGCCCGAATTGGCCTTTGCCCTTTCTTCCGGCACGGCAGACCCGTATATGAAAGCCTCAGCCCCGGGCCCCCTGAGTCGCCCGGGTGGTGCTGTTTTCCTTCGAGGTCCCTCACATGGCGTTCTTTCCCAGTCTCTTCTCTTCGGACATGGCCATTGACCTTGGGACAGCCAACACTCTGGTCTATGTCCGTGGCAAGGGGATCGTGCTGAACGAGCCTTCGGTCGTCGCCTACCACTTCAAGGACGGCAAGAAGGTCGTGCTGGCGGTCGGCGAAGACGCCAAGCTGATGCTGGGCCGCACGCCGGGCACCATTCAGGCGATCCGTCCGATGCGCGATGGCGTCATCGCCGACTTCGAAGCGGCGGAAGAGATGATCAAGCATTTCATCCGCAAGGTGCACAAGCGCACCACGATTTCGAAACCGAAGATCATCGTCTGCGTGCCCTATGGTGCGACCCCGGTCGAAAAGCGCGCGATCCGGCAGTCGGTGCTGTCGGCGGGTGCCAAGCGGGCCGGGCTGATTGCTGAACCCATCGCGGCGGCCATTGGCGCGGGGATGCCGATCACCGAACCGACCGGCAGCATGGTCGTCGACATCGGCGGCGGCACCACGGAAGTTGCGGTCCTGTCCTTGGGTGACATCGTCTATGCCCGGTCCGTGCGCGTCGGTGGCGACCGGATGGACGAAGCCATCGTGAACTATCTGCGCCGTCACCATAACCTGCTGATCGGGGAATCGACGGCGGAGCGGATCAAGACCTCTATCGGTACGGCGCGAATGCCCGATGACGGGCGCGGCGCCAGCATGTCGATCCGGGGGCGCGACCTTTTGAACGGCGTGCCGAAGGAAACCGAGATCAACCAGGCGCAGGTCGCTGAAGCCCTGGCCGAACCCGTGCAGCAGATTTGCGACGCGGTAATGCAGGCGCTGGAAACCACGCCGCCCGACCTTGCCGCCGATATCGTCGACCGGGGCGTCATGCTGACGGGTGGCGGCGCGCTCCTTGGGGATCTTGATCTGGCGTTGCGCGAACAGACCGGGCTTTCGATCTCGGTGGCCAACGAGTCACTGAATTGTGTTGCTTTGGGCACCGGCAAGGCTCTGGAATACGAAAAGCAACTTCGGCATGTGATCGACTACGACACCTAAGGTTCGTGGTGCCAGCGCGGTGAAGGAAGGCTGAGCCCCGTGGCCAGAAAACACACGTCCCCTGAAGAATTCTCGCGCCCGCTTCGGCGGCTGTTGGTCAGCCTTGCGGTGCTGCTGCTTTTGGGCCTGTTCCTCTTGTGGCGGATCGACAGCCCCCGTGTCGAGCGATTCCGGGCGGCCATGGTCGATGCGGTGGTGCCGAACCTTGACTGGGCGCTGCGCCCGGTCACGCTGGCCACCGGCATGGTCGAGGATTTCCAGTCCTATACCCGGATCTATGAACAGAACCAGGAGCTGAAGCGCGAGTTGCAGCAGATGAAGGCCTGGAAAGAGGCAGCTCTTCAGCTGGAGCAGAAGAATGCGCGGCTGTTGGATCTGAACAACGTGCGGCTTGACCCCAAGCTGACCCATGTGACGGGCGTGGTGATGGCCGATAGCGGCAGCCCGTTCCGTCAGTCGGTGCTGTTGAACGTGGGCGCGCGCGACGGGATCCGCGACGGCTGGGCGACGATGGACGGGATCGGCTTTGTCGGCCGAATTGCCGGGGTGGGGGAAAGATCAAGCCGGGTGATTCTGGTCACCGATTCCAACAGCCGGATTCCGGTGACGATCCAGCCTTCGGGCCAGCAGGCGATTCTGTCGGGGGACAATAGCTCGGCACCGCCGCTGGATTTCATCGAGGATACCGATGCTGTCCAGCCCGGTGACCGGGTGGTGACCTCGGGGGATGACGGCGTCTTGCCGGCGGGGCTGTTGGTCGGTCAGGTCGTGCTGACGGCGGACAAGCGGCTGCGGGTCATTCTGGCGGCGGACTATCAGCGTCTGGAATTCCTGCGGGTCTTGCGCAGTCACACGCTTACGCCGATCACCGACCCCGGTGCACTGGTGGCCCCGCCGATATCGCGCCCCGATGGCTCGGCTGCCACGGCGGAAGAAGAGGCAGGCAGCCAACCCGCAGCCACCGAGGGTGGCAATGTCGACGCCGTTGGTTCCGGGGCACAGGAAGGCGCGGGGGGCACCGATGGGTGACTTCTGGCGTCAGGCCCATTGGTTCTACCGAGCGCTGTTTCTGGGCCTCGCACTTTTGTTTCTGTTCGTTCGCCTCTTGCCCCTTGGCAGTGAGCCCGGCGCGTTGCCCGGCCCGGATCTGATACTTTGCGTGATCATGGCCTGGATCATCCGGCGCCCGGATTATCTGCCGATGCCGCTGATCCTGATCGTTCTGCTTGCCGAAGATCTGATCCTGATGCGGCCCCCGGGCCTTTGGACCGCGATTGTCATTCTTACGACCGAATTCCTGCGCGGACGCATGATCCTGACGCGCGAGTTAAGCTTTGCCGTCGAATGGGCACTGGTTACAGGGCTAATGGTGCTGTCGATGCTGGTCTATCGACTGGTTCTTGGCATCACGATGGTGCCCCAGCCGCCCTTTGGCTTTGCCGCCGTACAGCTTCTTTGGTCCATCGCCTGCTATCCGCTTGTGGTCGGGGCGTCGCGGTTGATCATCGATCTGCGCAAACCGGCGACGGGCGAGGTCGACGATTATGGGAGGCGCTTGTGAAGCTTAGCCCCCGCCTTGCCGAGGAAAGCAATCAGAAGCTGAACCGCCGGGCCTTGCTTTTGGGCGGGGCGATGGGGGCGATGTTTGCGGTTCTGGGCGGCCGCATGCGCTATCTGCAGGTCGATCAAGCTGACGCGCTTCAGCTTCTTGCCGAAGAAAACCGCATTGCCATTCGCCTTATCCCGCCTGCCCGGGGATTGATTCTTGACCGCAACGGCAAGCTGATCGGCGGAAACGAGCAGAACTATCGCGTGCTGATCACCCGAGAGTCGGCGGGGGATGTGGAACTGGTGCTGAAGCGTCTGGCCAGCCTTATTCCCCTGACCGAGGACGATCTGGCACAGACGCTGAAAGAGGTCAAAAGCCTAAACCCATTCGTTCCGGTGACCGTGGCCGAAAGGCTAAGCTGGACCGATTTTTCGAAGATCGCCCTCAATGCCCCCTCCCTGCCCGGTGTCGTGCCCGAAGTGGGCCTCTCGCGGCATTATCCGCTGGATTATGATTTTGCCCATGTCGTGGGCTATGTCGGCCCGGTTAGCGAAAAGGATCTTGCCGAAATCGACGGACCCGATCCGCTTTTGTCGATCCCGAAATTCCAGATCGGCAAGATTGGCGTCGAAAGATGGCTTGAGGATGACCTGCGCGGCCTTGCCGGGACGAAGCGGATCGAAGTAAACTCGGCCGGGCGGGTGATGCGCGAGCTGGACCGGGAAGAGGGTCTGGCCGGGACCGATATCCGGCTGACCATCGACGCCGATGTACAGAACTTTGCCCAGGCCCGGCTGGGTGAGGAAAGTGCCGCCGTCGTCGTGATGGATGTCACAAACGGCGACATCATCTGTTGCGCCTCGGCACCGTCGTTCGACCCGAACCTGTTCGTGCGCGGGATCAGCTTTGCTGAATACAACGCCCTGACCGAAAACGACCACCGTCCTTTGGCGAACAAGGCCGTATCGGGGGCCTATCCGCCGGGATCAACCTTCAAAGTGGTGACAGCGCTGGCAGCCCTTGATGCCGGGGCGACGACAGCCGAGGATAAAGTGTCCTGCCCCGGCTTTATCGAATTCAGCGGCACCAAGTTCCACTGCTGGAAACATGGGGGCCATGGCCGCGTCAAGTTGCAGCGCAGCTTGGCGGAAAGCTGCGATGTCTATTATTACGACATGGCCCAGAAGGTGGGCATCGACAAGATCGCCGAAATGGGGCGCAAGTTGGGCCTTGGTCAGCGCCATGATCTGCCGATGTCGGCGATTGCAACAGCGGCGATGCCAGACAAGGCCTGGAAGCTGGAAAAGTACAAAAAGGACTGGCGGATCGGCGACACGATCAACGCTTCAATCGGCCAAGGCTATGTGCTGGCCTCGCCCTTGCAACTGGCAGTGATGACGGCACGGATTGCCAGCGGGCTTGCCGTGGTGCCACGGCTGGTGCGTGCCATCGGTGACCAAGAGGTGCCCATCGGCGAGGTCCTTCCCCTTGACATCGCAGTCGAGCATCTTGCCGCGGTTCGTGACGGCATGAACGCTGTGGTAAACAGCGATCAGGGCACCGGAAAATCCAGCCGGATCGTCGAGCCGACAATGGCGATGGCGGGCAAGACGGGCACAAGCCAAGTCCGCAACATCTCGGCTGCAGAGCGCGAGACCGGGGTCGTTGCGAACGATGATTTGCCCTGGAACCGCCGCGACCATGCGCTTTTCGTGGGCTTTGCCCCCTATGACGCGCCGCGCTATGCGGTGGCCGTGGTGGTCGAACATGGCGGCGGCGGCGCGCTTGCTGCCGCGCCGATTGCCCGCGACGTGATCTTGCGTGCGCTTTATGGTGGCCTGCCCCCGCTGGAAGCCTATCCCGAAAGCCAGCGCGGCCGGATCGACACCATGCTGAAGGAATTGCCACTGCGTGACCCGGTGACCGGCATGGCCCCGGTCCGGACCAAGGCCTGAGGGGGATATGCGATGACCTATCTGCTCTATTCCCAGAAAGAGATCCCAACAGGGCTGCGGAAAGTTCTCTATCTCAGCTGGCCGCTGATCATCCTGATTGCCTCGGTGGCATCGATCGGTTTCCTGATGCTTTACTCGATTGCCGGTGGGACGCTGGACACCTGGGCCTGGCCGCAGATGCAGCGGTTCGGGGTCGGGATGGTGCTCTTGTTCATCGTCGCAATGGTGCCGATCTGGTTCTGGCGCAGCATGTCGGTGGCGGCCTATGTCTTCGCCTTCTTCCTGCTTTTGGTGGTGCAGTTCTTCGGAACGGTCGGCATGGGCGCGCAGCGCTGGATTGACCTGGGCTTCTTCCGGCTGCAGCCGTCCGAGATGATGAAATTTACCCTGGTGATGGTGCTGGCGGCCTATTACGGCAGGCTTGATCCGCGTTTGGTGTCGCGCCCGCTGTATGTGCTGGTCCCGGTTCTGCTGATCGTGACGCCGACAGTGCTGGTGCTGATGCAGCCGAACCTTGGCACCTCGCTGATGCTTATTCTGGCCGGAGCGACGGTGATGTTCGCCGCCGGAGTCAGTCTTTGGTATTTCGGCGCGGTGTTTGCACTTGGCGTCTCGGCGATCGTCGGTGTCTTTACCCTGCGCGGCACGCCTTGGCAGTTCCTGCACGATTATCAGTACAAAAGGATCGACACCTTTCTTGACCCGACAGCCGACCCCTTGGGCGCGGGCTACAATATCATCCAGGCCAACATCGCCTTGGGCTCGGGTGGCTGGTCCGGCAAGGGGTTCATGCAAGGCACGCAAAGTCGGCTGAACTTTCTGCCGGAAAAGCATACCGACTTCATCTTCACCACTCTGGCCGAGGAGTTCGGGTTTGTCGGCGGCTTTTCCATCCTTTGCCTTTACGCGGCAATCCTGGGCTTTTGCCTGTTCGCCGCCCTGCGGAACCGTGACCGGTTTTCGGCCCTTTTGATCATTGGGGTGGCGGCGAATTTCTTCTTCTATATCGCGGTCAACTTGTCGATGGTGATGGGCATGGTGCCGGTTGTAGGGGTGCCCTTGCCCTTGCTGAGCTATGGAGGGTCGGCGATGATGGTGCTGCTGGTGGGCTTTGGTCTGGTGCAAAGCGCCCATGTCCACAGGCCGCGCTGAATGATCCGGCTTGCCCCCAGACATGGCCGTTTTGTCAGCGCCTTCGCGGTTGGAGTGATCTTGGCGTTTGTGGCCTGGGCCTTTGGGGTGGCGCCGGCCTTTAGCCTGCTGCTTGGCGCGGACACCTTCTTCCTGCTTTACCTTGCCCTGATGGCCTGGTTTATCCGCAACGCCGGGCCCGAGGTTCTGCAGCGTCACGCCGCGCAGGCGGATGAAGGCGTGGCGCTGATCCTCGTCCTTGCCTTGGTGACCGTGATGGTCAGCATCCTTGCGATCTTTCTGGTGCTGAATGCTGCGCAAAGCGGCCTGTCTGCGCATCTCGTGGCGCTTCCCAGCCTGGCGCTGGGCTGGGCGACGGTGCATGTCCTTGCCGCCTTCCACTATGCCAACCTGTACTACCGCAGCCCCGATCGCGGCATGGTCTTCCCGGGGACCGATGCTCCGGGAGCCTGGGATTTCCTTTATGCCAGCTTTACCATCGGGATGACCGCGCAGGTCTCGGACGTGGTGATCGAGACCCGCGCGATGCGGCAGGCGGTGCTGGTGCACGGAGTCGCCTCGTTCTTCTACAACACCTGCATTCTGGCTTTGGCGGTGAATGCCGCCGTCTCTGCTGCGCTTTAACGCCGATTTCTTCCACGAGATCGGACCGGAGTTTTCCAAAACTCCGCCCCCCCGACGCCGCTTGTGTGGGAGGGAAAGTCTTGACAAAATCCTAACGCCCACGCCCAACCTGTTGAAATCCCTTGCCCCCGAAATCTGTCCACCGTGGACAAACCCGAAAGACCCGCCCGATGCTGACTGTCCTCTTCGCCACCCCCAGCCTTTGGGCCGAGTTCCAGCCCCATCTGACCGCCGCGCTTGCCGAGGCCGGGGTTTCCGCGCGACTGGTCACCGAGGCCAGGCCGGAAGAGGTGGACTATATCGTCTACAGCCCGATTTCCCCCCTGCAGGATTTTACCCCCTACACGCGGGCCAAGGCGGTCCTGAACCTGTGGGCCGGGGTCGAGAAGATCGTCGGCAACCAGACCCTGACCCAACCCCTGTGCCGGATGGTCGATCCCGGCCTGACCGAGGGGATGGTGGAATGGGTCGTCGGCCACTGCCTGCGCCATCATCTGGGGATGGACCGCCATATCCTGAACCCCGGCCATTTCTGGGATCAGACCTGCCCACCCCTTGCCCGCGAGCGCCCGGTGACGATCCTAGGGATGGGGGCGCTGGGGTCGGCTTCTGCGGCGGCTTTGCGGGGGATGAATTTCCCGGTGACCGGCTGGAGCCGCACCGCCAAACCCGGCTGCCTGCATGGCGAGGATGGGCTGAAGCAAGCACTCTCCAACGCCGCCATTCTGGTGACCCTGCTGCCAAAGACGCCCGAGACCGAGAACCTTCTGAATGCCGACCGGCTGGCGATGCTGCCGAAGGGCGCCGTGATCGTGAACCCCGGGCGCGGGGCGCTGATCGACGATGACGCGCTGTTGGCGGCACTGGATGCAGGCCATGTCGGGCACGCGACGCTGGATGTGTTCCGGGTGGAACCGCTGCCCAAGGATCACCGGTATTGGACCCATCCCCGCGTCACGGTAACCCCGCATATCGCCGCCGACACCCGGCCCTCGTCCTCATCCCGCGTCATCGCCGAGAATATCCGCCGGGGCGAGGCGGGGGAGCCTTACCTCCACCTTGTCGACCGCACACGCGGCTACTGACTCCCCGAAGGTCGGGAATGGAACAGCCCGGACGCCCCTGCCGTGGCAGGCAGAGCAGCACGGGGTGCGACGAGGGAAAGCGATGCGATACGGTCAGGGTGTGGGCCTTTGTCTTGCGGCGGGGACCATCTGGTCGCTGATGGGCCTTGGCCTGCGGCAGATCGACGACGCCTCGGTTTGGGCGATCCTGTTCTGGCGATCCATCGGGATGATCCCGGTCCTGCTGGGGTTCATCTGGTGGACCTCGGGCGGCAAGCCGCTGACCGCGATCCGGGCTGTCGGGCGCAGCGGGGCTTTGGGCGGCTTTGGTCTGGTCTTTGCCTTTTCCGGCGCGATCTATGCCTTCCAGACAACAACGGTCGCCAACGCGGTTTTCCTGTTCGCCGCCTCGCCCTTTGTTGCGGCGGTCCTTGGCTGGCTGGTCCTTCGCGAGAAGGTTCGCCCCACCACCTGGCTTTCGATGGCCGTGGCCGTTTTCGGCATGTATCTGATGGTCCGCGACGGACTTGGGACCGGAGCCTTCATCGGCAACATGGCGGCACTTATGTCGGCAGCCGGTTTTGGCAGCTTTACCGTCATGCTGCGCTGGGGGCGGGTCAATGACATGCTGCCGGCCGTCCTGCTTGGGAGCGTCTTCTCAGCCATCATGGCGGGCCTGATCTTGCTGGCCCAGGGCGCAGCAATTATCGTCTCGGCCCACGACATCGGCGTTGCGGTCGCGATTGGCGTCTTTGTCGTCTCGCTGGGCCTCGTGCTGTTCACCTTTGGCAGCAAGGTCGTGCCCGCCGCCGAACTGACCCTGCTGTCGCTGGTCGAAGTGCTTCTAGGTCCGATCTGGGTCTGGGTCTTCCTGGGTGAAACCGCCAGCCGCAACACGCTGATCGGCGGGGCGGTGCTCTTGACGGCCGTTTTGTTGAACGGGCTTGCCGGTTCCTTGGGCAAATCCGCGCAGGGGGTTGCAGATCGGCCCCAACCGGTGAATGATTGATCAAATTCGCGGACGGGTGCCTTTTGGCCGTCTGTGACTTTGGGAGACTGATCGGATGCGATCCGAACCGCAAGATACCACGCATGGCGCCTGCTGGCCCCGCAAGCCCGAATTTGGGGGGGGCTTCGTGGGCGATGTTCCTTTGCGCACCTGCGGGGCTGCGGCCCCTGATCCTTATCCGAGATATATGAAAGAGGCACGACATGCCCGGTAATCTGACACTTGATACCCTTAAGGCCGCCGTTTCGCGCGGTGAAATCGACACGGTCCTTGTGGCTGGCGTCGACATGCAAGGCCGCCTGATGGGCAAGCGCTTCCACGCGCAATTCTTCGTCGACGGCGGCCATGAGGAAACCCATTGCTGCAACTATCTGCTGGCCGTCGACATGGAGATGACGACCGTTCAGGGCTACAAATCCTCGAACTGGCAGACGGGCTATGGCGACTATGTGATGAAGCCCGACCTCGCCACCATGCGCCTAACGCCCTGGCTGCCGGGCACCGCGCTGGTGCTGTGCGATCTTCTGGACCACCATCACAACCCGGTTGCGCATTCGCCGCGCCAGATCCTGAAAACCCAGGTAGACCGCGCCCGCGCCATGGGCTTGGAGCCGATGATGGCGACGGAACTGGAATTCTATCTGTTCGAGAACAGCTACGAATCCCTGCGCGACTCGAACTTCTCGGGCCTCAAGGCGATCAGCGCCTATAACGAGGATTACCACATCTTCCAGACCACCAAGGAAGAAGACGTGATGCGCGCCGTGAGGAACGGGCTTTATGGCGCGGGTATCCCGATCGAGAATTCCAAGGGCGAGGCCGACAGCGGCCAAGAGGAAGTGAACTACCGCTATTCCGACGCGCTGGACACTGCCGACAACCACACGATCACCAAGCACGGCATCAAGGAGATTGCCTGGTCCAAGGGCCGGTCGGTCACGTTCATGGCCAAGTATGACCACCGCAAGGCCGGGTCGTCGTCGCATTGCCACCAGTCGCTGTGGACCAAGGACGGCAAGCCTGCCTTCTTTGACAAGGACGACAAGCACGGCATGTCGGCGCTGATGAAGCACTATATCGCCGGTCAGCTTGCCTATGCCCGCGAGATGACGGTGTTTCTGGCGCCTTACGTCAACAGCTACAAGCGGTTCACCGTTGGCATGTTCGCGCCCACCAAGGCGGTCTGGTCGGCAGACAACCGCACCGCAGGCTTCCGGGTCTGCGGCGAACATACCAAAGCGATCCGGGTCGAATGCCGGATACCGGGGTCGGACGTGAACCCCTACCTCACCTGCGCGGCCCTTCTGGCGGCGGGTCTGGCCGGGATCGAGCAGAAGCTGGAACTGGAACCCGAGATGAAGGGCGACATGTATTCGGCCGGCGGTGTGCGGGAAATCCCGCACAACCTGCGCGAAGCGGCCGATCTGCTGAACGGGTCCAAGATGTATCGTGCGGCCTTTGGCGACGATGTGATCGACCATTACCACCATGCCGCCCAGTGGGAGATTTCGGAGACCGACCGCGTGGTCACGGACTTCGAGATCCAGCGGCTGTTGGAACGCGCGTAACCTGTAGGGTGCGCTTTCATGGCGCACCTTCCACACCGCACGGTGCGCCATGAATGCGCACTCTACGAGGAATGAAAATGAAACCGATTCAACTGATTTCGCCGGTGGACGGCCGGGTTTACGCCGAGCGGATGCCGCTGTCGGCTGACGCTGCCGATGCCGTCGTCGCCCGCGCCAAGGCTGCCCAGAAGCCTTGGGCCGCCCGCCCGCTGGCCGAACGGATCGCGCTGGTCAAGGCTGGCGTCGCCAAGCTGAACACCATGACCGAAGTTGTGGTGGAAGAGATCGCATGGCAGATGGGCCGCCCGACCCGTTACGGCGGCGAGTTTGGTGGGGTGAACGCCCGGACCGACTATATGGCCTCGATCGCAGCCAAGACCTTGGCAAACGAGATGATCGAAGACAGCGACAAGTTCCGCCGCTACCTCGCCCGCGAAGCTGTCGGCGTGGTCTTCATCGTGGCGCCGTGGAACTATCCCTACCTCACCACGATCAACACCCTTGTTCCGGCCCTGATCGCCGGGAACACGGTGGTGCTGAAGCATGCGTCGCAGACCCTGCTCGTGGGTGAGCGTCTGGCCGAGGCTTTCCATGCCGCCGGTATCCCCGAGGATGTGTTCCAGAACGTCGTCCTTGACCACGCCACCACCGAACGCCTGATCGGGGCGCGGAGCTTCGGATTTGTGAACTTCACCGGTTCGGTCGGTGGCGGGCAAGCGATGGAACGGGCGGCGGCTGGCACCTTCACGCCGCTGGGGCTGGAGCTTGGTGGCAAGGATCCGGGCTATGTCCGCGCGGATGCCGATCTGGAACTTGCTGTCGACGTGCTGATGGACGGCGCGATGTACAACGCCGGGCAGTGCTGCTGCGGGATCGAGCGGATTTACGTCCATGAATCCCTCTTCGACAGCTTTGTCGAGAAATCAGTCGCCTGGGTTGGCCAGTTGAAGCTGGGCAATCCCTTCGACGCCTCGACCACGCTTGGGCCGATGGCGCACAAGCGCTTTGCGCAGGTGGTGCGCGACCAGACGGCAGAAGCGATCGCCAAGGGGGCGAAGCCTCTGCTGGACCCAAAGAAGTTTGCCGATGACGGCGGTGCCTATCTAGCGCCGCAGATTCTGGTGAATGTCGATCATTCGATGCGGGTGATGAAGCAAGAGAGCTTTGGCCCCGTGGTCGGCATCATGAAGGTGAAGAACGACGCCGAGGCGCTGCAGTTGATGAACGACAGCCCGTATGGCCTGACCGCCAGCATCTGGACCCAAGACTATGACACCGCGGCTGCGCTTGGTTCGCAAGTGGAAACCGGGACCGTGTTCATGAACCGGGCCGATTATCTTGACCCGGCGCTGACCTGGACCGGGGTCAAGGACACCGGGCGCGGCACCTCGCTTTCCTATCTGGGGTTCCATTCGGTGACCCGTCCGAAATCCTTCCATCTGAAGAAAGTCTGACACCATGACCCACAGTGTTCCCAATCGGAACTGGTCCTACCCGACCGCCATCAAGTTCGGCGTTGGCCGGATTTCCGAACTGGCCGAGCATGCGAAATCGGCGGGGCTGAAGAAGCCCCTCCTTGTCACCGACAAGGCGCTGGCCAGCCTGCCGATCACCAAGACCGCGCTGGATGTGCTGGAAGCCGGCGGCCTTGGCCGCGCGGTATTCTCCGAGGTCGACCCGAACCCGAATGAAACGAACATGGCCGCCGGGATCGAGGTTTACAAGGCGGGCGGCCATGACGGCGTGATCTGCTTTGGTGGCGGTTCCGCCTTGGATCTTGGCAAGATGATCGCGCTGATGGCGCATCAGGACCCGAAGCTGAAGGTCTGGCAGCTTGAGGATATCGACGACTGGTACACCCGCGCCGATGCATCCAAGATCGCGCCGATCATTGCGGTGCCGACGACTGCCGGGACCGGCAGCGAAGTGGGTCGGGCGGGCGTGCTGACCAATTCCGAGACCCACAAGAAGAAGATCATCTTCCACCCGAAACTGATGCCCGTCGTCACGATCTGTGACCCGGCGCTGACGGTCGGCATGCCGAAGTTCATCACTGCTGGCACCGGCATGGACGCGCTGGCGCATTGCCTTGAGGCCTATTGCTCGCCCTTTTACCACCCGATGTCGCAAGGCATCGCGCTGGAAGGTATGCGGCTGGTGTTCGAAAACCTGCCGAAGGCCTATGCCGATCCGAACGACCTGGAGGCCCGCGCCCACATGATGTCGGCGGCGGCGATGGGGGCGACGGCATTCCAGAAGGGACTTGGCGCGATTCACAGCCTGAGCCACCCGATTGGCGCGGTCTATGGCACCCATCATGGCACAACCAATGCCGTGGTGATGCCGATGGTGCTGGATTTCAACCGCCGCGCGGTGAAGGACCGCTTGAATGCGGTGGCTGCCTATTGCGGGATCAAGAGCGGGTTCCGTGGCCTGCGTGAGCGGATCGTCAACCTAAGGGCCGAGCTTAACATCCCGGAAAATCTGACAAAATTGGGGGTTAAGGAGGCAGATCTTGATATGCTGACCAAGATGGCCCTGGAAGACCCATCTTGCGGCGGCAACCCGATCAAGATGACGAAGACCAATACGCGGGCCTTGTTTCAGGCCTGCATGTAAGGAAGGGACCCGACGGGCACTGTCTGTCGGGTCACCCATATGATGCTTAGGGAAACAACCGATATCGCCGTCATCGGCGCGGGCGTGGTGGGACTGACCATCGCGCTGGAGCTGGTCGAGGCCGGCCGCGAGGTCGTTCTGGTTGACCCCGGTCAACCGGGCATGGGCGCAAGCTTTGGCAATGCCGGGACCATCGCAGGCTATGCGACAAGCCCGGTCGGCACGCCGGATGTGCTTTGGTCGCTGCCGTCACTTTTGTTCAGCAAGACCTCGCCACTGGCGATCAAGGCTCGGGCGTTGCCAAGCCTGACGCCGTGGCTGCTGCGGTTCCTGCGCCAGTCACTGCCCGGCCCTGCTGCCCGGAACGGAAGGGCGATCGCGGCCCTTCTGGGCGATGCTGCTGAGCGGTGGGACGGGCTTGCCGAACGGATCCAAGGTGCCGAGATCCTGCAGCGGCGCGGTTGTCTTTATCTTTATGAGACGGCCATGGCCTTTCAGGCTGCCGGGGCCGAACTGGCTGGTCGCCGCGCGCTTGGGGTTCAGGTTGATCTGATTGATCCCGACAGGCTGGCGGAACTGGAGCCTGGGCTGCCCGCGGGCATGGGTGGGGCGGCGCATTTCACCGAGGCGACTTTCCTTGACGATCCGGGCCGAATGATGGGCCTGATTGCCAAAGCGGTGCTTGGCCGGGCGCGGCTGGTAACGGCACGGGCGGAAAAGCTGACGCGCGGTCCGGATGGGGTCGTGATCGAAGGGCCGGGCCTACACCTGCACGCGCGCAAGGTCGTGATCGCGGCCGGGGCGCATTCACGCGACTTGGCGCGGCAGGCGGGCGACCGGATCCCGCTGGACACCGAGCGCGGCTATCACGTCGAATGGGACATGGCCAAGCCGCTGCTGTCGCGCCCCACCTGCCCGACCTCACGCGGGTTCTATTTCTGCCCGATGGCCGGGCGGTTGCGGGTGGCGGGCACGGTGGAACTGGGCGGGTTGACCCTGCCGCCTTCGCCGCATCGAGTGCGCAAGCTGATCGAGGGCGCACGGGCGTTCTTCCCCGAACTTGGGGAGCCTGATCGCGAATGGATGGGGTTCCGCCCCAGCCTGCCCGACAGTCTGCCGATTATCGGACCCTCAGCTTGCGGCGGCGAGGTGATCCATGCGTTCGGGCACGGACATCTGGGGGTGACGATGGCGCCGATCACGGCGCAAATCGTGGCCGACCTGATTGCGGGCAAGACCCCGCCCTTGGACCTATCCAGCTATCGTCCATCACGGTTCTGAAAAGAAAAGGACCCGGCAACACCTTGGTGTCGCCGGGTCCTGTCCCGCAAGAGCGAGCAGAAGTAATTATGGGTTATTGTTGTTGTTGTTGTCGCTGCCGCAAAGTGCTGCGCACAGGACAACGCCGATGATGATGATCGGGAGGATCCCCATCGACGAGCCAGCTGCTTCCGGAACGACTTCGGTGGTGTCGTCGATGACAGGGCCGCCAGCGAAAGCGGTCGAGGAAAGCACCAGCGATGCCGCCAGCGTCGTAGCAAGAAGTTTCTTCATGGTTTGTCCCTTCAATGTTCCGGCACCGACTCGCGCCGTCGCTGAACAGGTTATTGGGGCTGTGAAAATGCATCAATCTCCAAGTCGCGGAATCCCGCAGATGCTTGGCAAGCGTTGCCGAACTGCCACAGTTTTCTTGACAATTTGGTTGAAAACAAAGCGACCGGCCTGGGTTTCCCTAGGCCGGCCCTTGCTTGATGCTCAGAGATCCAGATTACTCGGGGACTTTGTTGTCATTGCTGCCGCAAAGCGCTGCACAAAGGGCGACGCCGATGATGATGATCGGCAGGATGCCCATGCTTGAAGCTGGCTTGTCCGCGACGACTTCGACTGCATCATCCACGACGACCGGGCCACCGGCAAAGGCAACCTGCGAGGAAAACAAGAAGGCTGCTGCGACAACTGGTGTCAAAAATTTGGTCATTTCTTCCCCCTAAAGAAGTGCCCCCGGCGTTTTGGCTTCGCGAGCCAGGGATGCAAGCTTTCCCGACCGGTTCACATTAGCTGCGGAAGAAGGCTAGCCAGCAAGCTTGGATCCCGCAACGCTCAAGCCAAACTTGAGCCCATTCGAACCCCGCATTGTGGCTTTCATGATACAGTTTCCGCTGACCTAACCGCCCAGCGATTGGATAGCGCTGCGGTTCGGACAGAAATCCGGGATGGCCTGCGCCACGCCTGATGCGGCCAGCCAAGACTCGCAATCCGCCCGGTGCCCACAGGCTGCGCAACGAGCGATCAGCGCCTCAAGTTCGGCCCGGTGCAGCCAGCCTTCGACAATGGCCTGCGGCAGGTTAACGCCGCTGATCCGCGCCATGCCGCGCGTCAGCCACCAAGCCTTTGGATCTTCGGGATAGCCAAGCATCAACACAACCCCGGTTCTGAGGCCATTTCGACCATCAGAACCAAGGATGCCGCCTGTCTAGGCTGGTCACATTGACCCAGATCAAGCGGCTGCCCCTTGCCGTGTCGGGGCAGCCTTAGAAGCAAAACTCAGGCGCGGCGAACGAGGTTCACCAGCCAGCAGAGAATGCTCAGGAACACCGCAGCTTCGGCCACCGGCAGGATCGGCGCCGGGAGCCCGGGAACCGCGTGGCCCGACATCAAAAGATAAAGCCCGACCAAAAGGACAAGCGCTCCAATCTGGTGCAGCCAGAACTGCGCCTTGGCCAGCGGGCTTTCCGCCATTTGCGGCATCACCCGGTAGGCCAGACCAAAGATGGTCATCAGCGTAAAGCCAAGCAGGTTGATATGGGCATGAACCGGAGCCAAGGAATGATCCTCGCTGCCACCCATATACATTCCCAGAAGGACGCCCACCAAAAGGTAGACCGCCCCCATCACCAGATAATTCTTTGAAATCGACATGTCAGTCCCTCTGCTGATCCGGACTCGCCGGTCCGTTCGGCGGAAATTAGCAGGTCATGCGAAGGCGTCCACAGGAATTGATCGACAGATCGCCATATCTTCAGACCAGACCCCGCAGGGCAGCCAGCACCGCGCGGGTGCAAGTGACGATATGGGCGAAACGGTCGCCGCCAAGATGCACCCCGCCATACCAGCGGGTGACGACGACGATGTGATCGACCAGCGCCTCCCGCTCCAGCATCTTCAGGATCACCGCCCCTGCCCCTGCTTCGCCGTCATCGCCTTTCAGCGGGCCGCCTTCGGCCAGGATCGCCGCCCAGGAATGATGCGTGGCACGGTCGAACTTCCGGCGGCGGCGCAGTTCGGCCAGAAACGCGTTGATCTCTTGCCGCGAGACCACCCTGCCCGCCGAGCCCGCATAGCGGGAACCCCGGTCTCGCAGCACATCCTCAAGCACCAGCACGGGCGTTACTGCTGCGCTGCGATCAGCCGATTGACGGTCGCCTTGACCACGGCCTTGCGCTTGGCATTGCCGGGATGCGTGCTGCGAAAACCGTTGCCGGGTTCGGGTAGCCGGTCAAAGAATTCCGAGCCGTGGATCGGGTCATACCCAGCGCGGAAGGCAATTTCGGCCCCAAGCGCATCGGCCTCAAGCTCAAAATCCTGCGAAAAGGTCAGGATCGACGCCATCGCAGCCCGATCCTCGGCCGCTTTCACCGCCTCTTTCGACTTGCCGTCGGCCTTGGCCTGCACGCCTGCGACAAGCGCCCCGGCAAGCACCCGGTCATGCTGTTTCGCAATATGGCCCAGGATGTGATGCGCGGCCTCATGGCCAAGGACAAAGGCCAGTTCATCGGCGTTCCGTGCCTGGGCAATCAGCGACAGGGTAAAGCCGATGACCGGACGGCCGTAAGCATCCAGCGTCTGGAAGGCGTTCGGGGGCTGGCCGGGGCGGTCGTCGATCACGATCCGGATATTGCAGCTTTGCGCCGCCCTGTGTTCGCGGCACATCTTTTCGGCGATAGGTTCGACTGTCGCCACGACCGACAGGAAGGTTTGCGCGGCGGTGCCTCCGGCTTCGGCTGCGGCAGAGGCGGGTCGCGCCACCCCTTCCGGCCCGCCCGGCTTGATTGGCGGTAGCGGTGTGGAGGGGGTGCAGGCCCAAAGCAGAAGACAAAGGGGAATCAGTTTGGCAAAGCGCATCGGACCCTCGGAATGATTGTCCGTAACCTATCAATTCGCCCGCAAGACGAAAGACACCTTGCGCAGAGGTTGCTATTTTCCCAGCGTTGCCAAGGGTCGGGGTCGGGCGTAGGCTTTGCCCATGTTTACCATCGAGCATGAATTCGACTCGACCGTCATCACCCTTGTCGATGAGGGTGCCGACCTGCCCTTGCAAGAGGACGTGATCCTGAATGCCTTCGAGGATTGCGTAACGCTGGACCAGTTTGATCCCCGCACGGATGAGGTGGTGCAGATCACCCTGTCGATGGGACAGGTTCGCGATCTGGCAGCGGCACTGAACCTGCCCGAAGGCAGCTACCGGATCGAGAAAAAGGCCTAGAGCGGTTCAATCCAGCCGGAAGGTCTTGTCCCGCGACTTGGTCCCGCGCAGAAGCATCAGCCGGGTCTTGGCAACACCCAGCGCCTTGGCCAGCAGGGCCTGCGCCGCCTCGGTCGCGCGGCCTGCCTCGGGCGTTTCGGTGACGGTGATGCGAATCTGTCCGTCGACGAGATCAATCCCATTCGCGCGCGCATTCGGGGTGACGCGAACCGCAAGGATCGCGCCGGGCTGAGCAAGATGCGACAGGTCAATCACGGCCACAGGCGCCCCCGATCAGGCATCACCCCAGGTCAGAAGCCGACCAAGGTCGGGGCGCGGCCGGTCAGTGGCATCGGCGGGAGGGGTCGCGATATGGACGATCCCGGCCACGGTTTCGTCGCCGGTGCAGCCAAAGGCCCGTGCAGCAAAGACCGGGTCATGCGCAGGCCAGCCGGTCAGCCAGCAGGCCCCCCAGCCCGCCGCCTCGGCCGTGTTCACGATGCCTAAGCACAGCGCCGCCGCCGACATCAACTGCTCAACGGCCGGGATTTTCGGCGCAGGCTTGGGCGAGGCGATGACAACCACGGCAAGCTTGCCAAGGTCATATTGGCCGCGCCCCTTGGCGATCATTTCTGCGTCGCCCGCCAGTTCGATCGCCCGCGCCTCGGCCAAATCGGCCAGCCGGGCAAAGCCAACGCCTTGCACGACGATCAGCCGCCAGGGTTCCAGCTTGCCATGGTCGGGCACGCGAATTGCCGCTGTCAGGATCTCGGTCAGCTCGGCCCGGTCCGGAACTGGTAAGCTGAAAAGCTTAGCCGGGCGCGAACGGCGGGATTTCAAAAAGTCTAAGGCAGCTTGGTTTCGGGCAGGCATGGCGATCCTTGGGTTCTGAAAGCGGTCAATCTAGGCATTCCCTGCGGCAGGGACCATCCGCCAGGACAAGAAATCCTGCACGTTTTGCGAACATCGCCTGCGCAGAAATTCGGGGCAACAAAGGCTAAAGCCCAAGCGCAGTTGCGGCCTCATTGATCCAGCCTTCGACGAAAGCCTCGAACCTTGCGTCGGGTTGCCGTTTTGCCAGCGTCACGGCCATCGGGTCAGGCGCGGTGATTGTTGACCCCGACAGCTCCTCCAGCACGGCATGACCACAGAAGGGGACGTAGACCTCGGAATAGCCGCCTTCATGCACCAGTAAAAGCCGCCCGCCGCACAACCGGTCCGCCGCGCCCATCATCGCGCGCGTCATCAGGCGGAAGGTTTCATCGGTGCACAGCATGCGGCCCAAGGGATCAACCGCCGCCGCATCATAGCCACAGGCGACGATGATCGCGTCCGGGCGGAACCGGTCCAGCGCGGGCAAAACCACCCGCTCCATCGCGTGAAGATAGGAATTGTGCCCCGTACCGGGGGGAAGCGGCAGGTTCAGGTTGAAGCCTTGCCCTGCCCCGCCGCCGCGCGCCTCGATGCCACCGGTATCAAGGGGATAGTTGCGGTCCTGATGCAGGCTGATTGCCAGCACATCCGGGTCTTCCCAGAAGATCGCCTCGGTCCCGTTGCCGTGGTGGACATCCCAGTCAACCACCGCAACACGCCGGACCAGACCGTCGGCCTGTGCGGCCCGGATCGCCACGGCGGTGTTGTTCAAAAGACAAAAGCCATTCGGAAAATCCGCCGTGCAGTGATGCCCCGGCGGGCGGGAAAGGGCATAGGCGTTCCGCGCCTCGCCCTTCAGCACCGCGCGCAGGGCCCCAACGGCAAGCCCTGCCGAAAGGGCTGCAATCTCATACCCGCCCTTGCCGAAGGGCGTGCGCAGGCCAAGCTCACCGCCGCCCGCATCCGACATGGCCTTGAAGGCCGACAGATAGCTTTCGGGGTGCACCCGGCGCAGGTCAACCACGCTTGCAGGCTCGGCCCCGCGCATAGCAAGGTCGCGGGTCAGACCGGTGACCTCGATCAGATTGCGCAGCCGCCGCTTGGTTTCAGGGTTTTCCGGCAAGCCACCGGGGATCGGCTGCACCAGTTCGCCCGCGGGCAGAGTAAAGGCATAATTGCCCCCGGCGTGCCAAAAGCAGCGTTCGTCGGAAAAGAAGGCGGTGGTCATGCGGGCTCCGGCTTTTCGGCAAGCCTAGAGCGGTTCAGGTCTTCATGGAATGATCTAGGATCAGAATTCGAACACTCTTGGTTTGAATTCCGATTCCGCCGAGACCTGAACTGCTTTTGGGAATACGCCCGGCCTTGGCCAGACGTCAGGGATGCATCCGACCGAACCAGTCCAGATCCGCGATTGTGATCCAGCCTGACAGGATCACAGCCACGATCACAGCCCAGATTGGGGTCGCGATCAGGGTGGTGACCCAGGCCTTGCGCCGCATCACATCCCCCGCCGGGGCGCCGGGCGGGGTGCCGGGTTCGATATGGTTGGCTTCGTCTTGCGACTGGGTGCGGTAAGGCAGGACGCAGAACAGGGTCAGGAACCAGAGTGTTGCGTAAAGCACGATGAAACCGGTGATGCTCATGCCTGTTCAAGCTCCACCAGACAGCCGTTGAAATCCTTTGGGTGCAGGAACAGGACCGGCTTGCCATGCGCGCCGATCTTTGGTTCGCCCGAGCCCAGCACCCGCGCGCCAGACGCTTTCAGATGGTCGCGGGCGGCAAGGATGTCATCGACCTCGTAGCAGATGTGGTGAATGCCGCCCGAGGGGTTTTTTTCCAGAAAGCCCAGGATAGGTGAGTTTTCCCCCAGCGGATGCAGAAGCTCGATCTTGGTGTTGGGAAGTTCAATGAAGACCACCGTCACCCCGTGGTCGGGCTCCGGCTGGGCCGGACCGACCTTGGCGCCCAAAGTGTTGCGGTACTGGTCCGCAGCGGCCGTCAGGTCCGGCACGGCAATGGCGACATGGTTCAGGCGTCCGATCATGGGATCCTCGCAACACGGGATAGGGGGCTTATGCGGTCAGGGCCGGGTCTGTGCAAGCCGCCAGCACGTCGCAGGGCCGTTAACCGGGGCTTTACGGCTGGCAACGACACTGGGGCCACGGTCAAGAGAGGTTCACCGATGCCCTTCCCGCCCGATCCACTCTTGCCGCTTTCGCCCCCCCGCTCGGCCACAGCCTTGCCGCTTCGGGGCCTGACGCTTCTGGTCGTCGATGACAGCCGCTTTGCCTGCGACGCGCTGCGCCTGATCCTGCAGCGCGCCGGGGCAAGGATGCGGCGGGCGGAAAGCCTTGAAATCGCACGGTTGCATGTTGGCTGCTACCGCCCCGACCTTGCGATTGTCGACCTTGGCCTGCCCGATGGCCGGGGTGAGGATCTGATTGCCAACCTTGCCGCGCAAGGACTGCCGGTGCTTGGCCTGTCAGGCGATCCCGATGGCCGGGACCGGGCACTTGAGGCCGGAGCGATGGCTTTCCTTGAAAAGCCGGTGGGGTCGGTCGCCAGTCTGGTCCGGTTGATTCGTCAAATTGTGGCCGGGGCGGGGCCAGAAGCATCTGGCGAAGACACACCCGCCCCCCAAGCCGACCCCGGTGCCCTGCGCGACGATCTGCGGCTGGCGGTCGACTTGGTGCAGACCAAGGGCGACCCGGCCTATGCGCTGTCGTTCCTGCATGGCCTTGCCCGCGCCTCACGTGATCCGGCGCTGGAAATTGCAGCAGGCGGGGCGAGGACACCCTTCGATCGGGCAAGGCTGGCGCAGATGATCGAAGATCGGCTTTCGGTGCTGCAGGGGATCGGCTGACGGATTCGGCAAGATGCACGCGTTTACCGTGTCCGCCGGGGACCTACCCCTCGCTTAACGCAGGGTCACTTCCCGCGCGAACCAGCCGGGTCAGGCTGGACAACCTCTCCTTCTGCCGCCCGCTGGCATCAAAATTCGCCGGCGAAAGCCAGATGCGGAACGCCTCGGCCAAAGCGGGCCAATCACTGTCAGTCACTGCAAACCATGCCGTATCCCGGTTGCGGCCTTTGACGATCATGTGATTACGGAAGACGCCTTCAAAGCTGAACCCAAGTCGCTGGGCCGCCCGGCGTGAGGCGAGGTTCAGTGCATTGCATTTCCATTCATAGCGGCGATAGCCCGCCCGGAAGGCCCAGTCCATCATCAAGAACATCGCCTCGGTGGCTTCCGCGCCCCGCTGCATGCTTGGGGAAATGCAGATGTGACCAACCTCGATCGACCCAGCCTCGGGCGTGATGCGCAGATAGCTGGCGATCCCACCCGCCTTGTCAGTCGCCCGATCCCGCAGGACGAAGAACCGGGGATCCTCGCCCGCCTCCCGTTCCCGGGCCCAGCGGTGATAGGCCGAGCCCGAGGCAAAGGGCCCGTAGGGCATGTAATCCCACAGCCCGTCATGGCCCTGATAGGCCGCCTGCAGCTCAAAAGCGTGGGCGTCGGCGTTCAAGGGTTCCAGCCGAACCAGCCGCCCCTCCATCGCTGCGTGGTCCGGCCTTGGCGGCACCTGCCAACCCTTGACCGAAACGCCAAGACGCTTGTCATCCATTGCCGTCACCCCACCATTCCCCGATGCCAAGGCTAAGCGCTTGGCGGCGGGGAAGGCAAGGCTTGCACCGGGAGAACCGCCGGTTCAGGCTTCCTTCGGCAGAACCCGCAGCCGCAATTCGCGCAGCTGTTCGTTCATCGGTTCCGAAGGCGCGCCCATCAGCAGGTCTTCCGCGCGCTGGTTCATCGGGAACATGATGACTTCGCGGATGTTCTGGGTATCGGCCAGCAGCATCACCAGCCGGTCGATCCCAGCAGCACAGCCACCATGCGGAGGCGCGCCGTACTTGAATGCCTTGACCATGCCCCCGAACCGCTTGTCGACCTCCGAGTTCGGATACCCGGCCAGTTCAAACGCCTTGTACATGATCTCCGGCTTGTGGTTGCGGATGCCGCCAGAGATGATCTCATAACCGTTGCAGGCAAGGTCATACTGATAGGCATAGACCTTGAGCGGGTCACCATTCAGCGCCTCAAGCCCGCCCTGCGGCATCGAGAATGGGTTGTGGCTGAAGTCGATCTTCCCGTCGTCGGTCTTCTCGTACATCGGGAAGTCGACGATCCAGGCAAAGCGGAAGCTGTCCTTGTCGGTCAGCCCCAATTCCTCGCCGATAACATTCCGCGCGCGGCCTGCGATGGGTTCAAACGTCTCCGGCTTGCCGCCAAGGAAGAAAGCCGCGTCGCCCTTTTCAAGGCCCAGCTGCTGACGGATCGCCTCGGTCCGCTCCGGCCCGATGTTCTTGGCCAGCGGTCCGGCTGGTTCATGCTGGCCGAAAAATGCCTGAAAGAGAAACTCAACGCGCGCACGATCATTCGCAGCATGAGCCTTCTGTATGGCTTCAAGAGCCAGCCGCTCTGTTTCTTTGGTTTCATCCGGATCGACGATCTCTGAAACCGGCGTATCCAAAATCTCTCCTAATGTCCGTGGTGCCCCACGCTCCCGCCAGAAGATATACCCCATCCCCGGCAGCCCCTGCTGCTGCGCAAAGGCATTCATCCGGTCGCAGAACTTGCGGCCCACGGGGTCTCCCGACGGGCCTTTAGGCGCGGGAATGGCGCGGACTTCGTTGCCGTCCTGCTCCAGCAGCTTGGCGAAGATAGCGAAGCCCGAGCCGCGGAAATGTTCGGAAACCTCTTGCATCTTGATCGGGTTGCGCAGGTCGGGCTTGTCCGACCCGAACCACTTCAGGCTGTCGCGATAGGCGATGCGCGGCCAGTCGGCATCAACCTTGCGGCCCTTGCCGAAGGTCTCGAACAACCCCTGCAACACCGGCTGAACCGCCCCGAACACGTCATCCTGTGTCACAAAGCTCATCTCGACATCCAACTGGTAAAAGTCGGTGGGCGAGCGGTCGGCGCGCGGGTCTTCATCGCGGAAACAGGGCGCGATCTGGAAATAGCGGTCGAAACCGGCCACCTGGATCAACTGCTTGAACTGCTGAGGCGCTTGCGGCAGGGCGTAGAACTTGCCCGGATGCAGGCGCGACGGCACCAGAAAGTCGCGCGCGCCTTCGGGCGACGAGGCGGTGATGATCGGCGTCTGGAATTCGGTGAAGCCCTGATCCCACATCGCATTTCGCAGCCAGCGCACCACGTTCGACCGCAGCATCATGTTCTGATGCATCGTGTCACGGCGCAGGTCGAGGAAGCGGTAGGTCAGCCGGGTTTCTTCCGGGTATTCGGCGTCGCCAAAGACCGGCAGCGGCAGTTCTTCCGAAGCCCCCAGCACTTCGACCTCGGTCACATAGACCTCGATCTCGCCGGTTGGGATCTTGGTGTTCACCAGCGAGGCATCGCGCGCCTTCACCCGACCATCCACCCGGATCACCCATTCGCTGCGCACCGCCTCCAGCGCCTTGAACGCGGCCGAGTCGCCGTCGCACAGCACCTGCGTGATCCCGTAATGGTCGCGCAGGTCGATGAACAACACGCCGCCATGGTCGCGCACACGGTGGACCCAGCCGGAAAGCCGGATGGTTTCGCCCACGTTGGACTTGTTCAGCGCGGCACAGGTGTGGCTGCGATAGGCGTGCATCATCGTTCCCTTTCCAAGGGCTTTGGCGTCATCGGGGCCGATACACCTTGCCCGCAGGCCCAAGTCAACCCCAGAGCCTTTCATACCGGTGCAAATATCCCCGCCGGAGGCTTCCGAAGCTGCGGCGGGGCGGGGCGTGTCAGGCCTTGCGCCCTTTCGGTGCGTCCGTCACATCGGTTTCGTCGACCTGCCAGGCGGCAGGGTTTTCGACGACCGGTTCGCCCGCAGTCGCCGCAGGCGCGGGACCCGAATTTTCGGCCCCGCCCTTCAGGATCTTGCCGATCATCGCATTGCCCAAGGGGCTCTGCGCAAAAGCCTCGACGGCCGCGGCAAGGTTGGTGCCGCCTTTCGAGCTGAAGAGGTCCATCGCCCGACCCATGCCTTCGCCCGGGTTGCCCGCGTTGGCGATCACCTTGACATCGGCGGCCTGCAGCGCCTTGGCCTGTTCGCCACCGACGACGACATAGCCTTTGATGCCCTCGATCGTCATCAGATACTGCTGATAGCCCGCGTTTTCGCCGATCTCCTTGGCCAGCACGATCTGCGCCTCGACCGGGGCAAGCTGCATCGCCTTTTCGGCGGCGGCGCGCGCCTCACCCAGCGCCTTGATCCCCTCCGCCTCGCGCTGTTGGCCGGCAAGCTGACCCTCGGCGATGATGACGGTGGTCTGCTTGTCCTGTTCGGCGGCAACGACCTGCTTGTCGCGTTCAATCTCGGCCCGGCGCACCTCATCCACCCTTGTCACCGCCATGTGGCGTTCGCGGGTTTCGCGTTCCTGGGTCAGCACTTCCTGCCGCGCCTGTTCGTTGGCGATGCCGATGGCCTTGTCCTTGTCGGCGGTCCGTTCGCCCACCGCGCGCTCGGCTTCCTGCTTGCGCATGTCAACCTCGCGCTGCGCCTCAATCTCCGCCGTCTCGGCGGCGCGCTTGTTCTCGGCCACTTCGCGGCGGCTTTCCATCTCGATATGGGAGGTCTTCTTGGCCATGATATTGGCGATGACCTTGCTGCCATCGGCGTCGCGGATGTCCATCAGCTCCATGGTTTTCACCGGCTCGACGCCCCATTGCTTTAGCTGGTCCTGGACCTCGTTCGTGAAAGCGGTACCGAATTTCGACCGCTCCAGCATGATCGCGTCGATCTTGTCGGAGGCCAGCACTTTGCGGACCGCGCCCTGCACGATCTGCATCAGCTGTTCCTTCAACGCCTCGATATCCGCCACCCGCTGCGCCGCAAGGGCGGTATCGGCGATCCGGAAGAACGAGGTGACATGGACCACGAACGGCACCCGGTCCAGATCATAGGCCTCATAGTCCACTAGCGTCAGGTCAAAGTTCGACACCGGCAGCCTGATCACATTGATCCCGATCCGGGGGAGCCATGCTGGCCAAGCGTAATAGACGTTCCCGGCGCCAAGCCCCGTCCCGTAGGGGACGGTTGTGCGACCACGCTGGACGATATGGACGACGTTGGTGCTGACCACCCGACGAAACAGGATGGCGATCAACAGAATGACGGCGATCAGGATGCCTGCAACAATTGCGGCGGTGGTTAATGAGAATGGCAGCATATCAATCTCCTTTTGAAAGCGGCCAAGACGGCCGGTCGCTGCATATTGCCCCTTGTGGGGCAGGTTTCAATCGGGGCGGGAAAATATCATCCGACTGTTGCTGAAGGCAGCGCTTCAGACGACGAGAATCGCCGGGATCAGCCCGCGCAAAGCATTGCCGACCCAAAGCTTCACCCTTGGCAAGTCTTCCGCCAGAAGCACCTCCTCCGGGCAGGCCAGTTCAGCCCGCAACACACCGGGCAAAAGGCCCGATGACAGCGGTGGGGTGTGCAGCCCGTGGCCCCGGTCGAAGAAGAGGCTGGTGATAGTGCCTTCGCAAACCTCGCCGCGTTCGTTCTGGAAGATCAATTCATCCAGTCTTTCGGGCAGGGCTGCGCGGGTCTGGTCATAGATCGCGCGGCGGGTGGATTTCACCTTCAACCATGGGTCGGCAGAGGCCAAGCGCTGCGAGGCCAGCCCCACCCGCCATTCCGGTTTGGCGGGCGGCAAGGCGAAGGTCTCCCAAACCACGTGCCCTTCGCCGTCCAGCGTCAGCCGCAAGCGGGCGGGGTGGTTGGGGCCAAGGGGCGCGACCGGCGGGCAGTGCCAGCCCAACAGCCCGGCACTGCGCTGCAACCGTGCCAGATGCAGCGGCCAGCGCGGGGCGCGGCTGCCGTCCCAAAGTACGGTCTCAATCAACCTTAGTCCCGGCTCACGGCCGCCTTCACGAAGCGCGCCTTCCACAGCGCTTCCTCCCATTCTCCATCCACGGTTGACCCATGCGTCAGCCCTCCGCCCACATTCATCACGATCTGGTCGCCGGTCACCGACAGCGTCCGGATCGCGACCGAGAAATCGGCGTCCCCTGTGGGAGACATCCAGCCCACCGCCCCGCAGTAAACCCCGCGCGGCGCGGGTTCCACCTCACGGATGATCTCCATCGCCCGGATTTTTGGCGCGCCGGTGACCGAGCCGCAGGGGAACAAGGCCGCCATCAGACCCGGCAAGCCCGGGGGCGCTGCCAGTTCGGCCTCGACGGTTGAGGTCATCTGGTGGACCGTCCCATAGGTTTCAATCGCGAACAGTGCGGGGACCTTGACGCTGCCGACCCGTGCCAACCGGCTGATGTCGTTGCGCAGAAGGTCCACGATCATCAGGTTCTCGGCCCGGTCCTTCTCGGCCCCCTGCAACTCCGCAATGATCGCGGCATCCTCGGGAGCATCTTTGCCGCGCGGACGGGTCCCCTTCATCGGGCGGGTCAAGATCCGCCCACCATGGACCTTGAAGAACAACTCGGGCGACCGGGACACCACCACTGGCCCGACGCCAAGGTCGACAAAGGCTCCATGCCCCACGGCCCCGGTGCGACGGAACGCGCCGTAAAGGCCAAGCGGGGTGCCTGCGGCAAGCTGCGCCTGCATCGGAAAGGTTAAGTTCACCTGATAGCAGTCGCCCGCCGCTATATAGTCAAAAACCTTGCGCGCGGCATTGCCATAAGCCCGGCGACCAATGGCCGGAACCGGCGCTGTCATCCGGGTCGCGCGACCCTCATCCGCCGCGCGGTCCAAGGCCGGGCCAGCGTCCTCCGGCCCGTCAAACACCCCCAGCGCCAGCAAAGGCCCCAACCGGCGGCGCGGCATCTGGCGGGCAAGCTTTGGCTCCAGCGCATAGCCTGTCTCATAGCCGACATAGCCCGCGATCCAGGCCCCCGCTCGGCGCGCGGCTTCGGCCCGGGCCAGCGCAGGCGCAACCTCAACCGCCCGTGACGCAACGATCACTTCGCGCGGGCGGTTGAAGAGTGCAGGCCTGTCCCCCGGCCCATGTTCGATAAGGATCACCCCAAGGGCCCCCGCGATGGCGTCGCATCCGAGATAGGCCGAAGCGGCGGCCTAGACCAGACCAAACCGCGGCCCTCTGACAGTCGAAACCGACCTTGGCCCCGAAAACCTGATCAATCAGTCAAGAAAGCCGATTCAGGCTTGCTTGCAGCCCGTTTTCGGGCTTCCCTGTCGCCACGCAAGCAAGCCCTCCCGGAATGGGGCGGGCGGCATAACAAAACCAACAAGCGTCCAACACTGGTACGAAGGGAACACTTCATGGCTTCCGACGACTACAACGACCACGCCAAGCATGAGGACATGAAAGTCCTGCATGGCATGGGCTACGCACAGGAGCTGTCACGCTCCATGTCCAAATTCTCTAACTTCGCGATCTCGTTCTCGATCATCTGCACGCTTTCGGGCGGGATCAACTCTTTCGCCCAGGCCATCGGTTCCGTCGGTGGCGCCGGTGCAGGCATCGGCTGGATCGTCGGCTGTATCCTGTCCGGGATGTTCGCCCTGGCCATGGCACAGATCGGTTCGGCCTTCCCGACTGCAGGCGGGCTTTATCACTGGGGCTCGATCCTCGGAAACCGCTTTGTGGGCTGGCTGACCGCCTGGCTTAACCTTCTGGGCCTCATTACCGTTCTGGGCGCCATCAACATCGGTACCGCCTACTTCTTCGCCGGCACCTTCGGTAGCATGTTCGGCTTTACCGGAACTGACTGGCAAGTGGTGGGCTTCGTTGCTGCCGTCACCATCCTGCAAGCGATCTTCAACCATGTCGGCATCAAGGTCACGACCATGCTGACCGACATCTCGGGCTGGATCATCCTGGCAACCACTGCCGCTCTGGTCTTTGCCTGCCTGTTCTATGCCCCGGCAATCGACATCTCACGGCTGTGGACCTTTACCAACTATTCGGGCGATGCAGGCGGCGGCGTCTTCCCGGCGAACACCAGCATGTTCAGCCTGTTCCTGCTGTGCCTGTTGCTGCCGGTCTATACGATCACCGGCTATGATGCCTCGGCCCACACGTCCGAGGAAACCAAGAACGCCGCCATGTCGGTTCCCACCGGCATCGTGAACGCGGTCATCTGGTCCTCGCTTGCAGGCTGGGTCATGGTCTGCGCCATCACGCTGGCGATCCCGGACATGACCGCTGGTGCGGCCAGCGGCTGGGGCGTGTTCTTCGGCACGATGGACGCCATTGTCCCGCCCGGCCTGAAGAACGTGATCTACCTTGGCATCCTGATCACCCAGCTTCTGTGCGGTCTTGCCACTGTCACTTCGGCCAGCCGGATGCTGTTTGCCTTCTCGCGCGATGACGGCATGCCGGTCGGGTCGAAAGCCCTGGCAACTGTTTCGCCGAAGTTCCGCACGCCGGTGAACGCAATCTGGACGGCGACGGTGCTTTCGATCCTCTATGTGATCCTGGCAATGTCGATCAAGATCGGCGAACAGTCGATCTACGTGATCGTGGTGAACTCGACTCTCGTCTTCCTGTTCCTGTCGTTCACCGTGCCGCTGGTGGCCGGGGCCTTGGCCTTTGGCGGACCGAAATGGCCGCAGCCCGGCCCTTGGGCGATGAGCGCAGGGCTTTACAAACTGGTGACCCTGCTGGCCGTGGTTGGCATGGTCGTCATCACCTACATCGCCGTTGCTGCGCCGAACGAAAGGGTGCTCTACGTCGTCCTTGGCTTCCTGGCCTTGGCGCTGGTCCTTTGGGTCGCGGTCGAAAACCGCCGCTTCGAAGGCCCGCCGACGGGTGAGAAGATTGCCGCTCGGAAAGCTGCCATCGCGGCGGCCGAAGCAGCGGTTGGCGAAAAGGGCTGACGCCGGCCTTCATGACACTGGAAACGGCCGGGGGTGACCCCGGCCTTTTTCATGGCCGCTCCCACGGCCACATTCGCCCCTTGCACCCCGCCCGCGCGTGGCTATAACCCGGCAAGTTTTGCGCGATGGATGGGGGCTGACATGCCGAAGCGGACCGATATCAAGTCGATCATGATCATCGGCGCGGGTCCCATCGTCATCGGGCAAGCGTGTGAGTTCGACTATTCCGGCGCGCAAGCTTGCAAGGCCCTGCGGGAAGAGGGCTACCGGGTCATCCTGGTGAACTCCAACCCCGCGACGATCATGACCGACCCGGGTCTGGCCGATGCGACCTATATCGAGCCGATTACCCCCGAAGTCGTGGCCAAGATCATCGAAAAGGAGCGCCCCGACGCAATCCTGCCGACAATGGGCGGGCAGACCGGGTTGAACACTGCACTGGCGCTGGCCGATATGGGCGTGCTGGAGAAGTTCGGGGTCGAACTGATCGGGGCCAAGCGCGAAGCCATCGAGATGGCCGAAGACCGCAAGCTCTTCCGTGAGGCGATGGACCGGATCGGTCTGGAAAACCCCAAGGCGACGATCATCGCCGCGCCCAAGCTGGCCAACGGCAAGTATGATATCGCCGCAGGCGTGGCCGAGGCGATCGCCGCCATCGAATACGTCGGCCTTCCCGCCATCATCCGCCCCGCCTTTACCCTTGGTGGCACCGGCGGCGGCGTGGCCTACAACCGCGACGACTATGAGGCCATCGTGAAGTCGGGCCTTGAGGCCAGCCCCGTGGCACAGGTGCTGGTCGACGAATCCCTTCTGGGCTGGAAGGAATTCGAGATGGAGGTGGTCCGCGACAAAGCCGACAACGCCATCATCGTCTGCGCCATCGAAAACGTCGATCCGATGGGCGTGCATACCGGGGATTCGATCACCGTCGCCCCGGCGCTGACCCTGACCGACAAGGAATACCAGATCATGCGGAACGGCAGCATCGCCGTTCTGCGCGAGATCGGCGTCGAAACCGGCGGGTCGAACGTGCAATGGGCAATCAACCCCGCCGACGGCCGCATGGTTGTGATCGAGATGAACCCCCGCGTATCGCGGTCCTCGGCTTTGGCGTCAAAGGCCACCGGCTTTCCGATTGCGAAGATCGCCGCGAAGCTGGCGGTCGGCTATACGCTGGACGAGCTGGACAACGACATCACCAAGGTGACGCCCGCCGCCTTCGAACCCTCCATCGACTATGTCGTCACCAAGATCCCCCGCTTTGCCTTCGAGAAATTCCCCGGCTCGGAACCCAACCTGACCACCGCGATGAAATCGGTGGGCGAGGCGATGGCCATCGGCCGCACCATTCACGAATCGATGCAGAAGGCGCTGGCCAGCCTTGAAACCGGCCTGACCGGCTTTGACGAAATCGCCATTCCCGGGGTTTCGAATTCGGGTGCCCCCGACAAGGCCGCGATCTTCAAGGCCCTTGGTCAGGCAACCCCTGACCGTCTGCGTGTCATCGCCCAAGCCATGCGCCACGGGCTGACCAATGACGAGATCAACGGCATCACCGCCTTCGACCCCTGGTTCCTGTCCCGCATCCGCGAGATCATCGACACCGAGGCGCAGGTTCGCCGTGACGGCCTGCCGACCAACCCGGACGCGCTGCGCAGCCTGAAAATGATGGGCTTCACTGACGCCCGCCTTGCCACCCTTACCGGTCGCGACGAGGCCCAGGTCCGCCGCGCCCGCACCCGGCTTGGCGTCACCGCCGTCTTCAAGCGCATCGACACCTGCGCCGCCGAGTTCGAGGCGCAGACCCCGTATATGTATTCCACCTACGAACACCCCGCGATGGGTGACGTGGAATGCGAATCCCGCCCGACCAAGGCGAAGAAAGTCGTCATCCTTGGCGGCGGTCCGAACCGGATCGGGCAAGGGATCGAGTTCGACTATTGCTGCTGCCATGCCTGCTATGCCCTGACGGCGGCTGGCTATGAAACCATCATGGTCAACTGCAACCCGGAAACCGTTTCCACCGACTACGACACCTCCGACCGGCTCTATTTTGAACCCCTGACGCTGGAGCATGTCCTTGAAATCCTGCGGGTGGAGCAGGAAAACGGCACGCTTCACGGCGTCATCGTCCAGTTCGGCGGCCAGACGCCCTTGAAGCTGGCCAATGCGCTGCACGAAGAAGGCATCCCGATCCTTGGCACCACCCCCGACGCCATCGACCTGGCCGAGGACCGCGAACGGTTCCAGCAGCTCCTCCACAAGCTGGGCCTGAAACAACCGCACAACGGCACCGCCCGCAGCCGCGATGAGGCTTTCGAAGTCGCGAAAGATGTCGGCTATCCCTTGGTCATCCGCCCCTCCTTCGTTCTGGGTGGCCGCGCGATGGAAATCATCCGCGACGACGCCCAGCTTGAACGCTATATCACCACCGCCGTTCAGGTCTCCGGTTCCTCCCCCGTCCTTCTCGACAGCTACCTCTCCGGTGCGGTTGAGGTTGACGTCGATGCGTTGAGCGACGGTAAAGACGTGCATGTCGCTGGAATCATGGAACATATCGAGGAAGCCGGCGTCCACTCCGGCGATTCGGCCTGCTGCCTGCCGCCGCACCAGCTTTCCGCCGAAACGGTGGAAGAACTCAAACGCCAGACCGTCGTCATGGCCCTCGCGCTGAATGTCGTCGGCCTGATGAACGTGCAATTCGCGATCAAGGACGGCGTGATCTATGTCCTTGAAGTCAACCCGCGCGCCAGCCGCACCGTGCCCTTCGTCGCCAAGGCAACCGACTCTGCAATTGCCAGCATCGCCGCCCGGCTGATGGCTGGTGAGCCCCTGTCGACCTTCCCGATGCGCGCGCCCTACCCCGCAGGCGTCGGCCCCGACAGCCCGCTGCCCTTGGCCGACCCGCTGACGCTTGCCGACCCGAACACCCCCTGGTTCAGCGTCAAAGAGGCCGTCCTCCCCTTCGCCCGCTTCCCCGGTGTCGACCCGGTGCTTGGCCCCGAAATGCGCTCAACCGGTGAAGTCATGGGCTGGGACCGCACCTTCCCCTTGGCCTTCCTCAAGGCCCAGATGGGCGCAGGTGTCGTGCTGCCAGACTCCGGCCGCGCCTTCCTGTCAATCAAGGACATGGACAAAAGCGACGCCCTCGCCGCCGCCGCCCGTGACCTTGTCGCCATGGGCTTCACCATCGTCGCCACCAAAGGCACCGCCGCCTGGCTGGCCGAGCATTCGGTCAAGGCCGAACCCGTCGCCAAGGTCTATGAGGGCCGCCCGAACATCGTCGACCGGTTGAAGAACGACGAAATCGCGCTGGTGATGAACACGACCGACGGCACCCAAGCCGTAAGCGACAGCCGCGACATCCGCCGCGTCGCCCTGATGGACAAGATCCCCTACTTCACCACCGCCGCCGCAGCGATTGCTGTGGTGGCTGCGATGAAGGCACGGGGCGAGGGGTATGGGGTCAGGACGTTGCAGGGGTGAAGGATGCTGCTACTGGATGACCGCGCTCCGCCGGCTTCCAAGTTCTAAGAAGATCAAAACGCCCAAGATTCGACTTGATTGAAGTCCACTTGCAGTTGTGCTGATTTAATTTCAATGAGGAAATGATGAGACTTTTGATCGTGTTACTGCCCGTATTCCTGTTGGGATGCGTGGAACCGATGGTTTCGGACTTCAACGGGTCCAGCGTGAAGGTCGTTGAGGATTTCGGGGGCAAGAAACCCACAACCGCGACTGTCCAAGAGGCACAGCGCATCTGCGGCAAGGTCGGGAAGACATCAGAGTATGCTTCGACACGCACTTTGCCGAACTATCAGACCGAATACCTTTTTCTCTGCCTCTGAGCGAGACTCTGCTGCAGGGTGCGAATCAATTTCGCACCCTGCCTCCACCCGTTTCAGCCACGCTATCGGGCCGTCTGGCGCATCTGGCCAGATGCGATCGCTGAAGATCCATCATCCACCCCCCTTAACCCCCCGTTAACCCCTTTCATGCCACCCTTCGAGTCATGAAACCCATGTTCCTCCTCCCCCTCCTCATCGCCGCCTGTGTCTCTCCGGCACCGGAGTTCATGGGGGCGACCCGCACCGAAACCACCGTCAACGGCCGCGATTATGTGGTGTTGCAAAAGGGCGAGCGGGTGGAGGTGATCCGCCTTGGCTATGCCCACCGGGGGGAGCATCAGGAAATCCGCGCCACGATGATTGAACTCATCCCCACAGTCACCGGCTGCACTGTGCGGGAGAGCAGCCTGACCGGCGACAGTGGCGAGATGCGGGGGTCGTTGAACTGTCCGGGGTGAGTCTCGCTTGACACTGGCCCCGCATCGGCCAAGAAGCGGGCAGCCAGCCGGAGGCCGTTATGCCCGCAGAACTCGACCTGTCCCGCCGCCTGCCCGAGGCCCGGATACCCGAGCTTCCGAACCCCTATTTCGGCAAGGTCCGCGATTGCTATGACCTGCCCGATGGCAGCCGCCTTCTGATCTCCTCCGACCGGATTTCGGCCTTTGACCAGATCCTGGCGGTGATCCCCTGGAAGGGGCAGGTGCTGACCCAACTGGCGCGCTATTGGTTCGACCACACCGCCGATATCGCCGCGAACCATGTGATCGACTATCCCGACGCGAATGTCGTGCGCGGCAAGCGGGTGACGATCCTGCCGGTGGAAATCGTGGTCCGGGGCTATCTGGCGGGGAGCACCTCGACCTCGATCCTGACGCAATACAAGGCGGGCAAGCGGCAGATGTACGGCCACCAGCTGCCCGATGGGCTGCGCGACAATCAGGCGCTGCCGCAGGCGATCATCACCCCCACAACCAAGGCGTTTGACGGCGGTCATGACGAACCCCTCACCGCTGCAGAAATCATTGACAGCGGCCTTCTGACCCAGACGCAATGGGATGAAGTCAGCGCCAAATCCCTGGCCCTGTTCGCGCGCGGCCAGAAGATGGCCGCCGAGCGGGGGCTGATCCTGGTCGACACCAAATACGAATTCGGCGTCGATGATGCTGGCCAAATTCTGCTGGCCGACGAAATCCACACCCCAGACAGCAGCCGCTACTGGATCGCCTCGGGCTATGAGGCCGCACTGAACGCGGGAACCCGCCCGCCCAGCTTTGACAAGGACGTGATCCGATCATGGGTCGTCGCGCGCTGCGATCCCTACACCGACAAGATCCCGGAAATCCCGCCCGAGATGATCGAAAAGACCGCCTGCATCTATGTCGAGGCCTTTGAGGCGATCACCGGAAAGGCCTTTGTTCCCGACTTGGGCGGCACCAGCCCCCTTGACCGGGTCCGCGCCCATCTTGCACCCTATTTCACCGGCTGACGGGTTGCTCCGTTTGCGCTAACATGAACGCAGGCGCGACGGACACGCGCAAAGGGGAAAGCCATGATTCTCAGCTGTGGCGAAGCGCTGATCGACATGCTGCCAAGGACCTCGACCGAAGGCGAGGCCTGCTTTGCGCCCTATGCCGGGGGCGCGGTCTTCAACACCGCCATCGCGATGGGCCGGCTGGGCGCACCGTCGGCCTTCTTCTCGGGCGTTTCCAACGACATGCTGGGGGAAATCCTGGCCGATACGCTGACCGCCTCCAAGGTCGATACCCGCTACCTCGCCCGCTCGGACCGGCCTACCACGGTGGCCTTCGTCAAGCTGGTGAACGGCCAGGCGACCTATGCCTTCTATGATGAATCAACCGCTGGCCGGATGCTGTCGACCGACGAACTGCCAGCCCTTCCCATGGACATCTCCACCCTCTTCCTCGGTGGCATCTCTCTGGTCAACGACCCCGCTGCCAGCACTTATGAGGCGCTGCAGGCCCGCGAATGCGCGGCGCGGGTGACGATGGTCGACCCGAACATCCGCCCCGGCTTCATCGCGGGCAAGGAAACCGAATACCGCGCCCGCATCGAACGGATGATCGCGCGGGCCGATATCGTGAAGCTGTCGGATGAAGACCTGCACTGGCTGGAAGGCGCAGGGGACCTGACAGCTTTGGCACGCGGGATTCTAACCAAAGGACCGAAACTCGTCTTCATCACCGAAGGTGCCAAAGGCGCCCGCGCCGTGACGGCGACGCAGGACCGGTTCATTGCGGCGCAGAAGATCACTGTCGTCGATACCGTCGGCGCGGGCGACACGTTCAACGCAGGCGTCCTTGCCGCCCTGGACAAGGCGGGGTCGCTGACCAAGGCCGGGCTGGCAGCAGTGTCAGATGCGGTGCTTGACGCCGCCCTGTCTCTGGGCACACGGGCCGCCGCCATCACCTGCGCGCGCGCCGGGGCCAACCCGCCTTGGGAGAGCGAACTGTGAGGGCAGTCCTCCAACGCGTCACGGATGCTCGGGTCAAGGTTGATGGCCAACTGATCGGCCAGACCGGCAAGGGTTTTCTGATCCTTGTCTGCGCCATGACGGGCGATACCGAGGCGCAGGCAGAAAAGCTGGCCGCAAAGGTCGCCAAACTGCGGGTCTTCAAGGACGATCAGGGCAAGATGAACCTCTCGGTCAAGGACATCGGTGGCGGGGCACTGGTGGTCAGCCAGTTCACCCTTGCCGCCGATCTGCGTGGCAATCGGCCCGGCTTTTCCACCGCAGCACCGCCCGCCGAAGGCGAACGGCTCTACCTGAAATTCAGCGAGGCGCTGCGTGCCGAGGGCCTGCCGGTCGCAAACGGCCAGTTCGGCGCGGATATGGCCGTCAGCCTGACCAATGACGGGCCGGTGACCATCTGGATGGACACCGACGCGCTTTAGGGTGCAATCCTAGAGCGGTTCAGGTCACCACGGAAACACCAAGCATCAGAATTCAAACACTCTTGGTTTGAATTATGATTCCGTCGAGACCTGAACCGCTTTAGTTGAACGGATTGCCCGGCGATTGGATTACATTGCCGCAATCGATCAGCGCATCAATCGAAGCGCTTGACCCGGCCAACGAATAGTCCTGCACGTCCGACCCGTCTGCGTCCCGCAGGTAAAGCCGGTTGCCGCGTGCAATCTCGGTGATGAGGTTCACACCGGACTGGCTGTCGGGCAAGTCGATCAGCACCGAGTTCAAGTACAACTCCCCGCTCGCCGACCATGCTCCTCTCCGGTCAATCTCGAATGCAAGATCCGAATACTGCCCGGGCTCTTCGCTGAACTGCCACGCTGCGGAATAGAACTGAAGTGAAACCGCCCCGTTAGGGTAGGTCCAAATCGAAAAGCTTTCGGCATCCGTTCCAACCTTGGCTTCGCAGGCAAAGGTGCCATCGTCGAAGCCATGAATCAGCACTTGCCAGTGCTTGTACGAATAGACCACCTCGGACTGTTGCGCCGAAGCTGCCCCTGCGAAAACGGCCAGCGCGGCCGCAGCAAACCATAAGCGAATTTTCATCTTCCCTACCCGAAAGTCGTTCCCTGCGCCAGTTTTCACGCGCGCGGGTGATTCCTGCAAATGAAACTTGCTGTCATCCAGGTCAAAAGCGGCCCTGAACGGGGTCAAGGCGCCCATTCCCACGGGTTCGCGAACTGGCCAAGCACCGCCGCGACGGCCTGATCCTCGATCGGCGCACTTTTCGCCAGTTGCGCCACCAGGCCGCGCTTCTTGTCCTCGACCACTTGCGCAACGCGCGCGGGAATGCCGACTGCAGCAAGAGCGGCATCATAACACCGGGTGATCGCCATCCGCCGCAGGTCCGGCTTGAACACCTTGCCGACCCCGGTCTTGGGCAGTTCCGGCAGAACCTCAAGGTGTTTTGGCAAGGCCGCCCGCTCCTGGATATGGGCGGATGCATGGGCCATCAGTTCCTGCACTGTGGCCGAGGCCCCCTTGACCAGTTCCACATAGGCGCACGGCAATTCCCCCGCATGCGCATCCGGCTGACCGATCGCCCCGACCATGGCCACCGCCGGATGACCCATCAGCGCCTCCTCGATGATCGCGGGGTCGATGTTGTGGCCGCCCCGGATGATCAGGTCCTTCGCCCGCCCGGTGATGAACAGATACCCGTCCGGGTCGATCCGCCCCAGATCGCCGGTGCGCAGGAACCGGCCTTCGGCGAAAAGCTCCTTGTTCTTGTCAGCCTCGGTATAGGTCGACCCTTCAAACACACCGGGGCTGGAGATGCATATCTCGCCAACCTCATCCACCTCGCATTCGCGGAAATGCGTGGCTCCCTGCTTGGTCAGGATGCGCACGGTCGTATAGGGGAAGATGCAGCCGACCGAGCCGATCTTTTTCGGCCCATCAACCGGGTTCACCGCGACAAGGCAGGTCGCTTCGGTCAGGCCGTAGCCTTCGATGATGTCGATCCCGGTTTCCTTCTTAAAGCGGTTGTAAAGCTCGATCGGCAGCGGCGCAGACCCCGAAAAGGCCTTCTTCAGGCTGGAAATATCGGCATTGACCGGCCGCTGCATCAGCGCGGAAAGTGCGGTGGGGACCGTGATCAGGTAAGTGCAGCGATAGCGTTCCACCAGCTTCCAAAGGTTGTCGAACACTCCCTCACCTCGGTACCCCTGCGGCGTCGGAAACACGACATGCGCCCCCGCCCCGACCATCGACATCAGGATCGGATAGACCGCAAAGACATGGAACAAGGGCAGCGGGCACATGACCACATCCTCGGCACCAAACAGCAGCCGCGACCCGATCCAGCCGTTATAGATCATGCCGCTGGCCTTGTGCTGCGCGACCTTGGGCATGCCCGTGGTGCCGCCCGTGTGGAAATAGGCGGCGACGTGGTCCTCGGTCCGGTCGGCAAAGGTCAAACGGTCCGCAGGCATCCGCGCCATTTCCCCCCGGAAATCCTTGATGTCGGCCCTATGTTGCGGTGGGTTCTTCGGCCGCATCCAGGGCACCAGAAACCGCTTCAGCCCGGCAAGGTTCGGCACCATATCGATCTCAACCACGGTTTTGACGTTGGGCGCGAACTGAACCGCCTCGCTCACCTTCTGCGGCAGGTCGGTCTTCGGGAAAGCCTTCAGCGTGACCACGACCTTGGCATTCGTCTCGCGCAGGATGGCGGCAATCTTTTCGGGTTCCAGCAAAGGGTTGATCGGGTTCACGATCCCCGCCACCGCACCGGCAAGGAAGGTTACCGCCGTTTCCATCGTGTTCGGCATCACATAGGCGACCACGTCCGTCGGCCCCACGCCAAGCGAGCGGAACAGGTTCGCCGCTTGCGTCACCTGCCCATGCAGCTCGGCCCAGCTCAGCGTTGTCTTCTTGCTGGCCGGGTCCGACAAAAGCTGAAAACTGATCGCCGGGCGGTTGCCATGCTTGGCCTTCGCGCGCGTCAGATACTCATAGATCGACCGCGCCTCGCCCCGGTCGGCCCAGGGCATCTCTGCTTCAATCGCGCGCAGGTCCGCTGAGGTGGCGAAGCTGGTCATCCCGGTCTCTCCCTGACTGCCCGCTGTCGCCGCGGGTTTCAGGCAGGATGGTCAGAACCGGGGGCTTTGTGAAGTAAGTTTGTTCTTACCCCGGGATATCGACGCCAACGTCAGATCACGCCGTCCCATCCGTGAATTGCAGTCGGGCCAGCCGGGCATAGATCCCGTCTTGCGCCACCAGCTCTTCATGGGTGCCCTGCGCCACGATCTGACCCTGATCGAACACAACGATCCGATCTGCCCGCTTGACCGTGGCCAGCCTGTGCGCCACGACCAAAGTTGTCCGCCCTTCGGCCAGCTTGTCGACCGCCGCCTGCACCAAACGCTCACTCTCCGCGTCCAGCGCAGAAGTCGCCTCGTCCAACAGCAGGATCGGCGCATCCCGCAGAATCGCCCGCGCAATCGCTACCCGCTGCTTCTGCCCGCCCGACAGCATCACCCCCCGCTCGCCCAGATTGCTGTCATAGCCCTGCGGCAGCGCGCTCAGGAAATCATGCGCCGCCGCCGCGCGTGCAGCCGCCTCAACCTCGGCATCCGTCGCCTCCAGTCGCCCGAACCGGATGTTCTCGCGGGCCGAAGTGGCAAAGATCACCGGGTCCTGCGGCACCAGCGCAATCGATTGCCGAAAATCGGCCCGCGCCAGATCGGTCAGCGCCACGCCATCCAACAGGATCTGCCCCGCCTGCGGATCATAGAACCGCATCAGCAGTTGCAGGATCGTCGTCTTGCCCGCCCCCGAAGGCCCAACCAGCGCCACCGTCTCACCCGGCTTCACATGCAGCGAAATCCCGTTCAGCGCCGAAGCCTCGGGCCGTGCCGGATAGCGGAAGGTCACGTCCTGAAACGCGATCTCGCCCCGGACCGGACGCGGCAGCGCCAAAGGCCGCGCCTTGTCCTGCACCGAATCCTCAGTCCCGAGCAGTTCCACCAGCCGCTCGGTCGCGCCCGCCGCCCGCTGAATCTCGCCCCAGATTTCCGACAGTGCCCCCACGGCACCCGCAACCATCACCGCATAGATCACGAACTGGATCAGCGCGCCGACCGACATCGTGCCGCCCCGCACGTCCCGCGCCCCGATCCACAAGACGCCAACCACCCCGGCAAAGACCAAAAAGATCACGATCATCGTCATCACTGCCCGGACTTTGATCCGCGCCTTGGCCGCGCCAAAGCTTTTCTCGGTGACCTCAGCAAACTGACCCCGCGTCGCGCCCTCATGGGTAAAGGCCTGCACCGTCTGCACCGATGACAGCGCCTCCGACGCAGCCCCAGATGACACCGCAATCCAGTCCTGATTTTCCCGCGACAATGCTCGCAGCTTTCGGCCCAACACGATGATCGGCACGATGATTGCCGGCACGACCAGCAGCACCAGCCCCGTCAGTTTGGCCGAGGTCAGTAACAACAGCCCCAGCCCGCCAAACAGGATCAGCACATTGCGCAGCGCCACCGAGACTGACGAGCCGATCACCGACAGAATCAGCGTCGTGTCCGTGGTGATCCGGCTCAGAACCTCGCCGGTCAGGACACGCTCGAAAAACGCGGGCGACATGCCCAGAACCCGGTCGAACAGAGCCTTTCTTATGTCCGCCACTACCCGCTCGCCCAGCCGAGTTACAAGGTAATACCGAGCGCCAGTGCCCAACGCCAAAAGCGCCGCAATCGCCAGCGCCGCGCCGAAATACTTGTCCAGAAGCCCGACCTGCGCCGTGCTGAACCCGTCGATCACCCGACGCACGGCCAAGGGCAGCACAAGGCTGATCCCCGCCGTCAGGATCAGCGCGCACAGCGCCAGCAGACCCATGCCGCGATAGGGCCAAAGAAAGGGCACCAGCCCCCGCAGCGCGCCCACCCGCTTTGACTTTGGCCGATCCTCGGCCCCAGATGCGTCCGCCATGCTGCCCTGCCTCATCTTTGCTTGGCCAAGGGTTTAGTCGCCCCGCGCCCCGCCCACAAGCTTTGCCATCCGCGACCAATGGCGCGCGGCCCTCTGGCCGGTGATTTCCCGCACCGCCTCAATTCGTTCGGTCATAGTTAACGCCCAAACCTCTTACCTTGGGGCAAGACGGAAGCAAGACGCAAGCAAGACAGTGGCTTGCCCCCCAAACACCGGGATTAACTCTGCGATCTCAGCCCCTTATGGCAAATACCATGCCCCTCCCCCTCACCGCCTTTAACCTTTCGAAACCACAGCCACCCTTCCCCCCGCCGACGTCCCATGCCACCTTGCCGCCAAAGGATGGACCCGATGTCTGAAACCCGCTTCCGCGCCGCTGATGGTGCCATGCTCGCCTACCGCGATCAGGGCGAAGGTCTGCCGCTTCTCTGCCTGCCCGGCTTGACCCGCGCCATGGGGGACTTCGACTACCTGATTCCGCATCTCCCTCCTATCCGATTGATCCGTATAGATTATCGTGGCCGCGGGGCCAGCGACTGGACCGGCGCCGCAACCTATACCGTCGATCAGGAATCCCGCGATGCCCTCGCCCTTCTCGACCATCTGGGGGTCGCGAAAGCCGCGATCCTCGGTACGTCCCGAGGCGGCCTGATCGGCATGGTCCTCGGTGCCGTCGCCCGCGATCGCATCCTTGGCCTCTGCCTCAACGACGTCGGACCCGAGATTGCCCGCGACGGCCTGACCCGCATTTTCGACTACGTCGGCCGCAACCCAGCAGGCAAGACACACCAAGGCTATGCCGAGCGCCTCTCCCGGACCCCAGGTTTTGTGGGTGTGCCCATGTCGCGCTGGCTAACCGAAGCCCAAAGACTGTCGATCGAAACCCCCGAAGGCCTCCGCATCCCCTACGACCCCGCCCTGCGCGAGTCGTTCCTGAAGGCCTTCGAAGGCCCCCCCGTCGACCTCTGGCCCCTCTTCGACGGCCTGCAAGGACTTCCCCTTGCCCTCATCCGGGGTGCCAACTCTGACCTTCTGACCGACGACACCGCGCAGAAAATGCAGGCCCGCCGCCCCGACATGCTTTTCACGCAAGTCCCTGATCGCGCTCACATTCCTTTCCTAGATGAACCGGAATCCCTGATCCTGATCCAGGCATTCTTGGAGGCGCTCGCATGACCGACATCGCCGCAATCCATTCCGCCGCTGCCCGTATGGCCGGCCACGTCCGCGAGACCCCACTCTTGAACGCCCCCCTCCTCGACCGCCTCGCCGGACGGCGGATATTCGTCAAGGCCGAGTGCCTGCAGATCACTGGCAGCTTCAAGGCCCGCGGCGGCTGGTCCGCCGTTTCCGCCCTTTCGCCCGAGGCCAGAAAGCGCGGCGTCATCGCCTATTCCTCGGGCAATCATGCCCAAGGGGTCGCCTATGCAGCCGCTGCCCACGCAAGTCCTTGTGTCATCCTGATGCCCTCTGACGCGCCGCAAGTGAAGATCGCCAACACCCGCGCCTATGGGGCCGAGGTCGTCCTTTACGACCGCGCCGCCGCCGACCGTGACGCGATGGGGGCCAGCCTCTCGCAAGACCGAGGCCTGACCCTGATCCGGCCCTATGACGATCCCTTGGTCATTGCCGGGCAAGGCACCGTTGGCATTGAACTCGCCCGCCAGGCCGCCGCCGCCGGGATCACGGAAGCCGAGGTTCTGGTCTGCTGTGGCGGCGGTGGCCTTTCCTCTGGCATCGCCTTGGCGCTAGAGGCACACGCCCCCAGACTCAAACTCCGCACCGCCGAGCCGGAAGGGTTCGACGATATGGCGCGGTCTCTAACCAGCGGGAAACATGAAAGAAACGCGCGCGTATCAGGCTCGATCTGCGACGCGATCCTCACCCCTACACCCGGGACTCTGACCCTGCCCATCCTGCAACGCCTGGCCGGAAAGGGCACCGTGATCACCGACGATCAGGCGCTGCAAGCCGTGGCGTTGGCCTTCACTCACCTTCGTATCGTGCTGGAACCGGGCGGGGCAGCGGCGCTGGCGGCAGCCGTTTTCACCAAAGACCTGCCCGACACCGTAATCGCCGTCGTCACCGGCGGCAACGTCGACCCCGGCACCTTCCGCACTGCACTGGAGCGCTTTGCCTGATGCTGGTCTACTTCGACGACACCCGCCTCAACGCCGAACTCACCGGCCCGGAAACCGCGCCACCCCTGGTCCTCATCCACGCGCTTGGCACCAATCTTGCGATCTGGGACGCGGTCCTGCAGCGACTCCCGCCCTTGCGGATCCTGCGCTATGACCAGCGCGGGCACGGCAAATCTGACGTCCCAAAGCCGCCCTACGCGATGGGAACGCTGGTACGAGATGCCGAACGTCTGATGGACTATTTCAAGCTGAAGGACGCCGTCGTCGTCGGCCTTTCGGCGGGCGGGATGGTGGCGCAGGGCCTGGGGGTCAAACGGCTGGATCTGGTGCGAGGGCTGGTCCTGTCCAACACCGCCCCACGCATCTCCACGCCTGAAATCTGGGCCGACCGCATCGACTTTGTCCGGCGCGAGGGCCTTGATGCCCTCGCCGACGGGTCGATGGAGCGGATGCTGGGGCGCAATTGGCGTGACAGCCCCGCCATGCCAGCCTTGCGCAGCATGCTTCTGGCTACGGACCCGCAAGGCTGGATGGGCGTCGCCGCTGCGGTTGCTGGCACCGACTTTTACGCGACTACGGCAACCTTGACCCTGCCCACTCTCGCCATCGCCGGGGCACTGGACGCTGCCACCCCACCCGACATGGTGCGGGAAATGGCTGACCTGATCCGGGGCAGCGACTTTCACCTCTTGCGCGCAGCGGGCCACCTGCCCCCTGCTGATCAACCAGATGCGTTCGCCGCTGTGCTCTCGTCTTTTCTGAAACGGATCGGGCACCTTTGACCAACGGCAAAAGGCGGCATACTCTGTCGTTTCTGGACCTGACCCGGCGTCCTTCCCTCCCTAGTTTGCTCTTTTGACAAATACTCCACGGGGGTGCGGGGGTGTGAAACCCCCGCTTCCACAGCCAGCCAAAGGAACGCCCGATGAAACTCAAGGACCTGGAAATCTTCGTCGTCGCCCCGCCGTTCCCGGGTTGGGGCGGGCGTTACTGGATCTTCACCAAGCTGACCACCGACACCGGGATCGTGGGCTACGGCGAATGCTATGCCTCGACCGTCGGCCCCAGGGCGATGCAGGCGGTGATCGAGGATGTCTTCGAGCGTCACATGCAGGGCGAGAACCCCGAGAATATCGAGCTGATGTTCCGCCGCGCCTATTCCTCGGGCTTCACCCAACGCCCCGATCCGACCGTGATGGGCGCGTTCTCGGGCCTTGAGATCGCCTGCTGGGACATCATCGGCAAAGCACGGAACCGCCCGGTCTGGGCGCTGTTGGGCGGCAAGATGAACGAGCGGATCCGCTCTTACACCTACCTTTACCCCGAAGCCGGCAAGGAATCGGCCGCGTTCTGGGTTGACCCCGATGCCGCCGCCGAAGCCGCTGTCCGGTTCATGAACCAGGGCTTTACGGCCGTCAAATTCGACCCCGCCGGCCCCTACACGATCCGGGGCGGGCATGAACCGGCAATGTCCGACATCACCCGCTCCATAGCCTTCTGCAAGGCGATCCGCGAGGCGGTGGGCGACCGGGTTGACCTTCTGTTCGGCACACATGGCCAGTTCACCACCCCCGGTGCCATCCGCATGGGCCGGGAACTCGAACCCTACAACCCGCTTTGGTACGAAGAGCCGATCCCGCCGGACAACCTCCTGGAATTCGCCGAAGTCGCGAAATCGGTCCGCGTGCCGCTGGCGACGGGCGAGCGGATGACGACCAAGGCCGAATTTGGAACCCTTCTGCGGGCGGGTGGCGTCAAGATATTGCAGCCAGCGCTGGGGCGTGTGGGGGGTATCTGGGAAGCCAAGAAGATCGCCGCCATGGCCGAAATCTTCAATGCCGAGATGGCCCCGCACTTGTACGCGGGCCCGGTAGAATGGGCGGCCAACGTCCATTTTGCCGCCTCGATCCCGAACCTGCTGATTGCCGAAACGATCGAGACTGGCGGAGCCTTCCATCAGAAATTGATCAAGAATTCGATCAAGTGGGAAGACGGCTACATCATCCCGCCAGAAGCCCCCGGCCTTGGCATCGACTTTGACGAAGACGTCGCCCGCGCCCACCCGTTCACCGGCACCGGCCTGCATCTGCAGATGCAGGAAGCGCCCTGTGACTATCGCCACGGCAACAAGTTTGAAGGCGGCGCGCCCAGCAAGAAAGGTTAAGCCGACAGCCCCTGCAGGGTGACAACAGCGATACCGTTGCCGTTCTTGCGGCGGCGGTAGAACATGTCGACATACAGGATCGCGCGACCCTCGCCCGGCAGATCGACGGCACCCGAAACACTGCCCTGCTCGACAAAGGTGTCGAAGTTATAGGCCTTGTCCTCGCCATTGGCGAAGTAGACGACCGCCCGTTCGACATGCACGCCATTGCCCGCGACCGCCAGCCGCAGCTTCCGGTAAATGCCGCCATTGTCGGCCACCATGATCCGGTCGGCGTCGCCAAAGACCCTGACCTTGCGGCTGCCCAGATCAACCCAATCCCCGGCCCAGGCGGCCCGAGCTCCAAACAATGTGCCAACCACCGGGGCAATCGCTGCCCCAAGTCCCAATGCCAGAACCGTGCGTCTTGTTGTCATATCCCTCTCCCGTTGCAGCAAGCTTTCTCTGCCAGCTTACACGAAATCCGCAACACTTTCCGTCGTCAATTTCAAGGAAACGTGGCGGGCCCAGGAGGACTCGAACCCCCAACCTCGGACTTAGAAGGTCCTTGCTCTATCCAGTTGAGCTATGAGCCCGCGTGATCGCCCTTTTGGGCCAAGCCCGAAGTTCAGGCAAGCACCTTTGTCATGAAGGTCGAATTCGGGTCCAGCTCATAGCCGTCGAACGGCGGGCATTCGGTGAATCCGGCCTTCTCATACAGGCGGCGGGCGGGCAGGAACATGGCTTGCGAGCCAGTCTCAAGGCTTAGCCGCCGAAAGCCCGCCGCCTGCGCCTCGACCAGCAGATGGTCCAGCATCCGGCGCGACAGACCCCGGCCCCGCAGCTCCGACAGGACATGCATCGACTTGATCTCTGCATGGGAAGCATCGATCCGCTTGAACGCCCCCATCCCCACCGGCACCCCACTTTCGCGCATGACGAAAAACGCGACCTCCGGGATATCCAGCGACGAGGCATCCATCATGTGGATGCTTTCCGGCGGCGTATCCGCGTGCATGTCAACACTGTGCCGCTCCATCAGCAGCGTCAGGTCAGCCCTGGTCGGGCGTTCGCGTGAGATGGTCAGACTGGCGCTTTGGGTCATTGGTTTCCGAAGATCTTCTCAACATCGCGCCCATTCACCAGAACTGCCCCGGTCTCGTCCAGCGAAATCTCCCAGACCAACTCGCCCCCGGCACCCGGCTTGGCCAGCCCGCCCATCGCGCCCAGACCCATGGCCGCTGTCCCCAATTCCAGTTCCGGCGGGGCGGACTGCATCGCCGTCCGGATCGCCTCCATTCCGGTCAGCGCGAGTCTTGCCGTAAAGGTCGGGTCCGGCTGCGCAGGCCCTGCAGTCAATGCGCCTTCATAGGTCAGCTTGTAATCGCGCCCGGTCACGGCACCGGCGTCAAGCGTGACGGTAACCGCGCCATTCGGCAACAGGCTGGCAAGCAAGGCTTCCTCGAATCCAGCCGGAGGCGGGCTGCCCAACGGCTGGTCCAACACCTTCAGCAGGACATAGGCCGCACCGGAAGGGTCGAAGTCCGTCACAGTAAAGCCCAGCGACAGATCGATCGGGACCAGACCCTTGGCAAAATCAGGGACCAGCCCTTCGGGTGCGGTGAACCCCCTAATCTCGATACCTTCATGAAACTGCCCATCGGCGACGATGCCGGCCATGGCGATCTGGAACAGGAACTCTTCAGTGGTAAACACACCAACTGGTGTGGTGACGGACAGGTCCCTCAGACCACCGGACAGGTCAACATTGCCGAAGACTGGCAAGATCGCCTCGACTTTGGATTTCAAAGCTGGAGGGTTCGATGTGATCGCTTCGATACTGGGTTGCGCGAGGAACCATACCCATAACGCAAGGAGGTCCTCAGCCTGCAACCCTTTTATCTCGCCATCTACGGTCGTCAGAGCGATATCGGTGGTGATTGGAACAAGACCGAAATCCGGCATTGGCAACATCGTGCTGCCGGAGGACTCTGTAATGGTGGAAGCGACGGTCAGATCGACCCCGTCGACTCCGGCTTTGCCTTCGGTCACATTAAGTTGCGTCGCATGACGCTGGGTCGTGACGATCTCGCCGAAAACAGGGTTCTGCTGGACACTTGTTGTCACAACATCCGTCGCTTCGAAGCGCTCCGAGCGTACCGTCCCCAGCGCCTCATCGAAAACACCTTCTACCTTCACCGAGCCGAAGCTGGTTTCAACCGAAGTGGGAACTTCGCCAGGAAAGCTATAAGAGACCACAATCGGCTGATGGAGCGCATAGGACCAAGTCCCATCTCCCATGTCCGTAAGGGTGACGTCCAGCGGTGTCATCCCAAAGTGGAAACCACTCGCCGCCAGCGCTTGGATCGCACCGACTGCATTCGTCAGATCAATGGTCACTGCATAGGTTTCACCCTCGGGGTGAACTTGAACCGCACTGGTTGCTGGCCCGAGGACGGCTTGAAAGTGCTTGGCCAGTTCTTCGGCACCCGCTTGCGTGGCCGGTTCGGCGAAAAGGGTGGCCGGAAAGGCCAAAGTGACAAAGCAGGCGGCAAGTGCAAATCTGTTCATGAAAGACCTCGAGAAAGAAGAAAGCCAGCCGTTCGGGCTGGCATCAGGGTGGTTCAATGCGTCCAAGCGCCCTTGCGGTCGGTGGCGAAATTCTCGCCATAGCCGCGCTGGCGGATCAGCGGCTTGCGGGGCTTTGGTTCGGCCACGTCAAACTCCAGGCCCTTTTCGGTGGCATAGGCCTCGGCGGCCTCGCGGCTGTCAAAGCGCAGGCGCACTTGGGATTGCGTGTCGCCGGACGAGGTCCAGCCCATCAGCGGGTCAACTTCACGCGTCGATGCTGGGGCGAATTCCAGCACCCATTGCTGGGTCTTGGCCGAGCCTGACTGCATGGCAGTCCTTGCGGGTTGATAGATGCGTGCACGCATGGGCGATCCTCCGGGTCCCTGTCCTTATTCCCAAGCTTTCGCCTAAGCGCAAGCGCGAGATCGTCAGGATGTCGGGGAAAAGGCTGTCGGCTGATCCGGGGGGTTGTGGGGTGTGGGGTGGATCAGCCGACAGCACAGTTGCTGCTTGCAGAGACAGCATTGCGCATCTCGTTTCCTAAATCAACCTAAAGATGTGTTTCCTGTTGCAATTTCCCGCAAAGATAGAAACATCAGTTACGGGCGACGCTCTAACCGTAGGACTCGGTAGCGGTTGTAGATCTTGAAGGCCTCGGAAGTCCGACTGCCCCCGGTCAACCGCTGCATCAGGTTCCGGCGCCGTTTTTGCGACAGGAAAAGCCCGATCAGCCGGGCCAGAACCCAACGCCCGAAGGGCTGCTTTTCGCGCAGCTCATCCGAAAGACGGGTCACCCCGTGGCCAAGCACTGCATAGAACTGCTGCTCTAGATCGATCGAGGGGGCGACGGCCTCGGTGATGTCCTCTTCTGCAGCAACCTTAAAGGCCGAACTTTCGACCGCCGCTTCGAACGCACGCTCGGAATGGCCACCGCCGGGCTGCGGACCACTGCGCTTTCTGCTTTTGAAAACCTCGGTCCGGAAGCAATCGGCAATCAGGATCTGCCCGGCAGGGCCAAGAAGGGCGGCACAGCGCGGCAGGCTTTCACGCAGGGGAATGTACTGAAAGCTTTCCGAAAAGAGGCAAAGATCATAGGGCCCGCTGCCGGTAAAGTCTTCCAGCCGGCATTCATGCACTGTCGCCTCGGGGGCATTGACCCTGCAGCGTGCAGCAAGAAAGGCCGACGGCACGACGATGTCGACCTTATGGCCAAGGGCCAAAAGCTTTCTGGCCGTCTCGCCCGCGCCACCGCCGATATCAAGGATACGAAGGGGGGCCTCGGACTGATTCACCGGCAGATAGCCGAAAATCTTTACGGTATAGGCATCCTGCGCCGCCCGCAGGTTCCCCGCGGTGACCTCCAGCCCAGTCCAGAGCCCGTAGTGCAAATTGTCCGCCCCGGTCAGCCAGCGGATGAAGGCCAGCCCGACATCCAGCCCCACCGCGCGCGTATCGATCTTGTTTGCCGTCTTCTTCGCCATGTCCCACCTCTGACGCTGCCTTAGCCGCTTCGGGGCGCATCGGCAACGGTTTCACCGCTTCCTGCCGATCCCGCTTGAAACAGAACAAAAACGGATCAAATGTGCTTTTCCCCGACTCGCCCCGACTTGCCCCGACTTGCCAGGAAGGCAGTGGCCCATGCCGCATAACAATTCCAACGCTGTGACCGACCGCCCCGACGTGCTGACCCGACCAAAACTGGAAGGCGGGCGAGCTTTCGTGCTCTCCACCCCGTTCCAGCCCGCAGGGGACCAGCCAACAGCCATCGCCGAACTGACCGCCGGGGTGCTGGCCGGGGAACGCGATCAGGTGCTGCTCGGCGCCACGGGGACGGGCAAAACCTTCACCATGGCCAAGGTGATCGAGCAGACCCAGCGACCGGCGATCATCTTGGCACCCAACAAAACGCTGGCCGCCCAATTATACGGCGAATTCAAGGGCTTCTTCCCCGAAAACTCCGTCGAATACTTCGTGTCCTACTACGACTACTACCAGCCCGAAGCCTATGTCGCGCGGACCGATACCTATATCGAGAAGGAATCCCAGATCAACGAACAGATCGACCGGATGCGCCACTCGGCCACCCGGGCGCTGCTGGAGCGTGATGACGTGATCATCGTTGCCTCGGTCTCTTGCATTTACGGTATCGGGTCGGTCGAGACCTATTCGGCGATGACCCAGGACCTGATCACCGGCCAGATGTATGACCAGCGCAAGGTCATGGCCGAACTGGTGGCCCAGCAATACAAGCGGCTAGAAACCTCGTTCCAGCGCGGCGCGTTCCGGGTGCGCGGCGACAGCCTTGAGGTCTGGCCCGCTCACCTGGAAGACCGCGCCTGGCGGTTCTCCTTCTTTGGCGAAGAGTTGGAGTCGATCACCGAATTCGACCCCCTGACCGGGGCCAGGACCGACAATTTCAAGCAGATCCGGATATATGCGAACTCGCATTACGTCACCCCGCGCCCGACGCTGCAGCAGGCGATCAAGGGCATCAAGGAAGAGCTGTTCCATCGGCTGAAGCAGTTGACCGGCGAGGGTAAACTGCTGGAGGCGCAACGGTTGGAGCAGCGCTGCACCTTCGACCTTGAAATGCTCGAGGCGACCGGGGTTTGCGCCGGGATCGAGAACTATTCCCGTTACCTGACGGGCCGCGCGCCGGGCGAACCGCCACCGACGCTGTTCGAATTCATCCCCGACAATGCCATTGTTTTTGCAGACGAATCCCACGTTTCTATCCCCCAGATCGGCGGCATGTACAAGGGCGACTTCCGCCGCAAGATGACCCTGGCCGAACACGGGTTCCGCCTGCCCAGTTGCATGGACAACCGGCCTTTGAAGTTCGAGGAATGGAACGCGATGCGACCGCAATCCGTCTTCGTCTCGGCCACCCCGGCGGCGTGGGAGATGGAACAGACCGGCGGCGTCTTCACCGAACAGGTGATCCGCCCGACCGGCCTGATCGACCCGATGGTCGAAATCCGCCCGGTGGAAATGCAGGTCGACGATCTTCTGGACGAGATTCGCAAGGTTGCCACCCGGGGCTTGCGGACGCTGGCCACTGTCCTGACCAAGCGGATGGCCGAGGATCTGACCGACTATCTGCACGAACAGGGCATCCGCGTGCGCTATATGCACTCGGACATCGACACCATAGAACGCATTGAAATCCTGCGCGATTTGCGGCTGGGGGCCTTTGACGTGCTGGTCGGGATCAACCTTTTGCGCGAAGGCTTGGACATCCCGGAATGCGGGCTGGTGGCGATTCTTGATGCCGACAAGGAAGGCTTCCTGCGCTCGGAAACCTCCCTCATCCAGACCATCGGCCGCGCCGCGCGGAACAGCGAAGGCCGGGTGATCATGTATGCCAACCGGATGACCGGCTCGATGGAGCGCGCGATTGGTGAGACCAACCGACGCCGCGAAAAGCAGGTGGCCTATAACACCCTGCACGGCATCACGCCCGAAACGATCCGCAAGAACGTCGAAGATGTCCTGTTCGGCACCTGGGTCGGCGACACCGATCAGGCGCGGATCACAACCAAGGTCGACAAACCCATGGTCGGCAAGAACCTTGCCGCGCATCTGGACGCGCTGCGTCTGGCCATGCGCAAGGCCGCCGAGAACCTGGAGTTCGAAGAAGCCGCCCGCATTCGGGACGAGGTGAAACGGCTGGAAGCCGTAGAGCTTGCCGTCGCCGACGACCCCTTCGCCCGGCAAGAGGTGATCGAAGAAGCGGTGGAAGAGGCGGTCAAGATGTCAGGCCGGTCAACCGGGGGTCGGGCGGGGCAAAGGGGCGGGAAGCGGTCGAGGGGGAAGCGTTAGGAAGGCGAGCGACGCCCACCCAATGCGGCCCTAGACCCGCTCTGCCTCATAAGCGTCGAACTGGTCGTCAATGCCGGGACCCAACGCCCGGAATGTGACCACCTCGCTCTCCCGCTCCTCCCAATAGCGCGGGTCGGTCAGCACGTCCTGCGGCAGGCGGTCCTTCAGAAAGACCCGGCGTTTCTGCCTTCGGACCTGCACTTCATACTGGTTTGACCGCAGCCGCGCACCGGGGCGCAGAAAGCCCTCACGCAAAGCCTCAAGCCGGTCCTGCAGCCATCGAACTTCGGTCTTGAGCCGGGCATATTCATCAACCGGATCCATGTCGCACCTGTCTTTTCCGGAACGATTCGCTCCTTAAAGACTCGCGGGATTTGGTTGCCAAAAGGTTAAGAAACGGCGGGTTTGACCAAGTCCAGACCTCTCAGGTGAACCCGGGCACCTATCATTTCGCCCCTGATCAGATAGCCCATTTTCTGGGTCCACGGATACTGCTCAGCCCAATCCCGGTAATAATCGTTGGTCACGATACGCGTATTGAAATCCTGAGCAGTTTCAATGATGAACGGGTCCGCTGGATTGTCTTTGGGCACCACAAGAATCTGATCGGCGGGCAGGCCAAGCAGACGCCCGAATTCCTTTTCCCCGACGAATTTGTCGAACAGTTTATAGCCCGCATTGGCATCGAACACGACTCCGGGATCATAGCCGCGCGACACCAGTTCATCGACGACCGCCTGCACCGATTCGATCCGCGGCGTATCGTCAAGCCAATGCATCACGTTCGAGCCGTCGACGACGATGACATTCTTCGTCTTCCCTAGCCGGGTAGGGCGGCGCGCGGTCCCGTGTTGCTGCGTGCCATCTAAACGTCCCCGCCTGGCGGCCATCACACGCAGGATAAGAAAGGTCACCAGTAGCAGCAGGCCAAGGCCCACCAGCGCAGGCGTCGGATCCTGCGGGACCTCGGCCTTGGGAGGGGGCGGCGCATCCAAGGCTTCAAGCCATTTGGAATCGGCCACGGGAAGGAAGAACAGAGGCGTAATCATGCCCCGGAACCTAGGGCCAGAGCCTGCCGCATGGCAAGACCCCTCGACCAGCCAATTGACAGGGATCAAGGAAGATCAGGCAAGACTCTGTCAAACATACACCCGCAACATTCATACAAGGGGGCCGCGAATGCGCCTGACGATGGTTCTATACTCGATGATTGGCACCGCAATGGCCGGGACAGGCGTGATCGTTGTTCTAACCATGGGTCAAGACACGCTCTGGGCCATTCTTGAGGCGGCAGCGGCGGGGGCAGTGCTGGCGCTACCGGTCAGTTGGCTGGTCGCACGGCAAATCAGCTAGAGGCGGCGGCCTCAAGGAACACCCGCACAGTTTCCTCGAACTCACGCGGCTTTTCGGCGTGCAGCCAGTGCCCGGCATCGGGGATCTTGGCAAAGCGGGCCTTGGGGAACAGGGTCCGGATCGTTTCGCGGTACTCGGGCAGGACATAGCTTGATTGCCCGCCGGTCAGGAACAGGGCTGGGTGGCCAAAGACGCCTTGGGTTCCAGGCCAGCCGACGATCTTCGACATCTCGGCTTCCAGCACCGCAAGGTTCAGCCGCCAGCGGGGCGGGTGCAATCGAAAGTCCAGCGATTGCAGGAAAAAGGCCCGAAGCGCCGGGTCTTCGACCGAAGCGGCAAGCGCGGCATCCACCTCAGCCCGCGTGGTGATCAGCGACAGATCGACCGCGGCCATCGCCCGGGCATGGCGGCTTTGGTCGTGGGAATAGGCGACCGGGGCAATGTCGGCCACCACAAGGCGCCGGATCAGGTCGGGCCTTGTCAGCGCAAGCTGCATCGCGGCCTTCCCGCCCATCGAATGGCCCAAAAGATCGACCGGAGCCCCAAGGCTTTCGATCACCTCGGCCAGATCGCCCGCCATGTCCGGGTAAGACTGCGTGTCGGCCCGCGGGCTTTCCCCATGGTTGCGCATGTCAACGGCGACCACCTGGCGCCAGTCAGCCAAGCGGCGCGCGATGACCCCCCAATTTCGACCCGAGCCGTAAAGCCCGTGGGCAATGACAAGGGGTGGCGCTTCGACCTTGGCGGCGGGGTGGCGGATGGTGGCAAGCATGACCCCTGAATAGCTGCCACAACGCCCCAAGGCCAGAGCGGTTGAACCCGGACCCCATCGGCCTTAGGCTTCCTGTCCGGTGCAGGAGGGTGATCATGAGTATGGTGGCAGTCCATCAGATGGTGGAACGTGTCTCACAGTTACTGGAAGAAAAGCATGGGCTTGGCGGTCGCGATCTTGCAGCCAAGCTGCGACGCGGGCGGCGGCTTCTGCCCCGAAAGCTTCGAACTGCGGCGGATCGGCTGGCGGCAGTGGACGAGAAGGCAAAGAACCCCAAGCTGCGGGGTCAGATCGACATGGGCCAGGTGGCCGAGGATTACGACGCCTGCGTGCGCCACCTTTCCGCGATCGACACCGTGGCGCGGCGGCGTGGCACGCTGATGGGCATGGTGGAATCGGTCGGGATCGGAATTCTGGTCCTGGGGCTTGGTGTTACCGGGCTGGCGTGGTGGCTTGGATATCTTTAGGCCCAAGCGGCTGGGTCGAAAGGGCCCGGCGGCTGACCAAGGTCACGGTAACGAAGGCCACATAAAGCAGCAGATACCATGAGCCAAGCTTGGCAAGGCTGACTGCCTGGCCGGTCAACTGCCCCGAATACATCCAGGTGCCCGTCGCGGTGCCGACGTTTTCGGCCACCCAAAGCGCAACCGCCGCCAGAAAGGCCGCCATGGGCATTGGCATCCACCAGTGCCGATCATGGATGCGGAACCAGATCCGGGTGCGGGCGTAAAGCAGCACGGTCGCTGCGAATAGCCCTAGCCGGATGTCGGGCAGGAAGTGATGCGCGAAGAAGTTCACATACATCGCTGCAGCAAGGATCAGCGTCAGCGGGAAGGCTGGATAGGGGGCAAAGCGCATGTCGAAAATGCGGATGACCCGCGCGATATAGCTGCCAACGGCCGCGTACATAAAGCCCGAGAACAGCGGCACGCCCATCAGCTTGAATATCCCCGGCTCGGGGTAAGCCCATGACCCGGCAGAAACCTTGAACCATTCCATCGCAGTCCCGGTCAGGTGGAAAAGCAGGATCACCCGCGCTTCCTCCCAGGTTTCAAGCTTGGCCCAGAGGAACACCGCCTGCGCCGCCAGTGCGAACAGGAACAGCGCGTCATAGCGGTGCATCGGCCAGTCAGCCTGCCAGAATAGCCGGGTGGCAAGGATCGCCGCCAGCAGGAGACCGCCGAAAAGGCAGGCCCAGCCTTGCTTCAGGGCGAACAGCACGAACTCGGCAATACCGAAGGGCAACCGCGACCGGGCCCATTCGCCCATCCGGTGTTCAAGCGTGCGGGTCGGTTGGCCCGCTGCGTCAGCTCGTCCTGTCATGCAAGCGCGATAACCTCGCGCCGGGGCTTCGGCAAGGGTGTCAGATGGGCGCGGGCGGCGTGGTGGGCGTCGTGGATCGCATGAGCAATCAGCCCTGGCGCGCGGGCATCGCCAATCCGGACCAGGCTTTGCAGCGCCACCCCCTGCAAGTCGCGCCAAAGCTGATCCTGCGGTTCGCGTGAGGTGACAGGGATGAAGCCCGTGCAGGGGATTTCGGTTTCCTCGCCGGTAAAGGCGCAGGACAGGACAGCGTGGCCGGGGGTCAGGCCGGTCACGATTTGGCTGGTCCGAAGGGTAACCCCTCGTTCAATAAGTCGAATTTGCAGGCGTTCCTGCTCGACCGTAAGGCCACTCCATTCGGCAACTGTGCCATTCGGGGTGACGTAGGTGACGGGATAGCCCTCGGCAGCCAGCAGATCGGCAAGGCCAGCGGCGATGTGATAGCCTTCGTCGTCATAGACCACGACCGGGCCTTTCGCCGGGCGTTGACCGGTCAGGATTTGGTCGGGTGTCAGGGTCCGTGCGTCGGTGAAGCTGGCCTCACCCCCCGGCAGGCTGCGACCCAGGCCGTTGGTCCGCCACAGACTGCCGGTTGCCACCATGACATGGGAAAGGCCGGTTTCGCGCACGTCCTCGGCGGTCATCTGGCTGCCGGGATAGAGCGTTACCTGCGGCAACCGGCTGATCTGCGACAGCCGCCAGTCGACCACTCGACCCCATTCCGAAAGCCCCGGAAGACGCGCCTCACGCAGGACCCGCCCCCCCGGTTCGTTGGCCTCGGCCAGCATCACCGGCACGCCACGTTTGCCCAGCGTCACAGCGGCTTCCAGCCCCGCAGGACCTGCGCCGACGATCAGCACGGGGTCCGCCTGCCCGATGATCGCAGGCACGCGTTCCGGATGCCAACCTTGCCGCCATTCTTCGCCCATCGTCGGGTTCTGGGTGCAGCGGATCGGCGCGCCAAGCCCGTCATGGGCGTAGCAGATATTGCAGCCGATACATTCGCGGATGTCCTCCATCCGCCCATCGCGGATCTTGGCGGGCAGGAAGGGATCGGCAATGGAAGGCCTTGCTGCGCCTATGAAATCCAGCACGCCGCGCCGGATTTGCGACAGCATCGTTTCCGGGCTGGTGAAGCGCCCGACACTGACCACGGGCTTGCCTGTCACGCCCCGGACATGGGCGATATGGTCCTGCAGCGGAGCCTCTTTCACGAAGCGCGACGGCCCCATTTCGGCGCCATAATCCGGGATCGTCACGTCAAAGACATCAATCACCGGGGCCAGCCGTTCCAGAAGGCGGGAGCGTTCCTCAAGCCCGGTGTTGTCTTCGTTCAGAACCTCGATCCTTGTGGCCACGGCGGCACGGTGACCCACGGCGTTACGGGTATCCTCGGCCAGAGCGAGCAGGAAATCGGCGCGGTCGTCGAAGGTGCTGCCGGGGTTCTGCACCGGGTCAAGGAACTGCGCCAGCAGATAGGTATGGGCGGCATAAACATAGACCACATCAAACCCCGCCGCGATGGCGCGCTGGGCTGCGGCCTTGTGCATCTGACGAAGTTCCGCCACGTCCTGGCGGTCCATCTTCTGGCTTTGCCAGGGTACGTTCTGCGACATCATGCTTTGCGGCGCCAAAGGGGAAAGCCGCGACCAGGCGTTCGATGCCCGTGCGCCGCCGTGCCAAAGCTCCACCCCCGCCAGCGCGCCATGGGCATGGACGGCTTCAGTCATCAGGGCATGGGTCTTGATGTCGTGGTCATCCCACAGCGAGGCGTGGATTGAGGGCGTGTCGTCCGAGCTTTCGTGGATCGAACAATACTCGGTGTTGACCACACCCCAGCCGCCCTCGGCCTTGACGCCCCGCATGGTGGCCAGGGTCCGTGGATGGCGGTTGCCCATCCCCGTGCAATGCGGCACCTGCCAGAACCGGTTCGGAGCCGTGACCGGACCGATCTTCAGGGGCTGGAACAGCAGATCAAAGCGGGGGTCACGGGTCATGGCTTACTCGGCTTGGGCGGCGTGGATGGCGTGAAACTGCAGGCGAAGCTCGGCTGGCAATGGGGTCGGTCCCGGCAGGGCCAGCCGGACCCGCAAGGCGCGATCCACCCGCATGGTCAGGTCCTCATAGGTCTTGTCGGTGGTCGACAGGGGTTCGTTACCCCCAAAGAAGGGCGAGTTCCATTGGCTGGTCCGACAATGCCGCGCAGTATGGGGATGGCCCAGCACCGTCCCGAACAACCCGATCTCACGCGTCAGATCCAGAGCCAGCGTATCGTCGTCTACCACGGTTCCCTGCCACATCGCCCGCAGCATCCCGGCAATGTCGTTGCACAGCATCAGGGATTGCGGCGAATAGGTCATCCCCTGATCGATGGACCCAAGGTAATCGCAGGTCGCTGGGCGGCAGTGGTATAGCTGGCCCATCATCGTGGCCACCTCGAACACCGAATCCGCGCTGAAGCGGCTGGAATGCGCCTCTCCCCCCAAGCCGGTGAAGGACGGAATGCCAAGCCGACGGCGGATCTGGCAAATGATCTGCTCGCCCAACATCGTCTGCGGCAAGTTGCCGATGCCGCCGGTCGCGACCTCCATGAAATAGGGGTTGGTCGACCCGACGGCAAAGGCTCCGGGTGCCGCCGCCTGCGCCAGCACCATCCCGGCGAAATCGGTGGCCAGACAATGCACGATAGTCCCTGCCGTGGTGATTGGGCTGGACGCCCCCCCGATGGCCAAGGTTCCGACGCTGACCGGCACGCCAGCGCGGGCGCAAAGGATCACCTGCTCGACATGACCCTCGGCATAGCTCAGCGGCAGGGGTGTGATGATGTGCAGGAAATAGGGTTTTTCACGCAAGGCAGCATGTCCCCCGCGCAGGGCCGCTGCCATGTCGATGGCCGCCTGCAGCGAGCTTGTCCATTCGCACAAGTATTCCACCGGCTTCGTGGTGTTTTCCATCAATGTCAGGAATTCGCCCACCTCGCCCCACTTGTTCGAATTCGGCACATCCTTGACCGAGACGCAGACCGCGTCGATATGGTCCAACCCATCAGCCAGCCGGGTAATGGTGGCAAGGTCGTCGCGGTTGGAAAACCGGTGTTCACCGGTCTCAAGATCATAGACCTTGATGCAGGTCATCCCCGGCATGAACCAGGTATGGTCGGCGTCGATATCCAGGGCACGGGTCGCGTCACGGTTCCACAGCTTCACCGACTTGGCACAGCCCGCCAGCGCTGCACGGGTGACGGCTTCTGGAATGCGGATGACGCCATTGCGCATGACTTCGCAGCCCGCAGCCGCCATCAGCGCATCAGCCTCGGTGCCCGTATCAAAGCGGCAGCCGATCTCGGCCAAGTGAGTGAACACCTCTTGCAGGATACGGTCGACCTCATGATCCTGGATCGGGTCATAGGCCCGCGTGCGTGTGGAATGCAGGCCGGTGTCGCTGGGGCGAGAGTCTGGGGCACTTTCGGCACGACGCTGGGCGGAACGACGCATGGAAACCTCCTGATACTTTCCACTGACTATCCTGTCAGTCAGAAAAAGGCAAGGTTCTCGCCGCCCGCGCCCCAAGGGCCGATGCAGTCGCATTGCCTGAAAATGGAAATTGGCGCGCCTATTGCTTGGCGCGCCGTTCCAATCCTGACCAGATTATGCCGTTCTCAGTTCACCGCTTCTGGCTTTGCTTCGATGGCCGCCTGAACCAATCCGGTCCGGGCAATCTCGATCCGGCGCGGCTTCAGTGCTTCGGGCGTTTCGCGCACAAGGTCCAGATGCAGCATGCCATTTTCATGGGTTGCACCGGCCACGCGGACATGATCGGCCAAGGCAAAACGGCGCTCAAACGCACGGGTCGCGATGCCGCGATGCAGATAGTTGCGCTCGGTTTCGTCGCTGGCCTTGCGGGCCGAGACATAAAGGCTGCCATCCCGCACTTCGACGGTCAGCTCGTCCGGGCTGAACCCGGCCACGGCGATCGAGATGCGATAGGCATCTTCGGCAGTCTTTTCGATGTTGTAGGGCGGATAGGTCGGCTGGGCCACATCGGCGGACAGCGCGCGATCCATCAGATTGGCAATCCTGTCAAAACCAACGGTGGCACGGTAAAGCGGGGCGAAGTCATAGCTGCGCATGGCATCCTCCTGGAAGCGATGTCTGGGGCCTTCCCATGATGGGCAAGGCGGTTGCCCGGGCCCGATTGGCACCCGGATACCCCCCAGATGGGAACGCCCCCGAAGGGTTTCAAGCCCGCCGCTTCAAGCCCGTCACGGCGACAGGAACTTGGCCCCGGTGTCGCTGCCCTGCTCCGGCTTGATCCGCTTTGCCCCCGATTTCGGCACAGCGGTCGCGGCCAGACTTGTCGCCTTACCGCGCCGCAGGGCAGCCTTTAGCGCGGCGATGATGGCGGGCAATTCCATCGCCAGAAGGATTGTCCTGCCGTCCTGATCGAAATGGGCCGAGGCGATCCCGACCACCTTTACCCGATAGCCGGTGCGTTCAAAGATCGGCGCGCCCAAGGCCAGACCCGCCGCGCCGAAGTCGACCCCGAAGATCGCGTCCTGACACCCTCTATTCGTGCAGCCATCCTGCAGCCAAGGGGCCTCGACCTGACCTCCGCCAAAATAGGCAACTGCCAGATCGCCGACGTCTTCCGGCTAGCCACCGATTAGGCCGAAACGACCCCACTTGGCACCGGAGTTGCAAGCTCCAGAAGGGTGACATCGCGCTGGATCATCTCGGCGGAAGCGGGTTCCACGTGGCGATAACCCCTGTCAACAATCGTCCGGGTCAGGGCAGAGTCGGCAAGCGCGACCCCTTCGATCAGCCCCGCCCGAAACCGGACCCTACCCGCATCGACCGGCGTGCCATCTTCGGCGATCACGCAGCTTGCTGCCGTCAGCACCAGATCAGGCGCAATCAGCGTTCCGGTGCAGAAGCCCAACTCACCGATATCAACCCGACCAACCGGCTCCCGCCCGCGCAGTGCCTCCCGCGTGGTCACATGATCCAGGTCGGCCTAGGTGCAGGATGCACCCGCAAGCCAGGCCGCAAGCACCGCGCGCCCGACCCTTATGGCGAGACGAACTTTGCCCCGATATCGACCCCGCCAGACAGCACGGTAACGCCCTTGGGTTTGAAGGCCGCACCCTGACGGCTTGCCTCAAGCGCGGCTTCCAGCGCCGCAAGCGCCCCCGCCACCGGCACCGCCAGCGCGACCTTCTTGCCATCGGCTTCGGCCTTGGCGGAAATGACCCCGACAATCCTCACCACGCCATCAATCGTCGAAAACACCGGCGCGCCCGAAGACCCAAAATCGACGCTGCAGGTCAGGACCATCGCCTCCGGCTCACTGACCAACACATCGCAGCCCTCTTGGATCGACGGCGCATCCTCGCGGTACTGGGCATATGAGACGACCGCCACCTTGTCACCCTCGACCGGCGTCGCCCCGGTGTCGAACGGCTGCAGCGAGGGCAACAGGATCGGCTGGCTCAGCTCCAACAGCGCCATATCGGATGACACGGTGTCCAGGCTGTCCTTGGCCGAAAAGCGATAATCTGGATGGGCCACCGCCCGTGCGACCTTGCGATAGGCCAGCGCCCGGCCATTGCGGAAACTCGCCTGAAACTCGATATCTTCGAGGGGCATTTGAACCCCTGTCACCCGGTCATAAAGGCAGTGCCCGGCGGTCAGCACCAGTTGCGGCGCAATCAGCGCGCCCGAGCAAAAGCCGTGATCCCCAAGGATCAGGCGCCCCACCCCATCCCAGCCGCGCACATCGTCCGCCGTGTCCAGACTGCCGAGGGCGGCATCTTCGGCACGGGCCAGCGACGACAGCGCCCAAAGGCCCGTGAGTGCCGCCAAAACCAGTCGCCGCATGCCAAAGTCAGCCGTCATCCTTGTACACCTAGGGGCCAAGTTGGGCAGATTTTTGTCGCCGGTTGCAAGTTCGATCTTCGGCCCATTGCACCCCGCCACGCCCCGATTCGTCCGGCAGGGTTAACGGCCTTGGCGTTCTCCAAGGGCAAGACGGATGGAAGACACATGGAAGACATAAGCAAGACAGCCAAAATGCCGCTAAGTTTCTGAATTAACGTCCCGTTCCCCGTAGGTCGGTGCGCGCCCCTACTCCCTCACAACAGCCAACCCCCGCGGCTTCGGCCCCCCGGTCGCCCAGTCCAGAAGTTCCACCGTATGCACCACCGGCACCCCGGTTCCCGAGCCGATCTGCATCATGCAACCGATATTGCCGGCAACTATCACGTCCGGAGCTTTCGCCTCCAGCGTCGCCACCTTCCGCCGTTTCAATTCGCCGCTGATCTCGGGCTGCAACAGGTTGTAGGTCCCCGCCGAACCGCAGCAGAGATGGCTGTCGGCAGGCTCCACCACCTGAAACCCCACCCGTTTCAGCAAATCCTTCGGCGCGGCCTTGATCTGCTGGCCATGTTGCAAGCTGCATGCCGCGTGATAGGCAACCCGCAGGCCCTTTGCCGCCCCCTCCGGCAGGCCGATCTCTGCCAGCACCTCGCTGATATCCTTGGCCAATCCAGCCACTACCGCCGCGTCTTCGGCCAAGGGATCGCTCCGGAACATATGCCCGTAATCCTTCACGGTCGTCCCACAGCCTGAGGTGTTGATGACAACCGCATCCAACCCCCCAGCCCGCTTTTCCGCCATCCATGCCCGGATATTCGCTGCCACTGAAGCATGGGCCAGCGATTCTTTCCCCATGTGATGGGTCAAGGCCCCACAGCAGCCCGCACCCTTTGCCACAACGACTTCGCAGCCCAACCGCCGCAAAAGCCGGATCGTCGCGTCGTTGATGTCCGTATTCAGCACCGTCTGCGCGCAGCCGGTCAGCAAGGCCACCCGCCGCCGCCGCGCGCCCAGCGCCGGAAAGACCTGCGGGGCGTCGTTCCGGCTAACCTTGGGCAGGCGCTTGGGGGCCATCGCCAGCATCGCCTTAAGCCGCTTGTCTGGTAGAAGAAAGCTAAGCGGTTTCATGATCTTGGCCCCCAAAATCGCCAAGCGGAACCGCCCCGGATAGGGGATGATCCGCGCCAGAACCGCCCGCAAGACACGGTCCATCACTGGGCGCTTGTAGGTCGCCTCGATGTGCACCCGGGCATGGTCAACCAAATGCATGTAATGCACGCCGCTTGGGCAAGTGGTCATACAGGCAAGGCACGACAGGCAACGGTCGACATGCCGAACCGTCCGCTCGTCCGCGGCGCGGCCGGTCTCCAGCATCTCCTTGATCAGGTAGATGCGCCCCCTTGGGCTGTCCAACTCGTCACCAAGCACTTGATAAGTCGGGCAAGTCGCGGTGCAAAATCCGCAATGGACGCAGGCCCGCAGGATCTCGTTCGCGCGGGCGGTGCCGGGATCTTCCAGCTGTTCAGGGGTGAAAAAGGTTTGCATCAGCCCATCATCCCCCGGTTCAAGATGCCACGCGGATCGAACTGCGCCTTCAACCCCGCAACCAAGGCCACCACCTCTGGCGCTTCGGGCGGAAAAATCGGCCCCCCCTCCCCACGAACAAACGTCGCATGCCCGCGCCCCGCCAGAACCGCCGCCAGATCGGGCCCCCGGCCCGGTTCGCACAACAACCAGATCAGCCCACCGCCCCAATCCCAGATCGCTTCACCCTCGACCTGCGCCACCACCTCGGCGGCAACGGTCGGCAAGGTGGCAATCCGCCAGACATCACCCGCGCGCCCGGCGAAGGGGGTTACGTCGCGAACCTCGCGCCAAAGCGCTGCGCTCGCCACCCCCTCGACCACCGCAACCTCACCCCCGACCAGATCGCGCAGCCGCCTGGCGCGATAGCTAACCGATCCTGCCATCCCCTCGACCCGGATCAGCGAGCGCCCCGAATACCGCGCCGCGCCCGAGATGTCGAAGGGCGACCCCAGCGCCTGACGCAAGGCGCTCAACCCGTCTTCGTCGCCCAGACCCTCTACGATCAGCGTCGCCTCGGCCTCGGGCAGGGCCTGCAGCTTGAACGACACTTCCGTCATCACGCAAAGCACTCCCCGGCTTCCGGCCATCAGCTTCACCAGATCATAGCCGGTCACGTTCTTCATCACCCGGCCGCCATTCTTGACGACCTGACCGGTCCCATCAACAAACCGCACCCCGATAAGCGCATCGCGACAAGCCCCCGCCTGCACCCGCCGCGACCCCGAGGCATTGGCCGCCACCACCCCGCCCAGTGTCGAAACCCCGTCGCGCCCCAAAAGCCCGCGCAGGTCCGGCGGCTCGAAAGCCAGCCGCTGCCGCTCCCCAGCCAAAAGCGCCTCCACTTCGGCAAGCGGCGTCCCCGCACCAACCACCAGCGTCAATGCGGCGGGTTCATAAAGGCTGACACCTGAAAGCCCCCCCGTCTCCAGCACCTCACCCAAGGCCAAGCCCAGCATCCGCGTGCCACCGCCACGCACCAACAAAGGCCCCGAAGCCCCTGCCACCGCTTCCGCCAACTCTGCCTCAGTCGAAGGCCGCATTCCCAGTCTTTCTTCTGTTCACAAATATCCCACGGGGGTCCGGGGGTGTGAAACCCCCGGCGCTTTCATTCCGCTCGCCGCTCGGCACTTGAACCCAGCGGAAACACCTTCGCTGGGTTCAAAAGCCATTTCGGATCAAACACATCCTTGACCCGCATCTGCGCCTCCAGATCCGCCGGGGTAAACTGCACCGACATCAGATCGCGCTTTTCGATCCCCACCCCATGTTCCCCCGTCAGGCAGCCGCCAACTTCGACGCACAGCTTCAGGATCTCGGCCCCGAAGGCTTCGCACCGTTCCAGATCGCCAGGCTTGTTGGCGTTGTAAAGGATCAGGGGGTGCATGTTGCCATCACCGGCATGAAACACATTCCCCACGTCCAGCCCGAAATCCCGGCTCATCTCGCCAATCCGCTTCAGCACGAACGAAAGCGCAGAGACCGGGATCGTCCCATCCAGACACATGTAATCGCCCAACTGCCCCATCGCGCCGAAGGCCGACTTTCGCCCCAGCCAGATCCGCCCCGCCTCTGCAGCATTTGCCGCCTCGCGGAACTCCACCGGGTCATGCGCCATCGCAATCGCCCGGATGCGCGCCAGCTGTTCGTCAATCTCGGCCTCCGCGCCTTCGACCTCGATGATCAGCAGCGCCTCGCAATCGGGATAACCCGCCTTGGCGAAAGCCTCGGTTGCCCGGATGCAAGGCCGGTCCATGAATTCGATGGCCACTGGCAGGATACCCGCCCGGATGATGTCGGCCACACAGGCCCCAGCCACCTCGTTTGAGGTGAACCCGACCAGCGCCGGCCGCGCGCCCTCGGGCTTGGGCAGAATGCGCAGCCAGGCTTCGGTCACCACACCAAGTTGGCCTTCCGACCCGCAAACCACGCCCAGCAGATCCAGCCCCGAAGGTTCACCCCATGGCCCGCCCAACGTGACCACCGTGCCATCCATCTGCACCAGCCGAACCCCCAAAAGGTTGTTGGTCGTCACCCCGTATTTCAGGCAATGCGCCCCGCCCGAATTCATCGCGATATTGCCGCCAATTGCACAGGCCAGCTGGCTAGAGGGGTCCGGCGCATAGAAGAACCCCAACTCCTCCACCGCGCCCGAAACCGACAGGTTGGTCCGCCCCGCCTCGACCCGGATGAAACGGTTCTCGACATCGGTCTCCAAGACCCGCGACATCCGCGCCAGCCCCAGGATCACTGCATCCGCCGTCGGCATCGCCCCTCCGGTCAGCGAAGTGCCCGAGCCGCGCGGCACCACCGGCACGCCTTCCTCCCAACAGGTCCGCAGCACGGCCGAGACCTCTTCGGTCGTGCGGGGTAGCACAGCGGCAAGCGGCGGGCAGCGATAGGCGGACAGGGCATCGCACTCATAGACCCTCAGCGCCTCAGGGGCCGAGATCACCGCATCGCCGGGCAAAGCCGCGCGCAGCCGGGCGACGATCCGATCCTTCCGGGCGATCACCCCCGCATTGGGCAGCGGCATGTCCATGGTCGCCTCCGGTCAGACCTTCCCCACAAGTAAACAATTTCATGGCTGACAAGGAAAGCCCATTGGGCCTAGTCTTTGCCCAATGATGCTTTCCTTTGCCTCCTTCATGTCGACTGACGGCCTTGCGCTTCTGGCGCTGGTGCTGGCCTGGCTTGGTGCGGGTTGGCTGACCGAACATCCCCCGGCTGCCACCCCGTCGGTTTCCTGCCTGATGGAGGAATACCGGCGCGACTGGATGCGGGTCTTCGTCACCCGCCAACCCCGCATCTTCGATGCAACCTTGATCGACAGCCTGCGCCAAAGCACTGCCTTCTTCGTCTCGGCCTCGATGATCGCCATTGGCGGCGGCGTGGCACTGATCGGCAATACCGAAACATTGCAACGGCTTAGCCTTGAGCTCCCCTTCTCGGCCAGTGGTCCCGACTTTGGCCTGCGAATGCTGCCGGTGATCGGCTTTCTCGCCAATGCGCTCCTTAAATTCGTCTGGGCGCACCGGCTGTTCGGCTATTCCTCGATCATGATGGCCGCCGTGCCGAACGATCCCGCCGATCCCCTTGCCTTCCACCGTGCCGCCCAGGCGGCCGAGATCAACATCACCGCCGCCAAAAGCTTTAACCGGGGCCTGCGCTCGATCTACTTCGCGCTGGCAGGCCTTGGCTGGCTTATGGGCTCGTTGGGGTTGGCGTTCGGAACCCTTGTCGTCACCGCCGTCCTGTTGCGCCGCGAATTCGCCTCGCACTCGCGTCAGGTGCTGCTGCTCAAGCCCTAAGAGAACCGCCCCCTCAGACCGCTTTCCCGCCCTTCCGGCCCTCAATCAGCCAGGCTAGAACTGCAAACCCCGCAGCGATCAACAGCCAAGCCCAGGCGGGCAACAGCGTCGTGACCTCGACATCAGTGGTGAGATAAGCCTCACGCGGGGTGATCCCGATCCAGCCGCGCCCGACAGCAAGCCGCCCGGCGCTGACCGCCCGGATACCGGGGATGCCGGGTTCCAGCCGGGTGATCCCACCATGGGTCGGGGCTGCGATGGGCTCCAGAAGCTCGCCCGAGGCGATTGTCTCGACAAATTCGCGCGGTGCAGCAGGGCCAACGGCAACCACACGCTCCAGATCGCCCTGCTTCAGCCGATAAAGCCCCAGCACCTTGGCCTGATACAGCGCCTGATACTTGCCGGGGCTGACCTCGCCCGTCTCGACAGTGACCTCCACCCCGTCCGGCCCGGTGATCGTCAGGGGGCCGGGTGGTTCGTCCAGCACGGACCGGCGGGTGATGGTCATCGCTTCGCCCTTCACCTCGGCGGTCAGGGTTTCTTCTTCAAGCTCCGGCTCTTTCAGCATCCAATGCGCCAGCCGCCGCAGCAGTTCCAGCTGCGGCCCGCCGCCCTCATAGCCCCGGCCCCAAAGCCAGGCCTGATCCGATGCCAAAACCGCAACCCGGCCCAAGCCCACCCGGTTCAGGACCAGCAGCGGCAGGTCATTCGGCCCCGACATCAGCACCTGCCCGGCGACGGGTTCAACCTCGATCAGCCGGAACCAGCGGCCCCAGCCGCCTTCCGGGGCCAAAGCCTCCAGCCCCTCGGTCACCGGATGGCGCTTGCCAAGCTCGGTCAGCTTCGGGCGGTAACCCTCTTCGATCACCTGTGAGGTGGGGGCCACCGGCAGGATATCGGCCAAGGGTGTGCGGTAAAGACTGTCCACGGTCCCGAATTCCGGCCCCGCCGCGACCAGAACCGTGCCGCCGTCCTTCACATAGTCCACCACGTTCTGGATATAGGACATCGGCAGAATGCCCCGCATGCTGTAGCGGTCAAAGATGATCAGGTCGAAATCCTTGATCTTTTCGACAAACAATTCCCGCGTCGGAAAGGCGATCAGGCTCAGCTCATCCACCGGAATCCCGTCCTGCTTTTCCGGCGGGCGCAGAATGGTGAAATGCACGAGGTCAACCGAGGCATCCGACTTTAGCAGGTTCCGCCAGACCCGTTCGCCCGCATGCGGCTCACCCGAAACGAGCAGCACGCGCAGCCGGTCGCGCACGCCGTTGATCTGCACGGCTGTGGCATTGTTGCGGTCGGTCAACTCGCCATCCACCGGCGCGACCGAGAATTGCAGCACATTCGCGCCGCCGTGCAAAAGCTTGACCGGCAGTTCAAGGTCTTCGTTCAGGTTCACCCGATAGGTCGCCGGTTCCTCGGCGTCGATCGAGATCGTCAGGTCAACTTCCTTGCCAGCCGAGGCAGGCACCCGGCCCACATCCTCGACCCGAAGGTCCAGCTTGAATTCCTCGCCAATGATCGCGAAAGCCGGCGCATCCTTGACCACAAGGCGACGGTCCCAATCCTTGTCGCTGCCGGTCAGCAGCACCTGCAACGGCGCAGGCAGGTTCGGCACCAGCCCCGGGTCATGCACCCGCCCATCCGTGATCAGGATCGCGCCTGCCACCCTTGCGCGCGGCTCTTCGGCCAATGCCTCGGCCAGCGCGGTCATCAGCAGGGTTCCGGCATCCTCTTCGCCATCGCCGACCCGACGGATGTGCAACTCGGTATTGGGCAAAAGCGCGATTTCGGCCTGAACAGCAGCAACCGCCGTTTCGGTTTGCACGCGGCGGTCGCCAAGTCCCTGCGAGGCGCTTTCGTCAACCACCAGGATCACGATGTCCGACAGGTTCTGCCGCTGTTCCTCTTGTAAGGACGGGTTGGCCAGTGCCGTCAGAACCGCCAGCAGCGCAAGTCCGCGCAGCCACCACCCCGACAGCCCGCGCCAAAGGGCAAGCACCAAAAGCACCAGCGCCGCCCCGGCCAAAGCCGCGACAAGCCACCACGCGACCAGCGGCGCAAAGATCAGGTTACCGATCATTGCCCCAGCCTTTCCAACAGCGCAGGCACATGCACCTGATCGGATTTGTAGTTCCCGGTCAGCACATACATGATCAGATTGACCCCAAAGCGCAGCGCAATCTCGCGTTGCCGGTCGCCCGCCCCACCCCGCCCGATGGGCATCAGAGGGCCCCCGTATTCATCCACCGCCCAAGCCGAGGCCCAGTCGTTGCCTCCGATCACCACCGGCGAAACCCCATCGTTCAGATTGCGGAAAGGCATCCCCTCATCCGCCTTTTCCGCTGCCTGAGGTGCCGCTTCAACCCAGACCGCGCCGCCCAGATGGCGACCGGGAAAGTCCTGCAGCAGATAGAAGGTCCGCGTCAGGACATGGTCTGCAGGCAGTGGCTCCAGCGCCGGAATATCCAGACCCGAGGCGATCATCTGCAGCGCCTTGGCCTCAGCCGTCTCGCCGCCAAACCCCGCCACATCGGCGTCCCGCGTGTCGAAAAGGATCATCCCCCCGGTACGCAGATACTGGTTCAGTTTCGCATAGGCTGCGTCCGAGGGCTGCTTGGCCCCATTGATCACCGGCCAGTAAAGGAACGGATAAAACGCCAGTTCATCCGTCTCGACATCAACACCAATCGGCATCATCGGTTCAACCGAGGTGCGCTGCCACAGCGTGTCGCTTAACCCCAAAAGCCCCGCGCGCGACAGATCATCCACCCGGGGATCTCCGGTCAGGACATAGGCCAGCACGACCGCCGTCGTCGCCTCCAGCGCGCGGGCATCGTCGGGCAAAGCTACCGTTGTATCTTGCGCCATCCCGCGCTCGGGCCCGGCGAAAAGACCCAGTGCCAGAACCACCGCCGCCCCGCGCAGAAGGCCGCGCAGCCGCCCGGCAAGCCAAAGTGCTGCCAGCACGTCCAGAAGCAGGAACAGCATCCCCGCCGTCAGGAACAGACCTTTCAACACCTGCGCCACCCGACCCTCCAGCGTTTCCACTGGTACGCTTGCAGGCCAGTCGATCGGCAGAAGTTCGGCCTTTGCCCCGGTCACGTTCAACGCCACCCGGCGATCCGCCCCGGCATAAAGCCCCGGCCGCAGATCGCGCGTCGGGCCAGTGTCGACCGCCTTGGCCAGCGCCTCGCCCGCGACCCCCGGCATTTCGCCTGCGTCGGCGGCGTGGCCATAGGCGTCAAGCGTCACCTGCGGGGTCCAGACCTGTCCGGCCAGATCCTCTGCCTCGGGCTGTTCGGGCTTGGTCGACACTGCCAGCCGCTCCAGCATCTGCACAAAAAGGCCCGACAGGGGCAGCGAGGACCATTCGGCATTCGCCGTCACATGCACCAGCACCACTTGGCCCCCACCAATCGCCTTGCGGGTCATCAGCGGCGTGCCATCCTCCAGAGCGGCAATCGTGCGTTCGGCCAGATCGGCGTCGGGTTGGGCCAGCACCTGCTCACTGACCACTACATCATCGGGCGACAGCAGCCCGTAGAAGGGGGAGCCTTCCGGGAACGGTGCCAGCCCCTTCGGTTCGCCCCAGCTCATCGTCCCACCCACCGACCGCCCGCCTTCGCGCAGGCGTACCGGCATCAGCGGGTCTTCGGTGGTGCGGCTGATGTCGCTTGCCGCCAGGTCCGGCCCGGCAAAGCGCAGTAAAAGCCCGCCTTTCTTGACCCATTCCAGCGTCGCATCTTCTTCCGCCTTGGTCAGTTCGGCCACATCGGCCAAGACCACCACATCGGGATTGGCGCGCAAGCTGTCGATCAGGTTGCCCTCGATGATCTCGGCCACCGGCACCAAGGCCTGCCGCAGATAGTGCAAGGGCGACAGCAGTTGCAGCCCCTCCTGGTCCGGGCCCATGCGGATCAGCGCGATCTTGCGGCGTTTCAGGCTGTCATCCGACAGGCTGACCGCGCCAGCCGTCCGCACTGGCACGATCTCGAACCGGGTGATGCGGTTGCGCACTTCCGGCGGCAGGTCCAGCGCCGCCTCGGCCCGCGCCTCACCCAGCCCGAAGTTCACCAGCGTCTGGCCCAGAACCCGCTCGATCCCCGCCGGGTCTGGCCCCATGGCCTGCACCGTGACCGAACTTGCCTCAGTCGCAGGCAAGCGGCTGACCGCAACGATGACCTTGCCATCTTCGAACCGTGGCGGATGCAGGGCGATGACCGGCTTTTTGGTCTCAACCACCAGAAGGCTGCCATGGGCCTGCAAGGCAGTCACCAGATCCTCACGCCCCTTCGCGGCCAACCCATCGGAGATCCAGACCGAATCGAATGCTCCTTCTGGCAAGACCCCGGCCCAGGCCGCGAAATCGGCGGGTGCCCATGGCTGCGGCTGCAACCCCGCCACCCGCGATGCCCAAGTCTCAGCCGTCTGGAACTCCACCGCCTCAGGTGCATCGGTCAGCCGGATCAGCGCGACCGGACGGCCCTGAACCCCCGAATCCGCCACCAAAGCCTCGGCCTTCTCCAGCCGCTGCGGCCAGTCCCGCGCATCGGCCCATGAGCCATCCACCACGATCAGCAACGGACCCGAACCTTCGACCCGGTCTTCGGGGTTCAGGACCGGCCCGGCAAAGCCGATGATCATCGCTGCCACCGCCAGCGTGCGGATCAGCAAAAGCCACCAGGGGGTTTTGTCCGCCTCGGCCTCGTCATCCCGCAGGCCAAGGATCAGCGCCACGCCGGGAAACCGCCGCCTGATCGGGGCCGGGGGCACCGCGCGCAACAGAATCCACAGGATAGGCAGCGCGATCAGCGGCAGCAAAAGCCAGGGGGCGGCAAAGCCCAAGGGGCCGATCGCAAACATCAGCGCCCACCCTCCAGCGCGCGGTAAGCCCACAGAAGCGCCGATTGCGCCGGGCTGCCGGTGTGATGCGTGCTGAAATGCCAGCCGACCGCGCGAGCAAGGCCAGCCAGCCGGTTCTTGCGTTCCGCCAGCCGCGCAAGATAGCGCGTGCGCAGATTGCCCGCCTCTTTCGTCTCATGGCTTAGACTGCGGCCCATCGATTCAAAGATCGTTCGGCCGTCAAAGGGAAACTCTTCCTCGGATGGGTCCAGTATCTGGATCAGGATGCCCTTCACCCCCCGGTCCGCCGCCCGCGCCAGCCCCGCCTCGATGCCCTGCAGATCGCCCAAAAAATCCGACAGGAAGACGCCCCGGCCATGGGCAACCATGCCTTCCGTCTCGGGCGCGGCATAGTCATCCGCCGCACCTTCCCCGACCAGCCGCGAGGCCAGCCGCAAAAGCTGCGTCCGGCCCGACCGTGGCTGCGCCAACCCGGCCAAGCCCACCCGCTCACCACCACGCAACAAAAGCACCGCCAGCGCCAGAGCCAGAAGCCGCGCGCGGTCTACCTTCGGTTCCCGCCCCTTTGCGCCCGAAAACCCCATCGACCGGCCCTGATCGACCCAGATCGTCACCGACTGCGCCGCCTGCCATTCGCGTTCCCGCACGAAATGCGCATCCGACCGGGCCGAGCGCCGCCAGTCGATCATCCGCGCCGAATCACCGGCATGCGCCGGGCGGTATTGCCAGAACTCATCCCCCATACCCGCGCGCCGCCGCCCATGCTCGCCCAGCATGACGGTCGAGGCGAGCATCTCGGCCTCGGCCAAAAGGGGCGGCAACGACTGCCCCAGCGCCTCGGCGCGGGTCCGCAGGTCGGGGGTCAGCATTATGCGGCAGCCTCAAGCGCAAGAACACGGGCCGTCACCCGGGCGATGATCCCGGCCAGGCTTTCGCCCCGTGCCCGTGCTGCGAAGGACAGCGCCATCCGGTGGACCAGCACCGCCTGCGCAAGTTCGGCCACATCGCCGATGGAAGGCGCAAGCCGCCCATCCAGCAGCGCGCGCGCGCGCACCATCAGCATCAGCGCCTGCGCCGCGCGCGGCCCCGGACCCCAGCTCAGGCTGTCGGCCAGATCGCGGCCTTCCTCCTCACCCGGACGGCAGGCGCGGACCAGATCAAGGATCGCCTCGACCACGGCTTCACCGACCGGCATCCGCCGGATCAGCGCCTGCGCGGAAAGAAGTTCGGCCGCAGTAAAGACCTGATGCGCCTCGTCCTCAAAGGCACCGGTGGTGGCAATCAGGATGTCACGTTCGGTCTGGCGGGTGGGATAGTCCACATCGACCTGCACAAGGAAGCGGTCCAGCTGCGCCTCGGGCAGGGGATAGGTGCCTTCCTGTTCAATCGGGTTCTGCGTCGCCAGCACATGGAAGGGCTGACCCAAGGGGCGATGCTCGCCCGCAATGGTCACTTCCTTTTCCTGCATCGCCTGCAACAGCGCCGACTGGGTCCGGGGCGAGGCGCGGTTGATTTCATCCGCCATCAGAAGCTGGCAGAAGATCGGCCCTTCGACAAAACGGAACGCGCGGCTGCCGTCCTTTGCGGTTTCCAGCACTTCCGACCCCAGAATATCAGCGGGCATCAGGTCCGGGGTGAACTGGATGCGGTTGGCCTTCAGCCCCATCACCGTGCCCAAAGTATCGACCAGCCGGGTCTTGCCCAAGCCCGGCAGACCCACCAGCAGCGCATGGCCACCACACAGCATGCTGGCAAGCACCAGATCGACCACCTTTTCCTGCCCGATGAATCGCCGGTTGATCGAGGCTTTCGCCTCACCCAGCCGCGCGCCCAGCGCCTCGATTTCCGCAACAAGCGCCTTCGTGTCGGCCATACCTCAAGCTCCGTTTAGGGTCGGTTGCCGCCAGTAAAGCGGGTTATCCCGCCGGGCACAAATGGCAAAAGGCGACTTGACACAAATCCTCGTGAGAGATGCGTCATCCGCCGGGCCCAAAATCCTTAAGCAAGGATTTTGACAAATTTCTTCGTTAAGAGATTTGGCCCCGGCTGACCCCGCGCTGCCGATCCCCGCCCCACCCCCCATTGCGCCCCGCCCGTTCCCCATTACATTGGCCGCATGACCAAACCCAACGCCGATACCCTCGCCGCCGCCGCCAAGGCCGCCGGAAAGAAAGGTCCGCCTCCGGTCCATCTGTGGAATCCGGACTTCTGCGGCGACATCGACATGCGCATCGCCCGCGATGGCACCTGGTTCTACCTTGGCACCCCGATTGGCCGCGCGCCCCTGGTCAAGCTTTTCTCCTCGATCCTGAAACGCGAGGGCGACGATTACTTCCTTGTCACCCCGGTCGAGAAGGTCGGGATCAAGGTCGATGACGCCCCGCTTCTGGCCATCGACTTCGAAGTTGCGGGCGAAGGCCAAGGCCAAACCCTGACCTTCACCACCAAAACCGAGGATGAGACCGTGCTTGGCCCCGGTCATCCCCTGCGCGTCACGCGCGACGAAGCCACGGGGGAACCCTCGCCCTATATCCTGATCCGCGCCAATCTTTGGGCGCTGATCGACCGAAAAACCTTCTTCCGTCTGGTCGATCTGGGTTGCCATCACCTGCACGACGGGCAAAGGTGGTTCGGTCTATGGTCCTCGGGGCAGTTTTTCCCGGTCATCCTTTCGTCCGAGTTGCCCTGAATACATGCCCCGATACGCAGCCAACCTGACCCTCTTGTTCACCGAGGTCCCGACGCTTGACCGTCCGGACTGGGCGCAGCGTTGCGGGTTTGACGGGGTCGAAATGCTGTTTCCCTATGACCAGACCATGGCCGATTGGGAACGCGCGCTGAACGGCCTGCCCGTCGCGCTGATCAACACGCCCCCCGGCGACTGGGCAAGCGGCGACCGTGGCTTTGCCGCCGTGCCAGGGATGGAGATGAAGTTTCGCGAAAGCTTCCTGCGCGGGGCGGAATACGCCACCCGGCTGCAGGCCGGGCGGCTGCATGTCATGGCCGGGGTCGCCAAGGGGCCGCAGGCCGAACAGTGTCTGGTCGAGAACCTGGCCTGGGCGCTGGAACAGGCGCCGGAGTTGGTGCTGTCGCTGGAGCCCCTGAACCCCGATGACATGCCCGGCTATTTCCTGAACGACTATGATCAGGCGGCCCGCATTCTGGATGACCTTGCCAACCCCCGGATCGGGTTGCAATTCGACCTCTGGCATGCCACCCGCCTGCATGGCGATGCGGCGCAGGTCTGGGAAGATCACCGCCATCGGATCAACCATGTGCAGATCTCGGGCTTCCCGTCGCGCAACGAACCGGGCGGCGGCGGGTTTTCCCTGCCCGACCTTTGCGACCAGATCGACGCGCATTGCCCTTCGGTCTGGATCGCCGCCGAGTATCGCCCGGCCAAAGGCACCTCGCAGGGGCTGGGCTGGCTGACGGCGCTGAAGTCGCGTGCGGCGCCAATAGGCTAAAGCTCAGTCGGTCAAGTCCACCATCGCCTCGATTTCCACCCGCATTTGCGGATAGGACAGGGTCTTGAACCCCGCCAGAACCGCCGGAACCGGGCCGCGCCCAAGGGCCAAAAGCTCTGCCGCGCCGGGGGCCACGCCCGCAAGCCCCCCTTCCGGCACTTCGTAATAGACGCCAAGGTGCAGCTGTTGGCGCACCTTTCCCAGCCCATCAGCCACCCGGTCGATGCAGCCAAGGCTTCGACGCACTTGCCGGTCAAGGTGATCCGGGTCGATGACCTGCGCCTGCGCGTCCAGCGAGACCTGCCCGCCGACAAAGCCGATGCCACCGCAGGCCAGCCCGTGTTTGTAGGGCAGATGGATTGGCCAATCCCATAGCCCCTCGGGCCAGCTATGCGTCTTGGGCAGGGCCTGGCCATCCTCGCCGATCATCCCCATCAGTTCGATCTGGATCGACCTGCCCTCGGGCAAGGCCACCGGCAAGGATATCGCCGTCGCAATCGGGCCTGGTTCGACATAGAAACTTGCCGTTGCAAGGGCCGAAGGCGCCCAGGCCTCTTTGGTGCCCTCGGCGTGATACCAGCGGTTCATCTTGACGACATCGCCAAAGCCAGCCCCCAAGCCCGCAAGTGTCTGGCCCAAGGCCTGCATGACCGACCGGCTTTCATCGGCCAAACTGCCGACCGTCGCCCCCGCCTGACCACCCAGAAAAAGGAACCGCCCCTGCCGCAGCCCGGCGACGAAGGGCCCCGCCCCCACCGTAGCAAGCCGCTTGCGCGGAACCGCCACCGCCTCGACCGACAAAGCGCCATCGCCCGGACCGGCCCAGGCCACCGGCACCAGCGTCAAAGTGGTCTGCAGGCCATTGGGCAAGACAGCCCCCAAAGCTGCACGCAGCGCTTGGGGATCAAAAGCGTCATGCCCGTAGAAGGCGCGCAGAAGACAAAGGTCGCAAAGACTCGCCCCCTGACCCTCCAGCGAAAGGGCGATTGCCGCGATCTGTTCGGCCGGACTGCCAGCAGCCCCGCCGGTCATCACCAATTCGCCGATCCTTGCTGCCGTCAGCACCATGACACTTCCCCTTCCCGACCTGATTCGCAGCCTAAGGTTAACAAAGCTTGGCCGCGCCGCGTGGGAAGACGCTTGGAAGACACATGGAAGACGCGGGCAAGACAAGTGTCTTCCGGGTAAACCCTTGACCTAACGCACAGAACGCCGCCTCAGCCTGACAAGAGGCGCAAACGGCTCCCTTGTGCCTCCCGTCCCTTCCCCGCTAAAAGCAATCACGGACAGAATAGGAACCCGACCCATGCCAATCGAAGCCCCCGAGACCCAGACCGTCACCAGCTGGAAAGTCGCCTGCGACGGCGGCGAGGGTGCGCTTGGCCATCCGCGCGTCTGGCTTTCGATCCCGCAAGACACCGGATTTGTCGAATGCGGCTATTGCGACAAGCGCTATGTCATCGACCGCGCCCACACCCACGCCCACGACGACCACTAGGGTCTTGCCCGACCCGCTGCCCCGAGGGCGCAAATCTTTTCGAAAAGATTTGCAAAAGCCTTCCAAGGCTTTTGGCCCCTGACCCCGATGCACCACGCATTTCGCCTCGTCGCCCTTACCCTCGCTCTGCCACTCCTTTACCTCGCGGCCAGCTTCATCCTGCCGCTGATCCCCGGCCCCGGTCCTGACTACACCGGCCGACCCGCCCATACCATCGGCCTTCTGCAAGGCCCGATCCATACCGACATCCTCTTCCTGCTCACCCCCGAGGTCCGCGCCCGCTTTGCCTTTGCCGAAGAAGCAGGCGTGCCGGTGAACCATCCGGGGGCGGAATGGCTTCTCCTTGGCTGGGGCTCGGCGGGCTTTTACACGACGGCCGGAACCTATGCCGACATCACCACCTCAGCCGTCCTGACCGCTGCGACCGGGGATGACGCTGTGATCCGGGTTGACGTCTTCGGCCCCCTCAACCCTATGCCAAACCTGCGTTTTCTCGAGCTTTCGGAACGGCAGTATCAGGCGCTTCTGACCGAAACCACCAAGGCCATCGCCAGCCAGACACCCCTTGACCACCCCGGCTTTACCGACACCGACGCGTTCTTTCCCGCCCATGGCCATTTCAGCGGCTTTCGCACCTGTAACGTCTGGCTGGGCGAAACCCTGCGCGCCTCGGGCATTCCCTTCGGGCTTTGGACGCCCGCCAACTGGTCGGTCACCCTGTCGCTTGACTGGCACCTTTCCGGCCAAATCCAGTAGCCCTTTGCCCCCCTTTCTGCCAATAATCCCCCGCAACGCAGGGAGACGACCATGAGTTTCGGCAAGGGCCATCACCTTCATCTGATCGACGGCTCGGCCTACATCTTCCGCGCCTATCACGGGCTGCCGCCCCTGACCCGCAAGTCCGACGGCTTGCCGATCGGTGCCGTGGCAGGGTTCTGCAACATCCTCTGGAACGAGATTTCGACTGGAAAACGCGCCGGGGCCGCGACCCATATTGCGGTGATCTTCGACCATTCCGCCAAAACCTTCCGCAACGAGATCTACCCCCTGTACAAGGCCAACCGCCCCGAGCTGCCGGAAGACCTGCGCCCGCAGTTCCCCCTCACCCGCGACGCCACCCGGGCCTTCAACGTCGCCTGCATCGAGACCCCGGGGTTCGAGGCGGATGACATCATCGCCACCCTTGCGCGGCTGGCCGTGGAGGCGGGGGGAAGCTGCACCATCATCTCCTCCGACAAGGACCTGATGCAGCTGATCGGCCCCGGCATCGACATGTTCGACCCGATGAAGACCCGGAAAATCGGCCCGGATGAGGTGATGGAGAAATTCGGTGTCCCGCCCGAGAAAGTTATTGATGTTCAATCCCTTGCCGGTGACAGCACCGACAACGTCCCCGGCGCGCCGGGCATCGGGTTGAAGACCGCCGCCCTCCTCATCCAGGAATACGGCGACCTTGATACGCTGCTGACTCGCGCTGGTGAAATCAAGCAGCCCAAGCGCCGCGAAGCCTTGATGGACAACGCCGACCTGATCCGCATTTCCCGCGATCTGGTGACGCTGAAGACCGACACGCCGGTCGACATCAGCCTCGATGACCTTGTGGTCAGACAGCCCGACCCCGACGCGATTATGGGCTTTCTTGCGGCGATGGAATTCCGCACCCTGACCAAGCGCGTCGCCGACAAGCTGGGCATCACGCCCCCCGCTTTGCCGGAGTCCGGGTCGCTAGAGGTGAAGGGCGCGCATGAGGATACCCCGTCGAACGAAGAGCGCCTGCCCTTCGACCACGCCTCCTATGAATGCATCCGCGACAGGGTGGCGCTTGACCGCTGGATCGCCCATATCCGCGACATCGGCCATGTGGCCGTCGATACCGAAACCACCAGCCTTGACGAGATGCAGGCCGATCTGGTCGGCATTTCCCTTTGCGTCGATGCAGGCATTGCCGCCTATATCCCGCTGGGCCACACCACCGGCGGCGGTGACCTTTTCGGCGCGACTGCGCTGGCCGAAGGCCAATTGCCGATGGAGGCAACCCTCGCCGCGCTGAAGCCGGTGCTTGAGGACGCCGCGATCCTCAAGATCGGCCAGAACATGAAATACGACTGGAAGATATTCGCCCGCCAAGGGATCCGCATCGCCCCTTTCGACGACACCATGCTGATGAGCTATGCCATGCAGGCGGGCCTGAACAACCACGGCATGGACACGCTCTCCGACCTCTATCTCGGCCACCAGCCGATCCCGATCAAGACCCTCTTGGGCAGCGGCAAGGCTCAGATTACCTTCGACAAAGTCGCCATCGACGACGCGGTGAAATATGCTGCCGAAGACGCCGATGTCACCCTGCGCCTGTGGCAGCTGTTCAAGCCGCAACTGCACCGGGCGCGCGTCACCACCGTCTATGAAACCCTCGAACGCCCGCTGGTCCCCGTTCTGGCCGAAATGGAGATGACCGGCATCAAGGTCAACCGCGAGGTCCTTCGTGGCATGTCCAATGTCTTCGCGCAAAAGCTGGTGCAGCTGGAGGAGGAAATCCAGTCCATCGCGGGCGAAAAGTTTAATGTCGGCTCCCCCAAACAACTGGGCGAAATCCTCTTTGACCGGCTGCAAATTCCTGGTGGAGAGAAGGGCAAGACCGGGGCCTATGGCACCGGCGCGGATATCCTCGAAGACATCACCACGCTGGAAGACAGCCACCCCACGGGCGCGAAACTGGCCGCACTCGTCCTTGACTGGCGCCAGATCGCTAAGCTGAAATCCACCTATACCGATGCCCTGCAAGAGGCGATCAACCCCGACACCCACCGCGTTCATACCAGCTATTCCATCGCGGGGGCGAACACCGGCCGCCTGGCCTCGACCGACCCGAACCTGCAGAACATCCCCGTGCGCACCGAAGAAGGCCGCCGCATCCGCGAGGCGTTCATCGCCCCGCCGGGCCGGGTGCTGGTCAGCCTCGATTATTCCCAGATCGAGCTGCGCATTCTGGCCCATATCGCCGAAATCCCCGCCCTGCAGCAGGCGTTCAAGGACGGCATCGACATTCACGCCATGACCGCGTCCGAGATGTTCAACGTCCCCCTCGACCAGATGACCCCCGACATCCGCCGCAAGGCCAAGGCGATCAACTTCGGCGTCATCTACGGCATCTCCGGCTTTGGCCTTGCCCGCAACCTGCGCATTCCGCGCAGCGAAGCGCAGGGCTTCATCGACCGCTATTTCGAGCGTTTCCCCGGCATCAAGGAATACATGTCCGAAACTGTCAAATTCGCGCAGGCGAACGGCTATGTGCAGACGCTGTTCGGTCGGAAAATCCACACCCCCGAGATCAACGCCAAAGGCCCCGGCGCCGGTTTCGCCAAACGCGCCGCGATCAACGCGCCCATTCAGGGGACAGCCGCAGACGTGATCCGCCGCGCGATGATAAGGATGCCCGCCGCCATCGCCGCGATCGACGCGAAAATGCTGTTGCAAGTCCACGACGAACTCTTGTTCGAAGTGGACGAAGCGCAGGCCGATATCCTTGCTGCCGCAGCCAAAGAGATCATGGAAAACGCCCACCATCCGGCAGTGTCGCTAAGGGTCGCGCTGACCGTCGAATCCGGCAAGGGCCGCAACTGGGCGGAGGCGCATTGAGCGATTCCCTTCCCTTCGCCACCCCCTCCGACTGGCGCGCCTGGCTTCTGGCCAACCACGCGTCGGCCCCCGAACTGACCCTGAAGCTTTTCAAGAAGGCCAGTGGCACCCCCTCGCTCACCTGGGAGGAGGCCGTCATCGAGGCCCTGGCCTTCGGCTGGATCGACAGCACCAAACGCCCCGGCGGCCCCGACCATTGGTTTCAGCGCTTCAGCCCTCGCAAGCCCCGCTCGGGCTGGAGTCAGAAGAACCGAGCCCATGTCGAAAAGCTGATCGCCGAAGGCCGGATGACCCCGGCGGGCCTTGTCCATGTCGAAGCCGCAAAGGCCGACGGCCGCTGGGACGCAGCCTACTCTGGCGGGGCAGGTGCCGAAGTCCCGCAGGATTTCCTCGACGCGCTGGCCCGGAATGCCGACGCGGCAAATACCTACAACACGCTGAACGCGCAGAACCGCTACGCCATCTACTACCGCCTTACCACCGCCAAACGCCCAGAGACCCGCGCCAAGCGCGTCGCTGCATTCGTCGACATGCTTGCACGCGGCGAAAGGCTCCATCCGTGACTTCGGCGACGACCGGCACTCATTGATTGGCGCGGATGCTTACACCCAATGACCTTGCAGCACTTGACTGGATCGCCGGAAATCCCTTGCGCCCCAGCGGAAGGGTCATTTAGCCCAATCCTGCCATGGTCGCCCCTCTTGCTTGGCTTGGCTAGGGTTTTCCCTACCCGGCCCGCCCAAGCAACCTGCGGCATTCCCTACCCCCACCTATCTTGCCGCAACTCGGTCAATGGTCCACCTTCCAGGCATAAGAATTCAGGAGCCTTCCCGATGCTGACCCGCTGCCTTGTCCTTGCGACCATGTTCTTCTCGACCCCGGCCCTGGCCGAGACCGAGCTTGCCGACCAGACCACAAGCGCGGTCTACATCCTTGGCGATGTTGCTGACGGCAAGGTGACCCTTACCTCCAAGGCCGATGGCGAAATGGATGCCTATGTCCTGTCGCAGGACACTTGCTATGCCGAACACCCGATCTATGGCATGGGTGCCTGGCAGGTGGTCGAAGGCGGCTGGCGCATCATGGTGCAAGACACCCAGATCGTCAGCTTCGAAGGTGCCGGCCCGCTTGAAAACCCCGCCTGCGTCCCGCAGTGATCGCCACCTGGCCTGAACTCAAATCCCTCGCCCTCGGGCTGAACCTGCCCGAGGTCACCCTTGCCCACCCTTGGGGCCACGAAGTCCTGAAAGCTCATGCCAAGATGTGGTGCTACTGGGCCGCCCTTGCCGATGGCGCCCCCTTCAAGGCCGGGCCGGACGAACGCGAGATGCTGCTTGCCGCCGATCCCGAGACCTTCTTCCTCCACCCCCATTACACCCCGCACGGGTTGATCCTCGCCCGCGCCGGCCGGATCGACGAAGCTTGGGCCAAGGCGCGCCTGATCCAGCAATGGCGCAATGCCGCTCCGAAACGCTGGCTGAAAACCTGGGACGCCGCCAACCCGGCACTCTGACAAGCCCTTTCTCTTCCCAAATATCCCCGGGGGGAGGGGCCGCATGGCCCCTGGGGGGCAGCGCCCCCTACGCCCCTAGGACCCGTGCCCTGCACGGGACCGAGAGACCAGACTTGCGGCGGCACGCCGCTCAATTTGAAAACCGTCCTAACGGTCGATCCGGGCCTGATAGCAGTTGTTCCGCGCCGACCGCACATGCAGATAGGCCACCCTCGGATCGGCAAACAGCTCCGCCGCCCGCAAAGGGATCGACTCGCTCGCCACCACCCGCCCGGTGCCATAGACGATCCGGTCATCCGCCCCATAGCCCCGTACGATGTATTCCGGCGAGGCCAGCGCTTCGGGCCTGGCATCCCCGCCACCACGCTCGCAATGGTCAGCACACAGGAAAATCGGCCCCAGCTCGGCATAGGGCTGGAGGCTCGGGAACGGCCGGTGCGCCAGGATCAGCATCCCCGCCCCTTCCGGGATCATCCCTAGGCAATGCCGACAGGGATTGCCACCTCCATCCGAAACCGCTCGTTCCGGCAGCTGCCCATTCGCGTCCAGCCCCCCGGCCTGATAGTGGCGGGCTTGTTCCGTTGGCATCGCTACATAGTGCATCGCATCCTCCATTTTTCCGGAAGATGCCCGCGCCAGGCCGCACAAGCGACCCGAAGCTTGCGGAATTACGTGGGCCGGTTCAGACGGGCTCGACCATCCGTCCCATCACCCGGCCTCCCAGGATATGCAGGTGGTAATGTGGCACTTCCTGCATCCCATGCGGCCCGGTGTTGGTGATCGCGCGGAACCCTTCCGGCCCGGTCAGCCCCAGAATCGCGCAGGTTTTGGCAACGGTCCGGTGGAAATCCACAATCTCTTCTGCTGATGCCTCGGCTGCAAAATGGTCAAGGCTGACATAGGCGCCCTTCGGGATCGCCAACACATGCACCGGGGCCAGCGGCCGGATGTCATGGAAGACCAGCGTATGCGGGGTTTCCATCACCGTCTTGTTCGGGATCTCGCCGCGCAGGATCCGGGCGAAGATATTGGTCGGGTCGTAGCTCCAGCTCATTTGGTCAATCCACGAATAGGTAGTCGGTTTCGGCGATCTCCCGCGCCTGTCCGGCGGGGATGTCAAGGAACGCCGCCAAAGCGGCTGCGTTATCCTCGCAGTTTGCGCCCTGACGCAGGGTGAAGAACCCCGCAAGGTTCATGTCGCGCAATCTTTCGCTGTCGAACTTCACATCTGCGCGAATCGTCGGCAACAGTTTCCCGATCGCCGCATCAGACGCATGTGTCCCCGCCAGCCCCACCCGCCGGGCATGGCCGATCAGATAGTCGTCACTGAAGCTGCAATCGATGTCGAGAAGCCGAACCTTGGCCCGGTCGCGGTAGAAATCCTCGATCAGGTCAACGCTTGCAGGATCGACACACAGGATCAGCCGGTCCGTCTCCCAGTGTTCGAACAGCATCCGGACCAGCGACCGGCGATGCCGCATGCGCTTGGCCAGAGAGGACTCGATGCCGCCCAGGTCGGGCAGATCGGTCCCGTCTTCGTTGAACAGGTAGGCCACCCCCGGTAGCCCCGCAATGTTCCGGACCCGATCTACCAGACGCTTGGCCACATGCCACTTCTTGCAAGCGACCAACATCAGCGTTCGGTCGCGGCCAAGGCTGGCCTCGACCTCCCAGAACCGAGGCGCGAAACGCCGACCGATCCGCCCGCGCGACGCAAGGAATTCGAACTGCCGCCGTCCATCGTTGGTGGTGTCGAAACTGCGCCCGGTCTCGGCATAAAGCGTGCCCAGCCGCTCTTTCAGCTCTATCGCATCGGGGCTGATCTTGCGGGCAAAAAGGTAATCCTGCGTCAGCAACACCCCGTAATGGTCGTTGTAGAAAGTGACTGGCATGCCGTAATCGGTGAAAGTCAGGAACGTCAGCGTCCGCGAGCGGATCTCGTGTTCGGGCACCAGATGGGCGACCAGCGTCTGGAAATAGGTCTCGTCCGGGATCCACGTGGTCTTGAAAAATTGCGTGACATCTGGCCGTTTTGCGATGAAGCCAAGCACCATCTCGACCGTTCGGCGCCGCAGGCACCACCATTGACTGCCGATCCTGATCTGCAGACCATCCGGGACCTTCCGCTTCAGACCCAGCCGCTGCTGCCATTCCAACGACCGATAGAACCAGGCCTTGTTCTGCCGTTCGTTGAACCAATGCCGATAGATCAGCCGCTCTTCCTTCAGGCCGGTCTTGATCCAGCCCGAGCTGTGGAAATCAAAGCTTTCGATGAAATCGGCCTCTTCAGCCTCCAGCCTTGCATAGGCGTGCTCTGCCGTCTTGATCGGCATGCAATCGCCCGACAGCATGTAGAAATGCGTGGCCCCCGGAAACCTGGCCTCGGCCGCCTTCAACGTTTCCAGCGTTGCGGCAACCAAGCTCCATTCCCCCCAGCCGCATTTGATCCGAGCCTTGGTAAAGGCGATCTGCGGATTGTCGTCCAGTGCGGCGCGAATCCGCTCGTAATCCGCAGTGCTGGCCCGCCCGTCAAAGTGAATCGCCATATAGTCGCCTGCCGCCGTAAGCCGCAGGGCTTGGGCGATGACCCCCTCGGGATCCTTGTGGCAAAGCAGGATGAAGGCGATCTTCGTCATTGATTTCGCGCTGAGGATGTATTTGCTCGTCTCATCTCCCTAGCCTCTGGCAAGCCGCCTTGAAAAGCCCAATAATGTCTGCTGGATTGCCGCAATCCTTGAATAATTCGCGGCGCAAGGGTGTGTTGGCGTGAAGGGGGTTTGAAAGATGGGGTTTCCAGGAACATGGATGACGGAAAGCGAAAGCGTCGTCTACCGGGTCGTGCCGAAATGCGCCTGCTCGACGATCGGGCAGATCATGTTCTACGCCGATCAGGGCCAGTTCTTCGACGGTGACATCCACGACGCGACGTCGGGGATGCACAAATGGGCAATGGAGGGAAGCCAGCAGCGCATCGATCGCGCGGTGCGTGGCCACAAAGTCTATTCCTTCACCTGCGTGCGCAATCCCTATACCCGGATTCTCTCGTCCTTCTTCGACAAGATCTGCGGCATCCAGCGGAACGGCAAACGCTACCGCGGCAACCTCGTGCCGCTTCTGGTGCAGAAATACGGCATCGAAGTCGGGGGCGACGACGGCAAGCAGGAGTTCGACCAGATCGCCAGCTTCCGCCGGTTCCTCCTGTTCGCCCGCGACACCATCCGCTGGAAAAAGCCGATGGAGCCCGACATCCACTGGTCGGCGATGGCGGGGCATATCTCGACGTTCATCGTCAACGGTGGGCGCTATAACCACATCTTCTTTACCGAGGATTTCAATCCCGGCATGCAGGTGGTGCTGGACAACATCCACCCCAAGCATCCGATTGATCTGGCAAAGATCCCCCGCTTCAACGAAAGCGAAGGCCACGGGCCGAAACGCGCCCATCCGGTCGAGGCCTATTTCGACGATCTGTCGATGCATCTGATGTGGGAAATCTACAAACGCGATTTCCAGCTTTTCCAGTATGACTTCGAGAACCCGGCCAACAAGATGCCGAAAGGGCCGGTTGACCTTGACGAGGTTCACGCCAAGCTGGGGGATTAAGCTGATGGAAACTGTGACCGGTGGCTGCCTTTGCGGCGCTCTTCGCTGTATCGCCACCGGACAGCCCTACCGGGTTGGCATCTGCCACTGCATGGACTGCCGCAAGAACCACGGCGCACTTTTCCACGCCTCGGCGATCTTCCCCGAAAACGCCGTCACTCTGACCGGAACCTGGGCCACCTGGGGCGACCGGTCCTTCTGCCCGACCTGCGGCTCGCCGGTCTTTGCCCATATCGAGGACGAGATCGGGATCAACTTTGGCACGTTCGACACGACGGACCAGTTCCAACCGACCTATGAACTGTGGACCATCCTCCGCGAAAGCTGGCTGCCGGAGTTTACCGGCACGCGGCATTATGACAAGAACCGCGAGAGTATGACACGCAGCGAGGACCAAAATCCTTAAGTAAGGATTTTGACAGATTTCTTATTCAAGAAATCTTCCCCCGAACGTCAGATCGGCTCCTCCGCCCCCGCGCCCCGGAACCACTCCACAATGGCCGCCCGTTCCGCAGGCTCCATAAAGCTCAGGTTCCCCGGCGGCATCGCATGAGTAACCCCGGCCTGCAGATAGATCCGCCGCGCTTCATGCGCGATCTGGGCTTCGGTCTCCAACAGCACGCCCTTCGGCGGCCAGTAAAGCCCCTCCCAGCCCGGTTCCGCCGCATGGCACATCGAGCAGCGGCCTTGCACGATGCCCACCACATCGCCAAACCCCTCAGCCGAGGCATAGGTCAGCGCGGCGCCCTGCAGTTTGGCCTCTCCTTCAACCAGCCGCATCGGCGCGGTTGAAAGCCAGGCGATGATCAGGAACAGGATCACCGTCAGACCCCAGGTCCAGTGCGGGTTGCCTTTTCGTGCATGCTTGGTGTTGAACCAGTGCCGGATTGTCACCCCCATCAGGAAGACCAGTGACGCGATGATCCAGTTCCACTCGGTCGCAAATATCAGCGGGTAATGGTTCGACAGCATCAGAAAGACGACCGGCAGCGTCAGATAGTTGTTATGCGTCGACCGCTGCTTGGCGATCTTGCCGTATTTCGGGTCGGGCTTGCGGCCCGCCTTCAGGTCAGCCACCACCACGCGCTGGTTCGGCATGATGATGAAGAACACGTTGCCCGACATGATCGAGGCGGTAAACGCGCCCAGATGCAGCATCGCCGCGCGGCCGCTGAAGACCTGCGTATAGAACCACGACATCCCCACCAGCACGACAAACAGCGCGCCCATCAACACGGTCTGGTTCGCATTCACAAAGACCTTGCACAGCGTGTTGTATGCGATCCAACCAAAGGCCAGCGAAGCCAGCGAGATACCAACCGCCTGCCAGACTGTCAGCTCCATCACCTGCGGGTCGATTAGGAAAAGCTCGGCGCCAAGGTAATAGACCAGCACCAGCATGGCGAAACCGGAAAGCCAGGTCGCATAGCTTTCCCATTTGAACCAGACAAGGTGGTCAGGCATCGACGCCGGGGCCACCAAGTATTTCTGGATATGATAGAAGCCGCCGCCGTGAACCTGCCATTCCTCGCCATCGGCACCGCTGGTCAGATTGCGGTCACGGTGCAGGCCAAGGTCCAGCGCGATGAAATAGAAGCTTGACCCGATCCAGGCTACCGCCGTGATCACGTGCAGCCAGCGCACGGCGATTTCCACCCATTCCCACAGAACCACCCAGTCATACATTGCGGCACCCCCCATGGCGTTTTGCCGAAACGCTATACCGCGCCTGACCTTTCTGTTAATCCATAGAAAGCCCGCATCACTTTCAACCGGTGCCGAAGAATGTCTTATGTGAACAACATCCGCATGTTCGTCCGGGTCTATGAGCTTGGCAGCATGTCGGCCGCCGCCCGCGACCAGCGCACCTCGCCCGCCGTCGCCTCGGCCCGGATTTCCGAGCTGGAAAAGCACCTTGGCGTGCGCTTGTTCAGCCGCACCACCCGTTCGCTGCAACCCACCGAAAACGGCCGCATCTTCTATGACGGCGCACGAAAGGTGCTGGAAGCCATCGACGACGCCGAATCCGCCGTGATGGATGTGACGCAAAACCCGCGCGGCACGATCTTTATTGCTGCACCGCTGGGGATCGGCCGCCGCCTGATTGCCCCGCGCGTGCCGCCCTTCAAGGACCTTTACCCCCAGATCGACGTCCGGCTGCGCCTTTCGGATCGCGGCATCGACGTGGTGGCCGAAGGCATCGACGTGGCCTTCCACCTTGGGCATCTGGATGACAGCACGCTCAAGGTCCGCACCATTGCCGATTGCCCGCGCCTGCTGTGTGCTGCACCGGCCTATATCGAACGGCGCGGGATGCCTGCGGATGGGGCCGCCCTAGTCCAGGACAAGCACGACTGCCTGAACCTGCGCTTTCCGGGGGCAAAGGAATTCCAGTGGACCCTGCAAACCCCCGAAGGCCCGCGCCGCTTTGAAATCACTGGCCCATTCGAATCCGATGACGGAGATGTGCTGACCGTCTGGGCGCTGGACGGGCGCGGGATCGTGCTGAAGCCGATCTTCGAGGTCGCCGACCATCTGCGATCCGGCGCGCTGGTCCCGGTTGCGACCGCGACCCCGCCCTTGGCTGTCCAGCTTTCCTCGCTCAGCCAGCACCGCAGGTTGAAGGACCCCAAGGTCCAGCTTTTCACCGAATACATGTCGCAGCACATGCGCGACGACCTGCGCCGCGCTGCCGCCCTCTAGGCCGGGCTTAAGCCTGCCTCGCAAATGAAAAGGGCGGAGCCGAAGCCCCGCCCCTATTCTTGGCCTAAGCCAGATTACATCGGCAGCGGCTGACCGTTCACCAGGATCTGCATGCCTTCCTTGACTTCGATCTTCGAGGTCAGCGCGTCATCGCCCGACGGTACCATGAACATGCCCATCATCATCTGGGCGCCCATTGCATCTTCCTCGGCCAGCAGGCCGGTCGCGATCAGGCCCTGGATCAGCGCATTCGCACCGGTCACATCGACCTGCGCATCGCCCAGCGGCATCGGGAAGCCCATCGAGTTGTCGAAGGTGAAGGCCCCGGTCGACATCAGCGCAGCCCCCAGCACCTTGGCCGAAAGCTCGGTGATGTTCAGGCTTTCCACTGCCGGGATCGGCGGCGGCAGACCGGCATCTTCGGCCGTCATCAGCCCGATCAGGTCCATCGTCGACTTGCCAGAGATGTCGATCGCCACGTCCGCCGCGTCATGCTTCAACGCGCCGGTCGGGTCGACCATGGCCCAGGCTTCCTCGTTGATCGAGAACTGGCCCAGCTTCAGCAGGAACGCATAATCCGCAGCCGTTGCCGCCATGACCGGCGACAGCATCGCGAATTCCATCGGACCCGAAGTGATCTTGACCGGCATCGGCATCATGCCCGGTGCGGCTTCGATCTCGAACGAGGCAATGCTCGAGTGAACCTCGAACTTGTCCTTGTTGAAGGTCATCGCCCCTTCACCGCCACCCGACTTCATGTTCAGGCTCATCGGCATGTAGGGGTTTTCCTGGGTGATCGAACCCGAGGATTCCCCCTGCGTCGCGGTCAGCGAAATGCCAAAGCCTTCGTTCAGCGCCGTCGTGAAGTCAGCCGGCCCCGCCATCGCAAACAGCGACATCGTCGAGGGCAGCGTGAAGGCGAACGACAGATCGACGCCATTGGTCTGGCTCGTGGCGGTTTGCTTCATCTCCATCGACGGGTCGTCCGACGAGGTCGAATAAGCCAGAGTGTCGGCTTTGATGCCCAGCCCAAAGACGCGGTTCGTTCCCATAGTGTCCGAATAGCTGCCGGTCAGGTTGGTAAAGCCGACATTACCCGAAGACGAGACCATCGGCGGCTCGCTGCCATCCAGCGACATGCCCGGGTATTTGGTGTCATAGATCACATCCAGCTTGGCTGCGGCATAGTCATAGGCCATGCCGCCCTCGGCTTCATGGACCGTCACGACCAGACCTTCATGCGCCAGCTTGACAGTGCCCTCGGCCCCGCCCGACATCGCCACGCCGATATCAGCGCCCGGAGCGACGGTGACCGAACCATCGGCCTCGCTGGTCATGGTCATGTCAGAGATCGTGATCCCGGGCATCCCTGCCGGGGCGATCGAAACGCCGTTCAGCGTCAGCACGCCGCCCGAGCTGACCTCTGTTGCGGCAGTGACATCCAGCCCAAGTGCGGCACCGCCATCCTTCCAGGACTGCCAGACCTGATCAGCCGTCAAGGCTGCATGGGCAGTCCCGCTTAGAAGCAGGGCAATTGCGGGGGCGGCAACAAATGATTTCATGCGAAACATGCGGGTCTCCTCGATCCGATTATTGTGTGAAGCCACATAATGCCGGTCGCGCGCCCTTCGCAAGTAACGGTTTCAAGACCCCCTTCAGGACCCGCGATAGGTTGAATAGCTGAAAGGCGAGATCAAAAGCGGCACGTGATAATGCTGGCCTGCATCCGGCACACCAAAGCGGATCGGAATTTCATCAAGAAAAAGAACACCTTCGCCTGCCTGGCCGCTGGCCCGCAGATAGGCGCCGGCCCCAAAGACCAGCTCATAAACCCCAACTTCCAGTGCCGTCCCTTCCAGCAGGGGGCCGTCTGTTCTTCCATCTGCGTTCGTGACAACTTCCGTCATCTTCCGGTGAACCCCGTCGGCAACCCGGTAAAGCGTGATCTTCACCCCCTTGGCGGGCTTGCCCTTGGCCGTATCCAGCACATGAGTCGACAACCGTCCCATAAAGTTCCCTCCGATTTTGTCGCATCAGACCACGAAACGTCAGCCCCCGCGACCCTGCGATGCTGTGATATGACCTTCTGTGAAATCCTTAAAATGGCTTTCGGTTTTTCCCATAGTCTGGGCGGGAAGGAGACCGATCTTGACCCGTTACCCCCGAGATTTCCGTGGCCATGGCCCGAACGCCCCCGATGCCCGCTGGCCGGGTGGGGCGAAAATCGCCGTTTCCATCGTCCTCAACTATGAAGAGGGCGGCGAGAACAACGTTCTGCACGGCGATGCCGGGTCCGAGGCGTTCCTGTCCGACATCGCCGGTGCAGCGCCTTGGCCCGGCCAGCGGCATTGGAACATGGAATCGATCTACGACTACGGCGCGCGGGCCGGGTTCTGGCGGCTGCACCGGCTGTTCACTGGCATGGACATTCCGGTCACCATCTACGGCGTGACCACGGCCTTGGCGCGGAACCCCGAACAGGTGGCCGCGATGAAATCCGCCGGATGGGAGATCGCCAGCCACGGGCTGAAATGGGTCGACCACCGCGACATGCCCGCAGCCGAGGAAGCCGCCCAGATCGCTGAAAGTTTCCGCCTGCACACGGAAGTCGTGGGGGAGCCGCCGCAAGGCTGGTACACCGGTCGCTGCAGCATGAACACGGTGCGGCTGACGGCGGAAACCAAGGCGCTCGCCTGGATTTCCGACACCTATGATGACGACCTGCCCTATTGGCGCGAATATGGCGACCATGACCAGTTGGTGATCCCCTACACGCTTGAAGCCAACGACATGCGCTTTGCCACCTCCCCAGGCTACATCACGGGCGAGCAGTTCTACAGCTACCTGAAAGACAGCTTCGACACCCTCTACGCCGAAGGCGAAACAGGGGCTGCGAAGATGTTCTCCATCGGCCTCCATTGCCGCCTGATCGGCCGCCCCGGCAAGATTGCCGGCCTCAAGCGCTTCCTTGACTATGCGCGCGGACATGAGGGCGTCTGGTTCCCGCGCCGCATCGACATTGCCCGGCATTGGGCGACCACCCATCCGCACAAACGCTTGGAACGCCCCAGCGAGATGACGCGCGCCCGATTCGTCGAGCGCTTCGGCTCTATCTTCGAACATTCCCCCTGGATCGCCGACCGTGCCTTTGACCTTGAACTCGGCCCCGCGCACGACAGCGCCACCGGCCTCCACAACGCGCTGACCCGGATGTTCCGCTCGGCCAGCCCTGACGAACGCCTCGGCGTCCTGACCGCCCACCCCGACCTTGCCGGGAAACTGGCGGCGGCGAAACGCCTGACGCCCGAGTCTACTGCCGAACAAGCTGCCGCCGCCTTGGACAACCTGACAGACGAGGAACGCGAAACCTTCCAGCGCCTGAACGCCGACTATGTCGCCAAACACGGCTTCCCCTTCATCATCGCCGTCCGCGACAACACCAAGGCCACCATCCTTGCGGCCTTCCAGACCCGCATCGGCAACGACACTGCCACCGAATTCGCCACTGCCTGCCGTCAGGTGGAACGCATCGCCGAACTTCGCCTCAAGGACCAACTGCCATGACCGACAAGCATCCCGGTTACTACGCCCCGCCCGGTGGCCTTCCGCCCCAGACCGCCCTTATGACCGGCCGCGCCGTCTTTACCGGCAGCTATTGCTTCATCCCCAAGGCCTGCTTTTCCGACATCGTCACCAGCTATCTGCCCGGTTGGCGGGAGACCCGCCTCTGGCTGATCGCCCGCCCGATGTCCGGCTTTGCCGAAACCTTTTCGCAATACGTCATGGAGGTCCAACCCGGCGGCGGCTCTGACGCCCCCGACGCCGAGGCCGGGGCCGAACACTGGCTCTTCTTCACCGAAGGCCTCGCCACACTGATGATCAACGGCACCGGCTATGAGATGGACGCAGGCTCCTACGCCTACATCCCCCCCGCCACCACCTGGACCCTGCTGGCCGAAGGCCCGACCCCCGCCCGCTTCCACTGGCTGCGCAAGCTTTACGAACCCGCCCCCGGTGTCACGACGCCAGAAGTCTTCGTGACCAACGAACGTGACGTCCCCATCCGTTTCATGCCCGACACCGAAGGTCGCTGGGGTACCACCCGGTTCGTAGACCCCGAAGACATCCGCCACGACGCCCACGTGAACATCGTGACCTTCCAGCCCGGCGGCGTGATCCCGTTTGAAGAAACCCATGTCATGGAACACGGCCTCTACGTCCTTGAAGGCAAGGCCGTCTACAAACTGAACCAGGATTGGGTCGAGGTTGAAGCCGGCGATTTCATGTGGCTGCGCGCCTATTGCCCGCAAGCCTGCTATGCCGCTGGCCCGACCCCCTTCCGTTATCTCCTCTACAAGGACGTCAACCGCCACGCCAAACTGCGCGGCCCCGGCGCCTTTGGGCCAACCAGATGATCTTTTCTTCTGTTCCCAAATATCCCACGGGGGTCCGGGGGTGTGAAACCCCCGGCGGCCGACCACAGGGCGCAGCCCGATGAAAACCCTGCACACCGAACCCCTCACCGCCGCAACCTTCGCCCCCTTCGGCGATGTGCTTGACGCAACCGGCGACTTCCGCCTGATCAACGCCGGCCTTTGCCAACGCCACCACGACCGCGCGCGCCTCGATTTCGCGCCCGAGGTCAACCCAGACAACCGGGCCGGGATTTCCATCTTCAAGGCCGAACCCCGCGCGCTGCCCTATGCCTTCGACCTGATCGAACGCCACCCCGAAGGCTCCCAAGCCTTCATCCCGATGACCGCCGATCCCTTCCTCGTCATCGTCTCGCTTGGCCCCCAACACCCCCCGCGCGCTTTCCTGACCAACGGCGCGCAAGGCATCAACCTGCATCGCGGCACTTGGCATGGCGTCCTTACCCCCCTTGCCACCCCCGGCCTTTTCGCCGTGGTCGACCGGATCGGCCAGACCCCGAACCTTGAGGAATTCCGCTATCCCAACCCCTGGACCGTGCATGCGCCCGGCTGACAAAGGCGCCGCGCCCCGCTAGGTTGGCCCAAACCCAGCCGGAGGTCGCCCATGCGCCGTCTTGCCCTTCTCCTCGCGCTTTTGGCCACCCCCGCCGCGGCGCAGGCTTTTGGTGATTGCACCGATCCGGCATATTTCAAGACCTTCGGCATCAACACCGCCGAGGGCCTGACCTGCGAGGTCATCGCCCAGGAAAACGCCACGGTGAACGGCCAGGCCATCGGCGTCCGCGCGATCCGGGCCAAAACCACCCCGGCGGAATGGGCCGACCCCTTCGGCAAGGAAACAATCGACGCCACCCTGACCGCCTTCACCACCTGGGAAGGCTATGCCACCCAGCTTGGCTTCAAGTTTCCCTCGGTCACCATCTATATCACCGATCCCCTTGGCCCCGGCATCGAAGCCCCGGGTGAGCGGTTCGACAACGCCTTCGCCGATGCCAACTGGTTCGCCAAGCCCGGTGAATGCTTCATCCGCTTCAATACCCAGAAATCCGCCAACGTCGGCATCGATCTTATCCGCACCATCATGGGGCACGAGGGCTTTCATTGCGTGCAGGGCGAAAGCTTTGCCCCCGCCCTTTTCGGCGCCAAGGCCTCTGCGGCTTGGTGGCAGGAAGGCACGGCCAGTTTCTTCGGCAACCTTGCCCATTTCACCGAAAAGGATGCCGATAACCTGGGGGCGACCTTCGCGGCCAAGATCCAGACCACGCCCCTGACCCAGCTCACCTATCCCTCGATGACCTTCTTTGCTTTCCTCTGGGGCGAAGGGCCGGATGCCACGGCCGCCTTTTTCGCCGGGTTGCCCACTTCGGAAGGCGAAGCCGCGCAGATGGAGGCGCTGCTTGCCTCGGTCGGCCCCGACCGGCTGCAACGCTTTGCCCAAGCCATGGTCGACGGCACCGTGCGGATGCCCTCGGGCTATCAGTTCCCCGCCTTGCCCGATCCTTCGACCACCACCTTCACTCAAGATGGCAAGGTCGATTTCCCCTCGGCCCCGTTCACCATCCTGCAGCACGCCCTGCATTTCACCGGCGGCAACTACTCCGTCGCCAGCGGGATCGAGTTCTTTTCGCGCAAGCAGGGCACCGCCGACCCCTGGGAGCCGATGCCGATGGATATCCAGCCAGAGGACTGCAAGGACATTTACATGCTGCATATCGTGCGATTCGACACCGACACGATCCCTGCGAAATACCCCCGCCCGTTGAACGCGTTCCTCTATCTGCCTTGCTGGGAATGCGAAAAGCTGCCCAAGATGGATCAATGCCTTGCGGGCACCTGGCGGCTGTCAAACGACAGTCTGATCAGCTTCCTGCAATCGCGGCGCGTCACTGAAGAGGTCAACTACAACTCGATGAAGGGCCAGATCATCCTGACGATGAACCCTGACGGCACTGCCCAATGGCTGGCCGAAGATGTCGCCGTCGCCGCCGACTACCTGCCGGAATCGCTCGCCGGAATGGAGATCCCGTTCTACATCACGGTCGAGGCTTTCGGGATCGACCAGTCCGAATGGTCCGGCGCGGAAGGCACCGCCCATATCTGCCCGGTCTCGCCGGGGATCGACTTCACCTCCACCGTCGAAAGCAGCCTGACGGGCGAGGTCAAGGTCGAATCCTCCGGCATGGTACAGGCGATGTCGGTGGCCTATGACTGCTCGCCCCAGACCTTGGCGATGCAGTATACCGGCCCGATGAACCTTGGCGAAGCCGCCCCGCGCTGGATGTTCGAGAGGGTGAAATAGAGTGGCAACCGTTTCCCCTCGGGTCTTCATCCGCTGGCTTTATGAAGGCAAGGGCAAGGTCGGCGACCGGTTCCGCTATCTGTTGCTGGCTTTTGACCTTTTGACAGTCTTATGGCTGGTGGCCTCGTCTTTCCTGCCGCGCGGAACACACAGCACGGCTATCGGCGTCGCCATCGGCCTGATTTTCCTGGCGGACCTTCTTGCACGACTCTCGGTCTCGCGCCGCCGGTTGAAGGACCTGGTCAGCTTCTGGGGCATAGCCGACATTCTGGTGATCGTCTCGCTGTTGGTGCCGATCTGGGGCGAGGGCTTGGCCTTCCTGCGGGTGCTCAGGCTTTACCGCGTCTTCCACTCACCCCAGACTCTCGACCAACTCCGACAGGACGTTCCCGGCTTTGGTCCGCACGAAACCACGATCCGCGCGGCGTTGAACCTGTTGATCTTCATCTTCGCGATGACGTCACTGGTCTATCAGACGCAGTCTGGTGTGAATGAGAAGATCGCGAACTATGTCGATGCGCTTTACTTCACCGTGACAACGCTCTCGACCACCGGCTTTGGCGACATCACGCTGGTCGGCAACGGCGGCAAGCTTCTGTCGGTTGCGATCATGATCTTCGGTATCAGCCTTTTCCTGCGGCTGATCCAGGTCGTCCTGCGCCCAGCCAAGGCGCAATTCCCTTGCCCAACTTGCGGACTTAGCCGCCACGACCACGACGCCGTGCATTGCAAGGCCTGTGGCACGGTGCTGAACATCCCCGATGACGGGATGGATTAACGGGTCGGACAGATGTTACCAAATCCCTAATGACCACGCGTAATCCTTTGGTCTAATTCGATAATCCAAAAACGCCCACCGTGGACAGATCAGCCCATCCGGACCGCCATATCCAGCATCCGATTGGAAAACCCCCATTCATTGTCATACCAGCCAAAGACCCGCAGCATCCCCTGCTCCGTGATTTTCGTCTCCGGGCAGGCCATCACGACCGACTCCGGCCGGGCCCGCAGGTCGGTTGAAACCAGCGGCCGGTCCGTCGCCCCGATCACCCCTCCAGCCGCGCGGAAGGCCTCGTTGACCTCCAGGGCCCCGGGCCGCTTTTCCGTCACCAAATGGAAATCGACACAGGAAACCGAGGCCACCGGCACCCGCACCGCCTGCGCCGCGATCCGGCCAGAAAGTTCTGGCAGCACCCCATCCAAAAGCCGCGCCGCCGAGGTCGTGGTCGGCACCATCGACAGCGCCGCCGCCCGGCTGCGGGGGTAGTCGGCGGAAGGGGCATCAACGGTTGGCTGGCTGCCGGTATAGCAGTGGACCGTCGTCATCGACCCGGTCACGATCCCCCAGTTCCGGTGGATCAACTTCGCCAGCGGGGCGAGGGCATTCGTGGTGCAGGAGGCGTTCGAGACGATCCTTTGCCCCGCCAGCCGATCCTCATTCGCCCCCAGAACCACCGTCACATCCGCCGCCGAAGACGGCCCCGAGATCAGCACCCGTCCCGCCCCTGCCCGCAACCCCCGCTCCGCCACTTCCCGAGCATCGGCCCGACCAGTGCATTCCATCACCAGATCGACGCCTTGAAGATCAAGGCTGGACAAGTCCGGGGTCCGATGCAGCGGGATCCGGCGGCCATCGACGACCAATGCCCTTCCCTCCAGCGTGACAGAGCCGGGCCAGGGGCCGAAGACAGAGTCGAATTCAAAGAGATACGCGCACATCTCGGGTGCTGCGATGTCGTTGATCCCGGCGATTTCAAAGCCCGGCCAGCGGTCCGGGGACTGCAAGTAAGCCCGCAGCACCGACCGCCCGATCCGTCCGAAGCCGTTGATGAAGGCCCGCATTTACCGCACTCCTTAACCGATTTCCTCAATCAGAGCATGGGTTTGGTACGACGGCAACTGGTCGGGTCGGAAATCTTGTGCCTGATACAATCAGCGCGCAGCCGAAGCGGGCCAAATTTCTTGAGTAAGAAATTTGGGCCCCATCTCAGACCCCGACGTCAATCCCCATTCCCCGCTCACGGGCGCGGGCTACGGCAACGGCTGCGACGGCGAGGTCTTGCAGGCCGACACCGGTGCCGTCGAAGAGGGTGATCTCTTCAGCAGACCGCCGCCCCGGATCGCGTCCGATCAGGACTTCGCCGAGGGGGGTGATGGCGTGGGCGTCCAGCGTGCCTGCGGCGACGGCGTGTTGCGCCTCGCCGATAGAGATCGATTGCGCGACCTCATCCGTGAAGACATGGGCAGCAGCGACAAGGGCCGGGTCCACCTCTTGCTTGCCTTTGGTATCGGTGCCCATGCAGGCGAGATGGGTGCCGGGGCTGACATGCGCCGCCATCAGGCTAGCGGCGGGCGAGGAGGTGATGGTGATGATCACATCGGCCTCTCGCATCCGGGGCAGATCCACAGCCTCGAACGGCAGGCCCAGTTCGGCGGCGACGGCTCCCAGTTTCGGCAGCATGTCGGGGTGCAGGTTCCAGGCGATCACCCGTTCAAAGCGGCGGACTTTGGCAGCGGCGCGGAGTTGGAAGCCAGCCTGATGGCCTGCGCCAACGATCCCCAGCACGCGCGCGTCTTTGCGGGCCAGCCGGTCGATGGAGATTGCCGAAGCCGCAGCGGTGCGGAGTGCTGTCAGAAGATTGCCGCCGACCATGGCTTGCGGCTTGCCGGTTTTGGGGTCGAACAGGAACACGCTGGATTGGTGGTTGATCATGCCCTTGTCGCCATTGCCGGGGAAATAGCCCCCTGCCTTGACGCCCAGCATCGCACCTGCCCGGTCGAGGCCCGACTTGAAACCGTATTGCCGGCCTTCCCCCAGAGCCTCACGCACCACAGGGAAGTTGTAGGCATCGCCACGCGCCATCGAGGCGAAGCAGGCCTCAATGGCCTTGAACGCATCGTCAGCGGAGACGAGTTGGGCGATGAGGGCTTCGGGGACGATGAGCATGGGTTGGTCCTTCGGGACTGGCGTTGGACTGGGGGTTTCACACCCCCAGACCCCCTGGGATATTTGAGAACAGAAGAAAGCCTTCAGTAGGCCTTGCCGCGCGCCGAGACGGGCCAGACCACCTCGACCTTGCCGCCCCTTACGCCGACATACCAGTCATGCACGTTGCAGGTCGGGTCGCAGTGGCCGGGGACGAGGCGGAGTTTGTCGTTGACCTTCAAGACACCTTGCGGGTCATCGACGACGCCGTGTTCATCGCTGCATTTGATGTATTTCACATCTGTGCGGCCAAAGACCACCGGCAGGCCAGAGTCGACCGACTGGGCCTTGAGGCCTGCGTCGACGACCGCTTTGTCGGGCTTCACATGGCTCATCACCGAGGTCAGGATAAACAGCGAATTCTCCCATTCGCCTTGGTCGATCCGGTGTCCGTCCTTGCCAAGGATGCGGCCGTAATCGGCATCCATGAAGGCGTAGGAGCCGCACTGAAGCTCGTTGTAAACCCCCGAGCCACTTTCGAAGTAGTAGGAGCCAGTGCCGCCGCCCGAGATGAGATCGGCTTTCAGACCCACCGCTTCCAAAGCATCGGCGCAGGATTTCACCTGGGCGATGGCGGCATCAAGCTTGGCCTTGCGGTCTTCGTAATTGTCCATGTGCTGCATCGCGCCCTGATAGGCCTGAATGCCAGAGAACTTGAGGTTCGGGGCGGCGGCAACCGCCTTGGCGATGGCCACGACTTCCTCGGGCGTCTTCACGCCGCATCGGCCCGCGCCGCAATCGATCTCGATGAAGACCTCCAGCGTGGTGCCATGCTTGACGGCGGCTTTCGACAGGTCAGCGACATTGGCCAGATCATCAACGCAGACGATGGTGCGGCAGCCGAATTTCGGCAGGCGGGCCAGGCGGTCGATCTTGGCGGGGTCGCGGACCTGATTGCTGACCAGAATGTCCTTGATGCCGCCACGGGCGAAGACCTCGGCTTCCGAGACCTTCTGGCAGCAGACGCCGACCGCGCCGCCAAGGCGTTCCTGCAGCTTCTGCACATCGACCGACTTGTGCATCTTGCCGTGACTGCGGTGGCGCATGCCGTGGGCTTTTGCATAGTCGCCCATTTTGACGATGTTCCGCTCCAGCGCGTCGAGATCAAGGATCAGGCAGGGGGTCTGGATATCCTTTTCATCCATGCCGGGCAGGGCGGGGATGTCATAGCCGACTTCAAGGCCTTCGAAGGTGGTTTGTTTGTTCATGGTTTTACCCTTTCATCCAGGGGAGCTTGTCCAGATCGACGTTTCCGCCAGTGATTATGAGGCCGACGCGGTTGGCTTTGAAGGCCTCGGGGTTCTTCAGCACGCAGGCCAGCGGCACGGCACTGGAGGGTTCCATGACCACGCGCAGGTGCTTCCAGGCCAGTTTCATCGCGTCGATGATTTCCTGTTCCGAGGCGGTGTAGATCTCGCTGACGTGGTTGGAGACGAAATGCCAAGTCAGGTCTTTCAGCGGCACCAGAAGCCCGTCGGCGATGCTTTTGGGCGAGTCGTCGGCGATGATGTGACCGGCCTTGAAGCTGCGATAGGCGTCATCGGCGGCCTCAGGTTCGGCGGCGATCACCCTGGTTTCGGGGGCAAGGGTGGAAAGCGTCAGGCAGGTGCCCGAGATCATGCCGCCGCCGCCGATGGGGGCGACGACCATATCAAGGCCGTCGGTCTGTTCGATGAACTCCCGCGCGCAGGTGCCTTGCCCGGCGATGACGCGGGGGTCGTTGTAGGGGTGGACGAAATCGCCGCCAGTCGCGGCCTGGACCTTGGCAAAGGTTTCCTCGCGGCTGGAGGTCGAGGGTTCGCATTCGGTGATCACCCCGCCATAGCGGCGGACGGTGTCTTTCTTGGCCTGCGGGGCGGTGCGGGGCATGACGACGTTGCAGGGGATGCCGCGCAGCATGGCGGCGTAGGAAAGGCAGGAGGCATGGTTGCCCGATGAATGGGTGGCGACGCCCTTTTTCGCCTGCGCTTCGGTCAGGCCGAAGACGGCATTGCTGGCACCCCGCACCTTGAAGGCGCCGGGTTCCTGGAAGTTCTCACACTTAAAGAACAGCTGCGCGCCGGTCAGGTCGTTCAGGTAGTCCGAAGTGCGGACCGGGGTCTGGCGGATATAGGGCTTGATCCGCGTGTGGGCGGCAAGCATGTCGTCGTAGGTGGGAATGTACATCGGACCCTCGCTTATTCCGCCGCCAGCGCCATCGCTGGGACCGTCCCGCGATAATACTCCTGCGCCGCTGCCACGCCGGAGCCGAGTTTGACCGGCCAACCCAGATCGGCCATGCACATCTCGGCCACGCAAAGGCCCGAGAGGACCAGTGCTTCGGTCAGCATTCCAAGGTGGCCGATGCGGAAGACCTTGCCGGCAACTTCGCCCAGACCGACGCCAAAGGCCATGCCGTATTTGGAGGCCGCAAGCTGGACCAGATCGGTGCCGTTGCAACCCTCGGGCACTTTCACCGCCGTCACGGTGTCAGAGTAGAGGTCCGGCGATTTGGCATAGGGCGTCATGCCCCAGGCGGCGATCGCCCGGCGGACGCCTTCGGCCATGCGGTGGTGACGGGCATAGACGTTGTCCAGGCCTTCGGTTTCCAAGAGGTCGATGGCATGGGCGAGGCCCGCGACAAGGCCGACCGCTGGGGTATAGGGATAGCCGCCGCGCCCGTAGGCGGCCAGCATGTCCTTGAAATCAAAAAAGGTTCGCGGCAAGCGCGCGGTTTCCATGGCCGCAATCGCCTTCGGGCTGACGCCCAGGATCGCAAGGCCAACCGGCAGCATGAAGCCCTTCTGGCTGCCCGCAATCGCCACATCGACGCCCCAGGCGGTGAAGTCAAACGGCATCGAGGCTATAGAGGAGACCCCATCGACAAACAGCATCGCCGGGTGGCCGGCCGCATCCATGGCGCGGCGAATGCCGGCGATGTCGGATTTCACGCCCGTCGCGGTCTCATTATGGGTGGCCAGAACCGCCTTGATCAGGTGGCTCTTGTCCGCGCGCAGGGCCTTTTCGATACCCGCCAGCGGTGCACCTTCGCCCCATGGGGTCTCGATCACCTCGACATCCAGCCGGTGGCGCTGGCACATATCGATCCAGCGATGGCTGAACATGCCGAAGCGGGCGGCAAGCACGGTGTCGCCGGGGGAAAGCGTGTTGGAAATCGCCGCCTCCCAGCCGCCGGTGCCGGTCGAGGGGATGATGATGACCTCACCCTGATCCATTTTCAGTACGCGCCGCACCCCAGCGACCGCGGGCTTGAAAAGCTTGGCAAAGGCGGGTGAGCGGTGGTCGATTGTCGGCATGTCGCAGGCCTTGCGCACCGAATCGGGGATATTGGTGGGGCCGGGGATGAAGGCGGGGTTCTGGCTGGACATGGGCGGATCTCCCTTTCGTTGGGGCGACTGTAGGCGCGCGCGCCACCGTGCACAATTTTTTCGAAAAGATTTTTCATTTTTGGATGGTCGTGATAAATTCTTGATGATTCATATTGTTGCGCTTTTTCAGCGCCCCGAAAGGCAAATCACCATGGTGCAGAAAACGCGCGGCAGGCCGAAGGCGTTCCACGACAAGACCGACCAGAACACCGTGCAGGCATTGGATCGGGGATTGCAGATTCTGTCCCATGTCGCGGCCCACCCCGGCCGGACACTTTCGGAGATCACAGAAGCGACTGGCGAGGCCGTTGCCACCGTCTTTCGCGCCCTTGTCACCCTGCAAGGTCATGACATGGTCGAGGTCGAGGATCCCGGCCAGTTCTGGCATGTCGGCCCCGGTGCCTTTCGCATCGGCTCGGCCTTCCTGCGCCGGACCAAGGTCGTCGAACGCGCCCGCCAGCCGATGGAGACCTTGATGCGCGAAACGGGCGAGACCGCTAACCTTGGGATTGAGGTTGGTGATGAAGTGATGTTCGTGGCACAGGTCGAGGCGCATGAGGCGATCCGCGCTTTCTTTCCACCAGGAACGAAGGGGCCAATGCATTCCAGCGGCATCGGCAAGGCGCTGCTTGCCTGGTACCCGGAAGATCGGGTGCAGGCGATCCTAGCTCGGAAGGGGCTGGAGAAGTTCACCACACTGACAATCACGTCGGAAAGCTCGCTTATGCGCGACCTTGCCCACACCCGGGACCGGGGCTTTGCCATCGACGATCAGGAACGCGCCGAAGGCATGCGCTGCATCGCCGCGCCGATCTTCAACGCGCATGGTGAGCCGGTGGCGGGGCTTTCCGTCTCGGGTCCGGCGTTTCGGGTCGGGCTTTCGGACGCAACCCGAATCGGCGCGCAAGTCCGTGCCGCCGCAGATAAGGTGACCGAAGCGACCGGCGGTGTCAGGCCTTAAGGCACCGCTCTTCCAGCCTTGCGGCTGTCATCGCTGGTCGACCGAAGACAGCCGTCAGGCTGGATGAGGGGCGGCTTACGCCCCCCAACCGCCACCGCCGGGGGTGCGCATTTCGAACATGGCCCCGTCCGGGAGGTCGCGTTCGTCATTGCCCTTCAGACGTTCCTCACGCCCATCAGGCCAGCGGACGAGGTTCTCGCCCACTGCCCCCGCCGCGCCGCCATCACCCCCGAAGGGTGCCACGATCCGGCTGCTGCAGAGCGTTGTGACCGTAACGGGAGCCAGGAAGCGCAGCTTGCGGATTGCCCCGTCGCCGCCCTGCCAGTGCCCCTTGCCGCCTGAGCTGTGACGGATGCTGAATTCTTCCAGCCGCACCGGAAATCGCTTTTCCAGCACTTCGGGGTCGGTCATCCGGGTGTTGGTCATGTGGCTTTGCACCGCCGCGCAGCCGTTGAAGCCGGGCCCCGCACCGGTGCCACCGGCGATGGTTTCATAGTTCTGGAACCGCTCATTGCCCCAGATGAAGTTGTTCATCGTGCCTTGGGCCGCCGCGACCACGCCCAAAGCGCCGTAAAGCGCGTTGCAGGCGGATTGGCTCACCTCGGTATTCCCGGCGATCACCGCTGCCGGGGCGACCGGGTTCAAAAGCGTGCCCTCCGGGACGATGATCGTCAGCGGGGCAAGGCAGCCTTCGTTCAAGGGGATCGGTTTGCCGACCAGTGTCCGGAAGACATAAAGGACCACGGCGCGAGTCACCGCTTGCGGGGCGTTGTAGTTGCCCGAATGCTGCGGGCTGGAGCCGGTGAAATCAATGGTTGCCGAGCGGTTTTTGTGGTCGACCTTGACCGATACATGAATGGTCGTTCCGATATCCATCGGATAGGAAAAACTTCCGTCCTTCAACCGGTCGATAACCTCACGCACACAGGCCTCGGCGTTCTTCTGGACATGGGTCATATAGGCCATGACCACATCGGCCCCATGCAGCGATACGAAGCGGAGGAGTTCCCGTTTTCCGGTTTCATTGGCCGCGATCTGGGCCTTGAGGTCGGCCATGTTCTGATCGGGAGACCGGCAGGGCCAGCGACCCGAGGCCAGCAGTGCGCGGGTTTCGGCTTCCCGAAGCTGTCCCTGACCAACCAGCGGAAAGAGGTCGATGACGACGCCTTCCTCCTCGATCGTCTTGCTGTCGGGCGGGGCCGACCCCGGCGTGCGGCCGCCGATATCGGCATGGTGCCCGCGTGAGCCGAGCCAGAAGACGGGTTTTCCGTCAATGAAGACCGGCGTGATCACTGTCACATCGGGTAGATGTGTGCCTCCGTTCCATGGCGCATTCAGCATCCAGGCATCGCCCTCGCGCGCCGTCGCGCCCACCGCTTCGATCACTGTCTTGACCGCATGCGACATTGACCCCAGATGCACCGGAACGTGAGGAGCATTGGCCACCAGATCGCCCATCGCATCGAAGATGGCGCAGGAAAAGTCCAAACGTTCCTTGATGTTGACCGACCACGCGGTGTTGGCAAGCGTCGCCCCCATCTGGTCGGCGACCGACATGAAAAGGTTGTTGAAAACCTCCAGCAGCACCGGGTCGGCCTTGGTCCCCGCAGCGGGAGGGCGAGCGATTACGGCAACGCGGCGCAGGATTAGGTTCGCCTGAGCGTCCACTTTTGCTTGCCACCCAGGTTCGACCACAGTTGTTGCGGTGGCTTCGGTGATCACGGCGGGGCCGGGGATCACGGTTGCTGTCCCGCAAGCCGCACGGCCGTAAAGCGGAACCTCCTGCCACGTCCCCCCGGCCCAGATTGTAAGTTGGGTGATGGGCGTACCAGTGGCGGTGCCAGAGGCATTTTCGGGCAGGTCCGCGCCGCCGCCCTCGGCCTCGACCGCAAGCATTTCGAACAGCAGCGCGCGTTCGGGTGAGGTGAAGCCGAACCGGGCCTGATGGGCCTCGGCAAAGGCTTCTCGCATTGTTGCGTCGCCGCCAAAGGGAACCGGCAGGGATTGGTGCTGCCCTTCATAGCGCAGATGGGCCGTACGGGTGACCCGGGGAGCGGCGATGCCTTGCGCAGCCAGTTCCGCGGCCGCTTCTGCAGCCAGTGAGTCTATTATAGAACGTGCGTTCTCTATCGCGGCAAGGGGCGCATCAAACTGTGACTCGCGGAGGGAGCGCAGATCGGCAAGGCCCATGCCAAAGGCGGAAAGCACGCCGGCCTGCGGATGGATGAAGACGGTCTTCATGCCCAAGGCATCAGCCACGCCGCAGGCGTGTTGCCCGCCTGCCCCACCAAAGCATTGCAGGGCATAAGTGGTCACGTCATGGCCGCGCTGGACAGAGATTTTCTTGATGGCATTGGCCATGTTGTCGATGGCAATGCGCAGAAAGCCTTCGGCAATCACTTCCGGCGGATCAAGACGGCCGGTCACGGCGGCGATTTCGGTTGCCAAAGCTGCGAACTTGACCTCCACGATCGCCGCGCCGAGAGCCTCGTTCCCGTCTGGCCCGAAGACCGCCGGAAAATACGCTGGCGATAGGCGGCCAAGCATCACATTGCAATCGGTGATCGTCAGCGGCCCGCCGCGGCGATAGCTGGCTGGTCCGGGACTGGCTCCGGCGCTTTCCGGGCCGACCTGAAAGCGGCCGTCGCGGAACGAACAAATCGACCCACCGCCCGCCGCAACAGTGTGAATGTCCATCATCGGCGCGCGCATGCGGACGCCTGCAACCTCGGTTTCGAATGATCGTTCGTAAATTCCGGCATAGTGGCTGACATCAGTCGAGGTACCGCCCATGTCAAAACCGATTAACCTGTCGAAACCTGCCGCTACGCCCGTTCGGACCATGCCGACAATGCCGCCTGCGGGGCCGGAGAGTATAGCATCCTTGCCTTTGAACCGCTCAGCCTCGGTCAGTCCGCCATTCGATTGCATGAAGAGAAGCCGCCCCGCCCCCAAACCTATCTGCGTGCGACCCATGTCGAGCGCTGCTTCGACCTGCGCCACATATCGGCGCAGGATCGGTGACAGATAGGCGTCAACGACAGTTGTATCGCCGCGCGGGACCAGCTTCGCCAGACGCGAGACCTGATGGGACAGGGAAATCTGGGTGAACCCGGCCTCTTGCGCCAGTGCGCCCACCCGCGTCTCATGCACGGGGTTCACATGGCCATGCATCAGGGCCACGGCGACGGCATTGATCCCGGCCTCTCGCGCCGTGGCAAGAGCGCGGGACACGGCGGTTTCATCCAAGGGGCGCACTTCGGCGCCTTCGGCGTCCAGACGGCCGGGGACTTCAAAGACCTGTTCATATAGAAGATCGGGCCGCCGGATGTTCAGGTCGAACAGGGCGGGCCGTGCCTGAGTGCCGATTCGCAGCAGATCACCGAAGCCTTCGGTGATCAGAAGGGCCACGCGTTCGCCCTTCCGCTCCAGCAAGGCATTCGTGGCGACCGTCGTGCCCATCTTGACGGCCGAGATCGCACCGTCGGGGATCGGCTGACCAAGGCCAAGGCCAAGGCAGTCGCGGATGCCCTGTACGGCGGCGTCGGGATAGCGTTCGGGGTTTTCCGACAGAAGTTTGACGGTCACCAGATGCCCGTCCGGCGCGCGGCCCACCACGTCGGTGAAGGTGCCGCCCCGGTCGATCCAGAATTCCCAAGCGCTCATTGCCCGCCTCCTGCTTGCCCTTTCGTGGCCTGACAAGGCGGGAGTTGCAATCCTTGCCGTTGACCAAAGGCCCAAGACGGGCTTTCCTGCGGCCATGCCCATGCATTTCACCCCGGCTGAATATGCCGCCCGCCAAGCCAAGGCCCGTGCTGCCGTCCAGGCTGCGGGGCTGGATGCGATCCTGATGTTCGCGCCTGAAAGCCATTTCTGGATTTCCGGCTATGACACCTTCGGCTTTGCGATGTTTCAGTGCATGTTGCTGACCGCACGGGGGGATATGCATCTTCTGACGCGGATGCCCGACCTGCGGCAGGCGCAGTTGACTTCGACGCTGAAGGACACGGAAATCCACATCTGGGAAGATGTCGAGGGTGTCAATCCGGCGGAGAACCTTGCCCGGTTGCTGTCGGACCTTGGGGTTCGCGGCCCCATTGGATACGAATCCGATACCGTCGGGCTGACCGACAAGACCGGGCGCGCGCTGCACCGGGCGATCCCGGGGCTGATCGATACGTCCGACCTGATCCGCGCCTTGCGGCGGGTGAAGTCGCCGGCTGAAATCGAGATGCACCGCCGCGCCGCCGCCCTGTCGGATGATGCGCTGGATCAGGCGATTGCGCTGGCCCGACCGGGAGCGTTTGAGGGCGATATCTTGGCCGCGATGCAGGGTGCAGTCTTCAAGGGTGGCGGGGATTATGCGGGGAACGAGTTCATCCTGGGTTCGGGTCCCGGCGCGCTTTTGTGCCGCTATTACTCGGGTCGCAGGCATCTGGATGCGCATGACCAACTGACGCTGGAATGGTCGGGGGCCTATGCCCGCTATCACGCGGCGATGATGCGGACGGTGCTGGTGGGCCGCGCCAGCGACCATCACCGGCGGATGCATGCCGCAGCGGTCGAAGCGCTGGAGGCCTGCGAGGCCGCGATCCGGCCCGGTTGCCCGATGGGCGATGTCTATGACGCCCATGCACGGGTCTTCGATGCCCATGGGCTTTCACATGCTCGGTTGCGGGCCTGCGGCTATGCGATGGGCGCGGTCTACAACCCGATCTGGGTCGATTTTCCGATGTTTTATGAGGGGAACCCGCTGATCATGCAGGAGGGGCAGGTGTTCTTCCTCCACATGATCCTGATGGACAGCGAAGCGGGCGAGGCGATGACCTTGGGCCATTCGGTGCTTGTCAAGGCAGGTGGGATCGAACGGCTGTCGCGTCACGGGCTAGGGCTCTTGTTGAACGACTAACGGCCATCAGGCCGGGAAGAATCCCTTTGCCTGGGCAAGAGCGTCGGTGTCCTTTTTCCATTCACCGGGCGCGTTGGCATCGACCAGAAGCGCCCCACCCCAAGCCACGCCCAGATAGGCCGACGCCAGACGCAGTGTCCCAACCGCCGGGGCGATCTCTTCGGGCGTAGAGGAGGCGTGTGCCATGACCAGCCACATGGTCTTTTGCCGCATAAGCGCCTTGAAGCTCAAATCGGGCAGCCGCATCCAGTGCGACCAGTGGTCAAGGTAAAGCTTGGCGGGTGAGGGCAGGCCATACCAGTAAAGCGGTGCCACCATGACAAGGTCCGTCGCCGCCAGCGTGGCATTGGCCAGATCGAGTGCCACACCCTCGGGCGGGCCATAGACGGCCCCGTGTCGCAGGTCCTTGAAGGGCTGTAAGGCAGGAGTGGTCAAGTCGCGCCAGTCCTGCGCCTCGGGTGCCAGATGAGCGGCAGCCAGACGCGCCACGGCTTCGGTATTGCCAGCCGGACGGGCGCTGGATTGCAGGAAAAGATAACGGCGCATGATCCCTCACTTTTGTCGGGCATCCTAGCGCAAAGGCCCCAGAGCGAAAGGGCCGTTGATTGCCGGTGCGACACGCGATCTTGGCACGGGCTTAGGCGTGGCCTTAGCGACTTTGCGTCCCGTCAGTTGGTCGGCGCGCCGCCTTCGGCCTTGCGTTTGGCGACGTACGCGTCCAGCTCTTCAAGAATTCCGGGGTCCAGCGGGGGTTGTTCGTAGTTCGCGAGCAGATCCTTCCAGATCCGGTTGGCACGCTGCGGGGCCTCTTCCGAGCCCTTTGCCAGCCAGGTCGGGTAATTGTCCCAGTTTGACAGCATCGGCGGGTGGAAGGCGGTTTCATACTGCGCCATGGTCTGGGCGGTGCCGAAGAAATGGCCACCCACTCCGGCCTCGGCAATCGCCTCTAGCGACAGCGATTCCTCGTTTACAGCGATGGGTTTGAAGTAGGATTGCATCATGCCCAGAAGCTCGGCATCCAGGATCAGCTTTTCGAAGCTGGCGGTCAGCCCGCCATGCATCCAGCCCGCACCGTGGATCACCAGATGCGCGCCGCCCATCAGGCAACCCCAAAGCGACATCATGGATTCGTAAGCCGCCTGCGCGTCCACCGCATTGGCCGCCGTGGTGTTCGAGGACCGGAACGGCACCCCGATCCTGCGCGCCAACTGGCCCGAGGCCTGCGCCGCTTTGGCATATTCCGGCGTCCCAAAAGCGGGCGCGCCGGTTTTCATGTCGACGTTCGAGGTAAAGCCGCCATACATCACCGGCACTCCCGGTCGGACGATCTGAGTCAGGCAGACACCGAACATCGCCTCGGCATGTTGCAGAACTAGCGCCCCGGCAAGGCTGACAGGGGCCATCGCGCCCGCAAGGGTGAAGGGCGTAACAATGGCCACCTGCCCATGCTCGGCCAAGGCCATCAGGCCCTGGCTCATCGGGTCGTCCAGTTGCCGGGGTGAGTTGGTGTTGATCACCCCCATCATCATTGGCTGACGGGCCAGATCGTCCAGCGACCAGCCCATGGTGATCGCGGCCATGGTCAGGCCGTCCATCGTGCGTTCGGTGCCCAATGCGTTCAGGTTCCAGCTTTTGTCCAGCAGCGTGATTTGCGCGAGGTATAGGTCCAGATGCCTTGTGCTGGCGGGCAGGTCCATCGGTTCCAACGGGCCACCGGATTCCTGCTGGATCACGTTCAGGCTTTGGCACAGGCGCAGAAAATCCTGCATGTCCTGCAGAGTGCCGTCGCGACGACCCCGGTCGATGTCCATCACATACGCCGGGCCGCCGACGGTGGAAAACACCACATCATTGCCGCCAAAGCGCAGGTCCTTTGCGCGGTTCCTGGCGGCGATAGAGAAGGTGCGGGGGACGGTGGCAAGGCGTTCTTCAACCAGACCGGGGTCGAGGTAGACCATCTGACCGTCAACCCGTGCGCCAGCCCTTCGGTAATACTCGATCGCACGGGCGTTCAGGACCCGCATTCCCTGTACTGACAGAAGCTTCAGCGCTGCCTGATGAATCGCTTCGACCTGATCCTCCGAGATAGCACGGATCGGATCATAGGGTCGCGGGTGTTGCCCAAAAGCGGGCTGGGGAATTGCATTCACGGTCCGGGCGGGACGGCGCTGGCGCATCAACTCCTCCTTTGGCCGCAGGCGGTGCCCATGCGGTCTTGTTGAACAACTGTACAGTAGTGGCCGGGAGCGGGGCCGGTCAAGTAGCGTTTGACAGGTCGCGATTCCTTATTGCATGATCGTTCAACAAGGAGAACCCGCTTGCCCGCCATTCGAACTGACTTTCCGTATCAAGTCGAGGTGACCGAAAACCTCTTCATCCCGCTGCCTGATGGCACGCGGCTGACGGCAAAGCTGTGGAAACCGAAGGCGGCTGGCAAGGTTCCGGCGATCCTGGAATACCTGCCCTATCGCAAGCATGACGGGACGCGAGGCCGCGATCAGGGCTTGCACATGTATCTGGCGGGGCACGGCTATGCCTGCCTCAGGGTCGACATCCGGGGTTGCGGCGAAAGCGAAGGCGTCATCGACGACGAATACTCGGCGGTTGAATTGGCCGATGGCTGCGACCTGATCGGCTGGATTGCGGCGCAGGATTGGTGCGACGGGCAAGTCGCGATGATCGGCATCAGTTGGGGCGGGTTCAACGGGCTGCAGATCGCCGCACTGCAGCCGCCCGCGCTGAAGACCGTGATCGCCGTTGGCTTCACCGATGACCGCTATGCGACGGATGTCCACTATATTGGCGGGTGCCTGTCCAAGGACAACATCGACTGGTCGGGAACCATGGTTGCGGGCATGGACTTGCCACCTGACCCGGCACTGCACGGCCCCCGCTGGCGCGACATCTGGCTGGAGCGAATAACAGCGAACACGCCTTGGGGTCTGATATGGATGCGCCATCAGCGCCGGGATGAGTATTGGCGGCATGGCTCGGTCTGCGAGGATTTCTCGCGCATCCGCATCCCGGTCTATGCCGTGTCGGGCTGGGCCGACAATTATTCCGAAGCCGTGCCGCGCTTGCTGGCCGGAATGACCGCGCCCTGCCGGGGGCTGATCGGCCCTTGGGCGCATTCTTTCCCGCAAGATGTGACCGTCGAACCCGCCATCGGCTGGCTGCAAGAGGTGATCCGCTGGTGCGATCACTGGATGAAGCACCGCGATACCGGGATCATGCAGGAACCCGCGCTGCGGGCCTGGATGCAGGAAAGCGTGCCGCCAAAGACTTGCTACGCCGAACGTCCAGGCCGGTGGGTGGGTGAGGTGGAATGGCCCGCACCGCGCATCAAAGACTGGCAGTTGCATCCTGCTGCGGGGGCCCTGCGGGACAAGCCGCAGGCAGGCACCGCCCGGATATGCTCTCCGCTCTGGGTGGGCATGGCTGCCGGGGAAGTCGGACGCTACGGCGCGGATGCCGATTGGCCGACCGACCAGCGTGAGGATGATGCGGGGTCCTTGGTCTGGGTCACTGATCCGTTGCCCGAACGGTTGGAAATCCTTGGCGCGCCGAAGCTGCGGCTGCAGGTCGCGTCCGACAAGCCCCTCGCGCTCGTCGCGGCACGGCTGAACGATGTATCGCCGGATGGAGCGTCAACGCGAGTGACGGTCGGGCTGATGAACCTGACGCATTGGCAGGGGCATGACCGGCCGCAAGCTTTGACCCCCGGTCAGCTGGTCGATGTCGTGGTCGAGCTTGACGACATCGCCCATGCCTTCCCCGCCGGTCACCGGATCGCGCTTTCACTGTCGTCCAGCTACTGGCCCATCGCCTGGCCCTCGCCCGAAACCGCCACGCTGACCTTGGACCTTGGCGCGACCACGCTGACCCTGCCCGTCCGCCCGCCCCGGCCCGAAGACGCAACCTTGCGTCCCTTTGACCCGCCCGAGGCCGCACCGAATACGCCCGTCATCCACCATCCGGCAGAACCGGGCCACCCCCGCCGGGTGATCCGTGACCTGCTGTCGGGCCAGATCACCGTCGATTTCCCGCGCTGGACCTATGACCACGAGATGCCCGACATCGGCATCCGCCAACGCTCGACCGGCCATGCGCGGTATATCATCACCGAGGGCGATCCCCTGAGTGCCGTTACCGAAACCGCTTATCGCGTCGAACAAATCCGCGCGGATGGGGTCTTTGTCCATGAAAGCACGGGTCGGATGTCCTGTGACCTGACGCATTTCCACTTTGCCGCCGAAATCGTGATCCTTGAGAATGGCACCGAAATTCATCGCCGCCACTGGCAGGAGGCGATCCCGCGCGACCATATCTAGACCAGCCGAAGCTTGACTTGCCCGAAGGCACGGGCGCAGTGTTTTGATCATATGGCCGAGTGGCCAGAGGTGCGGATGCAGACCGAGACGGTGCCCCTGTCAGGGCCAAGTCCAGGAACGACGCGAACACTGACCCGGCACCACTGGGGAACCCCTGGTGCAAGGCCGAAGGTCTATCTTCAAGGCGGCCTGCATGCCGATGAAATGCCGGGGCCCCTGGCGCTTTACCACCTGATGCAGCTTCTGGATCAGGCCGAGGCCGACGGGCGCATTTCGAGCCATGTCGTGGTGGTCCCACTGGCCAATCCCATCGGCCTCTCGGAGTGGCTTTTGCACAAGCCGCTTGGTCGGCGCGATCTGGAAGGGGCGCAGAACTTCAACCGGGGCTACCCCGACCTTGCCGCGCTGGCAGGTGATGCGCTGGAGGGCAAGCTTGGGGCCGATGCGGCCGCCAATGCTGTGATCATCCGCGCGGCATTTGCTGCGGCCCTTACTGCGCAGCATCCGCAAACCGAAGTCGACGAACTGCGCTTGCGGCTGATCGAGGGATCCTTCGACGCCGACCTTGTGCTTGACCTGCACTGCGACCACCATGCGGTGATGCATCACTACACCTCATCCGCCAAGGCCGAGATTGGCGAGCTTTTGGGCCGCGCCGTCGGCTCGAAGCTGGCGCTGATCGAGGACCTGTCGGGCGGCAATGCCTTTGACGAGGCGCATACCGCCCCTTGGCGCACCTTGCGCGAGAAGTTCCCGGATCACCCGATCCCCGATCCATGCTTTGCGACTACGCTGGAATATCGCGGCCAGAATGATGTGTCGGACCCGATGGCCATGGCAGATGCCGAGGGGCTGATGGCCTTTCTGTCAGGGGTCGGTGCTGTGGCGGGCGGGCCGGGCCCCATGCATCCCGCAGCTGAGACTGCCCCTTTGGCCGGAGCGTTGGAATTCGTGGCGCCAATGGGCGGGATCGTCAGCTGGATAACCGTGCCCGGCGATCAGGTGACCGAAGGCCAGGTCCTTGGCCACGTCACCGATCCCACCGCGCGCCGCCGGGTCGAGATCACCGCCCCCACGACCGGAATGCTTTTCCGGCAGGAGCTGTGGACCTCATGCCTCAAAGGGCAGGGTCTGTGCCACGTTGCCGGACAGGACCCGCGCCGCGCGGGCGAACTTTTGTCGAATTGAACGAAAAAGACCAACAGGGAGAACGCAAATGATCGGACAAGGAAAGGCTGTAAGGCACTGGCTGGCCGGGGCCGCCATGGTGCTGGCACTGGCAACGACCCCGGCGCTTGCCGACGACACGCTGGATCGCGGCGTCGGCTCGGAATGGTCGTCGCTGGACCCGCAAGTGAACTTTGACGGCTCGGCTGGGTTCATTCTGGCCGATGCCTATGAGGGGCTGGTGACCTTTGACCCGGCGGGCAACATCGTCCCGGGGCAGGCAGAAAGCTGGGAGGCAAGCGCGGATGGCAAGACCTATACCTTCCATCTGCGTGAAGGGCTGAAATGGTCGAACGGCGACCCATTGGTGGCGCAGGATTTCGTCAATGGCGTGCTGCGGACCCTGAACCCCGACACGATCTCGGAAAAAGGCTATTACTTCTACTCGACGATCAAGATCAAAGGCGCCGAAGCGCTGGCCAACGGTGAAACCAAGGACCCGTCGGTGTTGGGCGTGACCGCGCCCGACGACCGGACCGTGGTGATCGAGATGGAAACCCCTGCCCCGCATATCCTTGATCTGATGGGCTATTTCCAGATGGCCCCACTGCATTCGCCCAGCTTCAACGAAGGTGGTGCCGCTGTGTTCATCGACCCTGCCAAGGTTGTTTCGAACGGAGCCTACATCATCAAGGAAGTCGTGCCGCAAAGCCATGTGCTGCTTGAACGCAACCCGAACTACTGGGACGCGGCGAACGTGAAGATACCCTTCGTCAAGCATCACGTCACCGAAGATGTCGGCACCGAGCTCAAGCGCTATCAGGCCGGCGAAATTGACATCACCTATGACATCCCGCTGGCCGAACTGGAGCGGCTGACCGCAGAAACGCCGGATGAGGTCTGGGTCTTCCCCTCGACCTATCTGATCTATTACAGCTTCAACCTTTCGAACCCCGATCTGCAGAACATCGACCTGCGCCGCGCCCTGTCCTTGGCGCTGGACCGCGACGTTTTGGAAAACAAGATCGTCAAGGGCGGCGCGATCCCGAAACTGAACTATGCGGGCGGCTTTGACCCGAACTACAAGGGCCCCGACATCGCCGAAGCCAGCATGAGCCAGGCCGAACGCGAAGCCCTGGCGCAAGAGCTTTACGCCAAGGCGGGTTACGGCCCGGACAACCCCCTGAAGCTGACGATTTCGACCACGGTGGCCGAAATCAACATCCGTCGGGCGCAGGGTGCGGCGCTGATGTGGAAAAAGGTGCTGGGGGCCGAGGTCGAGGTGAACTCGATGGAACGCAAGGCCTGGCTTGACCTGTTCTACACCGACGACTGGACGATCTTTGCCGACAACCTGATCGGCGATTTTGCCGGACCGGAGACCTTTCTTGCCTACATGCGCCCCTCGGCTGATGCCGGCTATGGCTGGGAAAGCCCGGCCTATGAGGCCGCGATGGACGAGGCATCGACGTTCCCCGACAAGGAAGGGCGCTATGCCGGTCTTGCCAAGGCCGAGAAGATCCTGCTGGACGACTACATCTTCGCACCGATGTCGATCGAGCCTAATCGGCATCTGGTGAAGCCGAACGTCAAGGGCTTTGGCCCTTCAGCGGCGGGCTATCACAACAGCCAGTGGATGACTTTGGAATAGGAGGCTAGGGCCGGGGCAACCCGGCCCGCCATCATGCTGCGCTTCATTGGAAAACGTCTATGGCACGGGGGGCTGACGCTGGCGGCGTTGGTGACGCTGACCTTTTTCGTCATGCGTCTGGCCCCCGGCGGGCCGTTTTCGCGCAACCGCAAGATCAGCCCGGAAGTGCAGGCCAATATCGAGGCGGCCTTCCATCTGGATGAACCGGTCTGGCAGCAGTTCGGCCGCTTCGTCTGGGGGGTGCTGCGCTGGGACCTTGGACCCTCGACCAAGCACCGGGACTATTCGGTCAATGACCTCATCGCGAGCGGTCTGCCCTATTCGCTGACCATCGGCTTCTGGGCCATCGTCATCGCGGCACTGGTAGGTGTGGCACTGGGCCTAGCCGGGGCGCTCAAACGTAACTCGGCGACTGACTACCTGGCCGGGACCGTGGGTGTCGTCGGCATTGCCATCCCGATCTTTGTCATCGGCCCCCTGTTCCAGGCCTATTTCTCGTTGCGGCTGGGCTGGCTGCCCGTTGGTGGCATCACCGAAGGCTGGCGCTCCTTGATCCTGCCGGTCATCGTGCTGGCCCTGCCGAACATCGCCTATATCAGCCGGATCACCCGCACCTCGATGATCGAGACTTTGCGCGAAAACCATGTCCGCACTGCCCGCGCCAAAGGCGTTGGCTGGCGCCGGGTCCTGACCTCCCACGTCCTGAAGGGCGCGCTATTGCCGGTCATCGCCTACCTTGGCCCGGCGACGGCGGCGATCATCACCGGATCAATCCTGATCGAGACGATCTTTGCCGTTCCCGGCATCGGTCGCCATTTCGTCGATGCGGCGCTGAACCGGGATTACCCCTTGGTCATGGGGATTACCCTTCTTTACGGGGGGATCCTGATCTTGTTCAACATCGGCACTGACGTCGTCCGCGCCGTGCTTGACCCGAGAATCCGCAATGAGCGTTGATGTCCTTTCCCCCGAAACCGCCCCGCCGCGCGGCACATCGACCCTGCAACTGCAGTTCCGCCGGTTCCGCGCCAACCGGCTGGCCATGGCTTCGGTCTGGCTTCTGGCCTTGATCGTGGTCAGCTGCTTCTTCGGCCCCTACGCCTTCCCCTTCACCGGCGAGGATGCCGATTTCGACTTCATCTCGGCCCCGGCCCTGTTCCAATGGCCGCATCTTTTCGGCACCGACGAATTCGGTCGCGACCTTCTGGTGCGTGTGCTGGAGGGCGGGCAGGTGTCCTTGACCATCGGCTTTCTGGGTGCCCTTGTCGCGGGCGTGATCGGCGTCCTTTACGGCGCTGTCGCGGGCTTTGTCGGGGGCCGCACCGACGGCCTGATGATGCGTACAGTCGAGATCCTGTACGGCTTTCCCTATGTGATCCTTGTGATCCTCCTGTCCCTCCTTTTCGGCGGCGGCAACCTTGCCCTGTTCGCCGCGATCGTCTTCACCCTCTGGCTGACGCCCGCCGTCATCGTCCGCGCCCAGGCGCAAAGCCTTGCCCGGCGCGAATTCATCGAAGCGGCACGCGCAGGCGGCATGACCAACACCCGGATCGTCCTTGAACATATCGTGCCGAACTGCATGTCCGTGGTGATCGTCTATGGCTCACTTTTGGTGCCCGAGGTGATCCTGTCCGAGTCGTTCCTGTCCTTCCTTGGCATCGGCATCAAGGAACCGCAGGCCAGCTGGGGCAACCTGATCTCCTCCGGCACCTCGGCCATGGAAAGCGACCTTCGGCTGCTGCTTCTGCCGGGGGGATTGCTGGCGCTGGTCCTGCTCTGCCTCAACTTCATCGCCGATGGGCTTAGGGACGCGTTTGACCCCAATGACCGCTGAACCGCTGCTTTCCCTTCAGGACCTGACCGTCCGTTTCCGCCTGCCGCAGGGGGAAACGGTGGCGGTGGACGGCGTGTCGCTGGACCTTGCCCCGGGCGAAGTGCTGGGCATCGTCGGCGAAAGCGGTTCCGGCAAAAGCCAGATCCTTTACGCGCTGATGGGGCTTTTGGCCTCGAACGGGCGGGCAGGTGGCCGCGCGATTTTTCAAGGTCAGGACCTTCTGTCCCTCACCGAGGCGCAATTGGACCGGGTACGTGGGCAGGACGTGTCGATGATCTTCCAGGACCCGATGACCTCACTCAACCCCTATACTAGGGTGGTGGACCAGCTGGCCGAAGGCCTGATCGTTCACAAGGGCCTGTCGAAGTCCGATGCGCGGGCCGAAGGCGTGCGGATGCTGGACCGCGTCCGCATCCCTGACGCCGCCCGCCGCGCCCGGCTTTACCCGCATGAGTTTTCCGGCGGCATGCGCCAGCGGGTGATGATCGCGATGGCGCTTCTGGCCAAGCCGAAGCTGCTGCTCGCCGACGAACCCACCACCGCGTTGGACGTGACCATTCAAGCGCAGGTCCTTGACCTGATGGCCGAACTGGGGCGCGAGACGGGGACCGCGATCATTCTGGTGACCCACGACCTTGGCGTCGTGGCCCGGCTCTGCGACCGAGTGGCGGTGCTATACGGCGGCAGGGTGATGGAGGAGGCCCAAGCCGAGGCCCTCTTCGACACCCCCTCCCACCCCTACACCCGTGGCCTTCTTGCCGCGATGCCCCGGCTGGAGGCTGCCTTGACCCCCCGCCTTGGCACCATCCCCGGCACCCCACGCTCCGGCGGGGGCGATCTGCCCGGCTGCCCCTTCGCTGCCCGCTGTACCGAACGGCTGGACCACTGCACCACCATTCGCCCCCCGCTGCTTCAGATCGCTCCCGACCGCAGGTCTGCCTGCCACCTGACCGAGAAAACCTTGGGGGCCGCACCATGACCCTGCTCGAAGCCCGCAACCTTGGTGTCGGCTACAGGATCCCCGGTCCGGGCCTCTTTTCCGCCGCGCGGATGTTGCCCATTGTCCACGACCTTTCCCTGACGCTGGACGCGGGGCGCACCCTTGGTGTCGTCGGCGAAAGCGGCTGCGGCAAATCCACCCTTGGCCGCGCGCTTCTGCGACTGATCGTGCCCTCGGAAGGCCAAGTCCTTTGGCAGGGCGAGGATATGACCACGATCCAGAACCTCCGCCGCCGCCGCGCGGAAATGCAGATCATCTTCCAGGATCCGGTCGCAGCCCTTGACCCCCGGATGACGCTGGCCCGCATCGTCAGCCGCCCGCTTGCCACTTTTGAACCCAACCTCTCCCGCAAGGAAGCCCGCGCCCGCGCGGTCGAGGCGCTGAGGCAAGTCGGCCTTTCCGCCGATTTCGCCGACCGTTTCCCGCATGAACTTTCCGGCGGTCAGGCGCAAAGGGTCGGCATCGCCCGCGCCATCGTCGGGCGGCCAAAGCTGATCATCTGCGATGAACCCGTGTCAGCCTTGGACGTGTCAATTCAGGCGCAGGTGATCAACCTGTTGATGGAGTTGCAGGAAAAGATGGGCATGGCACTCGTCTTCATCTCGCACAACCTCGCCGTCGTGCGCCACATCAGCCATGAGGTGATGGTGATGTGCCTTGGCCGCGTCGTCGAACGCGCACCCCGCAACGAATTCTACGCCCGACCCCTGCACCCCTATTCCCAAGCGCTGATGGACGCCGTCCCCGAACCAGACCCCCGCCGCGAAAAGGGCCGCGTCGGCACCGCGCTGGCGGGCGAACTTCCGTCGGTCCTGAACCCACCCCCCGGCTGCGTCTTTGCCAGCCGCTGCCCGAAAGCCACCGACCTTTGCCGCCAGACACGCCCGGAACTGCGTGAGGTCGCCCCCAACCGCCAAGCCGCCTGCCATTTCATCGAGGCTCAATGACCGACCAAGCCGCCCTTTGGGCCTCCTGCCCCCAACTCTCGAACATCCACGCCAGCGCCGATGGCAGATGGGCCTTCTGGTGCTGGCAGGGCATGACTGAAACCGATGAGGTCTGGTGCGCGCCGCTGGACGGCTCCTCCCCGCCAAAGCGTCTGACCCATGGCACCGACCACTTCCTGATCCGCGATGTTAGCCCCGACGGTGCGCGCCTCCTGCTCGCCCAGTCAGTGAATGCCTGCGAACACGACCACCTTCTGCTTCTGGACCGCGACACCGGCCAACTGAAGCAACTGACGCCGACGCAATCCACCCACTACGTCTACGGCGGTTGCTTCTCGGCGGACGGGACCAAGGTCTTCTTCCAAGCCGATTTCGACTATACCACTGGCGAGGTGACCCAAGGCTCATGGCTTTGGGCACAACACCTGTCCACCGGCACCCGCACTTGCCTGTCCCGCGCCGATACCCCGCCGCATTATTATGTCGGCCCGCGCCTTTCGCCCGATGGCACCCGCCTCCTCTGGCACCGCAGCGAAGGCGCGCCGGGGCTTTATCAGCTTTGGGCCGTCGGCACCGATGGCCACGACGCGCGGGAAGTTCTGAACCTTGGCCCCACGAACAGCGCCACCGGCGCCTGGATCAGCGACGACCGCATTTCCTTTGTTGGCGACCGTGACGGGCGCGACCAGTTGGGCATCCTGACCCTGTCCACCGGCGCAATCGACTGGATCGCTGGGGAACCGAACCTTTGCCCGCATGACGTGCTGGCCGGTACCGGCCCGTCCTTCGCCTGCATCCACCACGACCAGTCGAACACCCGTGCCGCGCTGGTGGAAGGCAACACCCTCCGCCCCATGCCTAACCACACAGGCCGCCGCAGCCTTCTCCCGCACGCCGCCCTGCCCGGGGGTGGCTGGCTGGCCGAGGCCTACGACGCCGACGCCCCACACGACCTTGTCGCCATCGCCGCCGATGGCACCTGCCGCGTCATCGCAAGGGCTGCCCCCAACCCTGACCGCCACTTCACTGCACCGCAGGAATTCCGCTGGACCGCCCCGGACGACATGGCAATGCAGGGCTGGCTCTACCGCCCCAAAGGCACCGCCAAAGGCCTCATCGGCTATATCCACGGTGGGCCAACCTGGCATTCGGAAGATTGGGTCAACCCGAAGATCCAGTTCTTCATCTCGCAGGGTTATGCCGTCCTTGACCCCAATTATCGCGGCTCAACCGGCTTTGGCCGCAGCCATCGTGAGGCGGTCAAGGACGACGGCTGGGGCGGGCGCGAACAGGCCGATATCCGCGCGGGGCTGGAGGTGGCGCTTGCCGCAGGCATCCCCGGCCCGGTCGCAGTGATGGGCAACAGCTACGGTGGTTTCTCCAGCTGGTTCGCCATCACCCGCCACGCCGACCTCGTGACCGCCGCCATCCCGATGTGCGGGATGTACCGCCTTGATATCGACTACCACGCAACCGAAATGCCGCATGGCCGCGCCTATAGCGAGGAAATGATGGGCGGCACACCCGAGGAACTTCCCGAGAAATACGCCAACGCCTCGCCCGGCCGGTTCACCCATCAGATCCGGGGGCAGGTGATGGTGGTGCATGGGCTGGCAGACAGCAACGTCGGCCCGGAAAACACCCATGTCGCTTTGCGCGAACTCAAGGCGGCGGGCATCCCGCATGAATCGTTGCTTTTTGACAACGAAGGCCACGGCATCTTCCGCCGGTCAAACGTCGAAACCTACCTGAGACAGGCGACGGATTTCCTGGCCAAGGCCTTCCGCGCGACCAACGGTCAGACCAGCGCCTGACGGATCATGTTCAGCCCGGTCACGACCAGCAGCCCTTGCGTCCAGCGCCGGAACCGCTGCTGGTCCAACCGGTCCTGTACCAAATAGCCCAGCGACATGCCGATCAAAGCCGGCACACACAGCGCCGCCGAAAAGCCCAGCGTCTGCAGGTTGACCAACCCCGTAGCCAGATGCGCCGCCAGCAGCATCACCGCACTGATCAGAAAGACCACACCCTGTGCGCGGACCGACTGAACCTTCTCGGTCCCCGTGGACAAAAGGAACACCAAAAGCGGCGGCCCCCATATCCCCGAAATCCCGCCATAAAGCCCGCTGACCACACCCAGCCCCCATTCCGCCCGGTTCTGGTGTTGCAACTTGATCGCCAAACTGCGCCCCATCAGTTGCAGCGCGGCAAAAGCGGTGATCGGCACGCCCAGCATCAGAAGGTACAGCGTTTTCGGGATCGCTTCCGCAAAGGGCGCGGATATGCCGATGCAGACCAGCGTCGCAATCAGAAAGCGGCGATAGGTCACCACCGTCTCCTGCGCCGGGCCAATGCCCTGACGAAAGGCCTGGCTGATATTAGTCACCAGCGTCGGCAGGATCAGCCCAGCCAACGCCAATTCCTTTGGCAGAAAGATCGCAAAGCCCGACACCAGGATCAGCGGCATCGCAAAGCCGACCGCCCCCTTCACGACGCCAGCGAAAAGCGTGATCGCCAGTGCCGCCGCAAAGACCTGCGGGTCCAGCCCCGCCATGAACATGTCCATCCGATCCTCCGCCTCTGCCCCGTTCTTGCAGGCAGGCAGGGTAATGAAAAGCCCCGTTGACGCGTGCTGGCCTAGGGTCTTTCATTGGAGCGTTCTGGTCGAGGTTTTCATGCCCACTCCCCTCAAGCAACTTTGTCTTTTTTCCCTTGCCTTGGGGGTACTGGCCCTGCCCACTCTGGCCGAGCTGGCACCACTCGCCAGCGGGCCCGGAATCGTGATCGAAAAGGTCGGCATCTATTGCAAGGTCGACGCCGAGGGGCGCGTGGATGCCCCGGAAACCGAACTTGGCTATATCCAGACCATGATCGCCGTGCCGGAATTCGCCTTTGAGCAGCGCGAGGTTCCCGCCCGACTGGGTATTTCCTTCGGAATTCTGGTCACCTCGGATCGGGACATTCCGCAGGCCCGGATGGAGGTTACAAGACCCGGCCTGTCGAAGCCCGACATCTGGTACTCGGATTTCAGTGCTGGTGGCTCGGAAGTGCGCGGCTTCAGCTTCGACTTCGAGAACGAGTTGGCCCCCGGTGTCTGGCTGTTTGCTGCCTATGAGGGGGATCAGCAGCTTTACAGCGTTGAATTCGAGATCGTGCCAGGCTCTGAACTTCCCGGCATTTCGTCGGACTGCAACCTCATGTCATGAACCGCTGCTTTGCACCCCTGATCTGGATCGGGATGGCAGTCGGGGCCTTGGCCGAACCCGCTACCCCGGTCGCTGCGCCCACGGTTGGCCTGCTGGAACTTGGCGTCTTCTGCACTCCGGTCGAGATGGGCGAGGCTCCCGCCCCCGGCACCCTGTCGGGCAAGGTTCATGTGCCCTTTGACGACATCCGCTTTGACTGGCCCGACCGCCAAGTGGTGCCGGCCAAGATCGGGCTGGCCTTCGGGGTCCGGGCCGAACTTGCCCCCGGCAATGCCGTGCCCTTTGGCGAAGTCCGGGTCTATCTGCCGGGTCGGGTTCAGCCGGAAATCTGGGGCTCCAGCTTTAGCGACCTTGGTGCGACCTTCAGCTTCTTCAGCTTTGACCGCGAAGAAGAGCTGATCCCCGGCATCTGGCGTTTTGAGGCTTGGGACGGGGAAAATCGGCTGTATCTGGTGGAATTCGAGGTCGTCCCAGCAACCTCCGAACCCGGCGTGGCTGGCGCTTGCGGTGCGGTATCTTGATGGTCGCGACATATTCGGTCGTCCATCTGATACCACTTGAAATCTTATTGCGCTGCAATTGCGAAGGCGCTAGGTCTTCGCGGGTGCAGAATCCCGCAGGACACCTTCGATGCCGCATGATGGAAACGCCATGACCCAAAGCCCGATCCTTGCCGATCTTCAGACCCTGACCAGGGCCGCCCTGCCCGAGGTCGAGGCCCTGTTCGCCCAAGCGCGCGACAGTCTGAAAGCGGCGGTTTCCACCGGTGGCAAGATCTCGAACCACGCACTGGAAGCGCAGCAGTTCCAAGCGCACGCGCTCTCATGGCTCGCGACCTATGTCGAGGCTTTGCGCCAGCTTCAGGCCTGGGCCGGACGGCTGACCGATGCGGGTCAGCTTGGCGCGATGGAAAGCCTGATCCTGCAGATCGGCTTTGGCGAATACCTGAACCAGATCGCGGGCGGCATCCCAATGAGCCAGGGCGAAATTGCCCGGCTTTCCGACCTTGGGCTGGACTGGACTCCCGGTCAGGGCGCAGCGCAGTTGATAGCCAAGGGCAACACGCCCGACGCCCGCACCGCCCTTGTGACCCTGATGCGCGACAACCATGGCCGGGCGACCTTTGGCGCGACGGGCCTTGATGAAGAACTGGAAATGATCCGCGACCAGTTCCGCCGCTATGCCGATGAAAAGGTCATCCCCTTCGCGCATGACTGGCATCTGAAGGATCAGCTGATCCCGATGGAGATCATCACCGACCTCGCCGGAATGGGTGTCTTCGGCCTGACCATCCCCGAAGAATTCGGCGGTTTCGGCTTGTCCAAAGCCTCGATGGTCGTCGTGAGCGAGGAACTCTCGCGCGGTTATATCGGCGTCGGCTCGCTTGGCACCCGGTCAGAGATTGCTGCCGAACTCATCCTTTGCGGCGGCACGCCTGAACAAAAGGCGAAATGGCTCCCCGGCATCGCCTCTGGAGAAATCCTCCCCACCGCCGTCTTCACCGAACCGAACACCGGCTCGGACCTTGGCTCACTCCGCACCCGCGCCACCCGCACCGCCGACGGCTGGGAAGTCACCGGCAACAAGACCTGGATCACCCACGCCGCCCGCACCCATGTGATGACGCTGCTTGCCCGCACCGACCCCGACACAACCGACTATCGCGGCCTAAGCATGTTCCTGGCCGAAAAGACCCCCGGCACGGATGAGGCCCCCTTCCCAACCCCCGGTATGACCGGCGGCGAGATCGAGGTTCTGGGTTACCGGGGCATGAAGGAATACGAACTGGCCTTCGACGGCTTCAAGGTCGACGCTGACAACCTTCTCGGCGGTCAGCCCGGCCAAGGCTTCAAACAGCTGATGCAGACTTTCGAATCCGCCCGCATCCAGACCGGCGCGCGCGCGATTGGCGTCGCGCAATCGGCACTGGAGACCGGCATGCAATATGCGCTGGACCGCCAGCAATTCGGCAAACCCCTGATCGACTTCCCCCGCATCTCGGGCAAGCTGGCGATGATGGCGGTCGAGGTGATGATCGCCCGCCAGCTCACCTACTACTCCGCCTGGCAAAAGGACCACGGCCACCGCTGCGATCTTGAGGCGGGCATGGCCAAGCTTCTGGGTGCCCGCGTCGCCTGGGCCGCTGCCGACAACGCGCTGCAAATCCACGGCGGCAACGGCTTCGCGCTGGAATACAAGATCAGCCGCATCCTGTGCGATGCCCGCATCCTGAACATCTTCGAAGGGGCGGCGGAAATTCAGGCGCAAGTCATCGCGCGGCGGCTGCTGGACTAGCGCGGTTCGAGTTCTTGTTGAAACACCAAGCATCAGAATTCAAACACTCTTGGTTTGAATTCTGATTCAACATTAACTTGAACCGCTTGAGGCCTTCGGCATCAACCGCTCCACCAGCGCCCGGCCCAGCCGTTCCTCGGCCAGAAGCACCACCTGAGCCGCCGCACGGGCATCCTCGCCCGCGTCGTGATGCTTGAACTCCAGCGCCAGCTGCTTTTTCAGATGCGCCAACCCATGCCCGCCCTGCCCCTTCCACTCCGGCCATGCCTTGCGGGCGATTGTCACGGAATTGACCCAGACCAAGGGCGGCTCCTCCAGCCCATAATGCGCTGCCGCCGCGTTCACCGCGCGCTGGTCAAAGGTCGAATGCTGCACGATGGGTTGCCCCGCCATCAGCGGCAAAAGCACCTCCATGACCTCGCGGAAATCGGGCGCAGCAGCGGTCATTCCCGCATGAATCCCGTGCAGCTGAGTATTGAACGCCGAATAGGCGCAGCGCGGGTTGACCAAAAGGCTGAACGTGTCGATCCGCCCGAAATGGTCAACACAGGCCAGCCCCACCTGACAGATCGACTGCGCCGCACTTGACGCGGTTTCGACATCAAAGGCGACAAAACGATACTGGCCGATCGTCTCAGCCACCACCCCCGGCAGCACCGTTTACGCCCCGCCGCGCGAGGGGCGCTGAACGCCCAACCTTGGATGCAACCGCCCTGCGACAAACCATGACGCCATAAGCCCCAGCCCCGCGGCGACGAAAATCCCCGGCAAGGGGGCGATCCAAAGAACCAGCCAAGCCGCCCCCGGGGTCAGAATCCCGGACACATCGCGGAAACTGGAATAGACCGCCGACATCTCGGTCCGCTCGGATGGTTTGACCGACATCAGGAACGGCAGCCCCCCAACCACATCCAGCGTGACAAGGAAGATCGAGGCAGACATCACCAGCCCGACCGTGACCCAAGGGAAAAAGGCCAGAAGCCCGGCGCAGATCAAAAGGAGGCTCGCACCACCAAAGGCCACCCGGACGGACAGGCGGACCGAATGCTTCCGTGCCAGCCGGTTGATGAAGGGTGCGGCGAACAAAAGCCCGTTGCTGATGGACATTGCCGTCCCGCCCACTTTGTCGCCCAATCCCGCCTCGATGCAGAAGATCGGCAGATAGACAACATAGACCCACCAGCCGCAGCTGCGCGCGACCGCGAACATCCAGCCCGCAATCAGGCGGGGCTGGTGAAAGAACCGACCCAGATAGCCCAAGGGGTTCACCGCAGGCCCCTTGGCGCGCTGGATCTGCTTACCGTTCCCAAGCCGCAGGATCCAGAACACAGCCAACTGCGCAATCGCGAAGGCCCCGGCAAGCAGGAACGGGGCCGGGGCCCAATGCGCATGCAGCCAGACCCCCGCCAACGGCCCGATCGCCCAAGGAGCGGCAGCATAGACCATCTGGATCGACTGGCTGCGCCCCAGATTTCCGCGCGGAACATAGTCCAGCACATAGGCGTTGAAGCAGACAAAGGTCGTAGCCGTCGCCATTGCGTTGCAGATGATCGCCAGCGGCACCGACCAGGATGTGCCGACAGAGGCCAGCGTCATGCCGCACAGATACAGGCAACAGCCTGCCGAATAGGCCCAGCGACGCGGGATGAAGCGGCTGGCCCAGGGCACCATCAGCCCCCAGATCAGCGCCACAATCCCGGCGACGAAATAGACCAGCGAGGTCGACTTCGCGTCGCCCAAGGCGGCATAGACCGTCAGCGGCATGGCCGAGATCAGCGTGCCCCTCACAGCGGCCTCCAGCCCGGCAAGCAGGGCGAAATGCTCGATGCGCGGAGTGGGGCTATGCGTCAGCGCCAGGGGAAGATCGGTCGTGGCCATGGCTAAACTTCGATCCGTGCCAGGGTCTTCCGTCTGTCACATAGGCGACACATAGCGTCGTTTCAGGCTGGACGTGACAGAAGGTCTACCAAACGGGCCCGGGCCTCGGGCAACGGCCGCTCGTGCAGCACAGGGCGCAAGCCCCGATCCAGAAAAAATCCGGTCAGGCGCAGACCTTGGGCGACGTCTTCCGGGGTAAGCGATGCCGATGCCGTCAATCCCTTGGGCATGGGCAGCAGCCGGTCGGCCCAATCCCCCGCCCCCGCTACTGTCACCGCGCGGCCGGTTTTCGGGCTGACATAGGCCAACCCCTCGGTCGCCCCAGTCACCGCGCAAATGGTCAGATCAAGCCCAAAGCCCAGCTCTTCCAAAAGCAGAAGCTCCCAGCGCAGATAGGTTGTGGTCCAGCCCTCAGCCCCCAGACCATCCATCAAACCGATTGTGGCCGACCACAGCACCGGATGCGGTTCGCGCTCCGGCAAGGCGGTGCGCAGCAAGGCGCAGACGGACATAAGCCCCGCCAAGGCCAGCCGGTCCGACAACAGATGCGCCCGGCTTCGCAAGGGCTCGACGGTAAAGGTCCCGATATGGTCATCCAGCCGCGCCCGCCATTCCAGCTGCAACCCGGTCCCCGGCTGCAAACTCGCCGCCATCTTGCGTGAGGCACCTCCCCGCACCACGCCCGCATGACGCCCATGCAAAGCCGTCAGCACCTCGATGATCGCGGCACTTTCGCCATGCGGACGCATGGAAAGCAGCACTCCTTCGTCGCGCCAGTCCATCCCCGGACTATCCCCCGCGCCACCAAGGGGCGCAACCTATTCCGACAATCCGTCCTGATCCAGCAAAGTGCGCCCCTGCCGATCCTCAAGCTCAATTACCCAAAGATCGGGATCCCGCCCCTTGGTGCGGGTGACAAGGGCATCGATATCTGCCTCTGCCCCCTCGGCCAGCAGTATCCAGGCCCGCGCCCCGGTCATCAGATCCGAGCGCCGCTCATAAGCCCGCGCAGTTCCATCCAGCAGCGCCACCTTCACCACCACCGCCCCCGCCTCGGCATCCCCCTTCGCCGTGACATAGGCCGGAACATCCGCAAGCCGGAGCCGCGTGAGGTAAGCCGAAACCCAGACCCCGGCAGCAAGACGCGGACTCATGGCATTTCCTCTTGGCCCAAATACTCCCGCCGGAGGCAAAATTCCTTCGAAGGAATTTGCCCGAATTCTTCGAAGAATTCGGCCCTCTCAGGCATCACCGTCCTTGAAATCCAAGCCCATCTCAGAATAGCGCTCGGGCTCGTCCAGCCAGTTCGGGCGCACCTTCACCTGCAGAAACAGATGCACCGTCCGCCCCAGAAACTCCGAGATATCCGCCCGCGCCGCCTGCCCGACCGACTTGATCGTCTCGCCCTTGTTGCCAAGCACAATCCCCTTGTGCCCGTCGCGCGCGACATAGACCACCTGGTCGATCCGCGTGGTCCCGTCGGGCTTGTCCTCCCACTTTTCGGTTTCCACCGTCAGCTGATAGGGCAGCTCCTCATGCAGCCGCAGCGTCAGCTTTTCGCGCGTCATCTCCGCCGCAATCATCCGCATCGGCAGGTCGGCAATCTGGTCTTCGGGATAGAACCACGGCCCCTCGGGCACTTCCACCGCCAGCCATTCGCGCAAGTCCGCGACGCCATAGCCCTTTTCGGCGCTGATCATGAAGGTCTTGGCAAACGGAAACGCCCCATTCGCCTCTTCCGCCAGCGCCAGCAGGGTTTCCGCCTTGACCCGGTCAATCTTGTTGATCGCCAGCGCCACGGGCTTGCCCTTCGGCATCTCATCGGCCATCCGCTCGATGATCATCTTGGCACCCTCGGTCAGCCCGCGATGCGCCTCGATCATCAGCACGATCACATCAGCATCCGAGGCCCCGCCCCAGGCCGCCTTGACCATCGACCGATCCAGCCGCCGCCGGGGCCGGAAGATACCAGGAGTGTCGACAAACACGATCTGTGCCTGACCTTCCATGCAAACCCCGCGAATCCGGGTGCGTGTGGTCTGCACCTTGTGGGTAACGATGCTGATCTTCGCCCCCACCATCCGGTTCAAAAGCGTGGATTTGCCCGCGTTGGGCTCTCCGATCAAGGCAACAAATCCGGCGCGGGTGGTCATGAGGTGGAGCTATCCCTTGTGTGATCCCGGCCCAATACGGGAAAGCCGCAGGAAATACCAGTTGGCATTGGAAAAGCGACGCGCCATCCTATGGGAATTGAACACCTGAGTCGGTTGCAATGGGCTTATTGCGTCTCCTGATACGAGCACTTTCCGGCTCTCGCCGCCCGAAAGCAGTCGTAGTCCGCCGCGAGACAAGGGTTGTCCAGGATTCCACCCCTTGGCAACCTCGCACCACGGTTCGGCAAACCGCCGAAATCCGGATTGTCGAAGTCAAAGAGCTTCGGGGCCGCGCCTTTGTGATCGACGGCGACACTATCGAAATCGGCGGCACCCGCATCCGCCTCGCCGGGATCGACGCACCAGAATTGGACCATCCTTATGGCACCAAGGCCAAGTGGACGCTGGTTAATCTCTGCAAGGGTCAAATCGTCCGGGCGGTCTTCGATGAGGAAATGTCGCATGACCGAGTGGTGGCCACCTGCACCCTGCCTGACAGGCGCGATCTCGCTGCCGAGATGGTGAAGGCTGGCATGGCCATCGACTGGCCAAAGTTCTCACGTGGGAGGTATTTCGGGCTGGAACCTCCCGGCATCCGAAAGAAGCTCTGGCGCTGCGATGCGCGACAAAAGGGTCTCATGCCCCCGTCATTGCCCGACTAGCGCACCTGAGGGGTCACGACGCAGGCCCTTCGACCTCGGACAACAAAAGCCGGGCTGCAGCCTGTTCTGCGGCACGCTTGGAACTTGCCGTGGCCTCGGCAAAGCGACCGTCCTCGACGGTGACGCGCAGGGTAAAGACCGGCGCATGGTCGGGGCCAGAGCGGGCGGTCTCGACATAAACCGGCGGCGGCATCGCCCGGGCTTGCGCCCATTCCTGCAGGCTGGTCTTGGCATCGCGGGCGTCGGGTTCGACCCCGGCAATCCGGTGGCCCCAAAGCCGCAGGATCAGCTTGCGCGCGGCCTCAAAACCCGCATCGACATAGACCGCCGCAAGCACAGCCTCCATCGCATCGCCCAAAAGCGCCTCTTTCCGGCGGCCCCCGGTCAGCATCTCGCTGCGGCCCAGCTTCAGGACATCTCCCAGCCCGATCTCGCGCGCGACATCGGCGCAGGTCTCCTTGCGGACCAAGGCGTTGAAGCGGGGGGCCAACTGCCCCTCCTTCGCCTCAAGGTCCGCAGCCAGCAAAGCCTCGGCCATCACCAACCCAAGGATCCGGTCACCCAGAAACTCCAGCCGCTGGTTGTCAGGCCGGGTCGCCGTGCCGATCGAGGCATGGGTAACACCCCGCATCAGCAGTTCAGACGTTCCGAACTGATGCCCCAGACGGCCCTCAAAGGCCTTAAGCTCGGCCGAAAGCCTCACTCGACCGCCTTGAAGAACCGGTCCGACCGCCAGGTCCAGAAGTAGAAGAGCCGCTGTCCGGCTGCCGAGAACATGATCCGGTCCGCCCGGCCGATCAGGTATTCGGCAGGCAGAAAGCCGACGCCCCCTGCAGATTGCGCAAAGCGGCTGTCCATGCTGTTGTCGCGGTTGTCGCCCATCACGAAATAGCTGCCTTCGGGCACCGTGAAGATATCGGTATTGTCCGCTGCACCATCGGAGTCGATGTTCAACACCGCGTGCTGGCGGCCATTTGGCAGGGTCTCGATGTATCGGCTTTTCTTGCAAATGCCGCCCTCACCCACGGCCCCATTCTCGCAGCGCGGATGCTTGCCCATCGGGCCCTGCGCTTCGAACAGCTCTTCGAAATCGCCCGCCGGTTCTTGCGGCGCGGCAGCCCCGTTGATGTACAGCACACCATCCTTGACCTGTATCTTGTCGCCCGGCAGACCGATCAGCCGCTTGATGTAATCGACCCCCGCCGTCGGGTGACGGAAGACCACGACATCGCCGCGCTCGGGCTCGGCCCCGAACAGGCGCCCTGTGACCGGGCACAGGCTGATGGTGGTAAAGGGGATTTCGCAGGAATAGCGCGAGTAGCCGTAGGCCATCTTGTTGACGAACAGAAAGTCGCCGATCAGCAGCGTATCCTTCATCGATTCCGACGGGATCCAGAACGGCTGGAACAGGATCGACCTAAATCCGATTGCTATCACGAAGGCCCAGAAGATCGTCTTGATCGTATCAAGAAAGCCGTTTTCGCTTGCGCCGCTCGCTGCCATGTTGGTCCTGCCTTGTCAGTTTGGCGCTTCATGCGCGTGGAGGGGGGGCGAGTCAAGCATCGCCCACCGGCCCTGCTGGCGGGACTGGGGCCAGCGGGCGGGCCTCGATCACCACGAAGGCCTGGGCCCAGGGGTGGTCGTCGGTCAGCGTCACATGGATCACCGCCTCGTGCCCCGCAGGCGTCATTGCCCGCAGACGTTCAGCGGCCCAACCGGTCACTTGCATCACGGGTTGACCCGACCGCAGGTTTGTCACCGCCATGTCCTTCCAGGAAATCCCCATCCGCAACCCCGTGCCCAACGCCTTGGAGCAGGCCTCTTTTGCCGCCCATCGCTTGGCATAGGTGGCCGCGACCGCGCGCTTGCGGCTTTGGGCCTTGCGCTGTTCGACGGGGGTAAAGACCCGGTCCAGAAAACGGTCGCCAAAGCGGGCGATCGTCGCCTCGATCCGTTCGATATTGGCAAGGTCTGACCCGATGCCCAGGATCATCAAGCCATCCCGCGCGCCAGGTCCATCCGGCGGCGCATTTCTTCGATGGCAGGGCCAAGTCCCCGGAAAATGGCCTCGCCGATCAGGAAATGCCCGATGTTCAACTCAGCCAGTTCGGGGATCGCGGCGATTGCCTCGACATTGTCAAAGGTCAGCCCGTGGCCCGCATGCACCTCAAGCCCAAGCGAGCTCGCAAATGTAGCACTCCTGTGCAGCGCGGCAAGTTCGCGCTGGGCCAGTTCTGTGTGCCCTTCGGCAAGCAGGTCAGAGTAAAGCCCGACATGCAATTCTACAATCTCAGCCCCGATCCGGGCCGAAGCTTCGATCTGGTGGGGGTCGTGACCGATGAACATGCTGACCCGGCAACCAGCTTCGCGCAGCGAGATCAGATACTCGGTCAGCCGGTTCTGGTCGCTGGCCACATCCAGCCCACCCTCGGTCGTGCGTTCTTCACGCTTTTCCGGGACAAGGCAAACCGCATGCGGCTTGTGGCGCAGCGCAATCGCCTGCATTTCCGCTGTCGCCGCGCATTCAAAGTTCAAGGGCACCGTCAGGGCCGCCATCAGCGCCTCGATGTCAGCATCGCGGATATGGCGGCGATCTTCGCGTAAGTGAGCGGTGATCCCATCCGCCCCTGCAGTCTCGGCCAGAAGCGCCGCCCGCAACGGGTCAGGCCAGGCCGATCCGCGCGCATTCCGCACCGTCGCAACATGGTCGATATTCACGCCCAGGCGCAACTTTCCGTCATGAGTAAGTGCAGTCTTCATCGCTGACATCTCCTTTGGCACCGATCCTAGGCCGTGCCCGGACTGTCGTCATCATCTTCAGCACTGCTGCGCAGCTTCAGTTTGCTTGCAGCCTCGGAAAGCTTGGCCCGCATCTTCTTGCGACGCTCGGCACGCTCCTGCGCGGTGGCCGCCCGTGCCTTTTGATAGGCCGTCACCAGCGGGATCGTGACGTAATAGGAAATCACGCTCAGCACAAAGCCCGGCCCCAGCGCGCCGATGAAATAGGGCACATAGATTTCATGCCAGAACTGGGTCAGACCTTCCCAATGCGCCTCGCGCGGGCCGAACATCGCCAGGAAGTTGAACCACAGATCCTCGCCCGCGTTGGCAAAGGCCCGGCCGATGTACTCTGCGGTCAGGGGGGCTTCGATCCCCATGATCCAATGGCCCAGCGTCATGGCCAGAACCGCGAAGAAAGGCGTCGTCACCGGGTTGGTGTTGAACGTGGCCAAAAGTGCCGCCAGAAGGTTGCCCCGTGCCAGCCGAGCGGCCAGCCATGCGGCCACGAACTGCAGCCCCGGCAGCGGCAGGAACCCGATCAGCGACCCGGCAAACACCCCCCGCGCCACGCGATGCGGGTCGTCAGGCACCCGGCGCATACGATGCATGACATAGCGGATCGCGCGCTTGAAGCCGCCGCGCGGATAGACCTGCTCGCGCAACCATGCGACCCAGCTTAACGGTTGCCTGCGTTTGAAGACCACTGCCGTCCCTCTGTCAGGCTAGACGCCTGTTTCCCAGCCTTACGGCCGCCGTGTCAAATCCCGATGACGCGATATCTGCGCCACATCCGTCTCGGCCTCAAGCGCGGTCATGATCATGTGCAGATGCTCAACGTCTCGCAGGTCCACGTCAATGATAAGCCGGAAGAAATCCGGTTTGCGGTCGGTGAACCTTAGGTCCGAGATATTGGCCTTCTGCTCGCCGATCAAGGTGCAGATGCGACCCAAAACGCCTGAGTCGTTCGAGATCGTGATTTCAAGGCTGATGGTGAAGACCGGCGCATGCCGACCGGAATGCCAATGCAGATCAACCCAACGCGAGGTCTGCTCTTCGAATTCCTCCAGTGCCGGGCAGTCGATGGCATGCACAACCACGCCCTGCCCGCGATAGGTAATACCGACGATCCGCTCTCCGGGTACCGGCTGGCAGCACTGGGCCCGCTTGAAGTTTTGGTCCGCCGTCAGACCCACGACCGGGCGCTTGGCGTCAACCTCTTCGTCCACGGCCTGCGCCAGTTCGGGATAAAGCGCCTCGACCACGCGACGGGCGGGCATTTCGGCCGAGCCAAGCCGCGCCAGAAGATCGCTTTCATCCGCCAGACCCAGCATCTTGGCGGCCGTCCGCAAGGCCTTGTCGGTGGCCTTCTTGCCGACATGGTCAAAAGCCGCCCGCGCCAGTTCCTGCCCCAGCTTGACGAAGCGGCCCTTGTCCTCCTCGCGCAAGCTCCGCCGGATCGCCGCCTTGGCCCGGCCCGTGGTGACAATGTCGATCCAGCTGGACTGCGGGCGCTGGCCTTCCGCCGTGATGACTTCGATCGACTGGCCGTTCTTCAGCCGGGTCCACAAAGGCACCCGGATGCCGTCGATCTTTGCCGACACGCAAGAGTTCCCGATCCGCGTATGGATCGCATAGGCAAAGTCCAGCGGCGTCGCCCCGCGCGGCATCTGGATCACATCCCCCTTGGGCGTGAAGCAGAAGACCTGGTCGGAATACATCTCAAGCTTGACGTTTTCCAGGAACTCGTCGTGGTCTTCCTCATCCAGCCGTTCGGTCAGGCTGGCGATCCATTTCGCCGGATCGACCGCAAACGGGTTCTTCGCCCGCACGCCCTCACGATAGGACCAATGCGCCGCAACGCCCGCTTCGGCGACCTCGTGCATTTCGCGCGTGCGGATCTGCACTTCCACCCGCTTGCCATCGCGCCCCGAAACCGTGGTGTGGATCGACCGATAGCCGTTGTTCTTCGGCTGGCTGAGGTAATCCTTGAACCGCCCCGGCACCGCCCGCCAGCGCTGATGGATCACCCCAAGGATCCGGTAGCAATCCGCCACCGACTCGCAGATCACGCGAAATCCGTAGATGTCCGAGAGCCGGCTAAACGCCAGATCCTTCTCCTGCATCTTGCGCCAGATCGAATAGGGCTTCTTCGCCCGGCCAAACACATCGGCCTCGATCTGCGCCTTCTCCAGTTCATGCCGAATATCGCCGGTGATCTTGTGGACCACATCCCCGGTTTCCCGCTGCAAGGTCAGGAACCGACGCATGATCGAATTGCGCGCATCCGGGTTCAGGACCTTGAACGACAGATCCTCCAACTCCTCTCGCATCCACTGCATGCCCATCCGGCCTGCCAGCGGAGCGAAGATCTCCATCGTCTCGCGGGCCTTCTGCGCCTGCTTTTCCACGCTCATCGACTTGATCGTGCGCATGTTGTGCAAACGGTCGCCCAGCTTGACCAGGATCACCCGCAGGTCCTTGGACATCGCCATGAACAGCTTGCGAAAGTTCTCGGCCTGCTGGCTTTCGGTATTGGAAAGCTGAAGCTTGGTCAGCTTGGTGACCCCGTCGACCAGTTCAGCCACTTCATCGCCGAACATCGCAGTCAGGTCGCCGTAGGTCGACCGCGTATCCTCGATCGTGTCATGCAGAAGGGCGGTGATGATCGTCGCGTCATCCAGCCGCTGTTCGGTCAGGATCGCGGCCACGGCAACGGGATGGGTGAAATAGGGCTCGCCCGATTTGCGCATCTGCCCATCGTGCATCTGCATGCCATAGGCATAGGCACGCCGGATCAGATCAGCATTCGACCGTGGGTTATAGTTGCGAACCAGGGCGATGAGGTCTTCGACGTCGATCATCACCGCCCCACTTGGCCGGGCTTCCGCCTTAAAGTTCGCCTTGGGCTTCCATCAGGGCGCGCAGCAGCTTTTCTTCCGACATGTCATCGGCCATCGGACGATCCATCTCGCCGCCCATCAGAAGCGCCATCTGGTCTTCTTCCGGCTCATCGACCTCGATCTGGGTCTGGTGGCTTTCGATCATCCGCTCGCGCAGCGCATCGGCCAACTGGGTCTCATCCGCGATTTCGCGCAAGGATACGACCGGGTTCTTGTCATTGTCGCGATCAACCGTGATCGGCGAGCCCGACTGGATCTCCCGCGCACGATGGGCGGCAAGCATTACCAGCTCGAACCGGTTCGGGACTTTGTCAACGCAATCTTCGACCGTCACGCGGGCCATAGGATACTCCAATCGGGAGGTTTCGCTGGAAGTGGCCTATTTATGCGGGTCAGTCCGGCTTGACAAGCGCTGAATCGCCCTAAATCGCAAGGAGTTTCAGAGGGATTTCACTGCATCGCGATCAGTTTGCGGCAAAGCGGCAAGCATCTGCCGAACCGTAAGTCCCGTGCGGGGATGCATCCAATCAGGGGCAACATCGGCCAGCGGGACCAGCACGAAGGCCCGGTCCTGCAGTCGCGGATGCGGCAAGATCAGCCGATCCGGCGCCGCGCGCGCCTGGGTTTCGGGGGCAAGCTTGCGCCATTCATCCTGCGTCGCTGCATCGGGCAAAACCGAATCACCCAAGGCCAGAAGGTCGATGTCCAGCGTCCGCATTCCCCAGCGCTGCACCCTCTTGCGGCCGAACCGCGCTTCGATGCCATGCAGCTGCGCCAGAACTGACTCGGCGTCAAGTTCGATCGGCACCTCGATCAACGCAGCAGCGTTCACATAGTCCGGCCCCGCACCGGCCGGAAAGCAGGGCGTCGCATAAAACCTGCTAAACCTGCGTACAGCAAAGCCTTCCTCCTCCATGGCTGCCCGCGCCTTGGCCAAGGTGGTTTCAGGTGGCGCACTCTCGAACGGCAGATTTGCGCCGAAAGCCATAAGCGCCTGTGCTGTTTTCCCCCAATGCAACGGTTTGCCCCCACAGTTTACTTGTCGGCGGCCCCGTCTGGCTGCTAGGAAGGGCCCATTCGTTGCCGGATTTAAAGCCAAGGCCTTTGGTAATTTCACCTCAAGCCTGCGGCGCGCGGCGACATTGAGGGGAGAAAACATGTTTTACAAGGACGAACGGCTTGCGCTGTTTATCGATGGATCCAACCTGTATGCCGCCGCCAAAGCGCTTGGGTTCGATATCGACTACAAACTTCTGCGGGTAGAATTCATGCGTCGCGGCAAACTGCTGCGCGCGTTCTACTACACCGCGCTGCTGGAAAACGACGACTACTCGCCGATCCGCCCGCTGGTCGACTGGCTCCATTATAACGGCTTCACCATGCGCACGAAGCCCGCGAAGGAATACACCGACAGCCAGGGCCGCCGGAAGGTCAAGGGCAACATGGACATCGAGCTTTGCGTCGATGCGATGGAGCTTGCGAACCGCGTCGACCACGTCGTTCTCTTCTCGGGTGACGGCGACTTCCGCCCGCTGGTGGAAAGCCTGCAGCGTCAGGGTGTCCGCGTTTCGGTCGTCTCGACGATCCGCAGCCAGCCGCCGATGATTGCCGACGAACTCCGCCGCCAGTGCGACAACTTCATCGAACTGGACGAGCTGCGCGAAGTCATCGGCCGCCCGCCCCGTGAACCGCGCCCGATGACAGAAGAGGTCGCGACCGACCCGGCGTGATTGATGCGATCAACTTGACCGGGGCCCCCTCCTTGACGATGGATACAGGGTCCCGGTCATGATCGCCCTTCTCAGCCTCTTTGCCGTGGCCTTTCTGGCCGCGACGCCCCTGCCCTTCAACTCCGAACTCGTCTTCCTTGGCCTGCAAGCAGCGGGTTGGGGAGTGTGGCCTCTGATCCTCGTCGCCTCAATCGGCAACACGCTAGGGTCCTGCGTCACCTACGGGCTTGGTCGCTGGCTTGGCGACCGGCGCGACCACCCTTGGTTTCCCCTGACGCCCGACCAGATGACACGCGCCGAAGGCTGGTTCAACCGTTGGGGTCTTTGGCTTCTTTTGCTCTCTTGGGCGCCGATGGGCGATGTCATCGTTGCCATGGCCGGTGTCCTGCGGGTGCCCCTGCCCATGTTCCTGATCCTGGTCGCCTTGGCCAAGATAGGCCGCTATATCGCTCTTGCGTGGCTTGGGGCAGCTGCCTTCGGGGCCTGAAGGCCAGAAAACCGTCTTTTCAAAATCTTACCAAACAGTTAATGACCACGCGCAACCCATGGAAAACGCGCAAGATTCCAGATTCGCCCACCGTGGACACTTCCCCCGCTGGACGAAGCGCCCCGCCCAGCGTAAGTCTGGCCCCAGCAGCCCACCGGAACCCCTGATGCCCGACCTCCCCCCCCTGACCATCCACCTCGCCGCCCCCCGCGGCTTTTGTGCCGGCGTGGACCGGGCGATCAAGATCGTCGAGCTGGCCATCGAAAAATGGGGCGCCCCAGTCTACGTCCGCCACGAGATCGTCCACAACAAATACGTCGTCGACGGGCTGCGGGCCAAAGGCGCCGTCTTCGTCGAAGAACTCTCCGACTGCCCCACCGACCGCCCCGTCGTCTTCTCGGCCCACGGCGTCCCAAAGTCCGTCCCGGCTGAAGCTGCTGGCCGCCAGATGATCGCAGTCGACGCCACCTGCCCCCTCGTCACCAAGGTCCACAACGAAGCCGCCCGCCACCATGAGGTCGACGTCCAGATGATCTACATCGGCCACGCCGGCCACGCCGAAACCGTCGGCACCATGGGTCAGCTTCCGGCGGGTGAGGTTCTGCTGGTCGAAACCGTCGCCGACGTGGCCAAGCTTCACGTCCGCGACCCCGGAAAGCTCGCCTTCATCACCCAGACCACCCTGTCCGTCGACGACACCGCCGAAATCGCCGCCGCCCTGAAAACCCGCTTCCCCCAGATCCAAGCCCCCGCCCACGACGACATCTGCTATGCCACGACCAACCGGCAAGCCGCCGTCAAAGTGATGGCCCCGCAGATCCAGGCCATGCTGGTGATCGGCGCGCCCAACTCTTCGAACTCCCGCCGTCTGGTCGAGGTCGGTCAAGCCGCAGGCTGCAGCTATTCCATGCTGATCCAGCGCGCCGAAGACATCGACTGGCGCGCCTTGCAGGGGGCGAAGTCAATCGGCCTGACCGCCGGAGCCAGCGCGCCCGAGGTTCTGGTCACCGAAGTCCTCGACGCCTTCCGCGCCCGCTATTCCGTGACGGTCATCCAGGTGGAAACCGCCGTTGAAGACATCGAATTCAAAGTTCCCCGTATCTTGAGAGAGTCGATCCCGACATGAAGATCCTTTGGCTTGCCTTCACCCTTGCTCTTAGCCCCCTTGCCGCCCAAGCGCAGGACGCCGAAGTCCTGGCCGAATACTGGACCGACAGCGGCAGCCTTCCCCCGGAATATGCCTGGGATACGAACGTCACCATCTTCGCCGACGGCAAGCTGACGCTGAAGCATTGCACCGGCTATGAAACCGAAGGACCAGCCTGCAAGACCCGCACTGCCAAGGTCACCGAAGACCAGTTGGCCGCCATCCGCACCGCTGCACAGGAAAGCGGGCTGGCCGACAAACCGGCGACACAGGTTGAGGATGACATGATCCCGATCGGAGGCGGTGTTAGCGGGGGCTATGTCCTTCTGGACGGCCAGAAGATTGACCTGATCGCCTTCCCGGTGGAGGCGGACGCCGCGCGGGTCAGACCTGTGCTTCAGGCCATTCACGACGCGATTCCCGAACGCCTGCGGCACCGGTTCATGGATGAGTCCTGATTGCCTTTCGCGCCATGACACTGCGCCGCCCGCTCCAACCAGCCTTCGGTCAGGAGGCTGACCTTGCCTGAGCTTTTCGCCTATACCGATGGTGCCTGCTCGGGCAATCCCGGCCCGGGGGGTTGGGGCGTGCTGATGATCGCCCGCGAAAACGGCGTGCCTGTAAAGGAACGTGAGCTTCAGGGTGGCGAACCCCTGACCACCAACAACCGCATGGAACTCATGGCCGCAATCTCGGCGCTTGAGACGCTTAGTCGGCCCTCGGCGCTGACAATCGTCACCGACAGCGCCTATGTAAAGAACGGCATCACGGAATGGATCGCGGGTTGGAAGCGCAAGGGTTGGCGCACGGCTGGCGGGCCGCCGGTCAAGAATGTCGAGCTTTGGCAAAGGCTTGAGGCCGCCACCGCCCGCCATCAAGTCACCTGGCGTTGGATCAAGGGCCATGCTGGCCACGCCGAGAACGAACGCGCCGATGCCTTGGCCCGAGCCGGAATGGCGCCGTTCAAGCCTGCCCAGACACGCAGCACTTGATAAATAAACGACTGTTCGTTTATTGTGATCGCATGGCACGCAATCGAACAATCCCCGACTCCCAAGTCTTCGCCGCCATCCAGGGCCTTCTGGATCAGGGAGGCGAAAAGTCCGTGTCCTTTGGCACTGTCGCCCAGGCCACGGGGCTTGCCGCATCCTCGCTGGTTCAGCGCTATGGCAGTCTTCCCGGCATGTTGCGCGCAACGCGCAATGCCGCTTGGGATGCTTTGGAAGCGCGGACTGCAGCCGCCATTGAAACGACTTCTGGAAAAGGGCCGCAAGCACTGCTGAAGGCGCTTGGTAATCCTGATGCCGCCAGCCTGGCTAGTGACCTGCGCGGCCCTGAACTGCGCGCCCGTGCCCAGTCCTGGCGGGGCGGACTGGAAGCCGCACTTGCGGCCCGGTTGGGTGGAGGGTCACGGGCGGCTGAATCCGCCGCCTTGCTGTTTGCCGCTTGGCAGGGGCAAGCGCTGTGGCGGCGTGCCGGGACCAGTGGGTTCAAGCTGAAAGACGCCGTCAAGCGGCTTGGCTGAGGACCTGCGCCTTTGTAGGCCGCACTAAAGCCGGTCCGGAAGAACCAACCCCTTCAACACCTCGGCGGCAGGCATCGGACGCTTGCCTTCGCGCTGCGCTTCGGTGATTTCGACTGCGTCGGTGCCGCAAGCAATCGTGAAGCCTCCCAGCACCTGCCCCGGCGCACCCTGCCCCGATGCCAGACGGGAACGGAGGAGTTTGACCCGTTCGCCATTCACCATCGTCCATGCGCCGGGAAAGGGCGACAGGCCGCGGATCAGACGGTCAATCTCGACAGCAGGCTTGGTGAAATCGACCCGCGCTTCGGCCTTGTCGATCTTGGTTGCATAGGTCACGCCTTCCGCTGGCTGCGGGACGGCGGACAAAGGCAGCCGGTCCAACACTTGCAGGATCAGCCTTGCGCCCAAGGCGCTGAGACGGTCGTGCAGGTCAGCGGTCGTTTCCTCCGCCCCTATGATCAGGCTTTCGCGCAGAAGAACCGGCCCGGTATCAAGGCCCGCGTCCATCTGCATGATGCAAACACCGGTTTCCGTGTCGCCCGCCATGATCGCCCGGTGAATAGGCGCCGCACCACGCCAGCGTGGAAGCAGCGAGGCGTGGATGTTCAGACAGCCAAGCCGCGGCGCATCCAGCACCGCTTGCGGCAGGATCAGCCCATAGGCGACCACAACCGCCACATCCGCGCCCAGAGCGGCGAAGTCTTTCGCTGCATCTTCGCTGCGCAGCGAAACCGGGTGCCGCACCTGCAGCCCAAGCGCTTCGGCACGAGCCTGAACCGGGCTGGGACGGTCCACTTTCCCGCGCCCGGCGGGGCGAGCAGGCTGGCAGTAAACCGACACGATTTCATGGGCTTGATTCAGGGCTTCCAGCACGGGAACCGAGAAGTCGGGTGTGCCCATGAAAATGATTTTCATTTTACTCGCCTTAGCTTCTCGGCCTTGGCAATCAGCATCTTGCGCTTCAGGGGCGAGAGGTGGTCGAAATACAATTTTCCGGCCAGATGGTCGATCTGATGCTGCACGCTTGTCGCCCAAAGCCCGACGAAATCGCGGTCCTCCATTGCACCATCCGCGTTCAGGAACCGCACCGTCACCGCCCGGGGCCGTGCGATCACCGCTGACACACCAGGCAGGTTGGGCGAGGCTTCTTCATGATCGCGCAGCTGGACGCTGGAGTGCAGGATTTCCGGGTTCGCCATGCGCACCGCCTGCCCCCGGCTTTCCGAACAATCGACAACCGCCAGCCGCAGAGGCACGCCGATCTGGACGGCGGCAAGGCCATAGCCGGGCATCGCGTCCATCGTGTCGATCATATCGGCCCAAACGCTGTGCACCTCATCCGTGATCGCGGCCACATCGGCGGCGGGCGTCTTCAAAACGGGGTTCGGCCAGGGCAGGCAGCGGCGGGCGGTCATTCCCGCGCCATCTCTCGTTTCAGCTTTTCCATCTTGCGGGTGATCATCTGGCGTTTCAACGGCCCCAGGTAATCGATGAAGAGCTTGCCGTTCAGATGGTCGATCTCGTGCTGCACGCAGGTCGCCCAAAGGCCGGCGAACTGGCGTTCTTGCACCTTGCCGTCCACATCCATCCAGCGGACCTGCACCGCGGTCGGGCGGGTGATGTCGTTATAGATGTCGGGAATCGACAGGCAGCCTTCCTCATAGACCGACTGATCCTCGGACGACCACAGGATCTGCGGGTTGAACAGTGCCATCGGTTCGGGCGTTCCGTCCTTGATGCAGTCCATCACGATCAGCCGTTTGGTCACACCAACCTGCGGCGCGGCAAGGCCCACGCCCGGCGCATCATACATCGTTTCCAGCATGTCGGCGGCAAGCTGGCGCAGTTCGGGCGTGATTTCTGCCACCGGCTCACAGAGCTTCTTGAGGCGCGGATCAGGATGGATCAGGATGGTGCGGATCATGGTCCCGTGATTTACGAAAGCGGGCGGGGTAAGGCAAGGGGAAGGCACTGGACCAAGGGAATGGCGCGCAACCAAGGCCACGAGGGACGTGATCCCGGTATCCGCGCGTATTCCGAGGCAATTTCCCAAGCAAGCGGCTCTACTAGGGATGACTTCCCGGCCGTGATCGCATAATCGGATGAAAATCCCTGAAGACGGACGAAATGACATGAGCTTCGACACTCTGATCCTGCGCATTGGGACCAATTGCTGCAAGTGGGACCTCTTGGAACCGCTTTACGGCCTGTCGCCTGACGAAGGCCTGGCGATGTGGGTGGCCGACATGGAATTCCGCCCGCCGCAGGTGGTGCAGCAGGCGCTGGAGAAGATGCTGGCCCATGGCGTCTATGGCTATTTCGGCGACGACCGGGCCTATCTGAGCGCGATCCAATGGTGGATGAAGACCCGCCACGGCTGGGATGTGGCGCCTGAGACGATCTTCACGACCCATGGTCTGGTGAATGGCACGGCACTTTGCATCGACGCCTTCACCCAACCCGGCGATGGCGTGATCCTGATGACCCCGGTCTATCATGCCTTCGCCCGGATCATCGAAGCCGCTGGCCGGGAGGTGGTGGAATGCCCGCTGACCCTGCATGACGGCATGGCGCAGCTTGACCTTGCGGCTTGGGAAGCCCGCCTGACCGGGCGCGAGAAGATGCTGATCCTATGCTCGCCGCACAATCCCGGCGGGCGGGTCTGGACGGTGCAGGAACTGCGTGCGGTCGCCGATTTCTGCGTCAAGCATGACCTGATCCTTGTCTCGGACGAAATCCACCATGATCTGGTCTATCCGGGCCAGAAACACACTATCATGGCCAATGCCGCACCGGAAATCGCGGATCGGCTGGTGATGATGACGGCATCGACCAAGACGTTCAACATGGCGGGGGCCCATACGGGCAACGTCATCATCGCCGATCCGACCCTGCGCAAGACCTTTGCCGACAAGATGATGGCCATGGGCATCTCGCCCAATTCCTTTGGCATGCACATGGTAACGGCGGCCTATTCACCCGAAGGCGCGGCCTGGGTCGATGACCTGATGCGTTACCTTGATGGCAACCGGAAACTCTTCGACGAAGGGATCAACCGGATCCCCGGCCTGCGCGCGACCCGGCTGGAGGCGACCTATCTGGCCTGGGTCGATTTTTCGGGCACTGGCATGGCACCGGCTGAATTCATCGACCGGGTCCAGAAAGTTGCCAAGATCGCCACCAACCACGGGACCAGCTTCGGGACCGGCGGCGAAAGCTATCTGCGGTTCAACATCGCCTGCCCGCGCGCGCATATCGTCGAAGCAATCGCGCGGCTTGAAAGGGCTTTTGCCGATCTGCAATGACCAAGCTTTCGCGCCTGATCATCTTCTGTCTGCTCTTGGTCGGGCTTGGGCTGCTTGCAGCGTCAATCTACAGCCCGCCGCTTCAGGTGACACTGCCGCCGCCGACCGCGCTGACGGGCCCTATCGACCGGATCGTGGTCGAGAAATCGGCGCGGCGGATGCGGTTGTTTCAGGATGGCAAGGTGGTGCGAACCTATGTCATCGCGCTTGGCTTCACGCCTGCGGGCGACAAAGAGCGGCAAGGTGACGGCAAGACACCCGAGGGGGAGTTCACCGTCAACCGGCGCAATGCAGTCAGCGCGTTTCATCTGTCTCTTGGCCTTGATTATCCGCTGCCTGAAGATGTCTCCCGCGCCGCCGCTGGCGGGCACAGCCCCGGTGGAGATATCTTCATCCATGGCCAACCGCATGGCGTGGCCGACGGTTTCAAGTTAAAGGGTGACTGGACGGCAGGCTGCATCGCCGTCAGCAATGCCGAGATCAAGGAAATCTGGGCGGTGGCCCCGATTGGCACCAAGGTTGAAATCCGGCCCTAACTGTCGCTTGGCTCAGGCCTTGGTCAGATAGCCCACCGGAGCGTTTTCATCCCGCCAGAAATCCAGCGGCGCATGGTCGCTGACCGCGGTGGCGCGCTTGAATTCGCAGACCAGCTCTCCGTCTTCGATGGTCGACGCCATGATCAGGCACTGGAAGATGTGGCGCGAGCCGTCATAGACATCGACCAGCCCCCGCAGCTTGCTGGGCGAAAACTCGGCATCAAGAGTGAAGCCCTGATCCCAGAAGCGCAGGACGGGATAGACGGCATTGCCGACTTCGACCCGAAGCCGCGACTTCTTTTTCAGTGCGGCCTTGCGGGCAGCTTCAAGCCCGTCGCGCACTTCTTTGGACAGAAACTCGAACATCTGAACCCCGCAACTGATGGTGAAACTGTGGAAGAATCTTCCCAAAAATCAAGCTTTCACAATGAGATTACAAATTGATGAAGCCTGGCGCGGCCAGAATGTCACAGTCCGCCGCAACTATCGGTTGATCGCATAGCCCGCGCCAATGCAACTGGCCGTTCTTTGCTTTTCGAAGGCCGTTCCGCTTGCGAATCAGCGGCCTCCGACGGAAGACCCAAGCCATGGTCCTGATTGCTGCCCTGCTGCTTGATGCCTTCTTCGGCGAACCCCGGCTTGTCTGGGACCGCCTGCCGCATCCTGCTGTCTTGATGGGCCGTCTGGTTGGCACCGCGGATCGGCGCTGGAACGAGGGCGCTTCCCTGCGGCTGCGTGGGACACTGGTGACGCTGGGCCTGCTTGCCGCTGGGCTTGGCCTTGGCTGGCTGATCCAGATCCTCCCGGATCATGGTCTGCTGGAGGTGCTGACGGTTGCTGTTCTGGTGGCGCAGAAAAGCCTGGTCGACCACGTCCGCGCTGTGGCCGCCGCCCTGCGCCTGTCGGTCGCCGAAGGGCGCAATTCCGTGGCCATGATTGTCGGGCGAGATACGGCTGCAATGACGGGCCCTGACGTGGCGCGCGCGGCCATCGAAAGCGCGGCCGAGAACCTTTCCGACGGGGTTGTCGCCCCGGTCTTTTGGTATCTGGTGCTGGGCCTGCCGGGGATTGTGGCCTACAAGCTGATCAACACCGCTGACAGCATGATTGGCCACATGACCCCGCGCTATCGCGATTTCGGCTGGGCCTCGGCCCGTCTGGATGATGTCTTGAACCTGATCCCCGCGCGCCTGACCGCCCTTCTGATCGCGCTGACCCATGGCTGGGTTGACCCCACCCCGATCCTGCGCGACGCGCCCAAGCATCGGAGCCCGAATGCTGGCTGGCCCGAAAGCGCGATGGCCCCGGTGCTGAACGTCGCACTATCCGGCCCGCGCAGCTATAACGGGGTCAGCAAGCACTTCCCCTGGGTCTGGCCCGAAGGCCGCCGCGACCCCGGCCCAGACGATATCGACGCCGCCGCCGATGCGCTTTGGCGGGTATGGGCTTCCCTCCTTGCGGTTGCGGTGATCGTGGTGCTTCTCTAGGGTCGCCCAAAACCTTGAGGTCCCCATGCGCGTAGCCCTTCTTTCCCTGTTCCTCGCCAGTCCTGCCCTGTCGGCCCCCTGTGGCGGCGATTTCGGCGACTTCCTTGCCGCGATGCAGGCCGAGGCCGTCGCTACGGGTGTGCCTGCCGATAAGGCCGAAGCCTTCTTTGCCGGGGCGGCCATCGACAAGGGCGTGCTCAAGGCCGACAAGGCGCAGGGGGTGTTTCGCAAGACCTTCCTCGACTTCTCGCAAAGCCTGATCTCCAAGGGCCGCCTGACCACGGCGCGCGACAAATCGCAGGCGCTGAACGACATCTTCACCCGTGCCGAAAGTGAATACGGCATCAGCCGTGGCATCCTCTTGGCCTTCTGGGCGTTCGAGACCGACTTTGGCCAGGTTCAGGGCGACTTCAACACCCGCAACGCGCTGATCACGCTGGCGCATGATTGCCGCCGCCCCGAGCTTTTCCAGCCCCAGGTGCTTGCTGCTGCCACGCTGTTCGCGATGGACGACTTTTCGCTGGATACCAAGGGCGCCTGGGCGGGCGAGATAGGCATGGTCCAGATGCTGCCCAAGGATATTCTGGAACGCGGCGTCGATGGCGATGGCGACGGGCTGATCCTTTTGAAGACCTCCGAAGCTGACGCGATCCTGTCCGGCGCGCGGATGCTGCAAAGCCATGGCTGGCGGCCGAATGAGCCCTGGTTGGCCGAAATCGCGCTGCCGCAGGATTTCGACTGGTCGCAAACCGGGCTTGAGACCGAAAAGCCGACCGAAGACTGGACAGCACTTGGCGTGACACCCCGCGCGGGGTCGCTGGCACCGGGGCTGCCCGCTTCGATCCTCTTGCCACAGGGGCGCAAGGGCCCGGCGTTCCTGATCTATCCGAACTACCGCGTGTTGTTCGAGTGGAACAAAAGCTTCGTCTACGTCACCACCGCCGCCTATTTTGCCACCCGGATCGAAGGGGCCGAGCCCTACAACGCAGGCAACCCCGATCCGGCGCTTGAGCTGGACGAGATGAAGGCGCTGCAGGAAAAACTGACCGCCCTTGGCCATGACGTGGGCAAGATCGACGGCATCCTTGGCGCGGGCACAAGGGCGGCTGTGCAGAAGGAACAGGTCCGGCTTGGCCTTCCCGCCGATGGCTGGCCGACCCGCGACCTTCTGGACGCGCTCTGATGGCGACATGGGATGTGGTGGCAACGCTGAAGGCCCCTGCCGAGCAGGTTCTGGCCTTCGCAGCGCATCACCTCTCGCTTGGGGCAGGTCATCTTTGGCTTTACTTTGATGATCCGGACGCCGCAGTCCCCGCCGCGCTTACCGCCCATCCGAAAGTGACCGTCACCCTTTGCGACGATCCTTTATGGCGTGCACGCGGCAGGCGGCCCGAACGCCACCAGAACCGTCAAGCCCGCAATGCCCAGGACGCCTATGCGCGCACGAAAAGCCAGTGGCTGACACATATCGACGTGGACGAGTTCATCCATACTGATCACGAAATTTCCGGTGCGTTGAACAGCGTGCATCCAGATGCCCTTGTGATCCAGATGGAGCCGTTCGAGGCGATGCACGATCCCTCACTTCCCGATGACATCTTTACCGCCCGCGCCTTTCGCGGCCCGCTGAAGAAGGGGTTTGCCAATTTTCGCGACATGGCGCTTGGCAGCTACGCAGCTTTGATCCCTGACGGGATGCTTAGCCATTCGGTCGGCAAGTGTTTCTTCCGGTCCGGCATAGAGGGCCTGACACCGCGCCTGCACGGGGCCATGCTGGCGGGGTCAAGGGTGCCAAGCTTCGGTCGTCTTGCCGATACCTGCCTTCTGCACTTTCACGCTCAGGATCGCGAAGGCTGGCTTGCGGCCCTGCCCTACCGGCTGACCCGTGGCGCCTATCAATACAAGCCCGACATGCAGGCATTTTTGTTGAGCGCAAGCCCGCAGCTCATTGACCACTTCTATCATCGGACCCAGGTCCTTGCACCAGATGCCGAAGCGAAACTGGCGGCAATAGGCCGCATCCATCATGCAGCGCTTGGCTTGCGCCAAAAGGCGAATGCGCTGTTGGAGCACCCTTAATGCCCAGTTGGGGACTTGTCGCCACCGTGAAAGCGCCGAAAGAGGAGCTGCTTGCCTTTGTGGCCTATCACCTCGGTCTTGGCGCTGATCGGTTGTGGCTTCACGCCTTTCTAAGCACGGCAGACGACAAGGCGCTTCAGGCTTTCTACGATGCCACCATGACCCTTACGCCGGAAAAGATCGCGCTTTTGCAGGAGCATGACCGGCTGATCACCGCCGATCTTGGTCTGCGGGCAAAAGTGGCGGATCTGCTTGGCGGTCGGTTCGGGTGAAGGCGATCAGTCCACATTGACCAGCATCAGCGCCGCCCGGCGCAGCGTGGGCATGATCTCGGCGCGCTCGGTGTCACCAACCCCGGTCTCGACCATCGCGCGATCCATGACTGCCAGCCAATCCTCGGCATCCTGAGCTTGGATCGGCACATGCGCATGGATCTCGCGCAGGTTCATGTGGCCGTGGCGTTCCTGATAATAGCGCTGGCCGCCAAGGAAGCCGCAGAGGAATTCAAACTGGGCGGGGCGAACATGGGAAAGGCCATGACCCTTCAGATGCATCTCCATGATCGCACGCCCCTGAGGGATGCTTTCGATAAGGTCGTAGAAATGGTTCACCAAGAGGTGGATCTTTTCCTCGCCTCCAATCCGGTTGATCATCGGGTCCATTGTGCCTCCCAAAAGACCAGCGCGTCGGCGCCTTGGCAAAGCCTAGCCCAGAAGACTGCCGTTTGAAACGCGACCAAACGCCCGATATCTTCGAAGACGTCGGACTTCAGCTTTGCGGCCGGGCCTTCTTCGGATCGTAATGCGACAGCGGCACGATCACCGCTGGCAGCCGCTTTTGCTGACCGTCCAGCTTGCCGACCTCCAACGTCGTGCCCACCTCGGCATGCGCCACATCGACCCTTGCAAGCGCGATGTTCTTGCCCAGGATCGGTGAGCGGGTGGACGAGGTGACCACCCCCACCTGCGCTCGGCCCATATGCAGGCAGTCGCCGTGGCCTGTTTCGACATTGCTGTCGATGTCCAGCCCTACGAACCTGTGCGACGGATGCTCCTTCCGCCGGATCAGCGCGTCACGCCCGATGAAATCGTCGGGCTTCGACTTCAGGGGCACGGTAAAGCCGACGCCTGCCTCGAATGGGTCGGTCTGGTCGCTGAAATCATAGCCCGCGAAGATCAGCCCCGCCTCGATCCGCACCATGTCCAGCGCGGCCAGACCCATGGGCAGGACGCCCAAGTCCGCCCCTGCCGCCATCACCGCGTCATAAACCGCTTCGGCATCCTTCGGGTGGCAGAAGATTTCATACCCCAACTCGCCGGTATAACCGGTGCGCGACACCACCAGCGGCGCCCCGGTCGGCCCACCCAGCCGGGCAACAGCAAAGCGGAACCAGCCAAGCTCGGTCACAGTGGGCTGCGTGGCCGCCGTCCAGATGATCCGGCTCATCAGCTCACGTGAGTTCGGGCCCTGAACGGCGATGTTGTGCAGCTGATCGGTCGAAGACCTGACCAGCACCTTCAGACCCAGCTTTTCCGCCTGATCGCGCAGCCAGATCCCGCCGTAGTCATCGCCGCCGATCCAGCGAAAGTTGTTCTGGCCCAGCCGGAACAGCGTGCCATCATCGATCATCCCGCCGTGTTCATAGCACATGGCCGAATAGACGACCTGACCTTGGGACAGCTTCTTCACGTCCCGCGTCAGACAGTACTGCAACAACGCCTCTGAATCCGGCCCCGTCACCTCCCACTTCCGCAGGGGCGACAGGTCAATCACCGCCACCTTTTCACGGCAGGCCCAGTATTCGGCAATCGGGCCTTCGCGGTACGCCTGCGGCAGCCAATAGCCCTTGTACTCCACCATGTTGCGCGTAAGCGCCGAGGTGCGGGAATGAAACCCGGTTTCCTTGCTCATCTTCGGCTCCGCATCGGGGGTGGCACGCCAGGCAACAGCGCGCGAGAATTTCTGGGTGTCCGAATAGGTGCGGACATGAATGTCGGTCGGGTTCCAGCCATTGCCAGCGGTCGTGTCATCCGGGCAGGCAGAGGACACACAAATCAAGTCGGTCAAAGCCCGCATCAACACGAAATCACCGGGCCGCGACCAGGCTTCGTCGCTGCCCAACACGCCATGGGCATCAATGAAGGTGTTGTAAAAGAAGTTCACCGCCATCCAGCCGGGCCGCGCCTCAACCCCATGCCCGCGCAGGGCATAGTTGAAGTTGTCCGAACAGTTCCGATGCCCCGGATAGCCGATGTCGTCATAGTATTTGGGCGAACAGGCCATGGCAAAGGCGTCATGACGGCCCACCGTGTCCTGGATCACCTCGACCAGCGGTTCAAAGTCCTGATCGAAGTATTTCGAATGCAGCCCCGGCATCGAATAGGCATGACCCATGAAAGTGCGTGAGGTCGTCACGTCCAACGGGCGCTGCAAGCCCTTGTCGATCTTGCAGGCCGAGAAACACTGGAAATCCGTCATCTGCCGCCCGTCGACATCGATGATCTGGATATATTCGCCCGCCTTCACCAGATACGCCTCGGCGGTCGAGAATTTGACCCGCACATCTTGCAAGGGATCGGCCAAAGGATCGGGCAAGTCATATTGCCCAACCATCGCCGGGGCCGCGCGTTGGATCATCAGCGTCAACGGCGTCGCCGTGTCCTGCGCCTCGGGGGCCATCGGCAGGCCGGGGGCCGCGACGACCAGCCAACCATCGTCAAGCGCTGTCAGCTCCGCCCGGGCCTTCGCCGGGGTATCCGGCCCAAACACCCGCACCGCCCCGGCCTTGGCCAGATCGATCCCGCGGCGCGCGAGCCCCTGACGCAACCGGCCCAGCCCCTCGCCCGCCGCCTCACCCAAGGCGAGCATTGCCTTCAACCCCTCGGCCCCGGAATTCGACACCTGACCCAGCACCGCAGCGTCGATCCTGCCTGCCTTGTCCGTCGCCACCAATTCGGCAGCCTGAGCACCTTCGTCGTTGATCAGCACAAGCCGGTCCCCGACCGCAAGCCGCAGCAAAAGCGCCCCACCGCCCGGGATCGCATGCCGTTCCTGCCCATGGTGGCGCGTCAGGTTCGCAGGAGTCAGAGTCCGGCTTGGTCGTGGCGGACCTAGGATGACCGAGGGATATATCGTGTCAAGCATGCTGCCCCGCCTGCGCCGGCCCACGACACCGGCCGTTTAATGAGGTTAAAACTTGTTCATTAACAAGAATAGCGTCAGGTTCACATTGACACAAGCAGGCAGCGGGGAAAAGGCAAGGGAATGCTCGCATTAAGCTTCGGACTGACGGCGGCTCTGCTTTGGGCGATGCATGACCTCCTGGCGCGAAAGTTAAGCCAGGGGGTCCGGCTTCTGCCGCTGATCGCCGTCGTCCTTGGCGCAGGCTGTCTGGCGCTGGTACCACTGGCCGCGATCTGGGGCGATTGGTCGACGATGTCGGCAGGGGCATGGCAGGCAGCCATAGCTTCCGGCCTTGCTATGTCAGTTGCGATCGGCGGGCTTTATAAGGCCTTCAGCTTGGCCCCGGTGCGGTTGGTGTCCCCGATCATCGGGGCCTATCCGCTTTTGACCCTGATCATCGCCGCAGCACAAGGCCGGGTGATTACCCCCGGCGATTGGCTTGCCGTCCTGCTGATTGTGACTGGAATCGCCATTGTCGCCATTGCGACCCGAGACGACGCGCCGGAAACCTACGCCGCCCCGCCCTCCGTCCCGATTGCCTGGTCAATCCTCGCGGCCTTTGGCTTTGCGACGACCTTTGCGCTGGCGCAGTCAGCCACCCGGCTCGGCTCGGACATGCCGGTGATCCTGGTCGGCAGGGTCGCTGGCCTGGGGGTCATTCTTACGCTGATCGGCTGGGGGCGCGGCTCGCTCTTGCCCGCGCGCGGCCAGATTTGGGTTCTGGCGGGAATGGGCCTGCTTGATGCGGTGGCCCTAGGCCTCGTCACGGCCTCAGGGGCCTTGCCCAAGGCCGAATATGCCTCGGTCTCTTCGTCCCTCTTCGGCGTGCTGACCGTCTTTCTCGCAACCTGGGTCCTGAAGGAAAGCGCCCGCCCGGTCCAATGGTTCGGCATCGGCACGGTCTTTTCTGGGATCGCCATTCTTAGCCTGCAGGGATCGTAGGGCAGGGAATACTGCCCATCCTTCGGAATGTTGTGCCTATTCCGCCGCCTCGACCCGTGACGGGGCCGCCCGGCGCAGGGTCAGGGTTAACCGGCGTTCGTCCCTTGGACTGACGCCAAACAGCTCGACGTAATGCCGGTTCATTGGACCGGAACTCAGGTATCCGACCGAAGCCGCAATCTCACGGAAACTGTCGTTGGAATAAAGCACCCGCTGCCGCGCCTTCATCAACCGCAGCTGGTGGTAATAGCGCAGCGGGCTTTGCCCGGTTTCCCGTTTGAACGTCCGTTCGAAATGCCGCCCGGAAAGCCCGACCGCCGCCGCGATATCCGGAATGCGCAGCGGGTCCTCGACATGGGTCTCAAAAAGCCGGATCGCCTCGCGGATCGGGGCGGGAAGGTTATCCGTCGTGCCGCCCGACCGCGCCACCGGCACCTTCTGGCTGGCATCGGCATCGCGGACAAAGGGGTGCTGGAACCAGCAGGCGACTTCGGTCATGCAGTCGCGGCCCAGACGTTCTTCGATCAGTCGCAGCATCAGGTCGAAGACCGCCCCCGCCCCGCTGGCCGTGATCCGCCGCCCCTCTCGCAGGATCGTGACCTCCCGCGCCTCGATTGCCGGAAAATCGGCCTTGAACGCCGCCTCATAGCACCAATGCACCGAACAGGGCCGCCCTTCCATCAACCCAGCGCGGGCCAAGGGAAAGATTCCGCCCGAAAACGCGCCCAGCGTGACCCCGGTCCGGTCCAGCCAGCGCAACCGCGCCGGGCTGCGCCGTGGGTCAACAAATTCCGCTGTCGGGGGTGACAGAAGGTAAAGCTGATCCACCCCCTCCAGCTCTTGCAAGGTCACATCCGGATCAAAACCGATCTCGGCCGAAGACCTGACAGGCGCTGCAGTTTCCGCCACCAGCTTCCAGGTGAACTCCAGCCGCCCAGTAATTTCATTGGCCGCCCGCAGGGGTTCGATGGCCGACGTAAGACAGGCCATCGGAAAGCCCGGGAACATCAGGAACCCAAGGCGCACCGGGGCGGCCATCAGTCTTCTGGCCACCAACCGGGCGAGGTAGGCGCACCGTCGTCATACTTGGACAGCCACTCTGCCATGGCAGGCCGGTTGCGGATGAAGCCCTTGTATGTCGCAAGGTCCGGATGCAGGTCCCGCACGATCCGGTGCAGGCGGCGGCCCCATTTCGGCACGGTCACGATCTGTTCGAAACTGCCCAGATAGCAGCGGATATCGAAGGCAATCGCATTCGACCGGGGCAGACGGTACAGCGACTGCAACTCCACCCTCAGATGCTGTTTGCGACCGAGGTTTTCCTGCGTCAGCGTCGTCTTGGTCGGTCCCCATTTGGGATAGTTCTCGGGCGAGGTGTCCAGCAGCGGATTGACCGTCATCGTCCAGTTGAACCGCCGGACAGGCGAGCCGTGCTGCAGTTTCAGCAAGAATTTCAGCGCCCGGTCGAAGACCCCCAGATCATGCGCCAGCGGCACTGGGGCGTGCCATTCGTGAAAGTTCATCCCAATATCGAAGTCAGCCGACCAGTCCGCCTGGCTGGTCGCAACGCCCGCATCTAGCCACAAGGTTCCGTCGCGTTCGTCCTGCAGCGTCCAGTCGCCTTGCGTCTGGCGCATGATGTATTCGAACGGGCCGTAGGGCAGGGTCGACTCGTCAAGAAACGTGAACGTATGGTCGATCCCGAGCGGGCGGTTGATCCAGTGCCAGCGGTCCCCCTCCTTGGTTAGCGAAAACCACTGCGGATAGTCGCGCGCCTTTGCCTCCATGATCAATTCCAGCGTGTCCCAGCCGGCTAGTGTCATGTGCGGCAGAGACTGGCAGCGCAGCGGATCGTCGGCCAGTACCTTAGCCCGGTCAATCATCTCGGAAACATAGTGTTCGTCGACATCGAAGGTCTTTTCAAAGACCGACCCTTTCCGACCCGGCACGTGCGGCTCCATGTTGACCGAATACATGTATTCATCGCGGTCAAACGGGAAGGGAAAGCGCCGGATCGCGTCCGGGGAATTGCGGTAGGTAAAGCTTTCCCGGAACGTCTCGTCCCTGAAGAAATCACTGAAGGCGCCGGGTTTGAAATCAAGGCTCATGGAACCCTCCTACCTTTCGATGACGAGGGTCTTGCCCTCGAAGCGACTGACGCAAGGCATGATCTTGCAGCCCTCGGCGTGCTCCTCTGGCGTCAGCCAGTGGTCGCGGTGCAGGATCGTGCCGTCGCATTTGTGAACGTTCGTTTCACATTGCCCGCAGGCCCCGCCCCGGCACAGATACGGCGCATCGACACCGGCCGCCTCCATCGCCTCCAGCAGGCTTTGCGCCGTCCCGACGGTGATCGTCTTGCCGCTGACGGCAAGCTGAACCTCGAACGGTTTGCCGGTACCGGGAGCCAGGAATTCCTCATGATGCAACGCTAGCTTCGGCCAGCCCATGCTTTCCGCTGTCGAGAGGACCCAGTTGATCATCCCCTTCGGTCCGCAGACGTAAAGATGCGTGCCGATGGGCTGGGTCGCCAGAAGCGTCTTCAGATTGATCTGCTGGCTCTGATTGTCAAAGTAGCAATGCACCTTGCCTGGATGGGCCGAACTCAGCCGGTCCATATAGGCCCCCAACGGTTTGGAACGCGCCGAATAATGCAGCTCGAACTTGCCGCTGAAATGCGAAAGCTGGGCGATCTGGGCCAGGAAAGGCGTAATGCCGATGCCCCCCGCGATCATCAGATGCTTCCGCGCCCGGTTGTCCAGCGGGAACAGGTTCATCGGGTGCGAAAGCACGAATTCCATTCCCGGCTTCACGTGCCGGTGCAGGAAAAGCGAGCCACCCCGCCCCTGATCATCGCGCCGGACCGAGATTTCGTAAGCAGAACGATCCTCGGGGTCGGACATAAGTGAATAAGGGTTCAGCCTGCGGGTCCCATGGTCGTCCATCTCGACCACGACATGTGCGCCACCGGAAAACGCCGGCAGGTCCGACCCATCGCGGGACACAAAGCGGAACCGCTTGATCAGCTCGTTGACCTCAACAACCTCGGCCACCCGGACCGGAAGCTTGGCACCGCCGCTCATTTGAACCTCACCACGCTTTCGGGAACCTTGCCCGGGTCTTCCGCATCAATGTTCACCCCCTGGAAGGCAGCGATTCGACGCGAGTAATGATCACGGACAAAGAGGTTCAGCCCGCAATGGCTGCATTTGAACGGGTCGGTCGCCACGTTTTCCGTGATCCCCTTGCAATGCACACATTGCACCCGCCGGACAGTCGAGCCGCGATGCTCCTTCTGAATTGCAACATGCGGAAAGCCCGTGTTCATGATCTCACGCTCCGCCTGGCCGATCAGACCCTCGGTCCCGGCCAGATAGAATTGCGTGCCCATATGCGCGTCCAGCAGCACCCGCTGCAGACGCGGCAACAGCGACGGGATCGTCGGCGCGCGGAAGAACTGCGCCGCCCCAATGGCCTCCAATGCGGCCCCGTGATCGGCTCCGTCCGGGCCGGGCGTGTACATCACATGCGCAGCGGCGAGCATTCCCGAACGGTCATTCGCTTTGTCGAGCATCTCGACCACAGCATCCGCCCCTTCGCCATCGGCGACGATCAAATGCAGGCTGGCAGGGCGCGACTCCAAAACAGCATAGACCGGGCGGCTTCGGATTGACGGGGCGTCGACGGGGGTAAGGCTGGTCTTCACGGGTCCGGTTCCTTATAAACGGGGTCCGCCGCTACAGCGGACCCCGAACTCGGGCTTAGTCCTTCGCGGTGCGACGCTTCTTGTCCACGTCGTAGAAGGGCAGCGAATGGGTCACCGCCGCAATCGGGCCATGCGTGCCACAGCGCACCTCGACCTTCGTCCCGTTATTGGCGCAGTCGACCGGCAGGCGGGCGATGGCTACGGTCCAGTCGTTCAGCGGCGAGTACATCGGCTGCGTCACCACGCCCACTTTCTTGCCATCCTTGAAGACGGGGGCGTTGCCGGGGACATTCTTGCCTTCCATTTTCAGGCCCCAGATCTTGAAGCGTTCCTTGCCCTGCAACCGGTAATGCTCTTCCGCGCCACGGAAGCCGGTCTTGCCCTTGGTGACCGTCCAGTCCAGACCCAGTTCCCACAAAGTATCGCCGGGGCCTTCGTTTTCGAACGGATACATCTCGGAATTGTCGAAGGGGAAGAACAGAAGGTAGCTTTCCGCCCGCAGCATATCCAGCGTGGTAAAGCGGCAGGGGATGATTCCCATGCTGGCGCCTTCCTCCAGGATGCGGTCCCAAATCTCGCCCGCGTCCTGACCACGGCAGAAGATCTCATAGCCGCGCTCGCCGGTATAGCCGGTCCGCGACAGCGTGATCGGCTTGCCGAACAACATCGCGGGCATGTGGCCCATATAGGGCAGCGCGCGCACGCCGGGGATGTGCTTTTCCAGATAGGTCACGGCCAGCGGCCCCTGCAGCGACAGGTCGTGCAGGTTGTCGTCGAACCGGATCGAGACGTCGCGGCCCGTCGCCGCCATCGTCAGCTGCTCATGCCCCTGACCCGAGCCATGAACGACCGTGTAAGAATTCGGGCCCATCCGATAGATGATGCAGTCATCGACGAACTTGCCCGCGTCGTTCAGCATGCAGCCGTAAAGCGACTTGCCGGGCGCGATCTTTTCCGGGTCGCGCGTAGTCGCGCGGTCAATCACATGGCTCGCGGCATGGCCGGTGATGTGAACCTTTTTCAGGCCCGACACATCCATGAGGCCCGCCTTGGTGCGGATCGCCATATACTCAGCATTCGCGTCGCCCTTTTCATAGGACCAGGCGGTTCCCATCCCGCTCCAGTCCTCAAGGTTGGAACCAAGCGCGCGGTGGCGGTCCATCAGCGACGAAAAGCGCCAGGAATTGGTCATCTGCAATCTCCCTGAGAGGTTGTTCTTTGCGCCAAGTGTCAGGCGATTCCCGCCAGAAAGCAATAATGAAGTGCAACAATCTTTCTTGTCAGAAAACATCCGCCGATGGAAAAGGCCGCCCCCAAAGGACGGCCTTTCCTGTCTTATTCCAGCCTCACGCGTCAGGCGTGCTGCTAAACCATGTCATCGGCTGCATCAGATAGTCGCTAAAGCCCATCCGCTCCACTCCCGGCATGACGAAGTACCAGTTGGCGACCAGCACCACCAAGGCACCCGCGATCAGCGTCAGGTAAGGCAGCATGCCCGCCTTCCGCTCACCCAGCTCGCCATAGGCAAGGCCAAGATCATCATAGGCCTCTTTCGGGAACTTGCCTTTGTCCTGATAGTAATGCCGGAACCAGAACACCGGCACGATCAGGGCAGCGAAGGCAAGACCCGACAACAGTGCGCCGGAATAGCCCCAAACCTTGGCGCCTGCCCCAAGGAACAGGATGTTCACAAAGGCCAGGATCGTGTTGACCCCGATCAGCCAGGTCGGCGCTTTCCATGGACGCTCCATATGGGCGCTGTCGATCCGGTGGATCCAGCCGGCATTCAGGTTCAGGAAGTTGAACAGGATGTAGCCGACGTTGGAAATCGCAAGGACGTAGAAATACCCCCCGATGTCCGAAGCCAAAGCCAGCAGGAACACGTTGAAGGCAAAGTCCGTCCACATCGCCTTGCGCGGTGCGCCATGGGCGTTGACCGAGCCCAGATACTTCGGCAGCCAGCCATCGCGCGAGCCCTGATAAAGCGTACGCGACGATCCCGCCATTGCCGTCATGATCGCCAGGAACAGCGCCATGATCATCAGGATAACGAAGATCTGGGTGACAACCGGCCCGCCGCCGATCATGTTGCCCAGGGCCTCACCCACGCCGGAACCGTCAACGATGCCGGTGGCCAGCATGCCCTCCTGGCCCAGAACACCCTGGAACGAGAACGGGATCAGGAAGAAGAACAGGCAGCACAGAAGGCCCGAATAGAAAATCGCCCGGAAAGTATCGGTCTTGGGGTCCTTCAACTCACGCGTATAGCAGACCGCGGTCTCAAACCCATAGGTCGACCAGGCCGCGATATAAAGGCCGCCCAGGAACAGCGTCCAGCCGCCAATGTTCCACTCGCCGTCGACCCCGGAATAGGCGGCCGTCGGCGGCACCAGGTTGGTGACGTTCATCCAGTTGATCGAGCCGTTCAGAAGTGGCACCAGGCCAACCAGCAGCAACGGCACCAGCACGATGATCGCCAGCCACTTCTGCGCCGAAGCAGTGGAGGCAATCCCCTTTTCCTGGATCAGCAGGATCACCAGCATCAGGGCCACGCCGATCACGAAATAGGCGTTGAAATACAGGGTCCCAAGACCCGGGATTGCAAACTCGCCCATTGACCAGCTGCGGAAGGCCGGGGTCAGAGCGGCAACGCCGTCAGAAGCGGCAACCGCCTTGATCGCATCTTCAACAGCAGTGCCCGCGTTGGCGGCCATGTAGTCGACCACGCTTTGCGTCTCCGCCGTATAGCTGGCGATATGTGCAGTCACCCACTCTATGACCTGCTGGCTTTCGGCCAGTGGCACCGGGAACAGCGCGTTCAGGATATAACCCGCCGCGATGACGCAGCCCAAAGACAGCACCGGCGACCAGGCGAACCAGTTGCACCAGACCGACAGCGGCGCGACCAGCTTGGAATAGCGCAGCCAGGCCGTTGCCCCATAGACCGAGGTTCCCCCCGACTTGTTGCCAAACATCCCGGCCATTTCGGCATAGGTAAAGCTTTGCAGAAAGCCCATGATCATCGAGATGATCCAGACCGCGAAGGCCAGTTTGCCGGTCGTCCCAGCGATACCGCCAATCGAGAACAGCACCAGCGGCGGCACGCCGGCGGCGACCCAAAAGGCCCCCTTCCAGCTGAGCGCCCGGACCATCTGGCCCGATCCAGTTTCAGTTGTCATTCACTCTCTCCTGTTGGAGGGCGCGTTAGACACCTGGGCAAACATGGTCTGCCGCTGGGTCCTGCACCCCGATACTCTTTTCCTTGGGGCATGAGGTCGCCCCTTGTCTTGAAACCAGATATCTCCCCAGTCTGGCACGCAGGCGCTCAGGTCACGGCGGCAAGCTGCGTCCTGACGCCGCAAGAAAAGCATGGGATTTCCAACAAAGCGAGCGATAATTTAACTATGAGAAACATTGTTTCACGCGATTTACGAATTTTTGACGGTGCGCTCGCGCTAAAGGCGAAAGCGCGGCCCGGATACCCGAACCGCGCTTTCAATATGGTTTGCTGGCCAAAGCGCCTAGTTTTTAAGATAGCTTTCCATCGAATCTTCCAACGCATCCTTCCACGGTGTGTGGTGCATCGGCGCCATGGTCCCGGTGATCACCGACCTGTAGGCATTGTCGCGGAAGGTCATGATGTCCTTCTTCTTGTGGTCCTTCCAGTCAAAGAAGGCCTGGCAAGCGCCATCGACGTCAAAGGACGGATAATCCGTCTCGGCGATCAGTTCCTTCACATACTCGCCTTGATAGTGGATTGCGTCATGCGCATCTGCACCCGCGTCCTCATGCGCAATCCGGTCCTCGACATCCTTCAGCAAGGCGGCCTTGTCAGCCGGAACCTTGATCCGCCCCATGATCACATCGCGCGCCCACCAGGCCTGCGCGTCGAACATGTTGAAGGTGAACCACTGGTCCTGCATGCCAAGGAAGAAAAGCTTGGGGTTATGCACCCAGGCCACGCCCTTATAAAGGTCCGCCGTCGCCAGCCGGTTCGCCGTCTTCAGCCGCAGATCGTCGGGCAGGAACGGGAAATGATGCTTGTAGCCGGTGCACAGGATGATCGCGTCGATCTTCTTTGACGACCCGTCGCCGAAATAGGCGGTGTCTTCGTCAACCCGCACCAGCGCCTGCTTTTCTTCCCAGTTCGACGGCCAGTTGAACCCCATCGGCGCGCGACGATAGGTGTTGGTGACCGACTTCGCCCCGTATTTCCAGCACTGGCTGCCCACGTCCTCGGCCGAATAGGACGTGCCTATGACCAAAAGATCCTTGCCCGAAAACTCCCGCGCGTCGCGGAAATCATGGGCATGCAGGACGCGGCCGTTGAACTTGTCGAAACCGGGATATTCCGGCACGTTCGGCACCGAGAAATGGCCCGACGCGACAATGACATTGTCGAATTCTTCCTCATACATCCGGTCGGCCACCAGATCATGCGCCGTGATGGTGAAGTTGCCATTGGCCTCGTTGTACTTGACCATCCGGATCGTAGTCGAAAACCGGATCCAGTCGCGCACGGCAGCCTTCTTCACCCGGCCTTCGATATAGTCGAACAGCACGGCGCGCGGCGGATAGCTGCCGATCTGCTTGCCGAAGTGTTCTTCAAAGGAATAGTCGGCGAATTCCAGCCCCTCTTTCGGCCCATTCGACCAGAGATAGCGGTACATGCTGCAATGGACCGGCTCGCCATGCTCATCCAGACCGGTGCGCCAAGTATAGTTCCAAAGGCCGCCCCAGTTTGACTGTTTTTCAAAGCAGACCACCTCGGGAATGTCCGCGCCCTTGGCCTTGGCCGACTGGAATGCCCGAAGCTGTGCCAGCCCAGAAGGCCCTGCTCCGATCACCGCAACTCTCTTCGTCATCATCACCTCCGGTATGGGAATCTCGGTCGTATCTGGCACCGACTTTCGCAGGTAGCTAAGAATAAAGTTGCGCCTGTGTCAAATCTTCTTCCTGTCGGTAAACATGAGAGGCCCCAAAGGACAGCTGCCCCCGGGGCCTTAAGTCACAACCCTGCCGTGAAGTTACGCCGATCCGGGCCTAGCGGGCAATGGTCACCGTGCAATGCGCGCGGCTTGCCACTTCCGCCGCAACCGACCCAAGAACCAGCCGTTGCAACCCGCGCTTGTCCCCCGTCCCCATCACGATATGCGATTACCCGTTCTGCTCGGAATAGGCGATGATCGCAGGCGCCGCTTCGCGTGCGATGACCTCGACGGTTCCGACATCCGTCGCCCCTTCGTTCTGGGCCACAGCCTCGGCATCGGCCAGAACCTTCGCAACCTCTTCCGCCTTCCAGTGGCTGATCGTCGGGCCCCGCGCGCCACCATGCGCGATGTTCACCGCACAGATGGTCAGATGGAACCCGGTCGCCTTGGCGACTTCGGCAGCAAGAATGACACCGATGGTGCCATGGTCCGACCCATCGGTCGGGCATAGAATTTTTTTCGACATCGCATGGCTCCTTTGATCCATTGACTTTCTAGTCAGAGAAACACGAAACTCGCGCCAGCGCCTTGACCTGCATCAAGACTCTTTCTGCACCCGCAAGCCCACAGGACCCACCCATGAAGCCGATCGACCCAAAGGACCGCCGTGTAGCCAATATCGTCACCGGGGTCTTCAAACCCTTCATCTATCCCGACGGCCTGGCCCTGGGCGATTCGGTCCTGCAACTGGATGACAGTCAGGACCTCGGCATCGGCTTCCACGTCTACCGGATGCCCCCCGGCATGACGACCCGCGGCCACCGTCACAACGGGCATGAACAATTCCTAATCCTCGAAGGCGAATTGCACGAAAGCGACGGCACCATCTTCCGCGCCGGGGACCTTGTCTTTTACCGCGACGGGACGGAACACAATTCCCACACCCCGAATGGCTGCTTGCTGGCCGTGCATATCGCCGGGCCGGAAATCACGGTGGAGTGAGCGGATCGCACCGCTATCGGTCACATCGAAACACTTGCCTTCAGGTTCCGTCACGCGGATCGCGTTCAGCGGTAAATACTGCCGACCCGGGAGTGCGGGTCCGCTTTGTGGACCTTCCCGTCGTTCGACGCATCTGCGCAAAATCTACTCGCAATCGCAGTATCAGCGACGTTGAGAGCGGGGAGCGGACTGTCGCGGCGCCTCAGACGAATGACCGCGATGCGCAGAAAGCGGAATTTACTGAGAAATGGCTGAGCGAAATTAGCGTGCTTCTGTCTGCGCCATCACCCATTCTCTTGACCTGTTTCGCAGGGTTGAAATGTCTCGATCTTCTAGAAACGGGCGAATATAGGTAACATAGGCTTTCAATGTTACGAGACGTTGGTCCGGGTTCTGCTCTGCGAATTGTGGTGTTTTAACCTTAAGTTTTTGCAGCTCTGAAAATAGTCTTTGAACACGAGCATCAATTGAATCTGTTCTCCGACTACCGCGAGTGAGTGGGCCACCAGAATTGTGTATTTCGATCAAGACGTCAGTCGATAGCGAGTCCAGTTTTTCAAAACATCTTTCTGTCCTAGAAAGCGCTGAACGCAACCAAATCAAGAGTTTGTGAAGGAAAACCCCCAAGGAGACTCCAAGGAGCACACCGGCTGCCCATGGGAATGCAGCTTCACTAATAATACCTGTTAAATGGTAATAAATCCAATCCAGAAAATCTGAAATCTTCGATGCCCATGCCTTGTCCTTTAGCCAAGCTGACAATGCCGGCAACAAAAGCAACGACCAAAATACCTTGTCAGCGAACCAAGTTGCGGTCTTCTTCATCGAGCATGTTCCGGACGCTTTGACTGAGTCTCGGCAACCTATCGCTGAACGTTGACCTAGGCTCAGGACTCATTGATCATATCCAGAAGATGACGATGGCAGCGATAGCGATGGCGGACATGAAGGTGTGGGCGCAGCGGTCGTAGCGGGTGTGGATACGCCGCCAATCCTTCAGCTTGCCGAACATGTTCTCGATCTTGTGA
>CANNIA010000003.1 GCA_947504705.1 Paracoccaceae bacterium
CCGCCGTCGCTGCGTACATCCACTGTCGTAATCTCTGGAAAGTCCATGATGTATGCGCCGAGCTCGATAGCATCTCTAGGCTCCATGTCTCTGCTTTTGGTCGCTTCCGCAGGCACATTACCGTTGAAATACAGGGTATCGCCATCGATATAGAAGCGCGCTTCTTCGGCGGCAGCTGCTTGGACGGAAACCCAAAGCAAGATCGCACATAGCCTCGTCACGTCCTGCAATCCTGTCTCCGTCGGTCAGCCGTGATCATCCAGTCTAGCGTCACCGCTGGCAAGTTATCTTAAGTGCATCGGGCGACTATACCGATGACAGCCCTGAAGTGGAATGTTATACTATAACGCATGATACCCCTTCACCGCCGCCTTTTCAAGCTTGAAGCCCGCCGCCCAGCGAAGGGTCCGGCGCAAATGGTTGATGCCAATGACCTCGACCCAGCGGTGCTGGCGCTTTGGCTGTCGGTCGACATCGACCAGATGACACTTGAACAGCTAGACCTGTTGGAAGGCGCTTTGAGGAAACTGTGATGACCGACGGCAAATGCGGACGGAATGCGGATGGCACGTTCACGGCAGGCAACGCAGGCAAGCCCCGTGGAACCCGCCACAAGGCCACACAGGCGGCTCTGGCGCTTTTGGAAGGCGAAGCCGAGGCCCTTAGCCGGAAGGCAATAGAAATGGCGTTGGCGGGCGATAGCGTGGCCCTGCGGCTTTGTCTTGACCGGATTGCGCCATCACGCAAAGACAGCCCTGTCGTATTCCCGATGCCCCGGATGACCAATGCCCGCGACGCTGCAGAGGCCGCTGGAGCGGTGCTGGAGGCCGTCTCCGAGGGCGACCTTACACCAAGCGAAGCGGCGCAGGTCATGGGGCTGGTGGACAGCTACAGGCGGACACTGGAGGTCACCGAGCTTGAGGCAAGGGTCGCGGCGCTGGAAGTCGACCGCTGATACGCCGCCGCAATGACGTCCCCGCGTCTGGCAACCTCGGTGCAAAGGTAGCGGGCGGATGGGCGTATCCCTACGCGCCCAAGGTCGAGACGGTCAGCGTCCCAGCAGGTCTGAACCGTGATGTCGCCATCTGTGTGCCCGTCTGAATGCAGCGTACAGGCCAAGGTTAGTAGGTCCGTCTCCGCGTCGGTTGCGTTGAACCATATTCCGAGAAGGTCGTGGGCATAGGCGGCGGCGCGTCGACCGTGATCGGGATCGTCATTTTCATTTTCGCGGCAGCTGTCGTGCAGCAAGGCGAAGAGCTCGACCACAAGGAGGTTCGCGCCGGTCTCCGCCGCCAGCAGGCGCCCGTTTAGAAGCACCCGAAGCCAGTGGTCACGACCATGGAAGCCATGATGCCCCAAGGCGTGCGAAGTCACCAAGTGGCCGAAGAACTCAGCCGATACGGTTGCGGAGGGGATGAATGCGTCATGCATAGGGCCAAATTGATCACATGCCCGACAAAATCCAAAGCACGTTAGTGCCATAAGGTGCATTTTTGGGATCGAGGGTGGTTTCAGGGGTAAGTTCTAAAAAGCCCTAAATTTTCCAACAATATCAATGGTGGTTGGCGGAAGCGGTGGGATTCGAACCCACGGTAGGGTTCCCCCTACGCTCAGTTAGCAACCGAGTGCTTTCGGCCTCTCAGCCACGCTTCCGACGGCTCCATTTAGCCATCCCTGCGCAAGGGGGCAAGAGGGAAAGGGCAGGATTTGCGGGGTTCGGGGGCAGCAATCGCCAGTAGGGTGGGTGCCAGCCCACCGCTCCCGTAGGGTGCGCATTCATGGCGCACCATCCGCCCGTCACAAATCCATCCGTCACAAATCCATCGCCCCTTGCCGCCCCGCGTCCTCTTCCCGCGCCGCGCGTTTGTGGCTGGCCTGCACCAGCGGCACCCGCACCGCCCGGTCGCGCAATGCCATCGCTTGCTCGATGGTGACGATCTGGATGCGCGGCACCGACAGGTCCGTCCCCGGCAGCGTGAACTGCCCCGCCCCCGCCGCCTCGGTGATCATCGGGCGCGAGGGCTCGGTCAGGGTCAGGAACACGCCGATCCCCGCCCCCTCACGTTCGATCACCCCGCGCAAATCGCGGATCATCGCCACCCCGACATTGTCGCCCGCCTTGACCGAGACGATCGCCCGCCCCTCATGCTTGGCGCCAAAGTAAAGATTGCCATCAATCCCCTTGTCCGCGCCCTTTTTCGAAAGGTTGCCCGGCTGGGCGTTGATCAACGACAGCGCCCATTTCTCGAATTCGAAGTAGTAATTCTTGTCATCCCGCCCGCGCGCCGCAAGGTTCTTTGCCCCCTCAAGGTCTTGCGGCACCCCGTGGGTTTTGAACTCGATCCCCTCAAACGCCTCGCGCAGGCGTTTTTCAATCAACCCCACCGCCAGATGGGTCACGTCGATGCCAATCCAACTCCGCCCCAGCTTTTGCGCCGCATGCACCGTCGTGCCACAGCCGCAGAACGGGTCGAGCACCACATCGCCGGGATTGGACGAGGCGCTGAGGATACGCTCCAGCAGCGCCACGGGTTTCTGGGTAGGGTAGCCGAGGCGTTCCTGGGCTTGAGAGTTGAGCGGAGGGATGTCGGTCCAGACACTGTTTACGGGTGTCCCGTCCATTTCATCAAGATAGCGCTTGTAACGAGGAGCGCCGGTTTTTGTGTAGACCAAGCGCCCTTCGTCATGGGCTTGCTGCATCCTCTCTTTGGTCTAGCGCCAAACCTTTGTGACTCCCATCCACTCGTAAGTAAGGTTTGGCCTGTTCGGATTTGGATTGGTGACGTCACCAAGGGTGTAGTGTCGGCCAGTCCCCTCTTCGATGTTCCCGTAGTGTGACTTCTTGTAGCTATCGCTGTGCGGCAGATACTGAGTGTGCCAAGCCGCCTCATTGCTCTTGCGATAGTAAAGAATGACATCGTGAGTCGATGGGAAGCGTGTGAAAGCATGGGACTTGGTATTCGTCCTCTGCCAGATCACTTCGTTGGTGAAGTTCCCCGCCCCAAACACCGCATCCAGCAAAATCTTCAGATAATGGCTCGCCGTCGGGTCGCAGTGCAGATAGAGGCTCCCCGTCGGCTTCAGCACCCGGTGCAATTCCACCAGCCGCACTGCCATCATCGCCAGATAGGCCATCATGTCATTGTCGCCCAGAAACTGCCGGATCGCGCGCAGCATGGTCGATGCCGCCGCATTGCCCCCCCGCATCACATCGCCAAACGCCTCCTCGGCGCTGTCGTTCCAATGCCAGGTGTCATCAAACGCCTCAATCTGCGCCGCACTCTCCGTCCCGGTTGGCCCCTTGAACAGCACGTTGTAGCTGGCGTTGGAATTGAACGGCGGGTCGAGATAGATCAGATCGACCGATTCATCCCGGATGCTGCCCTGCAGCACCGAAAGGTTGTCGCCATAATACAGATGGTTCATGCCCGCCCCCGCCCCGACTTCGGATTGTAGGTCGGGGCTTGCCCCGACTCCCTTGCGACCACCCTGCCAACCGGCGGTTAATACAAGGTTAGCCAAGCCCGGACCATCCGGCAACAGCGTAGGTCGGGGCTCAGACCGACTCCCCAACCCTTACCAAATCCCTAACGCCCACAGCTAACCCCTTGGAATTCCTTGCGACCCCAAACCTGTCCTGCGTGGACAGATCAGCCGTTGAACAGAAAGTGCAGCACATCCCCGTCCTTCACTTCATAGGTCTTCCCCTCGACCCGGAACTTGCCCGCTTCCTTGGCCCCCGCCTCGCCATTGCCCGCGATATAGTCCTCATAGGCCACCGTTTCGGACCGAATGAACCCCTTCTCAAAGTCGCCATGGATCACCCCCGCCGCCTGCGGGGCAAGGGTCCCCGCCGGGATCGTCCAGGCCCGCGCCTCTTTCGGGCCGACGGTGAAATAGGTCTGCAGGCCCAAGAGCGCGTAGCCCGCCTTGATCAGCCGGTCGAGGCCCGCTTCATGCAGCCCCATCTCCTCCAGGAACATCACCGCCTCATCCTCGGCCAGCTGAGAAATCTCTTCCTCGATCCGGGCCGAGATCACCACCGAAGCCGCCCCCTGGGCCTTGGCCATCGCGGCCACGCGGTCGGACTGGCTGTTGCCGGTGGCGGCCTTCGCTTCCTCGACGTTGCAGACAAACAGCACCGGTTTCGCGGTCAAAAGCTGCAGCATCCGCCACTGTTTGCGGTCGTCTTCCGCGATGGTCAGGGTCCGGGCGGGTTGGCCTTTCTCCAGCGCGGCAAGGGCGGCGCGGAGGAGGCGGTCCTGGTCCAGCGTATCCTGATCCCCGCCCCGCAGCTTTTTCCCCAGCGCGGTCAGGCGGCGTTCGACCGATTCCATGTCGGCCAGCATCAGTTCGGTCTCAATCGTCTCGGCATCGGCGACCGGGTCGATCCGGCCTTCGACATGGGTGATGTCGCCGTCTTCAAAGCAGCGCAGCACATGGGCGATGGCATCACATTCCCGAATGTTTGCAAGGAATTGGTTGCCGAGGCCTTCGCCTTTTGACGCCCCACGCACCAGACCTGCGATATCGACAAATGTCATCCGGGTCGGGATGATCTGCTTGGACCCGGCAATCGCGGCCAGCTTGTCCAGCCGCACGTCGGGGACGGCGACTTCGCCCACGTTGGGTTCGATCGTGCAGAACGGGAAGTTCGCCGCCTGCGCCGCTGCTGTGCGGGTCAAAGCGTTGAAAAGGGTGGACTTGCCCACATTCGGCAGCCCGACGATGCCCATCTTGAAACCCATCTTACCCTCCAGCGGCGACGGGCCGCTTCTATGCGGGCCGGGTGGCGGGATCAAGCGCCAGTGGAAGGGCTGGGACGGGTCGGTCGCATGGCGAAAAGCGGCCTCTGGGTCCGAGATCGACGGGTGGGCGGGGCAACTGTCTGGCGTCACCGGGCAAGGCCTTGAGATCGCTTCCTTAATGGGCCAAGTTGAGTGGGAAGACGATGTCTTCCATGTGTCTTCCATTGGTCTTGCTTCCGTCTTCCTGCGCGCAAGGGCCGGACGCCGTTAACCACGGTTTCGAATCGGCCCGGTCCGGTCAGCTGGAGCCGGACCCTTTGCCGCCGTCGGCCCACAGACGCGCGGCAAGGCGTGCATCCGAGACGAGCATGGCGTCAAGTCCGGCGAGGCCGAACTCTTCGACCAAGGTCTGGGGGGCGGATAGAAGCGACCGGCCAAGGCCAGCGGCAACTGGTGCAGGCGACCAGCCCAGCCAATCCAGCAGCGTTGGATAGAGATCCATCATGCTGGCCGGGCGATCAATGACCTTGCCCACATGGCGCGGGTCACCCCAAAGAATGGCGGTGTTATAGCCTTCAAATTCCGGCCCGGCCTTTGCCAAGCTTGGGGTGTGGTTCAGGTGGTCGGACAACAGCACCACCCGCAATTGCCGCCTGCGTTCGACCGTGGCGGCGCGCAGGTCTTCGACCAGCTCCAGAACCTCGGTTGTCAGGCATTCGACCGAATGCGCGATGTCATGGGTTTCTTCGGCCTTGCCGCCGGTGGTCCAGCGCCGGGAAAGGCAGCCCTTGGGGCCATGCGGGCCGATGGTCTCGACAATCAGGGCGATGGGGTTGGCCGATGGCGCAAGTCTGGCATGGACCTTGCGTGCGGCATCGAGAACCATCTGATCATCCATGAACCACGACACCTGGGCCGCCATAACCTCGTCGGGCGGGAAGAGGCTGGTCACGGTCTTGCCGCTGGTGATTTCGGGGATGCAATGCGTGCGGTACATCGCCCCGGTGCCAGCGAAGTCAGCTTCGTTGCCAACCAGGAAATGCCGCTCATAGCCAAGCGCTGCAAGATGGTCGCCCAAAAAGTGCAGGTCTGGCATGAACCGCGACAGCTTATCCGCCCCAGTCTTGAACTGAAAGCCACGTGGCAGGATCGGGACCCCGGCTTGCGAGGCTGTCATGCCCGCCACGCTCCAATTCGTGCCCGCGACCTGGCCGATACGGGTCAGGCTAAGACCCTCGGCTGCGAATTCGGCCAGCCCGGCATAAGTTTGGCCAAAGACCCGGGTGTCGGCGAAACGGCGGTCGGTGCCTTCAAGATAGACGATGAGAATGTCGGGCAAAGGTTCGCTTGGGGCAAGCGGCGGATCGACCAGCCGATTGGCAAGGTCCGAGTCCTTTGGCCGGGTCGGCAGCCGCGCCAGCCCATGCCGCAGGATAGGATTTGCCGCCAGCATGACGACCGTCGCCCCGGGCAACAGAAGAGCGGGGCTGCCAGCCAGCGCATTCAGACCCAGAAGCGACAGAAGAGCCACTGTAGCCGCAAGAACGCCGGTGGTGATTTCGTTCCTGATCCCGGCAAGCGAGGCCCCCTCGAACCCGAAATCCTGATGGAAGAGGATCGCAATCATGTCGATCCGCCCGAAACTGCGGGTAATTGCGACAGCCGGGACCAGCAAAAGACCGGCCAGCATCGCGGGCAGGAAGGACAGGGGCAGGGCGCTCCACGGTGACGGGCCCGCCAGAACCGCGCCAGCGACAAGCAAGACGATGGCAAGAAGCCCCGGCTTGTCGGGGCGAATGTCGTGCCGGGCGATGATTGCCCCTGCCAAGGCCAAGGAAAGCGCGAGGAAGGAGATGCTGATAAGGTCTGTCACGGATGGTCACATCAGGGGTGTTTTGGCAAACCTAACTGGTCGGAAGTTTGGGCGGCAAGCAAGCCGTTTCATGGGGTGCGCCTGCGGCAAGCCGAAATGAGGATGGATACAAGGGTCGTTTGGTGCAGGCCAGCCCTCAGGCTTCGGCCTTGGGTGCCGGGCGCTGGCCGACACGTCGGGCTGCATCGGTGCAACGCCCATTGCCTTTCCCCCCCAGCTTCGGCAAATCATGGCCCAAGGCCCGGATCGGGGCCGGGATCGAGAGGGACGGCCATGACACGGATCGACGACACTTTCGCGCGGCTGCGTGCCGAGGGGAAGAAGGCCTTCGTCGCCTATGTGATGGGCGGTGATCCGGATGCGGCGACCAGCCTTCAGGTGATGCAGGGGTTGCCCGGTGCCGGGGTCGATGTGATCGAACTGGGCATGCCCTTTACCGACCCTATGGCCGATGGCCCGACGATCCAGGCCGCGGGCCAGCGCGCGCTGGAAAAGGGCATGACCATGGACAAGACCCTTGCCATGGTGCGTGCCTTCCGCGCGGGCGATCAGAAGACCCCGATCGTGCTGATGGGCTATTACAACCCGATCTATTCGCGCGGTGTAGACCGGTTTCTGGTCGAGGCGACCGAGGCAGGGGTCGATGGTCTGATCGTCGTCGACCTGCCGCCGGAAGAGGATGCCGAGCTGTGCATTCCCGCCCAGAAGGCCGGGCTGAACTTCATCCGGCTGGCGACCCCCACCACCGATGCCAAGCGCCTGCCAAAGGTGCTGCAGAACACCAGCGGGTTTGTCTATTACGTCTCGGTCACCGGGATCACCGGGGCGGCGGCGGCTGTGGCGACCGAGGTTGCCCCTGAAGTGGCGCGGATCAAGCGGTCAACCGACCTGCCGGTGATCGTGGGCTTTGGCATCACCACGCCCGAAGCTGCGAAGGGCATTGCCAGCGTGGCCGATGGTTGCGTTGTCGGCTCGGCCATCGTCAAGCGCATTGGTGAGGGGCAGACGCCCGCCGAAGTGCTGGCATTTGTCGCCACGCTGGCTGCGGGTGCGCATTCCGCCTGATCTTTGGCGGGCGGGCTTGATCCCAAGCCAAGCCCCTGCCAGCCTTTCGTCCAAGAAAAGGGAGAGACCAATGACCAAAGGCCGGATCGAGGCGTTTTCCGATGGGGTGATCGCCATCATCATCACCATCATGGTGCTGGAGCTGAAGGTTCCGCATGGTCATGATTTCGAGGCGTTGCGGCCATTGATGTCGATCTTCTTTTGCTATGTGCTGTCGTTTGTGAATGTCGGCATCTATTGGAACAACCACCACCACATGTTTCACGCGGTCAAACATGTCGGCGGCTGGGTGCTTTGGGCGAACCTGCATCTGTTGTTCTGGCTGTCGCTGATGCCCTTTGCCACGACCTTCATGGGCGAAAACGATTTCGCTTCGGCCACGGTGGCTGCCTATGCGGTGGTCCTGCTCATGTGCGGGGTTTCCTACACGATACTGGTCTTTGCGCTGATCGCGCAGCACGGAAAGGACAGCGATTTTGCCCGCGCCTTGGGGTCGGACACCAAGGGCAAGATCTCGCTTGTTGCGTATCTCTCTGCGATCCCGCTGGCGTTCTGGATGCCGATTCTGTCCTTGGTGTTGATCGGCATCGTCGCGGTGTTGTGGATCATCCCGGATCAACGCTTTGCCCGCATCGTCAAAAGCTGATCACATCGGCGTTGTGGCGGTGGCCAGTTCCCGGCAATAGTTTCTGCGACGTTTCCGTGCGAAGGCCGAACCCATGCCCGTGATCACCTGCATCGAAGACCTGAAGCGCTTGCACCAGAAGCGGGTGCCAAAGATGTTCTGGGACTACTGCGAAAGCGGCAGCTACACTGAACAGACCTTCCGCGAGAACACCTCGGACTTCCAGAGGATTCGCTTCCGCCAGCGGGTGGCGCGCGACCTGTCCGACCGCAAGCTTGGGTCCGAAATGATCGGCCAGAAGGTCACCATGCCCGTGGGCTTGTCCCCGGTCGGATCGACCGGCATGCAGCATGCCGATGGCGAAATATTGGCCGCCCGAGCCGCTGCGAAGTTTGGGGTGCCGTTCACGCTTTCGACAATGTCGATCTCTTCCATCGAAGACGTCGCCGCCCACAGCCCCACCCCCTTCTGGTTCCAGCTTTACGTGATGAACGACGAGGATTTCGTCGATAGGGTCATCGAACGGGCGCGGGCGGCAAAGTGCTCGGCGCTGGTCCTGACGCTGGATTTGCAGATCATGGGGCAGCGGCACAAGGATCTGAAGAACGGGCTTTCCAGCCCGCCGAAACTGACGATTCCAAACATCCTGAACATGATGACCAAGCCGCGCTGGTCCTTGGGCATGCTGCGCACCCCCCGCCGCCAGTTCCGTAACATCGTCGGCCATGTGAAGGGGGTCACCAAACTGGCCGATGTGTCCGCCTGGGCCAATGAGCAGTTCGACCCGCATCTTGACTGGAAGAAGGTCGCCCGCATCCGGGACCAATGGAAGGGCAAGTTCATCCTGAAGGGCATTCTGGACGCCGAGGATGCCAAACTGGCCGCCGATGCCGGGGCCGATGCGGTGATCGTGTCGAACCACGGTGGGCGGCAGTTGGACGGGGCTTTGAGCTCGATCCGCATGCTGCCCTCCATCGTCCGGGCGGTTGGCGACCGGACCGAGGTCTGGCTGGATTCGGGCATCCGGTCCGGTCAGGACGTGCTGAAGGCGCTGTCCTTGGGGGCAAAGGGCACGATGATCGGGCGGGCCTACATCCACGGTCTGGGCGCGATGGGTGAGGCTGGGGTGAACAAGGCGTTGGAGGTGATCCGGAGCGAGATGGACATCACCATGGCGCTTTGCGGCGAAAAGGATGTGAAGGCGATGGGCCGTCACAACCTGCTGGTGCCCGAGGATTTCGAGGGCCGCTGGGCCTGAATCTCATCTCGCGGCTCATCCCTCCCTTGCGGGCGGTCTTCGCTGACCTCAGCGAAACGGACCGTCAGGGCCAATGAGCGGGTCTTGCAATTTGATCAAATTCTGGCGCATATACCGCTAACCAGTTGGGAGAGCCCCATGTCCAAGGATATGATCGCCGGCATCCGCAAGGATCGCCTTGCCGCCTTCGCCACGCGCGAGGCTGAAGCCTATGCCAAGGCCCGCCCGAAATCCGCCAAGGCTCTGGCCAAGGGGGCTGCGCATTTCCTGAACGGCGTGCCGATGCATTGGATGGCAGATTGGCCGATGCCGCATCTGCCCTTGGTCGCCAAGGCCCAGGGCGCGCGGATCGAGGATATCGATGGCCACGGGCTGGACGACTTTTGTCTGGGCGACACCGGGTCGATGTTCGGCCATTCTCCTGCCCCGGTGGCCAATGCCATCCGGGCGCAGGCGCGGCGCGGTCTGACCTATATGCTGCCGACCGAGGCGGCATTGGAGGCCGGGCGCTTGCTCACCGAACGCTTCGGCACGTTCCGCTGGCAGATCGCCACCACCGCGACCGATGCCAACCGCTTTGCCCTTCGGGTGGCCCGCGAGATCACCGGGCGGCCGAAGGTTCTGGTCTTCAACGGCTGCTATCACGGCACGGTCGATGACACCTTTGTCGGGCTGGAGAGTGGCAAGACCATCGCCAGCCCCGGCTTGATGGGGCAGGTGAACGATCTGACGAAAACCGCTGTCGCCTGCGAATTCAACGATCTGGCGGGGGTCGAGGCGGCGCTACAAAAGGGCGATGTCGCGGCGATCCTGACCGAACCGGTGATGACCAATTCCTGCATGGTCCTGCCGGAAGCCGGGTTCCATGACGGGCTGCGGCAGTTATCGCTGAAATACGGCGCGCTGCTGATCATGGACGAGACGCACACGATATCCTCCGGCCTTGGTGGCTATACCGGCGTGCATTCGCTGCGGCCTGATATGTTTGTCGTCGGCAAATGCGTGGCGGGCGGGATGCCGACGGCGGTCTGGGGGCTAAACCCCGCCACGGCGGAGCGTTACAACGAGGCCGACGCCAAGCGCGCGCCGGGGCGGACGGGGATGGGCACGACGCTGTCGGCCAACCCGATGCAATTCGCCTGTCTGGTCGCGAACCTGTCGGAAGTGATGACGGCCAAGAACTACGCCCATATGGAAAAGCTTGCCGACCGGCTTAGCCACGGGCTGGCAAAGGTGATCGACCGCCACAAGGCACCGTGGCACGTGGTCCGTGTCGGTGCGCGGGTGGAGTTCATCTGTGCTCCCGGCCCGCTGAAGAACGGGGCCGAGGCCGCCTTTGCCCATCAGCCCGAGGTCGAGGCCGCGATCCATACGGGCCTGATCAACCGGGGTTCACTGATTGCGCCCTTCCACAACATGATGCTGATCAGCCCGGCAACGAAAAAGGGTCAGGTCGACCACCTGATCGCCAATTTCGACGCCATCCTGACCGACCTTTTCAAGGCAGACTGACATGACCAATACCAGCCCCTCCGGTTCCACCCCCGCCGAGGCCGAGGCCTTTCTGGCCGCGCATCCCGAGATTGAATCCTTCGACATCGTCTTGCACGATTCGAACGGAATCGGCCGGGGAAAGATCATCCGGCGGCATGAACTTTTGTCGATCTACAAGAGCGGGCGGCATATGCCGATCTCGATCCTGGGCCTCGATATCTGCGGCGAGGATGTCCATGAGACCGGCCTTATCTGGGACGAAGGCGACGGCGACCGTCGCGCCTGGCCGATCCCCGGCACGTTGGTGCCCTTGACCGGCACCAATCCGCCGCGCGGCGAGGTGTTCATGTCGCTTTACAATCTGGATGGCAGCCAGATGACCTCCGACCCGCGCCACGCGCTGCAACGGCAGGTCGATGCGCTGGCCGCAGAAGGACTTTATCCGGCGGGTGCCTTTGAACTGGAATTCTTCCTGCTGGAGAACGAGCGCGACGCAAAGGGCAAGATGGTGCCTGCGCGCGACGTGCTTGACGGGCGGCGGAATTCCAAGACCGATGTCTATTCGGTCGATCAGCTGCACGGGATGCTGCCGCTCTTCAACGACATCTATGCCGGGGCCAAGGCGGCGGGGATCAAGGCCGAGACGCTGATTTCGGAATTCGCACCGGGTCAGTACGAGCTGACGTTGCACTACCGCGAAAATGTGATGCAGGCGGCGGATGATCTGATGCGGCTGAAGCGGCTGGTCCGTATGCACGCGCGGCTCCACGGCCGGACCGCCTGTTTCATGGCCAAGCCGAATGAGGATTACGCCGGCTCGGGCATGCATTTCCATGTCTCCTTGCAGGACGCAAAGGGTGTGAACACCTTTGTCGAAGCGGTCGAGGGGCAATGGAACGACCAGATCCGTCATGCCATCGGGGGCCTGCGCCAGACGATGGGTGAATCCATGCTGGTCTTTGCGCCGCATGCGAACAGCTGGCGGCGTTTTGCCAGCCAAAGCTATGCCCCCGTGTCCCCGACCTGGGGCGTCAACAACCGGTCGGTCGCGCTGCGGATCCCGGCGGGCGACATCCGTGCGCGCAGGGTCGAACACCGCCCGGCAGGCGTGGACGCGAACCCTTATCTGGTCGCAGCAACCGTGCTGGCGGGCATCCGCCACGGGCTGAAGCACAAGATCGACCCCGGCCCGGAAGTGACCGGCAACGGCTATGACGCCAAGTCCGATATCGTCATGCCTGATGACTGGCGGTCGGCGATCAAGCTGGCAACGGCGTCGGAGTTCCTGAAAGAGGCGCTGGGCGAAGGCATGCACCGCACCTTTACCGCCGTGAAGACGTCGGAATATGCACGCGTCATGCGGACCGTCAGCGAGGTCGACTTCGACCTATACCTGAATACGGTTTGAAATGGAAAAGGGCGGGCCCAAGCCCACCCTTTGCGCCGGAAGAGCCGGGGTCAGATCTTGCTGGCCAACGCTTCCATCTTTGCTTCCAAGGTCAGGATCGGAGCTGGATCAAATTCGACCGGAGCCGAGACATTTGGATCCGGCAACGACAGGATCACGTTATCCATATCCATCCCCATCTCGGTGGCATCCGAGACAACGGCCGGGTCAGGGTCGCCCATCATCAGATCAACCTGACCGCGCGCGACCATCAACATCGCCCAAGCATCCTGATAGTTGTTGACCTCGGTCGGGCCGGAAGTGCTGATCTCGCCGACCACGGCTTCGGTTTGGGCCACGATGGACAGCAGAAGATCACGGCTTGACGGCTTTAGCGTCGAACGTGCCACCATGATGGCGGTGATGACGTTCTGGAAATTCTCGGTCACGGTCGCCGCGTCCCCGCCGCCTTCAAGCGTGACAAGCAGCGGCTCCATATCTTCGATCCCGGCAGCAGAAAGCCCATCCTTGATCGCCGGCAGGGTTTCGATCCGCGGATGAGCGAAATGCGAACCTTCGGGGTTGGTCAGCCCGTCCTGCATGAACAGCATGCCCAAAGTGAGGTCGCTCTCGATCTTGCCCAGTGCCGCAAGGATGCGGACTGTCTCGGGGTTGGTCGAAATCGCCTCGACCAGAGAGATCGCGGGCTTGGGGGCCGGGGCCATCTGATTGATCTGGGCCAGGCTCGGTAGAGCCAGGCAAAGAACCGATGAGACGGTCAAGGCCGAAGTCACGCGGCCAAGGGTTTGATGGATCACGACGAATACTCCATTCTTAACGCAGCCTTGCGGCCGTCTGGTCACGTTTGGCCGACACTTTGATCGCATCGGGCGAATTGGCGGAAGACATAAATGCAATCACAAAAGCACTGGCCGCGGCGGCGCAACACCACCGTAGGCGCTGGGAAACGAATATTATTGGTGGTGAATCAGCGCAAGTCCCGTTTTGCGCGGAAATCGGTCAAAAAAGGGCATTGAAAATTGATCAGACAAGGCGAAGCGGTGCCGAATTTCTCCGACACAGACCCAAGCACCCCATTCTGCCGCGGGCGCAAAAGCGCCGACGATGCCGAAAGTTACAGGGTACCGACCAAGGCCTGCAGGTCGGCCAGCAGTTCAGCCACCGCATCGGGCGCAAACTCGATCGGCTCGACCGAGACCGGGTCAGGCATCGACAGGATGACATTGTCCATATCGTTGGCCATGTCTCCCGCTGCCTTCTTGATGGCCGGATCCGCGCTTTGCATCAGAAGGTCCAGCTTGCCACGCATGACCATCAGACCTGCCCAGCCGTCCTGATAGTCCTCGACGGCATTCGGGCTTGCCTTGCTGAGGAACACATGCGCATCCGAGACCCCTTGCAAGATCGCCGTAATCTGCTCTTTGTCGGTCGCATGCAGCGCCGCTTCGGCAAGGATCGTGGCAGTGTTCACGTCACCCGCTGCCGCGGTCGCAGCGGCTGCATCTGCAGCGGTTGTGGTTGCGTCCACCAGATTGCCGTAATCTTCGACCCCAATGCCCGCCAGCCCATCCTTCAACAGGGGCCATGTATCTTGCTGAGCATCGATGAAATGGGCGATGTCGGCCATTGCGACGCCGCTTTGGGCCAAAAGCATGCCAAGCATCATGTCGCGCTCAAGCGCGTCTAGACCGACCAGAATGGCGACCCGTTGCTCGTCAACCGCTTCGCCCTCGGCCATGGCCGCGCTTGACAGCGTGATCGAACTTGTCGCCATAGCAAGCCCGACAACCGCGCCCCCATTCAAGATCGAAAGGACCCTAAGTCCCAGTCCGGACTGCTTCATACCATCCCCCCTTTTCGACTTGCGGCAGCTGACCGCGATGAAAAAGCGTCAACCGACGCGCGCTGCATTCAATAAAAACTCGCCTTAGGCGGGAGGAAATCGGGAAAATGTGGCCGCAATATGGAAGCCAGTTGCCCCGTCGGTGTTCCAGCCCTGGAAATAGCGTATGCGCTCGATTGCCGGGCGATGGCGGTTCGGACTATGATCGACGCTGTCGCCAGGCGGGCGAGCGCGGATCGCAAAGCAACAGCATAGCGCAACCCGGCTACAGTCCGTCGTGCGCGCCTTGAACTTTCAACCCCTGCAGGATCTGAGGACCACATGGAAACAGAGTTCACTCCTTGGGCGTCGCTTGGTGGGGGGGCCTTGATCGGGTTGGCCGCGACGCTTTTGATGCTGCTGCATGGCCGCGTCTTTGGTGCCACCGGCATCCTTGGGGGCCTGTTCCGGTTCAATGACCCGGCCGACTGGGCGGTGCGTGCGGCACTGATTGTCGGCATGGCCGGGGGACCGCTGGTGTTCTGGCTGGCAACCGGAGTAATGCCGGTGACCGATCTGCCGATCTCGAACCTTGCGGTGGTGATCGGCGGGCTGATCGTCGGGGTTGGGGTCAGCTATGGCGGGGGCTGCACCTCGGGCCACGGGGTCTGCGGGTTGGCGCGGGGATCGAAACGGTCGATGGTGGCGACCGCGACATTCATGACCACGGCGATCCTGACCGTGACCATCCTTCGCCATGTTTGGGGGGCTTAGGATGCGCATTCTTTCCGCTTTGCTCATCGGCCTTGTCTTCGGGCTTGGCATCTCGATCTCGGGCATGGCCAACCCGGCCAAGGTCATGAACTTCTTTGACATCTTCCGAACTTGGGATCCAAGCCTTGCCTGTGTCATGGCCGGGGCTTTGGCGGTTAACATCCCTGGTCACCGGCTGGCCTTTCGCCGCCAAGCCCCGGTGATCGAGCCGCGGTTTCAGCTTCCCGAGCGCAAGGGGATCGACCGCCGGTTGGTCCTTGGGTCCGCCACGTTCGGGATCGGCTGGGGCATCGCGGGCTTTTGTCCGGGCGGTGCGCTTCCCGTCATTTCGACCCTTGATCCCGGAGTGCTGCTATTTGTCGCCGCTCTGATCGCCGGGATGCTGCTGGCGCGGTTGCCAAGTTCGTGGTTTCCATCCCAAGGAAAATCCTGACCAGCGGAGGCCCCAATGCCCACCATCGATCTTTTCATCAAGCCCGAGGTTACCGGCTTTTTCGACCCGGCCACCAACACGATCAGCTATGTGGTCAAGGACCCGGCCTCTGACGCCTGCGCGGTGGTCGATTCCGTCATGGATATCGACTATGCCGCCGGGCGGATTACCTATGCCCATGCCGATGAAATCATTGCACATATCAAGGCGCAGGGGCTACGGCTGGAGTGGTTGATCGAAACCCATGTCCACGCCGACCACCTGTCAGGGGCGCCCTATATTCAAAAGGCTTTGGGTGGCAAGATCGGCATCGGGCAAGCGATCACGGTGGTGCAGGATACGTTCGGCAAGGTCTTCAATGAGGGGACCGAGTTCCAGCGTGATGGCAGCCAATTCGACCGGCTGTTTTCGGATGGCGATACCTATGAGGTCGGTGGGATGACCAGTGTCGCGCTGCATACGCCGGGCCATACGCCCGCCTGCATGACGCATCTGATGGGGGATGCGGCTTTCGTGGGGGATACTTTGTTCATGCCCGATGGCGGCTCTGCCCGCGCCGATTTTCCCGGCGGGGATGCGGGGCAGCTTTACGACAGCATTCAGAGGGTCTTGTCCTTGCCGGATGCGATGCGGCTTTTTATGTGCCACGACTATGGTCCCAATGGGCGGGAGATCCGCTGGGAGACCTCGGTCGCCGAGGAGAAGGCCCACAACATCCACATCGCGGGCAAGAGCCGGGAGGAGTTCGTCGCCTTGCGCACCGCCCGGGATGCCACGCTGGACATGCCGAAACTGATCATCCCCGCCCTGCAAGTAAACATGCGCGGCGGCGACCTGCCCGCGCCGGACGAAGATGGCAAACGCTTTCTGAAGGTGCCGATCAACGGGTTGTGAGTCCAGGGCGCTAAGGGATTGGGAACGCTGCGGTAATCTGGCGATTTCCGGTCGGGGGAAGTGTCTTCCATGCGTCTTCCGGGCGTCTTGCTTGCGTCTTCACAGAGGGGAGGCGGGCGGGGGGTTAACCATGGGGGAGAATCGGGGCTAATGACTGGGTGGAGCTGGTAGCCGCCTCATGCTGGTGAATTGAAGTAAGGTCAAAAGAGTTTCAATGGGCAAGACGGGTCGAAGCGAATGTCGTCAATTGAAAACCCCCACAGATCGAGACCTTGCAGGAATACCCCAGCAATCTGCGCTTCGGCCTGTCCGGACTGCATGAAGCCCAGTTCGATGGGACCTTCTGCATTCCTCGAGCGAATGAAAGAGGCGAGCTCGCGCCCCTCTTCATCGTAAAAACGGATGTTCAGCGTGCTTTGCGGTTTATCTCGAAGTGCGGTCTCGTTCACGTTTCTGTATCGGGTCATCCCATCGATTGCTGTTCGGAAGGCAAAAAAGCAGATCGGTGGATCAAAGCTCATTGCAAGTGTTCCCCGTCCAAGGTCGCGGTCAGGGTAGGGGCCAATCGACGGTCCAATCGGAAAAAGTGCCATCGATCCCCAATGGTCATCGGCTTGGATGACGGGCCCATGCGTTGCAGGAACGGCGATCACGGGGGAGTCCGGCGTCTCGTCGTCCAGCACATTGTGCCAGTCCAGAAGAAAGTCCTGCTTGTGTTTAAGAGTTTGGCCGGAAAATCTTTCACCGAAAGTGACGACTGCGAAAGGCGGGAGGCCATTCTTTAGGTCAAAACTGTTGTCTTCAAAGTCTATCACGCCGGACACAAACTCCTCGATTTCGGCGTAGGTGATTTCCTTGATTGAAAAGACCTCGGCCTGAGCCGCGAGAGGAAGGACCGAAAAAAGCATAATGATGCGCAACGTCATGGAATTCATCGTGCCATGTATCTCGCTTTCGGGGACGGCATCGGATGACAGGCGTAGGTGCTTAAAGGTAGCTTGCAGGAAACGTGTAAGAGGCGGTCAGCAGATCGCTTCTTGCTCACTCCCCATACGGCACCCAGACCGTCTTGATCTCGGTCGCCTGCGAGAGGAACGTCCGGCCTTCGCCCTCGGCCCCCATCCAGTTTCTCGCGCGGCCATGGTTGACCCAGGTGCGTTTCAGGTTGCTGGCGGATTCGGCCTCGATCAGGGCAGAGACCGGGTGCGAGGAGAAGCTCCACACCGCGTCCACGTCCATGTGGCCCGCAAGGGATTTGGCGAGGTCGGGGGCGGGGCCGGTGACGATGTTGACCACTCCTCCCGGCAGGTCCGAGGTGTCCAGCACCTGATAAAAGTCGGTGGCGGACAGGGGCGCTGCCCCGGGGACAAGGACGCAGGTGTTGCCCATCGCGATGGCCGGGGCCATGACCGAGACAAGGCCAAGAAGCGGGCATTCGTCGGGCAGAAGGGCCCCGATCACGCCGCAGGGTTCGTTCATTGCCAAAGCGATGCCGCGGATCGGGACGGATTTGGCGGAACCGTCGTATTTGTCGGCCCAGGCGGCATAGGTGAACAGGCGCTGGATGGAGGCCTCCACCTCGTGGGTGCCGGGTTTGCCGGTGAGGTCTTGGAGTCTGCTTGCGAATTCGTTGGCCCGGGCCGAGAGGTTTTCGGCGATGAAGTATAGGACCTGGGCGCGGTTGTAGGCGGTGGTCCTGGCCCAGGATTTGGCGGCATGCGCAGCCTCGACCGCGTTGCGAATATCCTTGCGGTTGCCGATGCCCACATGGCCCAGAAGTTTGCCTTTCGGCCCGTAGACGGATTGCGAATAGCCACTATCGGGCCGGGCCTGTTTGCCGCCGATGTACATCTTGGCGGTGCGGTCGATTGTGTCGACCACCGGCTCGGCCGGGGCGGCGGCGGGTTGGGCGGGTTTCAGGGGGACGGGTTTCAGGGTAGGCTTGAGATAGGCCATCAGGCCCTCCCATCCCCCCTCACGCCCGAAGCCGGACTCGCGGACGCCGCCGAAGCCCGCGGCGGCGTCGAAAAGGTTGGTGGCGTTGATCCAGACGATCCCGGCTTTCAGCTTGGGCGCGATGTCGAGGGCGAGGTTGATGTTCTCGGTCCAGACGGTGGAGGCGAGCCCGTAGCGGGTGTTGTTGGCCAAGGCGACGGCTTCTTCCGGCGTGCGGAAGGTCATCGAGACGAGGACCGGGCCGAAGATTTCCTCTTGCATCAGGGTGGAGGCGGTGCCGAGGCCGGTGATGAGGGTGGGCGGGTAGAAGCAGCCCTGCGCGGGGAGGGGGGTTGCGGCCCGGTAGTGCTCGCCTTCGGGGTTTGCGTTGACCAATTGGGTGATGGTGGCGAGCTGGATCGGGTCGACAATGGCGCCGATGTCGATGGCCTTGTCGAGGGGGTCTCCGATCCGTAGGCCGTCCATCCGGCGTTTCAGTTTATCGTAGAAGCGGGGGGCGACGCCTTCTTGCACCAGAAGGCGGGAGCCGGCGCAGCAGACCTGGCCCTGGTTGAACCAGATCGCGTCGACGAGGCCTTCGACGGCGCTGTCGAGGTCGGCGTCGTCGAAGACGATGTAGGGGGACTTGCCGCCAAGCTCGAGGGTAAGGGCTTTGCCGGTGCCTGCGGTGGCTTGCCGGATGCGTTTGCCGACGGAGGTGGAGCCGGTGAAGGCGATCTTGTCAACCGGGCTATCGACCAGCGCGGCCCCGGTGGAGCCGTCGCCGGTGACGATGTTGAGGACGCCCTTTGGGAGGCCTGCTTCTTTGGTGATTTCCGCGAAGAGGAGGGCGGTGAGGGGGGTGTATTCGGCGGGTTTGAGGACGATGGTGTTGCCCGCAGCCAGCGCCGGGGCGACTTTCCATGCCAGCATGAGGAGCGGGAAGTTCCAGGGGATGACGGCTCCGCAGACTCCCAGCGGTTTCAGGTCGGGGTGTTCGCTGGGCAGAAGCTGGGCGAGACCGGCGTGGTAAGAGAAGTGTCGGGCGACAAGCGGGATGTCGATGTCACGGCTCTCGCGGATCGGCTTGCCATTGTCGAGGGTCTCCATCACCGCAAGGAGGCGGGAGTGTTTTTGGGTGAGGCGTGCCAGCGCGTAGAGGTATTGGGCACGCTTGTGGGCGGGGAGGGCGGCCCACTTCGGCTGGGCGCGGCGGGCGGCGGCGACGGCCTTGGCCACGTCCTCGGCGGTGCCTTGGGTGACCTTAGCCAAGGGTTTGCCGGTCGCGGGGTTCGAGGTGGTGAAGGTCTCACCGGGTTCGGTGAAAGCGCCGTCGATGAAATGGCCGAAACTGCCATTGTGTTTGGCGATCCAGGCGAGGGCTTCGGCGGCGGATTCGGGGGCGGGGCCGTAGGCCATGCTGTCGAAGATTTCCTTGATGGTCATGGGATCAGTCCTTCGACACAGCGCGGGTGGGGGCGGCTATTGAATGGAGCGCCTTGCGGCGCGAAGACTCTTTGTCTCGCCTCTGCGCGTGAAGAACGCGCACCCGGCTCGGAGAGCCTCCGGCGGGGATATTTGGGAACAGGTGAATGGCTGGGTCGGGAAGGGATGCCAGACACTGCATGGCTTAGCCCATCGCGTGGCGGTTGGCGGCGGAGTAGTGGCCGGTGAGGTGGTGTTCCAACTGGCGTTCGATGTCACCGAGGAGGGAGGAGGCGCCAAAGCGGAAGAGGTCGGGTTGCAGCCAGGGGTGGCCGAGTTCGTCCTTCATCAGCGCAAGGTAAAGGAGAGCGTCCTTGGCTTTGGCGATGCCACCTGCGGGTTTGTAGCCGACCTTGAAGCCGGTGCGGTCCTGATAGTCGCGGATGCAGCGGATCATCGTGAGGGTGACGGGGAGGGTGGCGTTGACGGTTTCCTTGCCCGTGGAAGTCTTGATGAAATCGGCCCCGGCCATCATGCAGATAAGGCTGGCGCGGGCGACGTTTCTAAGCGTGCCAAGTTCGCCGGTGGCGAGGATCGCCTTTACATGCGCCTCACCGCAGGCTTCGCGCATGTCGCGCATTTCGTCGTAAAGGGCATGCCAGTTTTGCGTCAGGACATGGCGGCGGGAGATGACGATGTCGATTTCCTTTGCCCCGGCGCGGACGCTTTCGCCGATCTCGGCGATGCGGAGCCTGAAAGGCGAGAGGCCTGCCGGAAAGCCAGTGGAGACGGCGGCGACGGGGATCGAGGTGCCTTCCAGCGCGCGGACGGCGACCTCAACCATCTCGTGGTAGACGCAGACCGCCCCGGTGGTGAGGCCCTGCATCCCCAGCTTTTCCAGCATCCACGGGGCAACCGGCTGACGGGCCTTTGCGCAAAGGCGCTGGACGCGGCCTGCGGTGTCGTCGCCGCTAAGCGTGGTCAGGTCGATGAGAGAGATCGCCTTCAAAAGCCAGGCGGCCTGGAATTCCTTTTTCACCGAACGGCGACCGCCCAACGTGGCAGCTCGGCGTTCAATGGCGGACGTGTTGGCCTGGACGCTTGCCACCCAATCAAGGTCCAGCGCCATGCCGGGGTTTCGGGCATGGGTGACCTGGGGCAGAAGGCCGGATTGGGCCAGTGACAGCGTATGCATGAAATTCCCCAAGACGGGTGCCGGATGGCGCGACGATGCCATGCCGGGACTGATGCTGCAAGGGTATCGGCTTTGAAAATTGACTAAATGGTCAATTTTATGGACGCGGCACTGGTTGACCTTGGCCGGGGAAAGATGCCTTTTGCGCTGAAAACCGCGCGAGGGAGCTTTCGCCGATGCAGGATCTGAACCTTACCGGCCACTGGGCGGGCATCCTGTCACTGATCATCTTTGTGCTGGCCTATGTGCTGGTGGTCTTCGAAGAAACCACCCACATGCGCAAATCAAAGCCGGTGATGATGGCGGCGGGGTTGATCTGGGCGCTGATCGGGATTGCCTTTTCCCTGTCGGGCCAGTCCGAAGCGGCCCATACGCAGGCGCTGGAGATCATCGAGGAATATGGCGAGCTGTTTCTGTTCCTGATCGTCGCGATCACCTACGTCAACACGCTGGAGGAACGCCGGGCCTTCGACGTGCTGCGGGTAAAACTGGTGGGCTTGGGGCTGGGCTATCGGCAGTTGTTCGTGCTGACCGGGGTCCTGTCGTTCTTCCTGTCCTCGGTTCTGGACAACATGACGACGGCCTTGATCATGGGGGCGGTGGTCATGGCCTTGGGCCGGGACAATCCGCGGTTCGTGGTTCTCAGCTGCATTTCGGTCGTGGTCGCGGCCAATGCGGGCGGGGCGTTCTGCCCCTTTGGCGACATCACCACGCTGATGGTCTGGCAGCAGGGCAAACTTGATTTCTTTGAATTCTTCGCGCTGTTCCTGCCGTCCTTGGTTAACTGGCTGGTTCCGGCGGCGCTGATGTATGGCGCGGTGCCGAATGAAAAACCGGTGCAGGTGACGGAAAAGGTCCGGGGCAAGCCGGGGATGGCGGGGGTGGTCGTTCTCTTCGCGCTGACGATTGCGACGGCGGTGGGGTTCAAAAACTTCCTCAACCTGCCGCCCGCGATGGGGATGATGCTGGGTCTGGGGTATTTGCAGATGTGGTCCTATTACCTGCAGATCACCGGCAATCGCCGGGGCGATGCGGATATGGTGCTGGACAGCTTCAAAGAGGTTCAGCGCGTGGAATGGGACACGCTGTTGTTCTTCTTCGGCATCATCTTTGCCGTGGGTGGGCTGGGGGTACTGGGCTATCTGGGGCTTGCGTCCGAGCTTTTGTACACCGACCTTGGGCCGACCCCGGCCAATGTGATCATCGGGGCCTTGTCGGCCATCGTCGACAATATCCCGCTGATGTTTGCCGTCTTGACGATGGATCCGCAGATGTCGGACGGGCAGTGGCTTTTGATCACGCTGACCGCCGGAACGGGGGGCTCGATGCTGTCGATCGGCTCGGCTGCAGGGGTGGCGCTGATGGGGCAGGCGAAGGGCGTCTATACGTTCGGCGCGCATCTGAAATGGGCCTGGGCAATTGCGCTTGGCTATGCGGCGGCGATTGGGGTGCATCTGGTGATCAACGCCGGGTGGTTCTAGGAGACGCGGCCCGCTAGCCCTGCGGCGTCATCGCCTTGCGCTGGCGGGTGCGTTCCAGCCCAAGCTGTCTTTCGCGCCAGATGATCAGCACGCCCGCTGTGATGATCAGCGTGGCCCCGATCAGCATGGTGCCGCTGGGCACTTCGGCAAAGACCAGATAGCCGATGGCCAGCGAAAACAACATCGAGGCATAGTCGAAGGGGGCGACCAAGGAGGCATCAGCTTCACGGTAGCTGGCGGTCAGGAAGATCTGCCCGACGCCGCCCAGAAGGCCGACACCCACCAGAAGGGCGGTGTCAAAGGCCGAGGGCAGGACCCAGCCGAAGGGCAGGGTGACCAGCGACAGGACCGTGGCGGTGACCGAAAACCGGAACACGATTGCCGATGTGGTTTCGGTCAGAACCAGCTTGCGGACGAAGACCTGCGCCAGGGCGGCGAAGACCGCGCCGCCAAGGACCAGCATCGCGCCCAAGGCTTCGGCGGTGCCCGCGGCGCCGGGGGTCAGCGACAGGCGAGGGGCAAGGACGATCATCACACCCGCCATGCCAAGGACGACGCAGGAAATGCGAAAGCCGCGCACTTCCTCGCCCAGGAACATCGCGGCGAAGACCACGGTCAAGAGGGGGGCTGCATAGCCAAGGGCGGTTACTTCGGGGAAGGGCAGGAACGTGAGGCCCGCAAACCCCATGCCCATCGCGACCGTCCCGGCAAAGCCGCGCCAGACATGGCCCATCGGGTCTTGCGCCTTTAGCCCCTGTCTGAGTTCGCCCCGCCAGATCAGCCAAGCGATGATCACTGGAATGGCGAAGAAGGAGCGGAAGAACACCACTTCACCGGCGGGCACGCGGCCTTGGGTTCCCTTGATCACCGCCGACATGACGATGAACACCAAAACCGAGACGAGCTTTAGGGCAATGCCGCGCAGAGGGCGCATCTGGGGGCGCATCTTGGTTTCCCGACAGGAGTTTCAGGCAGAAGCCTATGGACGAAGGCTCCCGCATCAGCTTTCCATGATGGGAAAGGAGAACGCCATGCCGAAAGCACCGCTTGGGGACAGAATTGATCAGGGCCGGGGGGTGGCACCTGCCGATCTGGTGCTGAAGGGCGGGCGGGTCTTTGACCTGATCACCGGCGATCTGGTGGAAAGCGATGTCGCGATTTGCGGCGATACCATCGTGGGGGTCTTCGGCAGCTATTCGGGTCGGCGGGAGATCGACGTTTCTGGCAAGATGCTGGTGCCGGGGTTTATCGACACGCATCTGCATGTCGAAAGCTCACTTGTGACACCGCATGAGTTTGATCGCTGCGTGGGCCCTCGCGGGGTGACGACCGCGATCTGCGACCCGCATGAGATTGCCAATGTCTGCGGTATTCCCGGCATCCGGTTCTTTCTGGACAGTGCGGCGCAGTTGGTGATGGACCTGCGGGTGAACCTGTCGTCCTGCGTGCCCTCGACCCATATGGAGACGACCGGCGCGCGGCTTGAGGCGTCTGACCTTGTGCCCTTGATGGACCACCCCAAGGTCATCGGGCTGGCCGAGTTCATGAACTATCCCGGTGTCTTGCACAAAGACCCCGGTTGCATGGAAAAGCTGGAGGCGTTTCAGGGTCGCCATATCGACGGGCATGCGCCCCTGCTGCGGGGGAATGATCTGAACGGTTACATCAGCGCGGGGATACGGACCGAGCATGAGGCGACCACCTACGACGAGGGGCTGGAAAAGCTGCGCAAGGGGATGCGGGTTCTTATCCGCGAAGGCTCGGTGTCGAAGGACCTGCATGCGCTGGTGGGGCTGTTGACCGAACGGCACGCGCCCTATCTGTGCCTTTGCACGGATGACCGGAACCCGTTGGACATCGGCGAACATGGGCATCTGGATTACATGATCCGCACGGCGATTGGCTTGGGCGCGCCGCCCTTGGCCGTCTACCGGGCGGCATCGCTGTCGGCGGCGGAGGCGTTTGGCTTGAAAGACCGGGGCCTGATCGCGCCGGGCAAGCGCGCCGATATTGCGGTGATCGACAGTCTTGAGAGCTGCAATGCCGCGCTGGTGCTGGCGGGCGGGGTGGTGACGAACGAGGTGGCCTATGCCGCGCGGGGGGTGACCGAGCCGGTGGCGCGGCATTCGGTGAAGGCTCCGACCGTCAGCGCGCGGGATTTCCGCACTGGCGGCAACCGGGTGGAAACGCCGGTCATTGGCATTCTGCCGGGCAAGATCATCACTGAACACCTGACCTATGAGATTGCACCGGAGGACGGCGACAAGCGGCCTGACCTTGCCCGTGATCTGGTGAAGATCGCGGTGGTGGAGCGGCATGGGGTGAACGGCAACCGGGCCACGGGGTTCGTGAAGGGCTTCGGGTTGAAGCGCGGGGCGATCGGGTCGACCGTCTGCCATGACCATCACAACATCGCGGTGGTGGGGGCGAATTACGACGATATGGCATTGGCTGCGAACCGGCTGGGGCAGATCGAGGGCGGGTTAGTGGTGGTGGAAGGGGGGAAGGTGCTGGCCGAGCTGGCGCTGCCAGTTGCGGGGTTGATGAGCCTTCTGAGTTTTGAGGAAGTGCGCGAGAAGCTGGTGGCTTTGCGCGCTGCGGCCAAGTCGCTGGAGGTCGAGCTGGAGGAGCCCTTCCTGCAGCTGGCCTTCCTGGCCCTGCCGGTGATCCCGCATCTGAAGATCACCGACATGGGCATGGTGGACGTGGACCGGTTCGAGATCATCCCCTGATGCTGCGGCGGTGACCGGGGTCAGTTGACCGGAGCGCCTTCGGCGCGTTTTCCTTGTCTCGTCGTCGGGCTTCGCCTCCTCCTCGGGCATGGGGGCGCTTCGCCCCCCACGCCATTGGTTTTCGCCGAAAACCAATGGCTTCCCCCTGAGGATATTTGGGAACAGGTGAAAGCCGGGGGGCTTTCGCTTGGCAGGGGCTGCGCTTAGTCTTTCGACAAGACATGAGGGGGCGACGAGATGCGGACACTGCTTTTGTTTGGTGACAGCAACACCCATGGGACGACGCCGGTCTTGGACCTTGGCGCATCGGATCGGTTTCCGCGTGCGGAGCGGTGGTCGTCGCGGCTGGCAGGGCTGTTGCCCGATTGGGAGGTGATCGCTGAAGGTCATCCCGGGCGGACCACGGTGCATGACGATCCGATCGAGGGTGCGCATCGCAATGGGTTGACGGTGTTGCCGTCGCTTTTGGAGAGCCATCGGCCGATTGATGTAGTCCTGATCATGCTGGGCACCAATGACCTGAAAGGGCGGTTTTCGGTCAATGCGGGCGATATTGCCCTGTCGCTGGAGCGGTTGGTGCGGTTGGTCAAGGTCTCGGGGTCGGGGCCGGAGGGGGGCGCACCGGGGGTTTTGCTGGTCGCACCGCCGCCGATCATCGAGGTGGGCTGTCTGGCCAGCATGTTTGCCGGGGGGGCCGCGAAGTCACGGGCGCTGGCGGCTGAGGTTGCTGCTGGGGCAGGGCGCGCTGAGGTGCCGTTTCTGGATGCGGGGCAGGTGGTTCAGGTCTCGCCCATTGACGGCATCCATTATGACGCGGCAGCGAATGCCCCCTTGGCCGAAGCCATTGCCGACGCCATCCGCCAGCATTTCCCGGCTTAGGCCGCTCCGCGCGCCAGCCTTGAATAGCGGCGGCGGTAATCCTGTGGCGTCATCCCGGCGATCTTGCGGAACATCCGGCGAAAGGCGGCGGGGTCCTGATAGCCGACGCCAAATGACACATCGTCAATCGGGTCGTCCGAGGCTTCAAGCCCCTGCTTGGCCTCTTCGATCCGCATCTCGACCACATAATCGATGGGCGCACGGCCCGTGGCGGCCTTGAAACGGCGGGCGAAGGTGCGGGCCTTCAGGCCGGAAAGCGCCGTCATCCGCTGCACCGGGTTTTCCAGGTGATAGTTCTGCGCGATCCATTCCTGACAGGCCCCGATCGCCCCATCCTCGACCCCCGAGTGCCGGTTCATCGCGGCATAGGGCAGTTGTCCGCCTTCATGCCCGGCCAGTAGATGCACCTTGGCGGTCTGGCGCGCCACGTCCGGCCCACAGAACCGGCGGATCACATGCAGGACCAACTCGTTCCACGAGGTGACCCCGCCTGCGGTGATGATCCCCTCGGCCTCATGCGTCAGGCACAGGATGCTGTCGCGCTGAAACCGCGCCTTGGGGTATTCCTTGGCGAACAACTCGGCATAGGCCCAATGCGAGGCAACCTCACGCCCGTCCAGAAGCCCAGCTTCGGCCAAGACCAAGGCACCCGAGCAGACCGAACCGATCAGCACGCCGTGATCATGCAGGCGCTGCAGCCAGTCGCGGTAGACGGCGTAATCCTGACGGGGGACGGAATGGATCGGGCTGTACATGTCGCAGACCAGCACTGCGTCACATTCGCCCAAGCTTGTCATGCTGGCATGCGGTTCGACCAGCACATTGCCGGGGCAGCGGAAGGGTTTGCCGTCGGAGGATACGATCCGCACGTCCAGGCTTTCCGCCCCCGGCGCGCCTGCGACCATGTCCAGAAAGACCGCCCCGGCAGAATAAAGCACGTCATAAAGGCCATAAAGAATAGCCGCCGACGAGGTCGGAGCCGCCAAAAGCGCGATTACCGGTTTCCGGGTCATAGTCCGCTCCTGTCCAATCAGGACCGATAGTGTCCGCTTGGCCACTTAGCACAAGGAAAATCTCTGCCATGGTGGGGTCAACCAAGGAGGACTGATCATGACCACTGACATCGCTGCACGCCTGATACGCCCGGCGACAGCCGAATACGACAAGGCGCGGATGGTCTGGAACGCCATGATCGACCGCTATCCTGCGGCCATCCTGCGCTGTGCTTCGGTTCAGGATATTCAGGCGGGGCTGGCCTATGCGCGGTCCCAGGGACTTGCCGTTTCCATCAAGGGCGGCGGGCACAACGTCGCGGGCCATGCTGTGGGCGAGGGGGCTTTGATGCTGGACCTTGGCGGCATGCGCGGGGTGACGGTTGATCCAACCCGCCGCATCGCCTGGGTTGAAGGCGGGGCGATCTGGGCCGATGTGGACAGTGCCACGCAGGTGCATGGGTTGGCGGTGCCGGGCGGGTTGATATCCGAAACCGGGGTCGGGGGGCTGACGCTTTCGGGCGGGGTTGGCTGGCTGCGCTCGCGCCATGGGTTGACGATCGACAATCTGCTGGCCGCCGATGTGGTCACCGCTGACGGAGAGGTGATCCGCACCGATGCCAGCCATCACCCCGATCTTCTTTGGGCGCTGAAGGGTGGGGGCGGCAATTTCGGTGTCGTGGCGCGGTTCTGTTTCCAGCTGCACCTGGTCGGGCCGGAGGTCATGTTCTGCGCGCCGATCTATCCGGCCTCTGCCGGGATCGGGCCGATCAAGGTCTGGCGCGATTTCATCAGCCAGCATTCCGATGATCTGGGATCTTTGGTCGAGTTTTCCACCATCCCGGAAAGCCCCGATTATGACAGCGCCTATTGGGGCCAGCGCTGCTATACCATCGCCGCAGTCTTTGCGGGCGATGCGGCGGAGGGGGAGCGTCTGGTCGAACCCCTGCGCAATCTGGGGCCTAAGGCGGCGGACTTCTCGGGCATCATGCCCTATGCGACGGTGCAGACCCTGTTTGATGCGCTGATGCCGACGGGCGCTTACCGCTGCTATTGGAAAAGCCACCTTCTTGCGAAGCTGACCGACGAGATGATCGCGGAAGCCCTGCAGAACGCTGTCGACAATCCGTCTGACCGTTCGATCTCGTCCATCTGGAGCTTCGGTGGGGCGACAGCGCGGGTTCCGGCCGAGGCGACGGCATTCGGGTCGCGCGATTTCGGCTGGATGTATTCGCTGGATTCGGTCTGGGAGAAGCCGGAAGATGACCAGAAGGTCCGGGGCTTCACCCGTGCCGCCTGGGACCGCTTTCGCCGCCATGCGTTGGACGGGCGGCTTTACCTGAACTTCGCCGGGCAGGATGAAGACAGCGCCGAGCTGACCCGCACCGCCCTTGGCCGCAACTTTGCCCGGTTGGCCAAGATCAAGGTCAGCTATGACCCCGGCAACATGTTCTGCTTCAACCAGAACATCCCGCCCGCAGCCTGAGGCCTGACAAGAGGATACCATGCAAGAACGCTATAGCCTGCACGAAGCCTTCCGCGCCAAGCCGGTCGAGGACACCCGCGCGCTTTATGACGACTGGGCGGAAAGTTACGAACGCGAGAACTTGGTCAAGGGCTACCGGATCCCCTGGATGGGGGCGGCGATGATGGCGCGACATCTGCCCGCCAAGGCCGGCCCGGTGCTGGACGCCGGTTGCGGCACGGGCCTTGTGGGCGAGGCGCTGAGCGTTCTGGGCTATGGCCCGATTACCGGCTGCGATCTTTCACCCGGGATGATGGCGCTGGCCCGGTCGTGCGAGGCTTATGCGGAGGTTGTCCTGCAGGACATGTCGCAGCGCTTTCAATGGCCCGACGCGCATTTCGCTGGTTTTACCTGTATCGGCTGCTTTGGCTCGGCCCATGCCCCCGCCGACAGCTTGCGCGAAATGGTCCGGGTCACACGTCCGGGCGGGATTGGCGTCTTCACCCTTCTTGACGCCAACCTTGAAGCGCGCGGCTTTGGCCAAGTTATCCGCGACCTTTCCGACACTGGCGCTTGGCGCATTGTCGACAAGTCCCGGGCCTTCCGCCCCTATGTCGCGGGCGAGGCCGAGGTGTTGACCAACCTCTTCGCGGTCGAGGTGCTTGGGGGGGACGCCTGAAAGACCGGTGGTCCCGAAATCGGCGCGATGTGGGTCTTTCACCCCTGCTTTGTCGCCAAGGGTCAGGCCTCTGCCCCGACAAAAATGATCTCAAAACCCGCCCCGGTTTCGGGCGACAGAAGCCGGATTTCGGCCCCATGCGCGGCTAGAAGATTGGCCACTATGGTCAGACCCATCCCCGTGCCGCCCGCGTCGCGTCGGGTGGTGAAGAAGGGCTCGAAGACATGCGCCCGGTTCCCGGGCGAGATACCCCGACCGTTGTCGGAAACCACCAGCCGGAAGGGTTCGGCCTGCAAGACAACCTCGGAGGCCCCCGCCGCCCCGGCATTGGACAATAGCTGCTGCAGCAGGATCGTCAGACCCTGCGCGGCCAGCGGCAAGGCCAGCGCGCGCCCGGTGACGACAAGGGCCAGCCCCGGATGCGCCGCCCGCAACTCCGGCAGCACGTCCATTAACCGGCTGTGCCCGTGGTGCCCCGGCTCGCGCGCCGCCGCCGCCTGCCGCAGCGCCTGCAACTGGCGTTCCATCTGCGCCCCGGCTTGGGCGATGCTGGCGACAAGGGCCTTGTCGTCACCTTGCAGCGCGGCATCCTCCAAAAGCTCGACCGCCGCGCGGATAGCGGACAGGGGGGTCTTCATCTCATGCGTCACATGGTCGGTAAAGCTGCGGATCGTGGCTTCGCGCGCCTGCAACCGGCCTGCCATGTCGAGGACACTCTCCCCCAGATCGCGGAGTTCGCGGGTGCCGTAATGCGCCAGGGGCTCCGCCCGTGCCATCGGATCGCGCCGCAAGGCCCCGGCGCGTTCGGCCAAAGCCGAGATCGGGCGCATGAGAAGCCGCGCCAGCAACATCCCCAGCACCATCGTTGCCAGAAGGATCGCGCCCCCCACCAGCACGACGCCCCAGCGATAGCCGATCAGCGGCCCGATCACGCGCAGGGCGACCAGGCCGACAAACGATAGCCCCAAAGTGCCCAGCAAAGCCCCGCCTAGCACTTGGCCAAGCGAGGGCCGCCATTTCCGCCTTATCGCCGTTCTGTCTATCCTTGGCATGGACCCATCCGCAGGCCTACGCCATGCAGCGTTTCAATCGCATCCGGGCACCCCGCTTCGGCCAGCTTGGCCCGCAGGTTCCGCAAATGGCTGTCAAGCGTGCGGTCCGAAACCGGGCTGCCCGCGCCCCAGACCTGATCGACCAGCGCAGGTCTTGTGGTCACCCGCTCCGGCGACTGGATCAGGCTTTTCAGAATGGAAAGTTCAGTTCCGGTCAAGGGAACCTCGGTTTCGTCCACCTTGCAGGCATGCCGCACGGGTTCCAGCGTCACCTTTCCGTGGCGCAGCACGGGCGAGGCCGCCCCGCCCCGCGTGCGCTTAAGGATCGCCTTGATCCGGGCAACCAGTTCGCGGGGCGAAAACGGCTTGGTCACATAGTCGTCGGCCCCAAGTTCAAGGCCAAGCACTCGGTCCAGCTCGTCATCCCGCGCGGTCAGAAAGATGATCGGGACTTCGGACTTGGCGCGGATACGGCGGCAAACCTCCAGCCCGTCCAGTTCCGGCAGGCCCTGATCCAGCACGATCAGATCCGGGGCCTCGCGCGCGGCCTGCATCAGCGCGGCCTGACCGTCCGCCGCCGTGACCACGGCAAAGCCCGCGCGGTCCAGCGCGAGCCCCACCAATGACCGCAACTGCGGGTCGTCATCGACGACAAGGATTTTCATGGTCTCTCCGTGACCGGCATCTGGTCCAGATAACGGCGGACCCGCCAGTTCCGAAAGCCCCAATCGCGCCAGCCGTCGATTTTGGGCCCCTCAGCCGGGCATGCGCCCACGTCAAGACCGGATGGGTAGATTACCCGTACCTCGACGCCCGATGCCATGATCGCCGCCGCCGCTGTCGGACCAAGCCTACAGACATAGGCGCCATCGAACCGCTCCCGCGTCAAGTTCTCGGTCGCAATAACGGCGGCGAAGTTCACGAAACATGCGGTGTAAAGCGTCGCCACCGTCAGCCCCGCTGTCCGGGTGACCAACCAAAGGTTCGTCCGGCCCCGCCAGACCTGCCAGGCGGTCAGCCCCAGCCCTGCCGCGACGAGCCCCATCCAGATCGCCGAATGCAGGCGCAGATAGGTCAGACCGAAAGCCTCGACATAAAGCTCTAGCCGCAGAAGCGCCGACAGGACCAGCGCGACATTCTGCGCCAGCCACAGCAGCAGCAACCAGCGCAAGCCCCGGTCCTCGCGCGCAAAGGGGCGGGCGGCAAGGGCGAAGGTTCCGGCCAGCAGGGCGGTCACCAGCAGCGGATAGGCCCCACGATGGGCATATTGTGCCGCTGTCATGCCCTCGGGCAAGGTGGCCCCGCCCCAAAGATAGGCGACATCCATCAGCGTCTGCAGCCCAAGGATCGCGTTAAAGACGAAAAGCCCGCGGGCAACTGACTGCGCGCCGGGGCGCAAACGGGCGGGCAGTGCGGGAAGGGCGGTGGTCAAGGCAGGCGGTGGCACGGCGAAAAGGGGCCAGAGAACCAACGCCAACCCCAGCCACAGCAACACACGGCCAATGGTCACCACCCCCTCGCCCCGGATCGCGAAAAGTTCGGACAGCAACTGCGCCAACAGCGGGTTGGCCAGCAGCAATAGTCCCGCCAGAACCAGCGCCCCGCCCGCCGGAAAGGCCCAGCCCCGCGCCGCCCGCCATTGACCACGCAAGACATCGCTTTGCACCACCATCGCGGTCCCGCGGACGCCGTCCCCGATCCCGCGCCAGGGCAGGCTCGCCCAAAGCGCCAGCCCCCGCGCGACAAGCACCCCCGTCCCCCCCCGCGCCCACAGGAGGCTCGCCGTCAGCCCGACCGCCAGAAACGCCAGCGACAGGGCCTGCACATAGTCGATGACCGGCAAGGCGGACAGGAACAGCAGAACCGCTGGCCTCAGCCTTTCCCCCGCAGGCTGGGTCAGAAGGGCCGCCAGAAACACCGCCCCCGCAAAGACGGCAAGCGACAGCCCGACCGCTTGTCCATAGAACAGGAAATCCCCGAACCCGACCAGAAGCAGGATCGCCGCCGCAGCGCCGCGGCTGTACCGATCCGGGGCCCGCCCGGCCAACCCCCGCCCATTCCCCCGGACCGGATCGACCGCCGCGCAATGATCGCTTAGCCACCAGCCATCCATCGCCAGTGCCCTTGGCACCCCGCGCATCACCCAGTCCACCATTTCCTGCCCCTTTCGGCCCTATCCTGCCGAAAACATGGCCTACCCCCTTCGCAGATCCCTTGCGCGATTTGTGCAGCGCTTGTGCAGATTGCGGCCCCTTGGGCTTTCCCTTCCCCAAATACCCTCGCGCGGAGCGCAAAGCCCGAGCCCCTGCGCGTTCTTCACGCGCGGGGGCGAGACAAAAGGCTTGCGCCGAAGGCGCTCAATATGAAAACCGCCCGAACCCGCGGCCGGGCAATGGTCAGCCCCAAAGGCCCAGAAGGCTCAGCAGGTTGCCAACCAGTGCCATCCCGGCCAGCAGGATCGTCGGCGCGACTGACAGCATGAAGCCCGCAAAGCGGCTGGAGGGCTTGGTGACATAGGCGCGCCAGTAGACGAACCGCCCGACGATGTAGACTGCGCCAAGTGCTGCCACCAGCAGGCTCGGCCAATAGACCGCTGCAAGGAACAGCGACGGCAGAAAGGCGACCAGCGTCTCAAGCGTGTTCATATGCACCCGGTGCATCCGCTCGAACCCCTCATCCCCTGTCATCGCCGGGGCCTTCAAGCCCGATTTCGCCCGGGCATTGCCGGTCAGCTTGCCGAACAGGATGTATTGCAGAACCGCAAGGATCGCGACGAGTTGGACAAGCTGCATGAGGTCTCCGATTGGGGTAAGCGCCATTGGGCTGGCGACGATCACTGCCTAATGCAGATCGGTCCTGCAGCGCAACCGGAAGGGCGGGTTCAGCCCGTCTCTGCCTGCGTCCAATCCCGACAAATCACCCGACAAATCACCCGGCAACTTGCACGGCCGTGCCCCAGGCCTCGCATTTCCGCATCAGGTCTGGCGGCAAGGGCTGATCGGTGAACAGCGTCGAGACTTCCGACAGCGACGCCAATCGGGCCGGGGCCGAGCGGTCCAGCTTGGACTGGTCCATCGTCAGAAAGACCCGGCGCGATTGGTGGATGATCGCCTTCGACACCCTCACCTCGGCCAGATCGAAGTCCAGAAGATCACCGTCACGGTCAAGCGCAGAAACCCCGATCACCGCGTAATCGACTTTGAACTGTTCAAAGAAATGGGTGGTCAGCTCGCCCACCAACCCGCCATCGGTGCGCCGCAGGGTGCCGCCGGCCACCACAATCTCGCAGCCCGGATTGGCCACCAGAATGTTGGCGACGTTCATGTTGTTGGTGATGACGGTGATGTTGCGATGTGTCAAAAGCTCGCGCGCGACGGCCTCGGTCGTGGTGCCAAGGTTCAGGATCAGGCTGCAATTGTCGGGGATCGCCGCCGCACAGGCCTTGGCGATGCCGGCTTTCGCGGTCTCGTTCATCCGCCGCCGCGCCTCATAACCGATATTGGCGACGCCGGTGCGCAACACTGCTCCGCCATGCACCCGGTCAAGATGGCCCGCATCCGAAAGATCAGACAGATCGCGCCGGATCGTCTGCAAGGTCACGTCAAAGCGTTGGGCAAGGTCATCGACCACCACCCGCCCTTCGGCCCGGGCCAGTTCAAGGATTTCGCTCTGTCGGAAATTCAGCGCCATTCCCGGTTCCTTTTTCTTCGCAACCCGCGTTTTGGCTTTCTGCCACGAGATGGCGCGCCTGTCAGCGGAATTTTCGGATCTGAAGTCGCGCGGCGTTTTGCGTTTTCAGAACCTATCGCCCAGATTGTGGAAGGGAAGCACTGGAAAGTTCGCTTTTTCATGAAGCGCGCTCAAACGAAAGAATTGCATTGACGACTCTGTGACAATTGGCGCAGTTTCCGCGCCGGGGGAGAAAACAACGTGACTGACAAGACTGCAAAGGTTGTAATCGACCTTTTCATCATCGGTGGCGGGATCAATGGCTGCGGCATCGCCCGTGACGCCACCGGCCGGGGTCTGGCAGTGACGCTTGCCGAACAGGGCGATCTGGCGCAGGGCACTTCGTCTGCCTCGACCAAGATGTTCCACGGCGGTCTGCGCTATCTGGAGTATTTCGAGTTCGGCCTGGTCCGCAAAGCGCTGGAGGAACGCGAAACCTTGCTGGTCGCCATGCCGCATATTTCCTGGCCGATGCGGTTCGTGCTGCCGTTATCGCCCGGCATGCGGTTTGAAAGTGACACGCCGACCTCGCGCCTCTTGCGCTGGATCATGCCCTGGGCACGCGGGCGCAGGCCGGACTGGCTGATCCGGCTGGGGCTTTTCCTGTATGACACGCTGGGCGGACGCAAGATCCTGCCTGCCACCCGCACGCTTGATCTGAGCAAGGACCCGGCTGGAGCGCCGCTGAAATCCCATTTCCGCAAGGCCTTTGAATATTCCGACTGCTGGGTCGAGGATTCGCGGCTGGTGATCCTGAATGCCCGCGACGCCGCCCATCGTGGCGCGCAGATCCTGACCCGGACCAAGGTCACCAGCGCGCAACGGCAGGGCGATCTGTGGCAGATTGCGACCGATGGACCGCATGGGCGTGAAATCCACCGCGCCCGCGCCCTGGTCAATGCCGGCGGGCCATGGGTGACAGATGTGATCCAGAATGTCGCGCGGATCAATTCGTCCGAAGGCATCCGGCTGGTGCGCGGCAGCCATATCGTGACGCGCAAGCTGTTCGACACCCCTCAGGCCTATTTCTTTCAGGGCAGCGACGGGCGGATCATCTTTGCCATTCCTTATGAGCAGGATTTCACCCTGATCGGCACCACCGACAAGGACCATCAGGCCGCCCCCGGCGATGTGTCGTGCAGCGACGAGGAACGTGACTACCTTTTGGCTTTCGCATCGCAGTATTTCGCCAAGCCGGTCACCAAGGGCGACGTGGTCTGGACCTATTCCGGCGTTCGCCCCTTGTATGACGACGGGGCCAAGTCGGCGACGGCGGCGACCCGCGACTATGTCCTGAGCCTGGACCAGCCCGGCGCACCCTTGTTGAACGTGTTCGGCGGCAAGATCACCACTTACCGCCGTCTGGCCGAATCCGCGCTGGCAAAGCTGCTGCCGTTCTTTCCCAAGGCCGGCGCCGACTGGACCGCCCGCGTGGCCTTGCCAGGGGGGGATTTCCCGCATGATGGCGTGCAGGCCCTGACCGAAAAACTGCGCGGCCAGTATCCGTACCTCACGCCCTACTGGGCCGGACGGATGATCCGTGCCTATGGGACCGAGGCGTTCGCCGTCCTGGGCGACGCCAGCACACCTGAGGCTTTGGGCCAGGATTTCGGCGCCACCCTGACCGAGGCTGAACTGCGCTGGCTGATGGCACAGGAATATGCGGTGACAGCCGCCGATGTGGTCTGGCGGCGCTCGAAGCTCGGCCTCAGGATGACGGCCGACCAGATCGCGGCGCTTGACCGCTTCATGATGACGGCCTCCGCCCGGGCGATCAGCCCTGCGGCGGAATAGGGGGACGCAATGACGTTGGAATTCGCAGGCGTATCACGGTCGGTCGGGGGCAAGGTTCATATCCACACGACCGACCTGACGCTTGAAAACGGCACGATGAACGTGCTGCTTGGCCCGACCTTGTCTGGCAAGACCAGCCTGATGCGGCTGATGGCGGGGCTGGACCAGCCGACCACCGGGCGTATCCTGTGGAACGGCAAGGATGTGACCGGGGTTCGCGTGCAGGACCGCCGCGTCGCCATGGTCTACCAGCAGTTCATCAATTATCCTGGGATGAGCGTTTTCGATAACATCGCCTCACCCCTGCGGCTGATGGGCAAGCCCAAGGGAGAGATCGACCGTGCCGTGCGCGAAACCGCCGAGATGCTGCGCCTCACGCCGATGCTGAGCCGCAAACCGCTGGAACTGTCCGGTGGCCAGCAGCAGCGCTGCGCCCTTGCCCGCGCTTTGGTGAAAGGGGCCGGGCTGGTGCTACTGGACGAGCCCTTGGCCAACCTTGACTACAAACTGCGCGAGGAATTGCGGGTCGAAATCCCCCGCATCTTCGAGGCCTCGGGCGCGATCTTCGTCTATGCCACGACCGAGCCTGAGGAGGCTTTGCTGCTGGGTGGCAACACCGCCGCCCTGTGGGAAGGCAGGGTGACCCAGTTCGGCCCGACGCCGCAGGTCTACCGTCTTCCTGCTGATGCGACGACGGCGCGGGTCTTTTCCGATCCGCCGATGAATTTCCTGCCCTGCCGGAAGGAATCGCACCGCCTGACCTTTGGCGACAGCGTCCATGCGCCGACCGGCGGCACGATCGGCGATCTGCCAGATGGCACCTATCTTGCTGGGTTCCGCGCCAACCATGTGACGTTGAACCGCCATTCCGGCGATGCTGTCGAATTCCGCTGCACGGTTGTTGCGACCGAAATCACCGGGTCGGAAACCTTTGTCCACCTTGTCCACGGCGCGGATCGCTGGGTCGGTCTGGTCCACGGCGTCCACCAGCTTGTCGCGGGTGGCCAGACTTCGGTCTGGGTCGATCCGGCGCATGTGTATCTCTTCGACAGCGCGGGACGGCTTGCCGCCCCCGCCCCATATGCGAAGGCGGCTTAAGCCATGTCCCGGATCACGCTTTCCAATCTGGCCCACAGCTACCTTGCCAACCCCAAGGGCGACGATGACTTTGCGCTGAAGGAAATGGACCATGTCTGGGACGACGGCGGGGCCTATGCCTTGCTGGGTGCCTCGGGCTGCGGCAAGACCACGCTGTTGAACATCATCTCGGGGCTGGTGCGTCCAAGCCAGGGCCGGGTTCTGTTCGGTGACCGCGACGTGACCGATGCGGCAACGACCGAACGCAACATCGCCCAGGTGTTCCAGTTCCCGGTGGTCTACGACACGATGACCGTGCGCGACAATCTGGCCTTTCCCCTGCGCAACCGGGGGATGGATGCCGCCTACATCGCCAAGCGCGTGGCCCAGATCGCGCAGATGATCGGGATGGAGGACATCCTGTCGAAAAAGGCGCGCGGTCTGACGGCGGATGCCAAGCAGAAGATCAGCCTTGGCCGCGGCATGGTGCGTGAGGACGTGAACGCGATCCTGTTCGACGAACCCCTGACAGTGATCGACCCGCATATGAAATGGGAGCTGCGCACCCAGCTGAAATCGCTGCACCGCGAGTTTGGCCATACGATGATCTATGTCACCCACGACCAGACCGAGGCGCTGACCTTCGCCGACAAGGTGGTGGTGATGCACGAAGGCCGCGTTGTGCAAATGGGCACGCCCGAGGAATTGTTCGAGACGCCAGAGCATACCTTCGTCGGCTATTTCATCGGCTCGCCGGGGATGAACCTGTTCGAGGCCGAGATTTCGGGATCCGAGGCGCGTCTGCAAGGTGTGAAGGTCGCACTGGGTGCGGCCTATGGGCCAACAACGGGCCGCACCCAGATCGGCATTCGCCCGGAATATGTGACCGTGTCCGATGAGGGCATGCCCGTCACGATTAAACGGGTTGAAGACGTGGGTCGCCACCGTATCCTGCGGGCCGAACTGGGCGGGCAACCGCTGAACGCGATGCTGCCCGAGGGCATGACGATCCCTGCCGATGGTGCCCGGGTGGCCTTCGCTCCGGCCAAGATCAACGTCTACGCAAATGACTGGCGCGTTGCGCCGGGCGACGTTCGGAAAGGGGCCTGAGATGGACAAGACCCAGAACAACAAGGCCTGGTTCCTCGTCCTGCCGGTCCTGCTGCTGGTTGCCTTCTCGGCTGTCCTGCCCCTGATGACCGTGGTCAACTATGCCTTCAACGACACTTTCGGACAAAACGAGTTCTTCTGGGAGGGGCTTGGCTGGTTCGAAGAAATGGTGACCTCGGACCGGCTGCATGATGCGCTGGGGCGGCAGATCCTGTTCTCGGGGATCATCCTGCTGATCGAAGTGCCGCTCGGCATCTTCATTGCGCTGAACATGCCGGGAAAGGGCTTTTGGGGCTCGTTCTGTCTGGTGCTGATGGCGCTGCCGCTGTTGATCCCGTTCAACGTGGTCGGCACGATCTGGCAGATCTTCGGCCGGGTCGACATCGGCCTGCTGGGCCACGGGTTGGCCGCGCTGGGGATCGACTACAACTATACCAACGATCCCATCGATGCCTGGGTCACCCTGATCGTGATGGATGTCTGGCACTGGACCTCGCTGGTGGCGCTTTTGGCCTATGCGGGGCTGCAGTCGATTCCGCAGGCCTATTATCAGGCCGCCCGGATCGATCAGGCCACGCGCTGGTCGGTGTTCCGTTACATCGAACTTCCGAAGATGAAGGGCGTCCTCCTCATCGCCGTCCTTCTGCGCTTCATGGACAGTTTCATGATCTACACCGAGCCTTTCGTCCTTACCGGAGGCGGCCCCGGCAACTCCACCACCTTCCTGTCGATCGACCTTGCCAAGATGGCCACCGGCCAGTTCGACCTTGGCCCCGCTGCGGCGTTCAGCCTGATGTACTTTTGCGTTATCCTGTTGATTTCATGGGTCTTCTATACCGCCATGACCAACCTTGACCGTGAGGAGAACCGCTGATGCGTAGCAAATCCTCGACCATCGTGATGGCGGTCTACATCCTGTGCCTGTTGATCCCGATCTACTGGCTGATCAACATGAGCCTGAAGACCAATTCCGAGATCACCTCGACTTTCTCGCTTTGGCCGCAGACCTTTACCCTGCAGAACTATGTGACGATCCTGACCGACCCAAGCTGGTACATGGGCTATGTCAACTCGCTGATCTACGTCACGATGAACGTGGTCATCTCGCTGACCGTGGCGCTGCCTGCGGCTTACGCCTTCAGCCGCTACAACTTCATGGGCGACAAGCACCTGTTCTTCTGGCTGCTCACGAACCGCATGGCCCCGCCGGCCGTCTTCGCCCTGCCGTTCTTCCAGCTGTATTCCTCGGTCGGGTTGTTCGACACCCACATCGCTATCGCCCTTGCGCACTGCCTGTTCAACGTGCCGTTGGCGGTCTGGATCCTTGAGGGCTTCATGCGCGGCGTGCCGAAAGAAATCGACGAAACCGCCTATATCGACGGCTACTCGTTCCCGAAGTTCTTCGTGAAGATATTCATGCCGCTCATCGCCTCCGGCATCGGCGTCGCCGCCTTCTTCTGCTTCATGTTCTCTTGGGTGGAACTGCTGCTGAGCCGCACGCTTGCCACCGTGAACGCGAAATCCATCGCCGCCACGATGACCCGCACGGTCAGCGCAAGCGGAATGGACTGGGGCGTCCTCGCAGCAGCAGGCGTCCTGACCATCGTTCCGGGGGCACTCGTGATCTACTTCGTCCGCAACTACATCGCCAAGGGCTTTGCCCTGGGGAGGGTGTGATGACCGCAACCCGCTGGAACACGATCTACGCCGGTCTCGGCCTGCTGATGGCGGTGATCCTTGCCCTCCTCCTCTGGGCCGTCCCGGTCGAGGACGGTATCCGCGAATGGACCGGCCAGCTGATCCCCGGCTTCTGGATGGCCTGGACCTTCCCGGTCGCCCTGTTCTTCTGGATCATCGCCGACCTTCTGATCATCATGACCCTGCTGGCGGTCCGCTATCCTGAAACGCCGCGTGTCGGTATCCTGCGCATCGAGACCACGCGTGGCGACCGGCTTTTCATCTCGCTCTTGGGCTCGGCCTTCATCCATCTTGGCTGGCTCTTTGTCATCGGCACGACCCTGTTCTGGGGCGCGCTGATCCTCTCCCTTGTCTATGCCGCAGCGGTGTTTCGCTGGGTATAAGGGGGCTTACGACGCCGGACGGGCGGGGATTGCTCCCCCGCCCCCCGGCCAGACTGCGAAAGTATGGACGTCTCACAATCTGGGAGGATTACATAATGAGACTAAGGAAAACTGCAACAGCCATGGCGCTTGCGCTGGTGGCGTTCCAGGCCCCGGCCTGGGCCGACATCGAGGCGGCGAAAGCCTTCCTTGATGCCGAAATCGGCGACCTTTCGGTGCTGCCGCGCGCCGATCAGGAAGCCGAGATGCAATGGTTCATTGACGCGGCCAAGCCCTATGCGGGTATGGAAATCAAGGTCGTCTCGGAAACCATCGGCACCCATGAATACGAATCCAAAGTGCTGGCCCCGGCGTTCGAGGCGATCACCGGCATCAAGGTTACCCATGACCTGATCGGCGAAGGCGACGTTGTCGAAAAGCTGCAGACCCAAATGCAGACCGGCGAGAACATCTATGACGCCTATATCAACGACTCTGACCTGATCGGCACCCACTGGCGCTATCAGCAGGCCCGCAACCTGACCGACTGGATGGCAGGCGACGGCGCTTCTGTCACCAACCCCGGTCTGGACCTTGAAGACTTCATCGGCCTCTCTTTCACCACCGGGCCGGATGGCAAGCTTTACCAGATGCCCGACCAGCAGTTCGCGAACCTCTACTGGTTCCGCTACGACTGGTTCAACGATCAGAAGACCAAGGACGACTTCAAGGCCAAGTACGGCTACGACCTTGGCGTTCCGGTCAACTGGTCGGCCTATGAGGACATCGCCGAGTTCTTCACCGGACGCGACATGTCTTATGCCGGTGGCCCGGCAACCGGCGTCTATGGCAACATGGACTACGGCAAGAAGGACCCCTCGCTTGGCTGGCGTTACACCGACGCGTGGATGTCCATGGCTGGTATGGGCGACGTGGGCGAACCAAACGGCCTGCCGGTCGACGAATGGGGCGTTCGCGTGGATGAGAACTCGCGTCCGGTCGGTTCCTGCGTGACGCGCGGTGGTGCGACCAACGACGCGGCTGCGGTCTATGCCGTGACCAAGGCGATCGAGTGGCTGCAGAAGTACTCGCCGCCAGAAGCCCAAGGCATGACCTTCGGCGAAGCCGGCCCGGTTCCTGCACAGGGCGCCATTGCCCAGCAGATGTTCTGGTACACCGCCTTTACCGCAGCATCTGTCGTCGAAGGCACACCGGTGATGAACGCGGACGGCACGCCCAAGTGGCGCATGGCCCCCTCGCCGCACGGCGTCTACTGGCAGGAAGGCCAGAAGATCGGCTATCAGGACGCTGGTTCCTGGACGCTGATGCAAAGCACCCCTGTTGACCGCGCGCAGGCTGCCTGGCTCTATGCCCAGTTCGTCGTGTCGAAGACCGTCGACCTGAAAAAGTCCGATGTCGGCCTGACTTTCATCCGTCAGTCCACCATCGACGCGCAGCACTTCACCGACCGGGCGCCGAAACTTGGCGGCCTGATCGAGTTCTACCGTTCGCCCGCGCGTCTGCAATGGTCGCCCACCGGCACCAACATCCCGGACTATCCGAAGATGGCGCAGTTGTGGTGGCAGAACATCGGCGATGCCATGTCGGGGGATAAAACCCCGCAGGAAGCGCTGGACAGCCTCTGCACCGAGCAGGAAAAAGTCATGGAGCGGATCGAGAAGTCCGGCGTTCAGGGCGATATCGGCCCGAAGATGGGCGAAGTCGTGGACGCACAGGTTTGGCTTGACGCTCCCGGTGCTCCGGTAGCCAAAGTGGACAACGAAAAGCCGATGGGCGAGACGATTGCCTATGACGAGCTGATCAAGTCCTGGCAGTAAGCAACGATTGCAGGCGGCGCCGAAAGGTGCCGCCCGCGCCAAATTTCTTGCACAAGAAATTTGCAAGAATTTTCGAAAATTCTTGCCCCCGGCACAGGCGTCGCGCACAATTCCAACTGTTAAGATTTCCTGAACGCCCACGGCCAACCTTTTGCAATCGCTGACATCTCTCGTTTTGTCCACCGTGGACACCCAAGCCGCAGGCCCGACCCCATGACCCATATCCTTGCCATCGACCAAGGCACCACCTCGTCCCGCGCGATCCTGTTTGACGAAGGGCTCACCCCCGTCGCCTCGGCTCAGGAAGAGTTTCCCCAGTCCTACCCCCGCCCCGGCTGGGTGGAACATGACCCCGCAGACCTTTGGTCCACCGTCGCCGGAACGGCGCGGGCCGCGATCGAAAAAGCCGGGATCACCGCCCGCGACATCGCCGCCATCGGCATCACCAACCAGCGCGAGACGACGCTGATCTGGGACCGCAAAACCGGCCAGCCGATCCACCCTGCCATCGTCTGGCAGGACCGCCGCACCGCCGACACCTGTGCCGCCCTCAAGACCGCCGGGCATGAACCGATGATCACCGCCCGCACCGGGCTGCTGCTCGACCCCTACTTTTCGGGGACGAAGATCAAGTGGCTGCTGGATCACGTGACCGGCGCGCGGGCGCGTGCCAACCGGGGAGAGCTGGCCTTCGGCACTGTTGACACCTGGCTGATCTGGAACCTGACCGGCGGCAAGGTCCATGCCACGGACGCCACCAACGCCAGCCGCACGCTGATCTACAACATAGCATCGGGGGAATGGGACGCCGAGATTTGTGGGCTGCTGGACATTCCAATGTCGCTCCTCCCGCAGGTCCATGACTGCGCTGCCCCTTTCGGGATGACCCGCCCCGACCTTTTCGGTCGCGAAATCCCGATTCTGGGCGTCGCGGGCGACCAGCAAGCCGCGACCGTCGGGCAGGCCTGTTTCAGCCCCGGCATGATGAAATCCACCTACGGCACCGGCTGTTTCGCGCTTTTGAACACCGGGGCCGACATGGTGCCGTCGAAGAACCGGCTTTTGACTACCATCGCCTACCAGTTGAACGGCAAGCCGACCTACGCGCTGGAAGGCTCGATCTTCATTGCCGGCGCGGTGGTCCAGTGGCTGCGCGACGGGCTGAAGATCATCCGGGATGCCAAGGAAACTCAAGCTATGGCCGAAGCCGCCGAGGAGGCGCAGGGCGTCATCCTGGTGCCCGCCTTTACCGGCCTTGGCGCGCCTTACTGGCGGCCGGATTGCCGGGGGGCGATCTATGGGCTTACCCGCAACTCCGGCCCCGCCGAACTGGCGCGGGCGGCCTTGGAAAGCGTCGGCTATCAGACCCGCGACCTGCTGGAGGCGATGCGGGCGGATTGGGGCGCTGCAGCGGATGGCGTCTTGCGGGTTGATGGCGGCATGACCGCCAGCGACTGGGCGATGCAGTTCCTGTCGGACATTCTGGGCGCGCCGGTCGACCGGCCGAAGGTGACCGAAACCACCGCCCTCGGGGCGGCCTACCTTGCGGCGATGCAGGCCGGGGTCATCGGCGGGCCGGAGGAATTTGCGAAAAGCTGGGCGCTGGACCGCCGCTTTGCACCCGCCATGGACGCAAGCCTCCGCGACGCGAAATACGCCCGCTGGGGCAAGGCGGTCGCCGCCACCATGAGTCTGTGATCCCCTTCGGCATCACCGCCCCGGGCCGCATCCTGTTTGGTCGGGGTCAGGCGGCAAAGGCAGGAGAGATCATCCGGTCCTATGGTCGGCGGATCCTCGTTGTGCATGGTTCAACTTCGGACCGTGCAACTTGGCTGTCGATTCCGGATGTTGAAGGCGTGCAGGCCTACCATTGTTATGAAGAGCCAACTCTGGCAATGCTGCATGAGGCGCTTTACTACACCAGCGCCTTCGAGCCGGAAGTTGTTGTCGCCATTGGCGGAGGTTCTGTTCTTGACCTTGGCAAGGCGCTGGCGGCGTTGATCCCGGCTCCGGACGGACCGATGCAGCATCTGGAGGTGGTGGGCAAGGGCCTGCCGCTGGTGGCAGCCCCCTTGCCGTTCATCGCGATCCCGACCACGGCGGGCACCGGGGCCGAGGTGACGCGCAACGCGGTGATCGGGTTGCCGGAACATGGCCGCAAGGTCAGTTTGCGCGACGAGCGGATGGTGGCGCGGGTGGCGATTGTCGATCCGGCGCTGACCGATGGTTGCCCACGTGCGGTGACACTCGCCTCGGGTCTAGATGCCATTGCGCAGGTGATCGAACCCTACGTCAGCAACAAGGCCACGCCCTATACCGACGCTCTGGCAAGGCCGGCGATCGGCCAGGGCATGGCGGCGCTGATGCGGTTGATGGAAGCTGAAGACCCGGACGCGCGTGACCGGCTGGCCTGGGTCAGCCTCTGTGGCGGCCTGGCGCTGTCGAACGGCGGGCTTGGCGCTGTGCATGGGTTGGCCGGGGTGATCGGCGGGATGACCGGGGCAGCGCATGGGGCGATCTGCGGCGCGCTGCTGGGCCCGGTGCTGGCAGCAAACCTTGCGGCAGCAACAGGCGAAGCGCGGCTCCGGCTGGTGGAGGTCTGCGAGATTCTGGCCGGAGTGCTGGGAGGTACGGCAGCGACAGTGCCGGTCAGACTGCAGGATTGGGCAGGTGCTGCCGGGTTGCCGGGGCTGGCAGCGCTTGGGGTGTCAACGGACATGCATGCGGAAATCGTAACGGCGTCGCTGACGGCATCGTCGATGAAGGGCAATCCGGTGCCGCTTGATCGCCGTAGCTTGCAGCAGGTGTTGGACGCGGCCTGAGCAGCCCTAAAATACCCCGACGACCTCATACATCACCGGCTCGAAGACCTTGCAAAGATCGTTGATCTTGCGGTTCCGTTCGCGCATCTCGGGGGTGCGCAGCATCGCCTGATAATCCTCGCGCCGCTGCCATTGCGAGTAATTGCAGATCCGCGTCCGTGCGTCGTTCATGTGCAGGCCTGCTGCGATATAGCCGGGTTGGTGGCGGATACAGTCGCGATAGGCGGCCTCAAGTGCCTCGACCAGATCAAAGGCCATGGCGGGGGTGGTCTCGAAGGTGGTGATCACGGTCTGGCCCTGGAAATCCTTGGAAATGCTGGGCATGTGCGGTCCCTCCCTGCGGGTAGCATGGCATGGAACGGCACAGCCCGCATGGGAAAATTCGGGTCCATCAGTTCGAAATGTTGATGTCCAGTAACTGGCTGCCGATATTTTGGGCTGCAAATCCAAGCCGTTCCGGCCCGATCAGATAGATCGCTGCAGCGACGACCGCCACGGCGACCACCACGGCAAAGCCGATCTTCCAGATCGACCACGGGCGTTCACCTTGAACTTCACCCGTCTGGCCGTTGACCAAGAAGCGGTAGCTTTTGTTGTTGTATTTGTAAGCCGCCATCCAGACCGGCAAGAGGATGTGCTTGAACGTCTCATCCGACCAGTCGGTGTCGACCGAATTCACCCGCTGTTCATCGCCGCCGATATCTTGGCGCACGTCATCATAGATGACTTTTGTCATCCGTTGACGGCCTTCGACGTGACCATCGGCAAGGCTGACAGTGTAGCCTTCGGCCTGAAATCCTGCAAGGAATTCAGGGTTGTATGGGGCAAGGTCGCCCATCTCCCAAGGTTCCGACTTGTCGGCCAAGGGCTTGGGCAAGGCATGCGAGGCGATGGCCAGCACATCGTCGAAATCCCGCGTCACATGGCCCGAGGCGGAATACCACCGGGTCTTGCGCACCTGACGTTCGCGGCGTTCCGACCTGCCGTCGACGGTGGCGGTGTAATACTCGGTTTCCCAGTAATACTCGCCGCGCTGGCCGGTGTAATTCGAGGCGGTGTCAGCATCGAAGGTCCAGTAGGGGACATAAATCCCGTTCAGCGCGCGCCCCTTGCGGGAATATTCCAAGAGCGAGTTCGGAGCGAACCAAAGCCTGCCCATCCAGGTGATCATGGCCTGACGGGCCTCAGTTTCGGTCAACTTGAAGGGCACAACAGCCTGCGGCTTGATCAGGCGTTGGGTGCCGGTGTCCAAGACCACCGGCGTGGCGCAGAAGGGGCATTCGGTCGCGTGGTTCGCACCCATCACCTCGATCTGCGCGCCGCAGGACGGGCAGGAGGTGGTGCGGACCTCTTCCATCGTGCCGGTCGGCAGATCGTCGGCAAGCCCGCGCGCAAGGTCAAGCTCCTTGAACGCACGGGATTTGGCGTCCTCGACCGCAGCCGGGATTTCCTGTTCAAAGCCGCAGTGATCGCAGGTCAGGCTGGTCTGCCCCGGAGCAAACCGCAGCTTTGCGCCGCATTGCGAACAGGGCCAGCGGTATTCCTCGGAGACGGTCATATTCGCACTCAGGGTTTGGGCGGCGGCGGCGGCAGGCTGGCAAGAAGGGCTGCAAGTTCGGTGTCAGAGGCGGCTTTCCAGCCGTCCTGACCTTGGCTCCAGACCATGGTGGCGGGGGTCAGACGGCCCTCGTTTGCCATGCGGCGCAGGTCACCTTCGCCGAACGGGCCAAGCGTCGTGCCGTTGTCGGCCAGATGCCATTGCTTGCCCATAGGCGGCGGCGGCGGTGGTGCGGCGGCACCCGAGGCCTGCGGGGCAGCCCCCCATGGCCCCAGGTTCTGCGCCATGCCAAAGCCCATCGCAGCGCCCATGCCGGTGCTCATGGCAGCGCCTGCAGCACTGCCGGGCTGGCCCATCGCCTCGGCGGCATTGAACTGCATGTATTTGTTCAGATCGCCCGCGACCCCGATCGAGGTTTGCTTGTCCATCGCCTTTTCCACCTCTTCGGGCAGGCTGATGTTCTCGACATAGAATTCAGGGATCGACAGGCCGTATTCGCCCACTTTCGGGGTGATCGAATTGGCGATGACCTTGCCCAGATCCTCAAGGTTCGCGGCCATGTCGAGGACAGGGATGTTGGACGCGGCGAGGGCCTGACTGGCGGCCTGCACGATCTGGTTGCGGATCTGCATCGAGACTTCATCGGTGGTGAATTCGCCGTCGGTGCCGACGATTTCCTTGATGAATTTGCCGGGATCGCTGACCCGCATGGAATAGGTGCCGAAAGCCCGGATGCGGACCGGCCCGAATTCGGGGTCGCGCGCCATGATCGGGTTCTTGGTGCCCCATTTCTGGTCGTTGAACCGGGTGGTCGAGACGAAATAGACCTCGGACTTGAACGGGCTTTGGAAGCCGTGGTCCCAGTGCTGCAGCGTGGTCATGATCGGCATGTTGTTGGTCTCAAGCTGGTAGAGACCGGGGGTGAAGACATCCGCCAACTGGCCTTCGTGGATGAAGACAGCGGCCTGGCCTTCGCGGACCGTCAGCTTTGCGCCCATCTTGATCGCCTGATTGCGGCGTTCAAACCGCCAGACCATCGTGTCGCGCGTGTCATCAAGCCAGGAAATGACATCGATGAATTCGCCTTTGAGAAAATCGAAGACCATGGGCTACCTCCGTACAGGGCTGATCAAGTTTGGCCGCCCAAGATGCGGCGCGCAAGGGACATCACGATGGGGCGGGCCTCGGCCAGTAACATTCCGGGGTGAAGTTCGGCGCTGTAAAGCATCCGCAACATCAATTCGTCCTGATCGGTCAGCAGGGCGAATTCCTCGTCATCGTTGAAGATCGAGGGGCGGGCCTTCTGGCTGTCATTTGGCAGGCCAAGACCTTGGGCCAGTTCCTCATGCATGCAGGACAGGCGCAAGAGGTCGGGGTGTTCGGCGCGGATCACGGCGAAGGCCTGGGTATAGGCCCCGTTGCCGCCGCCCGAGGCCGCATAGACCATGCAATAGGTTGACTTGGGCATCCGGGTGATCCCGGCCACTTCTGCGGGCGACAGGCTGGGCAGGACCGCGCGAATTTGCGGCTCCAGCGCTTCGCGTTCGTCTTCGGAAACGACGTAGATCCAGAAATTGGGGGTGGCTTCGTCCATCACCATCTGGCGGCCGGTCAGGTGCGACAGGCGGGCAACAAGGCCTTCGATCCGGATCCGGTCGGTCTTCTGCACCTCGGCGGGAACGCTTGGGCCGAAGCGGACGGCAAAGCGGACCGGAATTTCCCAGCGGCGGAGCTGGCTTTCGGTTTCGCCGGTCACAAAGCCCGTCGCCCCCCGACGGTATTCGTCGAAAAGGGCGATCTTCAGGAAATTCGCGGCAAGGGTTTCGGGCGTGACCAGGGCCTCGGACCCCGAATCGCTGCGCAGCATGCCTTCGCGCAGCAGCGTGGCCTGAACCTGCGCGTAATAGGCCCGGGCGGCGGCACTTTTCGGCGTGGGCGGGGCGAGTTCGACCGGCGCATCCGGGTGCGCTCGCTGCACCGGCCATGTGCCCGCAAGGTCGCAGGCCGCCAGCGTCAGGAAAAGCGATCCTGCGGTGACTGCCCGAAACCTTGCCCCAAGGCGCATGGCCTGACGTCGCTAGACCGAAGCCGCAGGCGCAGCCGGTGCCGTCTGGCGCGCCTTGGCGGCGGCGAGTGTGTCGCGCAACTCGGCCTCCATCTTCACCAGTTCCACCTCGGCTGTCGCGCGGCGGGCCTTGCCTTCATCGGCGATGGCCAGGCTTTCGTTGATGGTGGCGATCAGCGTTGCATTGGCGGCCTTGACCGTTTCGATGTCGAAGACGCCGCGTTCCATTTCTTCGCGCACGACCTTGTTGGCCTGCTGCAGGTTTTCGGCGTTCGACTTCAAGAGTTCATTGGTCAGGTCATTGGCATCGCGCACCGCTTCTGCCGCCTCACGGCTGCGCTGGATGGTGACCGCCTGCGCCAGCTGGGTTTCCCACAAGGGCACGGTGTTCACGAGGGTCGAGTTGATCTTCGACACCAGCGACTTGTCATTTTCCTGCACCAGCCGGATCGAGGGCAGCGACTGCATCGTCACCTGCCGCGTCAGCCGCAGGTCATAGACCCGGCGTTCCAGATCGTCGCGGGCCGCGCGGATATCGCGCAGTTCCTGCGCCTTCATCACCTGATCAGCCTCGGGGGCCTTGGCAACCTCGGCCTCTTTGGCGGGGATCAGGGTGCCGTCGATTTCGGCAAGTTTGGCGTCGCCAGCCGCGATGTACAGCGCCAACTCGTTGTAGAAATCCAGCGTCTTGGCATAAAGGATATCTAGGCTTTTGATGTCCTTGAGCAGGGTGTTTTCATGGATCAGCAGGTCACCGGTGATCTTGTCGATCTGGCTTTGCACGTCTTCATATTTGGCGACGAATTTCGCAAAGGGCGCGGCGCGGCCCAGCAGCTTTTCCCACCAGCTTGCCTCACGCCGGACATCCAGTTCGTCGACCGAAAAGCCCCGGATTGTGGTGACGATATTGCGCAAGCTGTCGCCTGCTGGGCCGACATCCTTGTTCTTCACGTCCTGCAGCATGGCCTGGCTGATCACCTGCAATTCGGACTGGGCGGCCGAGCCGAAGGCGATGATCGACTGGGTATTGGTCAGGTCGACCTCACCCATTCGTTTCTTGATTTCCGCAGCCTTGTCAGCCGGGGCGGCGGCAAGCGGCACAACTTCGGCCACCGGCTGGGGCAGGATGGCGGCAGTGACTTTCTCGACCTCGGCGAGGGCGGCGGCGGCATTGGCTTGGATGGTTTCGGACATCGGGCGTTCCCTTTTAGGTCAATGGTCAAGCTTCAGTCGATCGCGCAACACGGCGATCTCTACATCCAGATCACTGCGGTTGTTTGACAGAAAAGCGGTGGATTTTTCGGCGAAGGTGGTTTCAAGCTCGGCGAGCAGTGCCTCGTAATCGGCGCGCGCGCTGGCATCGCGGGTCTGGGCATAGTGGTCGGCGAACTTGACCGTCGCGTCGCGGGCACCCATCAGGTAAACCGACATGTACTTGCGCGCCGCCGTCAGATCGCCGGGATCGCCCTCAATGGTGCGAAACAGGGTCCGGGCCTGGGCGCAGAATTGCTCCACCCGCTTTTCCAGTGCCCGGTCGCCTGCCCGCAGGATTGCGTCCTGCATCCCGGCCAGAAATTTCTCTCCCTCTTCGACGGCATGGGCAACGCGGTTGGTCTGAAAGCTGTCCATCCCCTCCATCCCCTTGTCGCGCAGGGGATCAAGGCCAAAGCTGAAGACATGCAGCACGGCACCCACAAGGCCGAAAAGCACCGGGTAGATCGGGCCGATCCCGGCTATCAGGCCGCCCAGGACCAAAGCCACCCCGGTCATAGCGGCGCCCATCAGCTTGCGCGGGATGGCCGGGCTGCGTGCAAGATTGCGGGCGTTGAATTCCGCTTCGGCTTTCAGCCCTTCGCGCGTCAGCCATGCAGAGAGGACCAGGGCTCCGCCCGCAAGCAGGCCGAAAAGCAGATCGCGCGGGCCATCGCCAAAGGCGGGGAACAGGAAAAGAAAGGCCGAGAGAAACAGGACCGTCGCCCGCCACTGGCCACCGGTGTCGGGCGCGCGAAACGGGCTTTGCATCGGGGTATAACCGGACTGGCTGCCCTGCGGGGAATACTTGCCGCCGAAACGTTCCGCCATCACGCGCCCCCCATCAGGCGCCACCCGACCAGGCGACATAGGCAACCAAGGCCACCAAAAGCGCCAAGGAAAGGTTCCGCAATCCGCTACCCGACATTCTGACCCTCTTGGCAGTTTCGACGTCAGCTTCCGCCTTGCGGGACCTTAGCCGATCCCGACAAGCCGTTCCAGTAAGCTGGGGGGGAAATAGGCGGCAATCTTCCCCTAGCAAGATCAGCGGCCTTCGGGGCGCGCGCTTTCCCTATCCGCGCCCCGGTTTCGGGCCTTTGCTCGGGGGCCTTGCCGGGCCGCGAGGCCGGGCAGGTGCGTCAGATCGGTTGCCCGACCTGTCGGAGGCCGGACGCGTCACCTTTTTCCAGGCGTCAGAAAGCTGCTTCAAACCCTCACCCGGTTTCAGCAGGGCTTTCGCAGGCTTGCCGTCGGTGTCCCGGCGCGGTCGGGTGATGGTATGTGAGGTGGGCTTGCCTTCGGTTCGGGTGCCGGTCTTCTGCACGCGGTCCGGCGAGGGCAGGTCGGTCTCGCTCAGCCCCAACTGTTCGCGCAGGACGCGGGCCTTGATCTCTTCGACATCGCCCGGCTTCATGTCGTTCAACCGGAACGGGCCATAAGAGGTGCGGATCAGCCGGTTCACGGTCATGCCGATATGGGACATGGCGCGGCGAATTTCACGGTTCTTGCCTTCGCGCAGGCCGATGGTTAGCCAGGCATTCGCCCCCTGATGGCGGTCGATCTTGACCTCCATCGGCTGGAATTTCTCGCCTTCGATGGTGATCCCTTTGCGCAGGGGTTCGATCTCGGGCTCGGTCGGGTTGCCGTTCACCCGGACCCGGTACTTGCGCAGCCAGCCGGTCGAGGGAAGTTCAAGCCGACGCTTGAGTTCGCCGTCGTTGGTGAGAAGGAGGAGGCCTTCGGAATTAAGGTCAAGGCGGCCGATCGACATCACGCGAGGCATGTCTTCGGGCAGGTGGTCGAAGACCGTGTCACGACCTTTTTCATCCGAAGTTGAGGTCACCAGACCTTCGGGCTTGTAATAAAGCCAAAGGCGCGGGGGTTCGGGTTGGCCGACCAGTTCGCCCCGGACGGTGATCTTGTCGCGGGAAGTCACGTTCAGCGCGGGCGAGGTGATGACCTTGCCGTTCACGCTGACTTCACCCGCCTCAATCATCCGCTCGGCTTCGCGGCGCGAGGCGATGCCGGCGCGGGACAGGACCTTGGCGATGCGTTCGCCTTCGGGGGTGTCTGCGGTGGGGTCCTTTGCGGGGGCTTTGGGCTTTTCTTTTCCGGCCATGGGCATCATCCTTCGGCCAGAGATTGCGCGGCCAGCGCCGGAGGTTTCACACCCCCGGACCCAAGTGGGATACTTGAGCCAGTATGAAAGAGCAACGCGAAGGGTTCCGTTCGTTCATGGCGCTGGCCTTGGAAGAGGCGCGGGCGGCGGGGGTGCGGGGCGAAGTGCCGGTGGGAGCGGTGATCGTGTCAGGCGGCGAGGTCGTGGCGCGGGCGGGGAACCGGACGCGGGAATTGAACGATCCGACCGCCCATGCCGAGATGCTGGCGATACGTGAGGCTTGCCAGAGGCTGGGGTCGGAGCGGCTGGGCGGGCATGATCTTTATGTGACGCTGGAACCCTGCCCGATGTGTGCGGCGGCGATTTCAGCCGCGCGGATCGGGCGGCTTTATTATGGGGCGGCGGATCCGAAGTCGGGGGGGGTTGCGGTGGGCGCGCGGGTGTTCAGTCATCCGCAGTGCCATCATGCGCCGGAAGTTTATGACGGTATCGGGGGGGGCGAGGCAGAGGCGTTGTTGAAGCGGTTCTTTGCGGGCAAGCGGGGATGAGTGTCCACGCACGACGGATTTTGCTTTGCGTTTTATTTCAGGTACTTGGTCGTGGGCGTTAGGGGTTTGGTAAGCAGTTTCGGGGGCTAATTTGCGGAGGTCGCGCCAGGGGCCGATCCTTGAACCGGGAAAATTCTTGAAGGAAGAATTTTGGGTGCTTCTTTCTGCATTGGTGGGAAAGGGCCGGGCGGCGGAGCCTCCGGCTGGGATATTTGGGGAAGGGAAAGCCCTTTCGTGCTGCGGCCATTTGGGCACGGGCGGTCAGGAACGGAAGCGCCTGGGCCTGCCTGGATCAGATGCGGATCGGGTCGAGGACTTCCGGTTCGATGACGTCAACGTCGGGGGGCAGGCCTGCCTTCAGCACGGACGCATCCTGCGCCAGAAGGCCGAAGGTGCGGTAGTGGCAGGGGATCACCCAGCGGAAGTTGAACCATTTCCGCGCGGCCCAGGCGGCGCGCTGCATGTCCATGGTGAAATGCCCGCCACAAGCGAGGATGCCGATGTCGGGCTGGTGGTATTCACCCATCCATTCCATATCGGCCATGATGTCGGTATCGCCCGAGACATAGATGGTGTGGCCTTCGCCCGCGATCATGAAGCCGGTTTCAGAGCCGACCGCCACACCGTCAACCGAAGAGGAATGCGAGGCAGTGACCAGCGTGGCGCGCGCGCCGGCAAGATCGACGGTGCCGCCTTTGTTATAGCCGATGATCTCGGCCCCGTGTTTGCCCTTCAGATACCCCATCAGGTCGTACTGGCCGACCAGCGGGATGCCCTTTTCGGCGGCGATCCGGCCTGCATCGGCGATGTGGTCGCCGTGGCCGTGGGTGACAAGCACATGGGTCGCACCGGCCACTGCCTCGGCCTCACGGCTTGCTGGAAACATCGGGTTGCCGGTCAGCCATGGGTCGATGAGGAGGATGGCCTTTTCAATTTCGATGCGAAAGCCGGAATGGCCGAGCCAGGTGATCTGCATGGGGGTCTCCTATTGGGGCGGGTCAGGTGCAGCTTTCTTGCGGATTGTAATGAATACAATCGGAAAGCGGTGAAGCTGTTGCAACGCGGGGCAATCGGGATTGCCGGTTGGGGGCAGATGTTGCCGGATCGCAACAGGTTCGGCAAAATCGCTGGGCGGCGGCAGATTCTTGGTGCCTTGCGGGCGCGGTCGCACTAAGGGGCAGGCCTTGATCCGCGCAACCAAGGGAGGCGACATGATGATGATCACTGCGCGCCTGAGCATTGCCCTTGGGGTCTACTGCGTCGGCACTCGGATGTCACTCTGGACCGCTGGCCCCTGCTGACACCCTGACCGCCCGGCGCCAAGCCGACGGGCAATTCCTCCAAACCCATCGTTGACCCGTCGGCGCGCGCTTCGCCTGTCGTTCGGGTCTCGTTCAAATCACTTCAAGCAGGGACCGGTCACCCGAATGGGGCCGGAGTACATCATGACCCCGACGAATTCCTTCGAAAAGCCGGTGCTGCGCGCCGTTCTGGACGAGATCATCCATACGCATGGCTTCTGGCCCGTTCTGCGGGCGCTTTTGACGCGCAGGTTTAGGCGACGGTACGCGGCCATGGCGGACCCGCCGCTGAGCAACCATATCCGGCGCGACATCGGGTTGCGGCCGGTGGCCCCGTTCGACCCCTGGAGCCCGCATCGCCGGTAATCCGGTTCCGGCCCCGCCCCGCAGTCCTCATGCTTGCGGGGCGGGGCCGGGGCGGATAAACGGGGCCAAAGCATCGGAGGGGCCCATGGCCATTGACATCGACACCGCGCGCAAGGTGGCAAAGCTGGCGCGCATCCGGGTGGAAGAGGCGGATCTGCCGAAACTGGCGGGTCAGCTTTCGGGCATCCTTGGCTTTATGGAGCAGCTGAACGAGGTCGATGTGACCGGGGTCGAGCCGATGACATCTGTCACGCCGATGCGGCTGAAGCGGCGGGCGGATGTGGTGACGGACGGGAACATTCAGGCCCAAGTGTTGAAGAACGCGCCCGATGCGCGGGAAGGGTTCTTTGCCGTGCCGAAGGTGGTGGAATGAGCGCGAATTCCTGGACGATTGCGGCGGCGCGGGATGCGTTGCGGAAGGGCGAGATTTCGGCGCTGGACCTGACGATGTCGTGCTTGACGGCGATTGATGCGGGCGACGATCTGAACGCCTTTGTGCACAAGACCCCGGAGATTGCGCTGGAGCAGGCGCGGGCGGCGGATCAGCGGATCAAGGCGGGCAATGCCCCGGCGATGTGTGGGATTCCGTTGGGAATCAAGGATCTGTTCTGCACCAAGGGCGTGCCGTCGCAGGCCGGGTCGAACATCCTGAAAGGGTTCAAGCCGGAATACGAATCGACCGTGACGACCAAGCTTTTCGGCGCGGGCGCGGTTATGCTGGGCAAGCTTAATATGGACGAATTTGCCATGGGGTCGTCGAACGAGACCTCGTGCTATGGCAATGTCGTCAGCCCATGGCGGCGCAAGGGGTCGGATGTTGCGCTGACGCCGGGCGGGTCTTCGGGTGGCTCGGCTTCGGCAGTGGCGGCGGACTTGTGTCTGGCGGCGACGGGAACGGATACCGGTGGGTCGATCCGGCAGCCTGCGGCCTTTAGCGGGATTGTCGGGATCAAGCCGACCTATGGGCGGGTCAGCCGGTGGGGGATCGTGGCGTTTGCCTCCAGTCTGGATCAGGCCGGGCCGATGACGAAATCGGTGCGCGACGCGGCGATCATGCTGGGGGCGATGTGCGGGCATGACCCGAAGGATTCGACATCAGCGGATATTCCGGTGCCGGATTTCGAGGCGGCTTTGACCGGCGACATTCGCGGCAAGGTGATCGGGATTCCCAAGGAATACCGGATGGACGGGATGCCTGCCGAGATCGAGGCGCTTTGGGCGCGGGGCATCGAGATGATGCGGGATGCGGGGGCGGAGGTGCGGGATATCTCGCTGCCACATACCAAATACGCGCTGCCGGCCTATTATGTGATCGCTCCGGCAGAGGCGTCGTCGAACCTCGCCCGCTATGATGGCGTGCGCTATGGCCACCGCGCCAAGCTGACGGCGGGGGATGGCATCACCGAGATGTACGAAAAAACCCGGGCCCAGGGCTTTGGCCCCGAGGTTCAGCGCCGGATCATGGTCGGGACCTATGTGCTGTCGGCTGGGTTCTACGACGCCTATTACAACCGCGCGCGGAAGGTCCGTGCGCTGATCAAGCGCGACTTTGAGACTGTGTTCGAAGCGGGTGTAGATGCGATCCTGACCCCGGCGACGCCGTCGGCGGCGTTTGGGTTGGGTGAGATGTCGGATGCTGATCCGATCCAGATGTATCTGAACGACGTCTTTACCGTCACCGTGAACCTTGCGGGCCTGCCCGGAATCTCGGTTCCGGTGGGGCTGGACAGCCAAGGCCTGCCGTTGGGCCTGCAACTGATCGGGCGGCCTTGGGACGAGGCCGAGTTGCTGAAATGCGCGCATGTGTTGGAGAGCCGTGCAGGCTTTGTGGCCAAAGCGGAAAAATGGTGGTAAAGCGCCTCAAAACATCCCTGTTGAGGCAGTAATGACCCGCACTTCCCATGCATCCGCCCTTGTCGCGGCCTTAGCCGCGTTGTCGATGGCAGCCTGTACACCTACGACCAGCGACACCGGGTCGGGCGTCGGCTTTTCCGACTACAACAGCTATATCCGCGGGGCCCAGCCTGCGCCGGAGGGTGCGGGGGTTATGCCGCCGCCCACGGGCAGCTTTGACCCTGCCGCAGCGGCAGCGGCGATCGACCGGGCCGATGGCTCGACCTTGCCGCCAACGACCTTGCCTGAGGCGACTGACAGCTCTTCCCGCCCGCGCGGCGGTGCGCCTGCCGGGATTGCCGAGGAGAACGGCGAGATGACCGCGAACACCGGCATTTCCGACGAACAGGATTTCGAGGCCGTGAAGTCGCGTGAGACGATCGAAAGCGACGCTGAACGGATTGCCCGCAACCGCTCGGAATATGTGATTGTGCAACCGGAAGACCTGCCGGCGCGTCCGGGCGACACCGGGCCGAATATCGTGGAATTCGCGCTGGCGACCACTCATGCGCCCGGCGTGCAGATGTACAAGCGGTCGGGCATTGGGTTGCGCAGCGCAGATTCGGCTTGCGCCAAATATGCCTCGCCCGACAAGGCGCAGTCCGACTTCCTTGCAAAGGGTGGCCCGGAAAAGGACCGTCTGGGGGTTGACCCCGATGGCGACGGGTTCGCCTGCGCGTGGGATCCGCGCCCGTTCCGTACTGCACTGCAGTGACGGCGGCTTGACGTGATGAGGTCCCACCCGTCGCCGAATTTCGGGGACCGGCGGGGCAGGCGGGTCGAGCTTGTGGTTCTGCACTATACCGCCATGGCCTCGGCACCCGAGGCCGCGGCGCGGTTGTGTGACCCGGTGGCCGAGGTTTCGGCGCATTACCTGATCGACCGGGATGGCACTGTCTTCAGCCTTGTGGATGAGGCGATGCGCGCCTGGCATGCCGGGGCCGGGGCCTGGGCTGGCGAGGGGGATGTGAATTCCCGCTCGATCGGGATCGAGTTGCAGAATACCGGGGCCGAACCCTTTAATGAGCCGCAGATGGCAGCCCTTGAGGCATTGCTGGCCGGTGTGCTGAAGCGCCATGCCCTGCCACCGCAAGCAGTGATCGCGCATTCAGACATGGCGCCCGAGCGCAAGGGTGATCCCGGCGCCCGGTTTGACTGGCGACGGTTGGCAGTGCAGGGACTTTCGGTTTGGCCCGATCCCGCCCCGCCCGGCGATTTCAGCGCCGATCTGCGCACCTTTGGCTATGCCGACGCCTCGCTTGAGACCCTGCTTGCCGCGTTCCGGCTGCGCTTTCGGCCTTGGGCGCGCGGTCCAGCGGATGACACCGACCGGGCGTTGGCGGCGGGGCTTTGTGCATTGGTGGTTGACCTGAGGCTGGGCAAGGCCTAACTGCCACCCCGCGCGGAGGGCTGGATGACCGCGGGTCGCAAGATCCGAGGAAAGTCCGGACTCCCGTTGGCAAGGGTGCCGGGTAACCCCCGGCGGGGGCAACCCCAGGGAAAGCGCCACAGAGAAGAGACTGCCCCTGTTCGCAGGGGTGATGGTGAAACGGTGGGGTAAGAGCCCACCGCGGGACTGGCAACAGGACCGGCACGGCAAGCCCCACCCGGAGCAATGCCAAATAGGGGCCTCGCGCGGGGGCTGGTCCATGGTCGAAAGGCCGGGGATACCGCCCGCAGGGACGCCAACGCCCGAGAGGCCCGGGTTGGCAGCTTGACCGCCGTGGTAACACGGTTGGCAGAGGAATGGTCATCCAAGGGCGAAAGCCCTGGACAAAATCCGGCTTACAGGCTCTCCGCGCATTTCCAACCCAACCTGCCGGTTTCGCTGTTGACTCTGCCCGCCCCATGGCTAAAAGGCAGGCTTCAAGGATTTGACCGGGAACCACATTGGTTTCCGATGCAGAGGAAACGACCATGGCAAAGCCCGCCACTATCAAGATCCGCCTGAACTCGACCGCGGGCACCGGCCACTTTTATGTGACCAAGAAGAACGCCCGTACGATGACCGAAAAGATGGTCGTCAAGAAGTACGATCCCGTCAAGCGGGAGCATGTCGAATACAAGGAAGGCAAGATCAAGTAAGATCGCGCCGATCCAAGGGATCAAGGGCCGTGTCCGATGGGGCGCGGCCCTTTTCTTTTGCCCGGTAAGCCGGTGCTGACAGGGTTCGCATTGACCCCCGGCCCTTGTGGGCCGAGGAGGGGGTAAAGCGGTTCAGGTCTCGATGGAATCGGAATTCAAACCAAGAGTGTTCGAATTCCGATTCTCGACGTTTCCGTGAAGACCTGAACCGCGCTAGCAATGGAGGTCCCAGATGGAACGCAATCACCGGGAAGAGCACTATGTCGCGCGGGTCGGCTGGTTGCGGGCGGCGGTGCTGGGCGCGAATGACGGGATCGTGTCGACCGCTTCGCTGATTGTCGGGGTCGCGGCGGCCTCGGGGCGGGCCGAGGTGCTGGTTGCAGGCATGGCGGGGCTGGCCGCAGGGGCGCTGTCGATGGCGGCGGGGGAATATGTGTCGGTCTCCTCGCAGTCCGATACCGAGGCGGCGGACATCGCGCGCGAGAGGGCCGAGATCGCTGCCGACCCGGAGGAGGAGCTGCGCGCGCTGGCCGGGATCTATCAGGATCGCGGCGTCCCGCCCGAACTGGCGCGTCAGGTGGCCGAGGCCTTGCATGCCAAGGACCCGCTGGCCGCGCATGTGCGTGACGAGCTGGGGATCTTTGATCATACCGAGGCGCAGCCCTTGGTGGCTGCTGGCGCCTCGGCGGTGACCTTTGCCTTGGGGGCGGCACTGCCGCTGGCGACGGCGGCGCTGGTGCCCGAGGCGACGATCAGCCTTTGGGTGACGGCGCTGTCGCTGGCGTTTCTGGCGCTGCTTGGCGCTGTTGGGGCCAAGGCGGGCGGGGCGCAGGTCTGGCGTGGAGTGTTGCGGGTGACCTTTTGGGGGGCGGTGGCGATGGCGGTCACGGCGCTGGTCGGCAAGCTGTTTGGCGCTGTTGTGTAAGGTCTGCAAATGAAAAGGGCCGGTCCGAAGACCGGCCCTTTCTGGTTCTGGCCTTAAGGCTTAGTCCCGGTTGCCCAAGAAGTGCAGCAGGAACATGAACATGTTGATGAAGTCGAGGTAGAGGTTCAGGGCGCCCATGATGGCCGCCTTGCCCAGCCATTCCTGGTCCATCGCCTGCGCATGCTGAACATAGGTGTTCTTGATCTTCTGCGTGTCATAGGCGGTCAGCCCGGCAAAGAGCCCCAGACCAATCAGCGAAATCGCGAATTGCAGCGCGTCCGAAGCAAGGAAGATGTTCACGATCATCGCAACGAGCAGGCCGATTACGCCCATCATCAGGAAGGTTCCCATCGGCGACAGGTCGCGTTTGGTCACATAGCCATAGATCGACAGACCGGCGAAGGCGATGGCGGTGATCAGGAAGGTCGAAGCGACCGAAGCGCCGGTATAGACCAGCAGGATCGAACTGAGCGACACACCGATCAGGGCCGCGTAGACGTAGAAATAAAGCTGCGCCCCGGCGGCGGAAATCCGGTTCAGGACCGCGCCGAACATGAACACCATGGCCAAGGGGGCCAGAATCACAGCCCACTTCAGCGGGCCGGTGTAGATCGCAGCGCCGAAGCTGGTCACCATCGTGCCGTTCGAAAGCTGAAACATCGCTTGTGCCGGGTCGGTCGTGGTGGCCAGGCCCGCAATCGCCCAGGCGGCGGCAGCGGTGATCAGCATGGCCACGGACATCAGCCCGTAGACCTTGTTCATATGGGCGCGCAGCCCTTCATCGATCGCGGCACGGGCGCCGACGCCCACGCTTTGCATCGTCCGATAGTCAGCCATCTTAGCCTCCGTTGTTGTCCCAAGGGGCAACGCCGGGGGACCGGCGTGACCACATGCGCAGAATATCGGCAGTGTAGCGGATGTTTTCAAGAAGTGTGACCGATTTCGACAGGGCTTATCGTGGGTATTTCACCTGACCCAGTGATCAGGGACATCCCAATCCTTCCGGTTTGCCTCGTGGTCAGCTTCGCGGCGCGACAGGCCGATGTCGCTCAGGAGGTGGGCATCCAGCAATGCAAGGCGCTGGCGGTCCCGCTTGAGGGCCCGGCTGGCGAGAAAGCCGCTGATAAGCGCGCCAAGCGAAAGGTGCTTTTCGGCACGGCGGGGAAGAACATGGAGAGACATTATACACAACCTTTCATCCGGGATTTTGATGGGTCCAGCCGAACGCATCATCCTTGTTGAACACTGTACCTCTCTGATGCATTATGAAAACGAATGATTGTGAGCGACTGCATCAGGATTTTCGATATGCCTAGAAACCTCGACCTTTCTTCCCTTCGATCCTTCGTGACGGTTGTCGATGTCGGTGGCGTGACACGTGCGGCGGGGTTTCTGAACCTGACCCAGTCAGCGGTGTCGATGCAGATCAAACGGCTGGAGGAATCGCTGGGCCTGACGCTGTTCCTGCGCGCGGCCCGGAAACTGGCGCTTTCGCCGGAAGGCGAGCAGCTTCTAAGCTATGGCCGCAAGATGCTGGCCCTGAATGACGAGGCGTTGTCGCAGCTTTCATCCTCCTGCTGTGTCGGGGAAATCCGGCTGGGCGTGCCGCATGACGTGGTTTACCCGGCGATCCCCGGCATTCTGAAGCGGATGGCGCAGGCTTACCCAAGGGTGCGGATCAACCTTGTGTCCTCCTTCACGATCCTGATGAAGCAGGATTTCGGGCGCGGCCATTTCGACGTGATGCTGACGACTGAAGAAACCCCTGACGCCGAAGCGGAGGTCCTGTCGTCGCGCGCGCTGGTCTGGGTTGGGGCGCATGATGGCAATGCCTGGCAGCGCCGCCCGCTGCGGCTGGGGTTCAAGGACACCTGCATCTTCCGCCCCCGCGCACAGGCCGTGCTGGCCGAGGCGGGTATCCCGTGGGAAATGGCGACGGGCGGCGAAAGCGAACAGGCGGTCGAGGCGACCGTGGCCGCCGATCTTGCCGTGTCGGTCCGCATGGCGGGCAGCATTCCCGAAGGCATGGGGCCAATCACCGGTGAAAACCAGTTGCCCCCGGTTGGCGAGATGAAGCTGGCGCTTTACCGCGCCAACCGACGCAGCGACGAGGCGGTGGAGCTTTTGATGTCGGAACTGCGCTGCTCTTACGGGTCCTGAGATATTCGGATCACCACCTTGCCGGTCGCCTTGCGGCTGCGCAGCAGGTCCAGCCCTTCGGGGAATGCCTCGAACGGCAGGGTCTGACCGACATGCGGGCGGATCAGGCCAGCGCTGTAGAGGCGCAGAAGCTCGGTCATGCTGGCCCTGACCAGATCGGGGGCGTGGGTTTCATAACCGCCATACCAGAAGCCTGAAACGGTCAGGTTCTTGACCAACAAGAGGTTGGCCGGAACCTGCGGCACTTGCCCCGAGGCAAAGCCGATTGCCAGAAGCCGCCCATCTGGCCGGGTCGCGCGCAGGGCTTCGTCAAAGGCCGGGCCGCCGACGGCATCATAGACCACATCGACGCCGCCATGGGCGCGCAGCGCCTCTTTCAGGCCCGGCGCTTCGCTGTCGATCAGGATATCCGCTCCGGCAGCTTTGGCCGTGGCCAAACGCGCAGGCCCGCGGGAAGAGGCGATGACCATGGCCCCCATTGCCTTGCCAAGTTCTACCGCTGTAAGGCCGACACCCCCGGCGGCACCCGTCACAAACAAGGTCTCGCCGGGCTGCAGGCGTGCCTTGTGGTTCAGGGCAAGATGCGAGGTGCCATAGGCGATGGGAAAACCCGCCGCTTCGTCAAAGCCCATGGTGGCCGGCATGGGGACAAGACTGCTGGCAGGGATAAGGGTCATCTCGGCCAGCGCCCCGCCAACACAGGTGCCCAAGACCCGCGTTCCGGGCTGGGGGCCCTCTGTATCGGGGCCGAGGGCCACGACCACGCCGGAAAACTCCATCCCGGGCACATAGGGCAGGGGCGGGCGAACCTGGTATTTTCCTTCCAGCATCAGAAGATCGGCGAAGTTCAGGCCAACAGCTTGCACACGAACGAGAGCCTCGCCCTGCGCGGGAATCGGGGTCGGAAGGTCCGACAACTTTGGGCTGAGGCCGAGGGACGTTACCTGCCAACTGCGCATGGCAATCTCCTGCACGAAAACGATTGTATCACCACAGTTGCTAACTGGTGCGGGAAACCATTCCAGCCCATACACGCTATGCGGTAAACCTTGCGCATTTCGCTATCTTTCGCGCTCAACTTAGCAAAATGCAATGCATTTCGAAATTACCCACAGGATTGCCCCCGGTTGCGCGATGGGTCGGTTAGGATCAGTTAGGAAACAACCACGCCGTGTCTTCAGCGTTTGTATAATTCCCGCCGCGGAAAAAAGGATATTTTCGAGACAGCAGAACTTTTTCGCGGCGGCATTGTGGCAGTGCAAACTTTGGCACGAAACTTGCTAGTATGTCATTGGGGAACTGTAACAATAACCGGAGTAGATGATGAAACATCCTGTAGATGCCCATGTCGGAAAACGTATTCGCCACCGCCGCTGGATGGTGGGGATGACGCAGCAACAGCTGGCAGACAAAGTCGGGGTGAAATTCCAGCAGATTCAGAAGTATGAAACCGGCATGAACCGCGTTTCGGCCTCGCGCCTTTGGGACGTGGCGGACGCAATGGGCGTGTCGATCGCGTTCTTCTTCGAAGGGCTGGCCGATGCCGATGCGGCCGCATTCGAAGCACGCGGCGACATGATGGCAGACAAGGAGGCACTGGATCTTGTGCGCTCCTACTACGCCATCCCGGAAGCCCAGCGTCGGCGGCTCTTCGACCTTGCCCGCGTCCTGTCGGACGCTGCCTGAGCTTGACCTTTGCCCCGCGTGCGATTAGCGCGCGGGGCAGCGGGCCACGTGGTCCCAGTGGACCGATGGGGGCCTAATGCGGATTTCTGATCATCTTGCAGCCGAGCTTGTCGCAACGGCGCATGAACTGGCGGATGTCGCACGGGTTGCGACTTTGTCTTTTTTCCGCAGCCATGACCTTGCTGCCGAAAACAAGGAAACCACGCGCTTTGATCCCGTGACCGCCGCCGACCGGCTGTCCGAAGAGCGGATGCGCGAAATCCTCGCGCGCCGGCGCCCGGATGACGGCATTCTGGGCGAGGAATTCGGCGTGCAAGAGGGGCACTCCGGCCTGACCTGGGTGCTTGACCCGATCGACGGCACCCGCAGCTATATGTCGGGCACGCCGACCTGGGGGGTGTTGATTTCGGTCCGCGATGCCGAAGGGCCGCTGTATGGGATCATCGACCAGCCCTATATCGGCGAACGCTTCGAAGGCGGGCTTGGCCGGGCGGAGGTGAATGGCCCGATGGGTAAGGCCGCGCTTGGCGTTCGCCCCCCGCGCCCGCTGTCGCAAGCAACGCTGTTCACTACCTTCCCCGAAGTCGGTACGCCGGACGAAGGCGTTGCCTTCCGCAAGGTTGCAGCCAAGGCGCGGCTGGTCCGTTATGGCACCGATTGCTACGCCTATGCGCTGATCGCGGCGGGTCAGATTGATCTGGTGATCGAGGCTGGGCTGAAGGCCTATGACATCCAAGCGCCGATTGCGGTGATCGAAGCTGCGGGTGGTGTGGTCACCGACTGGCAGGGCAACCCGGTCTGGGACGGCGGTCAGGTGCTTGCCGCTGCCAGCCGCGAATTGCATGCCGAAGCGCTGACGCTGCTGAAGGGCTGATTGGGCGGGACCAAATTTCTTAACGAAGGAATTTGGCTCGCACCGCTCAACGGGGCGTAGCAAGGCCATTGCAGGTTGCTGCCGTGTGCGGCTAAAATCCGCTTGCACGCCGTGTCCTTCTCCCTTCTGACGGCTAGCACTGGTTTCCGCTTGAAACCGAAGGGTGTGCGAAAGATGCACCCATGCCAGATATCCTGATCCGCAATGCCGATGTCGTGGTAACGATGAACGCCACCCGGCAAGAATTTAAGACGACCGACATTCACCTGAAGGGCGGAGTGATCCATGCCCTTGGCCAAGGCCTTGCCGCCCCCGGCGCCACGGTGATCGAGGCGCGGGGCTGCGTTGTGACACCGGGCCTCGTGAACACGCACCATCACCTCTACCAGACCCTGACGCGCGCTGTGCCGGGGGGGCAGGATGCGCTGCTGTTCGGCTGGTTGAAGACGCTTTATCCGATCTGGTCACGGTTCGGGCCTGAGGAGATGTTCACCTCGGCCCAGGTGGGCCTTGCCGAACTTGCGCTTTCGGGCTGCACGATGACTTCGGATCATCTGTATCTCTATCCGAACGGATCGCGGCTGGATGATACCATCGCGGCGGCGGGGGAAATTGGCCTGCGGTTCCACCCCACGCGCGGGGCGATGTCGATTGGCGAAAGCGCAGGGGGCTTGCCCCCCGACAGCCTGGTCGAGAAGGAGCCAGCGATTCTGAAGGACATGATCAGGGTGGTGGACCAGTTCCACGACCCGAAGCCTGGCGCGATGGTGCGCGTGGGCCTCGCCCCCTGTTCGCCCTTCTCGGTCAGCCGCGAGTTGATGCGGGACGCGGCCCTTTTGGCCCGCGACAAGCGGGTGATGCTGCACACCCACTTGGCCGAGAATGACGAGGATATCGCCTATTCCCTCGCCCAGTTCGGCTGCCGTCCGGGCCAGTATGCCGAGGATCTGGGCTGGACAGGCGCGGATGTCTGGCATGCCCATTGTGTAAAGCTGGACGGGTCAGAGATCGACCTTTTCGCCCGCTCGAGCACCGGGGTTGCGCATTGTCCCTGTTCGAATTGCCGGCTTGGGTCGGGGATTGCTCCAGTCCGGGCGATGCGGGACCGGGGGGTAAAGGTCGCTCTGGGGGTCGATGGGTCAGCCTCCAACGACGCGGGCAACCTGATTGCCGAGGCACGGATGGCGATGCTGCTGCAGCGGGTGGCCAGAGGGGCCGATGCGATGTCGGCGCGTGAGGTGCTGGAGATCGCTACGCTGGGCGGGGCGCAGGTGCTGGGCCGCGATGATCTGGGATCCATTGAACCCGGCAAGCGGGCGGATCTGGCGATCTGGGACATGGGTGGAATCGAGGCGGCGGGGTCCTGGGACCCGGTGGCCGCGCTGGTCTTGTGTGGGCTGACACGGGTGAAGGGGCTGATCGTGGAAGGACGTGAGGTCGTGCGGGATGGCCATATGGTGACAGTCGATCTGCCGCGGGTGCTGGAGCGGCAGCGGGCGCTTGCGGGGCGGTTGGCTGGGGCGGTGTGATCGGTGCTGGCGGGTCTTTGGGCTTGGCGATAGAAGATCGGTAAGGAGAGCCCGATGGACCACAATTTCGAAGCCCAGCGTCGCGAGACTTACGACACCTTCAAGCACTCGAAGGGGGTCAGCCTGCCGAAGATGGCGGTGGTTGAGTATGCGTTCTTCATTGAAGAGCTGGATGCAAGCTGGCCGGCCTTGGAGAGGGCAATGCGGCTGGAGGGGTTCGGGACGCGGCGGGAGAAGGACGGCGAGACCTTGATCGCCTGGGTCGGGCCGATCCCGGTCACGCCGGAGGATATTTGGCACTGGGAGCGGATCGCGACTTCGATTGCCTTGAAGCATGACTTCTACCCCGACGGCTGGGAGCTGGCGGAATAGCTGTCCACGGTGGACAGGTGAAGTCACCCGCATGGAATCAATGGGTTGTGTGTGGACGTTCGGAAAGGCTTAACCAAGCTTGCGCCGGGTCGGGGCGGTTATTGACCGGAGCGCCTTCGGCGCGTTTTTCTTGTCTCGTCGTCGGGCTTCGCCTCCTCCTCGGTCATTGGGGGCGCTTCGCCCCCCAAGCTTGCGGTTGCTTGAACCGCAAGCCTCCCCCAGAGGATATTTGGCGGAGAGAAAGATTTTTTAGCGTCAGGTCTCGTGGCGTTTGCCGCTGACCCAGACTTCGCACACAGCGCGGTCGTCGCCCATCATGATGGTGGGGAAGATGGCTTGCCACAGGGTTTCGGCGCGGCGGGTCGCCTGTTCGATGGCAGGGGTCGAGGCGAGGTCGATGATGACGAGGTCGGCCTCCATGCCTGGAGCGATGTTGCCGATTTTGTCTTCGGAGTGTAGCGCTCGGGCGGAGCCTTGGGTGGCGAGCCACCAAAGCTGTGACGGGTGGAGCGACTGGCCGCGCAGTTGGGCGACCTCATAGGCCGCAGCCATCGTGCGCAGCATCGAGAAGTTCGAACCGCCGCCAGTATCGGTGGCAAGGCCGACGCGCAGGTGTTGCGCAAGGGTCATGTCGAAGAGGCCGGAACCGATGAAGGTGTTCGAGGTCGGGCAGTGGACAAGGCTGGCCCCGGCCTCGATCAGGCGGGATTTTTCGCGGGCGGTGAGGTGGATCGCATGGCCATAGACCGCGCCTTCGCGCAGCAGGCCCTGCGCCTCATAGGTGTCAAGGTAGTCGCGCGATTGCGGGAAGAGGTCCTTGACCCAGGCAATCTCATCCGTCTGTTCGGAGAGGTGGGTCTGCATCAGGCAATCGGGGTATTCGCGCCAGAGGGTGCCCATTGCGGCGAGTTGTTCGGGCGTCGAGGTGGGCGAAAAACGCGGGGTGATCACATAGGACAGCCGGTCAACCCCGTGCCACTTCTGCAAAAGGCTCTTGCTGTCGTCATAGGCGCTTTGCACGGTATCGCGCAGGCCTTCGGGGGCGTTCCGGTCCATGCAGGTCTTGCCGGCAAAGAGGCGCATCCCGCGCGCTTGGGCGGCGGTGAAGATCGCATCCACGCTTTCGGGGTGGATCGTCGAGTAGGTGCAGACCGTGGTCGTGCCGCGCGCCAGCACCAGGTCAAGGTAGCGATTGGCGATGCCATCTGCATAGGCGCGGTCGGCAAAACGCATTTCTTCGGGGAAGGTATAGGTGTTCAGCCAGTCGATCAGGCGTTTGCCCCAAGAGGCGATCATCGCGGTTTGCGGGTAATGCACATGGGCATCGACGAAGCCTGCGGAAATGAGCTTGCGGCCGTGGTCGTGGACCAGCGCGCCGGGGTAGCGGGCGCGAAGAGCGGCAGCCTCACCCACGGCGGCGATCTTGCCAGCTTCGACCGCGACGGCCCCTTGGGAGATGTGCTGTGCGGCCTCGACCCCCTGAAGGAAGGGAGGGCCGCTGTAGCGAAGGACTTGGCCCAGGATCAGATCGGTCATGCGTGTGCCCCTTGTTCGGCGGCAGAGTAGACAGTTTCCAGCCGCCGGTAAATTTTCGATGCACAGGGATGGGGTTGAAAGAGTTTCGCAAAAGAGCGAAGTCCGAGGGGCATAGGGGCGCGGAACGCCGGGGTCAGGCAGCTTGGCTTTGACGTCATGGCGAAAGCGCCTAAGCTTTGGCAGAAGCGACGGGCAGCAGCGACGGGGGAACCATGGCGGAAATCACAGTCAGGACGATGCCCGACGCCATGGACGCCGAGCAGCTTGAAGCGACGTTGGGTGCAGCGCTGGATGCGGCGCGCGCAGGCGATGCGGTGCGGGTCGGCGAGCTTTTGGACCCGGTTCACCCGGCTGACGTGGCCGACCTTCTGGAGCAGGTCGGGCTTGAAGACCGCGAAGCGCTGCTTGCCATGGGTTCGGCGGTCATCGACGGCGACGTGCTTTCGGAAATCTCGGACGCGATCCGCGAGGACGTGCTGGATGCGCTGTCCGATGCTGTTGTGGCCGAAGCGCTGCGCGATCTGGACAGCGACGATCTGGTCGACATCGTCGAAGATCTTGAGGCCAAGGATCAGGGCCGACTTCTGGGAGCGATGGATGCGGCTGACCGGGTCGCGGTGGAGCAGGCGCTGGCCTGGCCCGAGCATTCGGCCGGGCGTCTGATGCAGCGCGAGTTGGTGGTCGCCCCGGACCACTGGACGGTTGGCGAAGCGATCGACTTTTTGCGCGGGGCGGATCATCTGCCCGATCAGTTCTACCATGTCATCCTGGTCGATCCGCGTCTGAGCCCGGTGGGCTATGTGACGCTGGGGCGGGTCCTGTCGTCGGGGCGCGAAACCCGGCTGCGCAACATTGCCGAGGAAAGCTTTCGCACGATCACCGCCACGGATGACGAGGCGGATGTCGCCTATACCTTCAACCAGTACCACCTGATCTCGTGCCCAGTTGTGGATGCGGCAAACCGGCTGGTGGGCGTGATCACCATTGATGACGCGATGAACGTGCTGGACGAAGAGCACGAGGAAGACATGCTGCGTCTGGCAGGCGTTGGCGACGAGGCGGATGTCAGCGACGGCCCGGTCGAGACCGTCAAGCAGCGCCTGCCATGGTTGATCGTGAACCTGTTCACCGCATCGCTGTCGGCGATGGTGATCAGCCAGTTCCAGCATACGATTGCGACGCTGCTGGCGCTTGCCGCGTTGATGCCGATTGTCGCCTCGACCGGGGGGATTGCCGGGACGCAGTCACTGGCCGTGGCGGTGCGGGCGCTGGCGACGCGAGACCTGACGCGGGCCAATGCGGGCCGCGTGGTCCGACGCGAAATGCTGGCGGGGTTGATGAACGGGGTCGGGTTGGCGCTGATCCTGGGCTGCGCCGGGGTGGTGATCTTTGGCGACTGGCATCTGGGGCTGGTGCTGGCGCTGGCGATGATGGTCAATCAGGTCGTGGCGGCGCTGGGGGGGGTGATGGTGCCCTTGACGCTGGATCGGATGGGGCTGGACCCGGCTTTGGCCAGTGGGACCTTCGTGACGACGCTGACGGATGTGATGGGCTTTTTCGCCTTTCTGGGGCTGGCGACGGTGATGTTGACATGACGGATGTAAAGGCGGACGCGCGGGCCGAGGCTTTCGCGCGGCGGGCGGTGGCCCATGCGGCCGGGCAGGGGCAGGCGGCGGAGATCCTGGCGGATTTCCTGGCAAGCCAAGCGGGGAAGGTTCTGTCGGGCTATATGCCGATGCGGAGCGAGATTGATCCGGTGCCCGCCATGGCCGCGCATCGCGGTCCAGTGGGGGTGCCGGTTATATTGGCGAAGGCTTCCCCTTTGCGGTTCCGGGAATGGTCGCCGGGGTGCCGGCTGGTCGAGGGGGCGTTCAAGGCGCTGATCCCGGAGGAAGGTGCATGGGTCGAGCCGGAGGTGGTGATCGTGCCCTTGTTGGCCTGGGATGCGCGGGGCTATCGGCTGGGTTATGGTGGTGGGTTTTATGACCGGACGCTGGACGGGCTGCGCAGCCGGGGCAGGGTGCTGGCGGTGGGCTTTGCCTATGCGGCACAGGAAGTGGCGGAGGTGCCGATTGACCAGTTCGACCAGCGGCTGGATGCGATCGTGACAGAAAAGGGCGTCACGATCTTTTCGTGACACCCTAAAATTCTTGAGTAAGAATTTTGTCAAATTCCTTGCTTAAGGAATTTGGCGGCCTGCGTTAGTGCGTGATCTCTTCCTGGCGGACAAACATGTTGCCCCAGGCGCGATCAATCAGCTCTGGTGACATCTGGTAGGGAATTTCCTCGAAATCGCAGATCGCGATCATCTGGTCGATCAGAAACACCGGATGGTAGTTCGCATAGACGTTTTGGATGGTCGGATATTTGACCTTCATCAGATGCATGAGCGCGCCTTCGTCCAGTGGGATCTTCTTCCTTCGTGCAACCATCGCGAAGATCTTGAGGAACAGTTCCTGGTTCGGGCCGTCAATCTTGATCTTGAAGAAGATCCGGCGCAGAGCGGCGCCGTCGAAGATCTGGTTGGGGTGGAAGTTGGTCGAGAAGATGACCAGGGTATCGAATGGGACTGTGAACTTTTCACCCGATTGCAGCGTGAGAATGTCGCGATGCTCTTCCAGCGGCACGATCCACCGGTTGACGATCTTTTGTGGTGATTCCTGCTGACGGCCAAGGTCGTCAATGATGAAGATGCCGCCAGTGGCCTTGAGCTGCAGTGGCGCCTGATAGGTCCGGGCCGTCGGGTTGTAGCCAAGGTCAAGCATCCCAAGCGTCAGTTCGCCGCCGGTGATCACCGAAGGTCGCTCGCAATGGACATAACGCGAGTCGAACTTGGTCGAACTGCGCCGCAAGCTGTTCGGGTCATCGACTTCCGCGTCCACGCTACGGTGCACGATGGGGTCATAGACCGCAATGATCTGTCCGGAATATTCCAACGCGCGCGGAACAAAGACCTTGTCACCTATTGCCGCGCGGATCCCGTTCGAGATCGAGGACTTGCCATTCCCCGGCGGGCCGTAAAGCAGGATTGATCTGCCCGAAGTTACTGCCGGGCCAAGGTTGCCGATCAGATCGGGGGGCAGGACCAAGTGACCCATGCCCGACATGAGCTGGTCTCGGTTCAGTCGGATGTCACGGACGGACTGCTTCTCGGTCTGTACGCGATACTGGTCAAGCGGCACTGGCAGCGGGCCGAAATATTCGGACTGCGACAGGGCATCGAGGGCCCGCGCCTTGCCGGCGTCGGTCAACTCATACCCCATTTCGGCTCCGGACGTCGCATGCATCGTGCCCATTGCCGTGACAAGTTTCTGGGTGCGGATCATGTCGATCAAATCTTGCACCAACTGAGGCGGCAGGCAGATCACCTTTGACAGCGCCGAAACAAACGTCTGGTTGGTGCGGAACATCGTCTTCAACAGGATGTCGCGCATCATGATGATCGACAGCCCGGTGTCGGCCAGACTGCGGGGCGAGTTGGGGGGAGTAACTCCCGAAACCGGGGCTTCAGCGTTCATTCGACAGGCTCCGTCAACAATCCGGGCAAGATTGCAGGTTTAGACCGTATTTCGAACTTGTGTCAGACTTGGGGCCAAATGGCGAGAACAAGATAGAAGACCACAATCGCCGACAATGCCAGCCCCAACGGAAAATATCGCCGCTGCTCCCAGCTTTGCCAATCCGGAGTCATCTTGCGGATCGCGGGTATGGAGCGTGCGATCCGGTGCAGGATCAGGGCGCCGATCATGCAGACCAGCAAGATCAGCAGGAACCGCGCGATGCTGGAGCCAACAAAGATCGGGGCCATGGCGGCGGCAAATTTCGCATCGCCTGCACCGAAGGTGCCGGTCGTATAGAGCAGAAAACCCGAGACCAGAACGATACCCATCAGAGCAAAGCCCCAAGCCCAGCTTGCCCAGGTATCGACTGCCAGCCAGCCCAAGGCCGGCCAAACCAAGGCCAGAGCAAGGACTGACAGGTTCGGGATCTTCATGCGTTTCAGGTCACTTCCCGCCGCCCAGATGGCAATTGGCAGGACAGGAACCAGCAGAATCAGTGCCCCGGTCGATGAGATCATTTACAGGGCCGCGTTTGCATCAAGGGCATCAAGGCTGCGGACGGCGGCCTCGAAATATTGGGGACTGGTGTCGATGGCGTTCTGCAAAAGCCCCTTGCCGACGGCAGTGTCGCCTTGCTTGATGGCCGCAAGAGCCATGGTGTAGAGCAGTTGCGCCCGTTCTTCCTGAGTCATGTGAACCACCGGAAGATCGTATTTACGCTGCGCGGCTCGGGCCATGACCAGGTTGTTCTTGGCGGTAAATTTGGTCGGATCGTAGGTCAGGGCTTCGGTAAACAGCTTTTCAGCGCCAGGATAGTCGCCCCGAGTCAGCTTGGAATAGCCCCAGTTGTTCAGCACGCCGGCCGGCGTCGTTGTCAGGCCGGCGGCGATTTCGTAGAAGCTGTCGGCCTTTGTCCAGTTCTTGTCATAGTCGGCGACCATGGCTTCAAGCCGGTAGCGGTCAAAGGATTCATGGGTGGGCGGGATGGTCGCAAGTTCCGTCTTTGCCTCGTCCCAGAGATTGGACCGGATCAGAGCGTCGGCCAGCATGACCTTGTCGTCAGGCGTCGCTTCGGGATGTTCGGCCACCTGGCGCCAGACCAAGGATGCCTCGGTCGGTTTGTCGGCCCGGACCAAGGATTTCGCCAGGCCCCGCATAAGGTCGATGCGCCCGGGGTTTTGTTCGAGCGTTCGGGTGAAATAGGTGACGGCCTCTTCCGGATCAGCTACCGAAAGCATCACGTCGTTCAGATTGGATTCATCGATGACGTTTACGTCCTTCAATGCCCGTTGCACCTGGGCATCGGAATTGCCCTGACAGGCCGACAACGCAAACACACTGCCGAGGCAGAGCACAATAACACCAGATTGGCGCATATTCAGCGTCCTTTTTAGCTGCCCGGAGCCCTTTGCCTAAAGCTGGGTGAGAAGGACGTATTGGCCCCTGTCACGCCGCACAAGCCGGAACTCGCCTTGTTCTTGTGGGACATCATACACGCTTGATTCGCTCAAAGCGATAGCCAGCTTAAGATTTTCTCGGATCGAGTCCGTTTGGCCACTATCCTGGGCAAAGGCTTGTTGGAAGAAGGCCCGTGCTTCGCCGTAATTACCCTTCTCAATCAAGACAACGCCAAGATTGTTCAGGGCTGGCACAAAAGCCGGATCCTGCTTTATGGCGCGGCGCAGGACTTCTTCTGCCTGACCAAGCCGACCAAGCGCAAGATCGGCCGAGCCAATGGCCGAGAGCGTGTCGACGTTAAGCCCATGGGATCCGGCGGCGCGGTAATAGGCTTTAAGGGCAAGTTCGTATTCGCCCGCCTCCATCAGTCGGTGCCCAACGATCAGGCCATCAACCGCCTGGCCGCTGCTATCGACACCATGCTGGGCAGGGTCGGATTCACTGGCCGAGCCGACGCAGCCGACAAGTGCCGCGGTCAATCCCAGCGCAACAAGAAACCTAGGCCACATCATTGAACCACGCCCAGACTGCGCAAGCTTTCAGGGACCCCCGCCCATGTTGCCAAGCATGGTTGCGATGCCGAAGAGCGAAGGGCCGATCAGAATGACAAGCAGCGGCGGAACCGTGAACAACATGGTGCCAAGCGTCATCTTGGTTGGTAGCTTGTTGGCAAGTTCCTCGGCGCGCATGACCCGTTTGTCACGCATGTCGGCTGAGTAGACCCGAAGCGCCTCGGCGATTGAGGTGCCGAAGGTTGCCGATTGCACCATGGTTGTCACGAAAGAGGTCACATCAGGCACGCCAACGCGTACGGACATGTCTTTCATGACCGTTGTGCGATCTTTCCCGGCTTTCATTTCTTGGGCGACCATGTCGAATTCGTCGGCAAGTGCGGGATAGCCCATCCGACTTTCCTTACCGACACGGATGATCGACTGGTCAAGCGACTGGCCCGCCTCGACGCAGACAAGCATCATGTCAAGCGCGTCGGGAAAACCCTGGATGATCTCGTTGCGACGCTTTTCGACCCGCTTGTCCACCCAGTAGCGTGGAATGAAATATCCGATGGCGCAGGGAAGCAGGGTGTAAAGCATGATCGACTGGGTCGTCATCTCAGCGCTCATCGATTTGACGAGGGCAAGCGCCGCGCCGATCACGAGGAAGGCAATCCCCAAGATAAACTGCATCGCGTGGAACATGCGCACGGCGTTCTTGGTCGGGTAACCAGCTTGAAGCATCTTGAGGCGCGCTGCCGTGAGTTCCTCTTGCTTCTGAGGTTCAAGGAATTGGGCAAAGCGATCAAGCTTGTTCGAGCGACCTTCATTGCGCCGGAGCGCCTGTTTCTTACCGCTTTTGTCCTTGGACGGCCGACCTTCCTTGATTTCGCTGAAGCGGTCGCGCTGCCGCTTCATCACGGTTGGCAAGGCGATCAGAATTAGCAGAAGGCCCAGAAAAGCGACCGCCATCAACGGGCCAAGCGGTCCAAGCGTTTCGGTCAGGAAGTTCGTGGCGGTCGACAACGGGTTCATGCGCGCCTCATACCTTGATGTTTGTCATGATCTTCATGAAGATCATGTTCAGGGCCAAGAACACGGCCACGAACAGTGCAGCCGGAATAAAGGCGTTGGTCTCTTGAACTGCGTCGTAATAATCCGGCTTGGCCAGAAGGATCATCACGAGCGCCCCGATCGGGAAGAATGACAGGAAACGCCCGGACCATTTTGCCTCGGCTGTGATTGCGTTCACGCGGCGGAACAGCTTGAAGCGCGCGCGGATCACTTTGGCTAGTCCATCAAGAATTTCTGCAAGGTTACCACCAGACTGCTGCTGGATGGTCACGGCGACCGCAAGAAAGCGAAGGTCCTGGTTGTCCATGCGCTCGGCAAAAGCCTTCAAAGCCTCGGTGATATCGCGGCCATAGGCGGCTTCGTCCGAGATGACGCCGAATTCCGTGCCAAGGGGGTCAGGAACCTCTTTCGCAACAATCCCGACGGCGGTGACGAACGGGTGACCGACCCGCAAAGATCGCACCATCAGTTCGACAGAATCGGGCAGCTGTTCTTCCAGCAGGCTCGTCCGTTTCTTTGCCAGCCGGCCAACCCAGACGTAGACGCCGCCAATGCCCATCACCAGACCTAGGACAAGGCGCATCACCATGGCACCGGACGTGAACAAGGTCAAAAGTGCAAAGGCGATGACAGACAAAAGCCCCATGATACCGATCAGCGCATTGGGCGAGAAGGCAATGTTCGCGTGCTGCGCCTTCTTTGCGAGGACCGAGTAAAGAGGAATGTTCTTTGCGTTTAGGTGCTGGTTCAGTTCCTTGCGGAGTTGCTCCAGCACTTGCTCGCGATTGGAATTGCCTTCCAAAAGTGACATGCGGCGGCTTAGCCGATTGTTCAGGCGAATTGATTTTCCGAATGTCACCAGGTAGATGCCGTTCACGATGACGATAACGGCGACGAAAATCAGAATATAGATTACGGGTGCGGCGCTGATTTGCATGGCGGTCAGACGACTTGTTCGTAGATGGACGAGGGCAGGTCATACCCCCATTGGCGGAAGCGATCCGAATAGCACGAGCGGATCCCTGTAGCATTGAAACGGCCGATGATCCTGCCCGACGATTCGACCCCAAGACGTTCGAACCGGAAGACCTCCTGCATCGAGATCACCTCGCCCTCCATGCCGGTGATTTCGGTCACTGAGGTCATCCGGCGGGTGCCGTCCTGAAGGCGCGAGGCCTGAACAATCAGGTTCACAGCCGAGGCGATCTGGTTACGCATTGCCTTCAAGGGCATTTCGATCCCGGCCATGGCCACCATGTTTTCCAGACGACTGATGGCGTCGCGCGGGTTGTTGGCGTGGATCGTCGTCATCGAGCCGTCGTGGCCCGTGTTCATGGCCTGCAACATGTCGATGACTTCTTCGCCGCGGGTTTCGCCCACGATGATCCGGTCGGGACGCATACGCAGCGCGTTCCTGAGGCAGTCGCGCTGGGTGACCGCGCCTTTGCCTTCGACGTTGGCCGGGCGGCTTTCCATCCGGGCCACGTGAACCTGCTGGAGCTGAAGTTCGGCGGTGTCTTCGATGGTCAGCACGCGCTCGGCATTACCGATGAAGGACGAGAACGCGTTGAGCAAGGTGGTCTTACCAGAGCCGGTACCGCCGGACACGATGATGTTCAGCCGACAGGAAACCGCGGCCTGAAGGTAGGCGGCGATTTCTTCTGTGAAGGCGCCAAAGCGGACAAGGTCCTCGATCTTCAGCTTGTCCTTCTTGAATTTCCGGATGGAAACCAGTGAGCCGTCAACCGCAATCGGCGGGATCATGCAGTTGAAGCGGCTGCCGTCGATCAGACGGGCGTCGCAATAGGGGCTTGATTCATCGACACGGCGGCCCACAGCGGTCACGATCTTGTCGATGATGCGCAGAAGATGGCGTTCGTCGCGGAAGGTGACGTCGGAAAGAGTCAGTTTCCCCGCGCGTTCGATGAAGATGCGTTTTGGTCCGTTGATCAGAATATCGTTGATCGATTCGTCTTTGAGCAGAGGCTCCAGCGGCCCAAGGCCCATGACTTCGTCATAGAGCTCTTGCGTTAACGCCAGGCGGTCGTCCTTGTTCAGGGCCACCGACATTTCCTCAAGCGCTTCGGTCGCCAGAGCGCTGATCTCGGAGCGCAACTGCTGTTCGCTGGCGCTCTCGAGGGCGGATAGGTTGAGGTCGTCAAGCAGGCGCTTGTGGATTTCGACCTTGAGTTCGGTCAAGCGTTCCTTGCGTTTCTTGTCGCGATCAGCAGCAGTGGCTTCGGCTGCGTTCTTCTGGGCCTGCTGAGGCGTGATGGCAGGTTGGGCACCAAAGCCAATACGCTCGACCGGTGCCGGTGTTCCGGCATTCGGTTTGGTGGGCGGGGCGTTTTTTGAAAATCGGCTGAACACGGTTCACCTTCCTTCGGGTCAGGCCCGCTTTGCGTCGACAGACTGGTTCAGATCGAACAGGGATTTGGCAAGTTTCTGGATTTCTTTGCGTAGTGGGTTCTTCCCGGAATTCTCGGACAGAGGCAAGCCGTGGTCATTGGCTTGCATCACCTGCTCGCCGCCGTCCGGGAGTTGGACCTCGATGTCGATGTCCAGACTTTCGGCCATGCGCTTCACCCGTGCTTTGGCGGATAGGTCGGTAAAGCGAGGGGCGCGGTTCAGGACATAGCGCACACGTTCATGCGGCAGTTCCTCGGACTTGAGCGCGCGAATGAACCGCAGGATGTTCTGAGCCGAGCGCAGGTCAAGTTCGAGGATCGCAAAATAGACATGCGCCCGGTTCAGCACCGCCTCGGTCCAGCTAACGACGGCGTGCGGCATGTCGACGATGACGAAATCGTAGTTTGCCTGTGCGATATCCAGGATGCGGCCGACATCCTCGGGTGTCAGCATTTCAAGCGGAAGCATGTCCGTCGGGGCGGTCAGAACGTGGAGCTTTTCGCCGAAGATATGCATCGAGTTGCCTAGGCTGTCGGCATCGAGCGCGCCGGTGTCGCTGAGGACTTCGAGAACCGCTTCCTTGCGCGGCAGATCGAGATAGGTCCCGACCGTTCCAAACTGCAGATCAAGGTCGATCAAGCAGGTCTTCATTTTTTCGGAACCTGGGATCTGGCTAAGCTCCCATGCCAGGTTGGTGGCAAAAGTCGTGGCACCAACGCCACCGGCCATCCCGTGAACTGGAAGAATCACGCCATTCCGGTCGCCCTTTGGCTGGGCATGGCCGGTATAAGCGCCGGATACTGGATCGAAACCCTCCAAAGCGACCGGCGCGGGCTTTCGCATCCGTTCGATCACCTCATGCAGCGCGCCTTCAGGCAGCGGGTAGGGCAAGAAATCATCGGCCCCCAGCTTCTGCATTTGGTAAAGAACCGAAGGGCTGATCTGGTTGGCAATTAGCAAGACCTTGATCCGCTTGGCTTTCGCGGCTTTGATCACTTCGTTCATCTTCGACAGCTCAGTCTCGTCTTCGCTGTCTACGGCGATCGCGACGAATTGCATTCCGCTGCTGTCGGGCTGTTTGAGGAAAACCAGCGCATCCTCAAAGTTGAGGTCGCCCCAAGCTTCGCCAAGCTCGGCCTCCATGTCGTCAATCAGAAGGTCGAAACGCTGCACATCGCGCGAGATCGTACAGGCCAGGATCGGCGCGGGGTCAGTGCGTACGTTGGCTTTGTTCGACATCGCGATTCATTTCCTTCTTGCCTTCCAGCGGTGCCATCTGTTGCCCCGCAATTAGGGCAAAAAACCGATGCCAGGCAACCAGGAAGGTGGTAGCCGACCGACTTTCACCCACCCTTGTAGCCATGGTCAAGAATGTAGGCCAATTTTTGGTCGAAATGAAAAATAAATTTCCTTATTACTCTAGTATTCAGAAACAATGCGACCGAGCCTTGGCCCGGTCGCACCTGACATCTTGGCCAGCGGTTCGACCGCGTCAGCCAGAGGCGCCGCCTACTTCTGCACTTGCGGTGTCAGGTTCAGCGCCATCGCCTGTGAGGTAGGTCCGCAAGATGATGTCGGCATATTTGCCGTTCAGTACAAGTGGATCGGATTGAACAAAGCCCGAAACTTCGGTCACCGTGCGACGGTTGCGCATTTCGGGTTCGTTTGTTGCAATCAGCGGATGGGTCTTGCCGTAGCTGACCACAGCCTCGACCCGCGACTGGTTGATGCCGAGGGAAACCAGATAGGCCACAGCAGCACGGGCACGACGCATGCCGAGCTTGTTGTTGTAGCCATCCGAGCCGACAAGATCGGTGTGGCCGAAGACGCGGAAGCGGACCTCGGGGAACTGACGGATGAAGTTCGCCTGCTTCTGCAGGACGGCCTTTGCTTCATCTGAAAGGTCGGCGCTGTTGAACTCGAAGTTGATCGTGTCGGGCACTTCGGCGGCAAAGCGCTGGCCAAGTGCCACCGCATAGTCAAGTTGGCCCGTCATGATCAACGTGTTGTTCATGGTGGCATTGCCGAAGTTACCCTTGTCGACCTCGGCCCCAAGTTCTTGGTCCCAGGAGGTCGAGGACTCGCCACAGGCCGTCAGCACAAGCAGAGCAGACGACGCCAGAAGGATCGAAATTTTACCGGTCATCGTCTTACTCCATCACATAGCCGTAGGAGGTCGAGAAATCCTGCCGGGCAACTTCGCCGGCAGCGCCGGTTCCCGCCGCAACATCGCCGTTCAGGAAGAGATCGCTCTCGGTCGGGATCTTGACCCGATCAGTCGGCAGCGCCAACGCCTCACCGGCAACCGGGGTGACCAGATGCGGAGTGATGATGACCACGAGTTCCGTCTGACTGCGCTGGTAGCTTGCACTGCGGAAAAGCGCGCCCAGAACCGGCACATCGCCCAGCCACGGCACCTGACCATTCAGGTCGCGGAAGTCATCTTGTAAAAGGCCGGCGATAGCAAAGCTTTGCCCGTCGCGCATTTCGACCGTCGTCGAGGTTTCGCGCCGCTTGAACCCGTTCACGTCAATGCCGTTGATGTTCAACGCGACCGAAGTGTCGATCGACGAGACCGCAGCGTTGATTTTCAGGTTGATGATGTCTTCGTCGACCACAGTTGGCGTGAAAGTCATTTCCACGCCAAAGTGCTTATACTCGATACCGGAAGTGCCATTGTCACCGGCAGTCGGAACCGGGTACTCGCCACCAGCAAGGAAGGTGGCCTCTTGGCCCGAAAGCGCGGTCAAGTTGGGTTCGGCCAAGGTACGGACCATCCCCTTGGTTTCCAGCGCCTCGAGAAGGACGCTGAGTTCGACATCGCCTAGACCAAGCGAGACTCCGATGCCACCACCGGCACCTTGATCCGTTAGAGTGTGAATGACCGAACCCGCGTCGCCGGGGGACGTGCCGGAAACCAAATTCCCGTTGCCAAGCCCAACCGAAACGCCGCCATCGATACCCAGACCCGTAATACCGAGCCCGCTGTCCAGCGACTTGCTGACCGAACGGTTCATTTCCGCAAAGCGCACCTTCAGCATCACTTGCTGGGTGCCGCCGACAACCATCAGGTTCGATACCCGGTCCGGCGCATAGCGGCTGGCAAGGTCAAGGGCACGGTCCAGTTTGGCGGTCGATGAGACAGTGCCTGAGAGCACGATGCCGTCATTTGCGGTCCGCACCTCGATCTGTTCGCCGGGAAGGATCTGCTGCAGACGTTCCTTGAACTCGGCGATGTCGGGTGTGACGTGCACGTCGACGTTCGAGATCAACGACCCATCCTGAGCCAGAAGTGTAAGTGTCGTCCGCCCCGGGGCCTTGCCCAGGACATAGATTGACTTGTCCGTAAGGGTCGAGATGTCGGCTATCTCCGGGTTGGCGATCGAGACATCCGAGAACGTAATTTCGCTTTCAACCACGACGGCCCGGTTCATCGGAACGTTTAGCGCGCCCTGAGCCTGGCCCTGCAAAACGCGCAGGACTTCGGCCGATATTGGTGTCATCGCTGTCGAGAGAAGAGCCGCAGCAAGGCAGCCCCCAACTAGGATATGCTTCATGTTCATGTGATCTGCCCTTTCGACCACGCCTCATTTGGGTCTTAACGCCCTTATGCAAGCAGAATGCCTCAGGCGGAAATTTTTTGCAATAATCAATTAGTTGAAGGGGGTTCTTGATGTGGATAAATTGCAACACTGCGCAAAAGGTTGCAAAATGATAGGGGCGCGACCCCATATGATGTGGTCGCGCCCCAAGGACGATGTGCCGCTTACTGGTCGCAGGCGACCACGGACTCGATCACTTCGGTGCCTTTGCGCTCTTTGCGGGTGCAGACCTCTTGCACGACAACGGGGGGCACCACCTCGGGTGCTTCCTCTACGATGCCCAGCACGTCGTTGGTGTCGACCTCGACCGGCTGATCAACGACATCGGCGGTTGAGCCCACAAGCGAGATCGAGAATGCACCAATGGATTGAAGCTGGGTCAATCGGGCGATCTGCTCAGGGGTCACCCCGATGGTGACCGAGTTCGCGTTCGAATCGGTGACCTGCCCTTCGTTGAACGCTTTGTCGACCGCGATCACCTGGACCGAGGATTCGATCAACCGGGTCACTAGTTTGCCTTCCACATCGCCCGTCCAGTAGATGTCGATGAAATCGTCGGGCTTGACGAAGCCGCCGACGCCCGAAGACAGGTTGCCGTTGATCACGAAGGCGCGCATCCCCTTGCCGAGTTTGGCGGTCAGGCTGGCCTGTTGGCCTGGCTCGGTAAGGCGGCTCAGCAGCACAGGCTCGAAAGCCTCGATTGCGCGAAGGACATAGCGCGGTCCCGGAGCGTTATCGGGAAAAAGCAGGGCCTGATCGCGGAAGATGGTTTTCGGTAGCGCCTGTTCGGGCCAGTAAATCAGGGCAACGTCCTCTGGCTTCAACTCGTCGCCGTATTTGAGGTCCTTGGAAAAGACATAGACTTCGACAAGCCTGCCGGCCTTCTGGTTGAAGGCACGCTCATTCTGCAGCGCCACCTCGCTCTGAGAGACATAGTCCCGGATCATGTAGACCGCTGCGCCGGCAAGTGCCATGCCGACGAGCAAAACCAACAAAAAAGCTGCGCGCATTGTCTTCCCTGCTCAACGACCGGCCCCATGGCCATCGGCAACGTTGTAAATGCTTCAGCGTCGCCCATCAAGGCGGGTGCTGCACGCAGAACGGGAATACAAGGTCACTGATTGTTCAGAGTGTTGTGAAACCCTTCCATCCAGCCGCCGATGCCGTTGGCCAGATCGGTGACAGGAGTCTTAAGGAACACAGATCCAATAAGGACAAGAAGAAGTGTGGTGCTGGTCAGCACAACCCAATCGATCGTAACGGCGCCAGTTTCGTCTGACAGAAAACGCATGCTCGTCTTCATTCCAAGGCCCCGTGATGCCGATCCTGAGTTCAACCTAAGGGCTACCATATACGCAAGAATACGGCAACTTTAAAGCGAAGATCAGACTAGCAAGGACGATTGACCGGGAATCCATTTCATCCGAGCCGCCCGGACTATATCCCGCCACCGAGAAACGTCCGAAAATGCTGAAAATCTGGCGCAACTGGCCACCATCCGAGGAGGCTGAGCGTTTGTGAGGGAACCACTCCGCCAACGAGCCAAGATCCAAGCCCCGAGGGCGCGATGTCAGGGCGTGACGCTGCCATTGGCATGGACAGCCGTCGCTTCATCGGGTTGACTGGCAATCTCGTTGGTCAACGCCTGCGCCTTTGTCTAGACGACGGCGAAGGTCATTAGGCATCTAGCATTAGAAAAGCCGCGCCTGCGTACAGATGCGGCCCTGAATTCCATCCTGTCGGATAGAAATCGATATTAGAGGTTTGCCCCGGCATTTGCCATCGTATTGGAGATGTCGTTCGTCAGGGCGTTCACTGCCGGCGACAGGATCGAGAAGATCACGAGGCCCAGGCCGACCACAGCGGCGGTCAGAACCACCCAGTCAACGGTCACGGCGCCGGCTTCATCTTTCAGGAAGGCGGAAAATTTGGTCATAGTCGGATCCCTTTCCAAGGTACTGTAGATTGCACTTCACCGTCTCGGTAGGGCTGATTAACACGCCAGTCCTGCACGATACAGACATATAAGGCCCCAGAATCATGGCAACACTTTGGTCGAAAGGTAAGGAAGGGGGGTGAAATTCCCGCATAGGTAGAATCGGAGCTATTTCACGTTAACAGTCAGTAATATCACGGAAAACGGGATTAAGGTCTGTCTGCGCATGCCTGCCGGTGGCTATGGAGCCAAGCTGGAATCTGGCGAAAACGCCATAATTGGGCACGAAGGGGCTGGTCGGATTCGAAAAAAACTGCGACTCTATCAGGCAAAACAATAGCGAGCAGGCATCGGAATATGCGCCAGGTATGTGGTGTTCTTGCAGTGATTCTCTGCGCCTCCGCCCCTTGGGCGGGGTTTGCTGATGGGCCTGCGTTCAAGCGTATCAGCGTGGCCGACATTGACCCCGACAATCGAATCACCGTGCAGATCGATGCCGAGGAGCAGGCCCGCTATTTGGCCTCGCTTCCAAAGGTCGACCCGAACCCGCCGCACCACGGGGACGAGGCGGGTCCGGCGGTCGCAGGCGCGGGCATTGCACCTGCAGCCGGCGCTCCGGCTTCGGACTACGGATGGTATTGGGACCTGGTGCCCATCGGGCTTGCCGACACTTCGGGTCGGTTCGACATGGCGGTTGCCGCACTGACGCAAGGCCCGCAGGGCCAGGCGGTGCGGGCACCGCGGATGCAAAGTCTTCAGACCATGGCCGAGACCTATGGGAAGGATATCCTTCTGGCGACGCTGGACACCGATGTCTCGCCCGCGCTGGTTTTGGCGGTGATGGGGGTCGAAAGCGGTGGCAATCCTGAGGCAGTTAGCTCATCGGGGGCGGTCGGATTGATGCAGTTGATCCCGGCTACGGCGGATCGATTCGGTGTCGAGGATTCGACCGATCCAGCCCAGAACATCAAAGGCGGGGTCGCCTATCTGGACTGGCTTCTGGACGAGTTCAACAATGACCCGGTCATGGTCATTGCGGCCTACAATGCGGGCGAGGGGGCCGTGCGCGACAATAATGGCGTGCCACCCTTTGCCGAGACCCGGGACTACGTGCCGAAAGTGCTTGCAGCCTGGCAGGTGGCGCAGGGGCTTTGCCTCAGCGCGCCCCTGCTTGTGACCGATCCTTGTGTCCTTCGGACGACACTGGCGGGCGGGTAGGTCCGGGCGTTCTTCAAGCCTGACGGCTCTCCTCGCTGCGTTGCCAACGATGAAAGCCGTCAGGTTCGATAAGCGACTGGTGGTTCAGAAGGTTATCAACCCACGATTGTGGCTTCGGTCGCGGCGCGAAGCTCTTCCTCGGTCACACCGGGGGCAAGTTCAACGATGTGAAGGCCCTTTTGGCCGACATCCAAGACCCCAAGATTGCTGATGATTCGGTCAACCACGCCCTTGCCCGTAAGGGGCAGGGTGCAGGCCTTCAGCACCTTGGACTCGCCGTGCTTGGAGGTGTGGTCCATTACAACCACAACGCGACCAACTCCGGCAACCAGATCCATCGCCCCGCCCATGCCTTTGACCAACTTTCCGGGGATCATCCAGTTCGCGAGGTCGCCGTTTTCGGCCACTTCCATCGCGCCAAGAATGGCCATGGCGATCTTGCCGCCGCGGATCATTGCGAAGCTTTGCGCCGAGTCAAAATAGGCGGTCTGCGGCAGCTCGGTGATGGTCTGCTTGCCAGCGTTGATCAGGTCGGGGTCTTCTTCGCCCTCGAAGGGAAACGGTCCCATGCCCAGCATGCCGTTTTCGGACTGCAGGGTCACGTTAACCCCCTTGGGAATGTAGTTCGACACCAGCGTCGGAATGCCGATGCCAAGGTTCACATAGGTGCCGTCGCGCAGTTCCTGTGCTGCCCGCGCGGCCATGCCGTTGCGATCCCAGCCTTTGATTTCCTCGGCCATCATGCGTTCTCCCGCTTGCGGACAGTCCGGTTCTCGATCCGCTTTTCATGCTGCCCGGCGATGATGCGGTGCACATAGATGCCTGGCAGGTGGATCTTGTCGGGGTCAAGGCTGCCCAATGGCACCACTTCCTCGACCTCGACCACGCAGGTTTTCCCGCAGGTGGCGGCGGGCACGTTGAAGTTCCGCGCGGTCTTGCGGAACACAAGGTTGCCCGACGGGTCGGCCTTCCAGGCCTTGACGATGGCCAGATCGGCGACGAGCCCGCGTTCCAGAATATAGGTGCGGCCGTCGAAATCGTGGTGCTCCTTCCCGTCGGCGATCACGGTGCCCACACCGGTCGCGGTGTAGAAGCCGGGGATCCCGGCGCCCCCGGCGCGCATCCGTTCGGCGAGAGTGCCTTGCGGGTTGAACTCCAGCTCCAGCTCTCCGCTCAGATACTGGCGCATGAATTCGGCATTCTCGCCCACATAGGACGAGATCATCTTCTTCACTTGCCGGGTTTCCAGAAGCTGGCCAAGGCCAAAGCCGTCAACGCCCGCATTGTTGGACGCAACCGTCAGGTTCTTGGTACCCGCCTCACGGATGGCAGCGATCAGAAGTTCGGGGATGCCGCAAAGGCCGAAGCCGCCGGATGCAATCAGCATGCCGTCGTGCAAGAGCCCCTCAAGCGCCGCGGCAGCGCTTGGATAGACCTTGTTCATCATTACCTCCTCCCGGTTCCGGTCATGCGTGGGAAGGAATGCCCTTCCGGCAGGGAACAACGGACCGGGGTGATCCTGAAAGATTGCCAAGGCCGCTTCCATCCGTAAGAATACGTATATGGCTACGTAGAGGGGATGGGCATGACCGGAAGTCGCGATTACGAGCGTCTGGGCTTCCTCTATGCTCCGGATGCGACGCTGATCCTGGCGGAACGGGTGATCCTGCGGGCCAGTCTGCGGGTCGAGGCGATTTTTGGCTGGAAACCGGGCGAGCTTGAGGGGCAGTCGATCCGACTGCTTTATCCAGGTCAGACCGATTATCAGCGCATCGGCGACCGAGCGCGGCGGGCGATGCTTAAGCTGCCAGTCATTCGAGACGAACGGTTCATGCGAAGAAAGGACGGTCAGGTTGTTTGGATGGAAGGCCACGGGACGGCACTGGACCGGGAAGACCCGCAGCGGCTGGCGATCTGGACCTATCGGCCGCTGGAGGCGAAGCCGGGTAGCGAGGGGCCGCTGACTGCAATGGAAAAGCGGATCGCCCGGTATCTGGTGAACGGCTTCACCTCGAAGGAAATCGCGCAGGCCTTGGGGTCATCGCCCCGGACCGTTGAAGTGCATCGGGCCAACATGATCCGCAAGATGGGGGTCAGGAACAGTGCGGAACTGGTCAGCCGGTTGCTGGCGGCAACGGGGGAAGCCTAGGTCCGATGCAGGCGAAGCCACTGCAGAAAGCCGGTGGCATTATGCTGGATATAGTCGATCTGCACCTTGTCCGAGGTGTCGCCTTTCCAGAACTGGCCGTCCTTGTACCAGTCGAGCTGGGTTTCAAGATCTGCGGCCAAGTGCGCGGTCGCGCGAGACATCAGGTCGGCATCAAGGAAACCGGGTCTTGCCCGTGACAGAAGGAGGATCCGGCTTAGCGCCTCGCTTCGGCAGGCGATGGGAGTGGATTCGCGTCGGTCGCGGTAGGCCGTCACGGTTAGGATCGAGGTGACGAGGCCGGTGAGATAGTCGCGGCCAAGCACCTCGGTCACGACGCTGCGCTCGATTGCTTCACAGGAGGCGTAGGCCATCCAGTGGCTTTGTTCCGCCCAGCCATAGCCGCGCTGCATCAGGGCGGTGGTCGCACGGGTCAGGGCGTCTGTTGTAGGCCCCGCCATAAGAAGGCCAAATATCGCCTCGCCCGTATAGTAGTCGGACCGGAATGGCAGGACCGCCCCGGTCAGGAAGTCGCGCTTGTGGCGGAAGTCGTCGCCATCGATTTCATCCAGCGCATATTGGCGCATCCGGGCCAGAGTCTCCGGCAAAGGGAATGGCAGTCCGGCATCCAGTTGCGGACGTAGGGCAGGGATCTTCGCGGCTTCGCTTAGCGCAAGAAGGGCAAGGCCAAGGCCCCCGACCTTGACTGCATCGTTGCTGACCAGAGCAAGGCTGGGATTAACCGGCGCGGCCCATGGCGTGGGCTCAAGCTTGCCCCCGATATAGCCCGCGACACGTGCGAGCGTCTTGATCTCCGGCGCATCCGGCTCGATCGGCAACTCATTGACCGCCCGCGTCATGAACCAAAGGGTTCCGCAATGGCGCAGCAGGTTGTAGCCCGGATATGTCGTCTCGGTGTCACCGGCCTTGTGGGCGTAGAGGAACTTTCCTTTCCGGTCCACGACACCGGTCAAATGGTTCAGGCTGGCGCTGACGATGGTCTGGCAGAGGTCGTCGGTAAGCTTTGCCAAAGTCATGCCTTTCCGGCTAAATCGCATTCCCCTTGATCCGGGGCCTGGGTGGGGCTGGAGGCAGGTTCACAAGCAAGGCGCGTTGCGACCGCCACCGTCAGCTTCAAAGCTAAACCGCCGGAGATGCCAGTTACAAGGTCCCGGCTTTCCCCTGCGCCAACCTGCCGCTATGGTCGCCCCGCCGCCCGCGTGGTGAAATGGTAGACACTGGGGACTTAAAATCCCTTGGCTGTAAGGCCGTGCCGGTTCAAGTCCGGCCGCGGGCACCACAATAATTCCAATATTGTATATTGATCAATAGCTTAACGATTGGATTGGATATTCGATCCCCCTTTGAATCCTCCTTTTCTTCCTCGGTGAAGTGCTGACAATATTCAGTTCACTTGGACCGAACTCAGGTCCGTCGGCGAGTCGGAACTGTAGAATCGGACACCCGCGCCCAACGAATGCCGCCAGATTGCAAGTTCGTCTCCCTAGGTAGCCATATCCTTGATCGTATCCAAAGCCTATTCGATGACCAAGCCGATCCGGCTGGAGGATCTGGCCGACTGCGCCGCATGGCGGGGCGGGGCCACGCGGAAGGGGCGCGAGGAAGGCCCGCAGGCGTGGAAAGTGTCCGCCGCCGACATCAAGGCGCGCGGCTATAACGTTGATATCAAGAACCCTCATACCGTCGCCGCCGACCATGGCGACCCCGAAACCCTGCTGGCCGATCTGGACGCGACCGAGGCGCAGGTGGCCGCCGTGATCATCGGCAGGATGTCCTCGGTATACTGGGTGGCAAACAGCGTGGCGGCAATTGCCGTACCATCCGGTTTGGCCATAAGCCGTGCCTTCCCGGCCACCCAGGCCTCGGCCCCTTCGGGATCAACCAGGAGCCAGCCAAGGTAGCCTGCCAGAGCGTCGTCGCGGGTGACGACCAGATGAGTGCTTTCGTGGAGCTGGAACATCAGGGCCTGAACGGTCGGGCCAAATTCAAGGTCGGCAAAGGGCCGGTGCTTGGACATGAACCTAGCGGCAATCCCCAATGAATACGGATTTCGCCCCCTGTTTCGCGATCTCGGCCTCGCGCATCCGTCCGTGTCCCATTGTTCACATGGCAACCTTAGCCTGAACTGCTGCGTCAGGCCAAGCCTGGACCCGGTGCCTAGAACACTTCCTTCACCGCCTCCATCGCCACATAGGTCGAGGTCGAGGCAACATGCGGCAAAGTCGAGATCGTCTCGCCCAATACCCGGCGATAGGCCTGGATGTCCGAGGTGCGCACTTTCAGAAGATAGTCGAAGCTGGAGGCCATCATGTGGCACTGTTCGACCTCGGGCACGGTCAGGACAGCGCCGTTGAAGGCGGTCAGGGCGGTCTCACGCGTGTCGGAGAGGGTGACTTGGACAAAGGCCACATGCGCCTGACCCATGCGGATTGGGTCAAGGATCGCGCGGTAGCCGGTGATGATCCCGGCATCCTCCAGCCGTTTCATCCGGGCCTGGGTCGGCGACTTGGACAAGCCGATCCGGCGCGCCAGTTCGACGGCTGTAATCCGGCCATCGGTTTGCAGAATCCGCAGGATGGCAAGGTCGAAGCGGTCAAGCTCGATCCGGTCGTTTGGCATGGCGAATCTCGAAGCTTTGGCGATTTCAGCCCGGATAACACAAAACCTTCAGGAAAACAGCCTGCGAGTTTCAGGGTAGACTGGGCGGAAAGTGAGGTGCCAGATGACCAATGATTCCGCCCCGTCCGCCTGGAATGTGATCCAGACCGCCAGCCTTGCCGATGAGGCGGCGCTGGTGCATCGCCTTGTGACCGAAGCGGCACTTGATGCCCCGGCGCGGGGGGAGATCGTTGCGGCGGGGGCTGACCTTGTCACCCGCATCCGGGCGAGCGCCAAGCCGGGGCTGATGGAGGTTTTCCTCGCCGAATACGGGCTGTCGACCGACGAAGGTATCGCGCTGATGTGTCTGGCCGAGGCGCTGTTGCGGGTGCCGGACGCGGAAACCATGGATGCGCTGATCGAAGACAAGATCGCGCCGTCGAACTGGGGCAAGCATCTGGGGAAATCGGCGTCTTCCTTGGTCAATGCCTCGACCTGGGCCTTGATGCTGACCGGCAAGGTGCTGGACGACCGCGATGGCGGGATCGTGGGCGCGTTGCGGGGCGCAGTGCGGCGGTTGGGTGAGCCGGTGATCCGGGTGGCCGTGGGCCGGGCGATGAAGGAGATGGGGCGGAACTTCGTTCTGGGCGAGACGATCGACAAGGCGATGACCCGCGCGCGCGCGTTGGAGGGGAAGGGCTATACCTACAGCTATGACATGCTGGGCGAGGCGGCGCGGACCGAAGGCGATGCGCGGCGCTATCACCTGAGTTATTCCCGCGCGATCACGGCGATTGCCGGGGCGGCCAAGGGCGACGATATCTGCGCCAATCCGGGGATTTCGGTCAAGTTGTCGGCCTTGCACCCCCGCTATGAGGTGGCCATGCGGGCGCGCGTGATGGAGGAACTGGTGCCCCGAGTCCGCGCCTTGGCGACGCTGGCCAAGGCGGCGGGGCTGGGGTTCAACATTGATGCCGAGGAGGCTGACCGGTTGGCCCTGTCCTTGGAGGTGATCGAGGCTGTGCTGTCGGACCCGGCGCTGAAGGGGTGGGACGGGTTTGGCGTGGTAGTGCAGGCCTATGGCCGCCGGGCCGGGGCGGTGATCGACTGGCTGCATGCGCTGGCCACACGGCTTGACCGCAAGATCATGGTTCGGCTGGTCAAGGGCGCCTATTGGGATGCCGAGGTGAAGCGGGCGCAGGTCATGGGGCTGGAAAGCTTTCCGGTCTTCACGCGCAAGCAGTCGACCGATGTCAGTTATATCGCCAATGCGCGCAAGCTTTTGGGGATGACCGACCAGATCTATCCGCAGTTTGCCACTCATAACGCCCATACAGTTGCGGCGGTTCTGCATCTGGCTGGGGCGCAGGGGGTGGGGCCGCAGGCCTTTGAATTCCAGCGCCTGCATGGGATGGGCGAGCGGCTGCATGATCTGGTTCTGACCGACCACGGGACGCGCTGCCGGATTTATGCTCCGGTTGGCGCGCATCGCGACCTTCTGGCCTATCTGGTGCGCCGCTTGCTGGAGAACGGGGCGAATAGCAGCTTCGTCAACCAGATCGTCGATAAGGATGTTCCGCCCGAGGCGGTTGCGGCCTGCCCGCTGACGGCGGTTGAGGGGTTGGCGGCGATCCCCAGCCCGGCGCTGGCGACGGGGCCTGCGCTGTTTGCGCCGAGGGTGAATTCGAGGGGCTGGGACTTGACCGATAGTGCAGTGCTTGGCGTTATCGAGACAGCCCGCGCGCAGCATAGGACGGGTGCGATTGATGCCGCACCCCGGATTGCCGGGCGGGTCGTCGGGGGGCCTCGGCTGGCGGTGCTGAACCCGGCAACGGGGGCTTTGGTTGGGCATGTGGTCACGGCGGGGATACCGGATGTGGATACGGCGTTGCGGCTGGCCGAACCTTGGGCCGCAGCTGCGCCGGAGCGGGCCACGGTGCTGAACCGGGCCGCCGACCGGATGGAGGAGGATGCGGGGCGCGTCTTCGCGCTTTTGGCGCGCGAGGCCGGGAAGACCCTGCCCGACGCCGTGGCCGAACTGCGCGAGGCGGTGGATTTCCTGCGCTATTATGCGGCGGGGGCGGGACCGCTCATCTACCCCGCGCGGGGTGTCTTCGCTTGTATCAGCCCGTGGAACTTTCCGCTGGCGATCTTCTGCGGGCAGGTTTCGGCGGCGCTTGCGGCGGGAAATGCGGTGCTGGCGAAACCAGCTGAGCAGACGCCTTTGATTGCTGCGCTGGCGGTGGATCACCTGCTGGCAGCCGGGGTTCCGGCGACGGCGTTGCAGCTGTTGCCCGGTGATGGGGCAGTGGGGGCAGCACTGACCCGCGATCCGCGAGTGAAGGGTGTGGCCTTCACCGGATCGACCGAAACCGCGCAGGCGATCCGGCGGGCGATGGCGGAGCATCTGGACCCGACAGCCCCGCTGATTGCCGAAACGGGCGGTCTGAACGCGATGCTGGTGGATTCAACGGCGCTGCCCGAACAGGCGGTGCGCGATATCATCGCCTCAAGCTTCCAGTCGGCGGGCCAGCGCTGTTCGGCTTTGCGCTGCCTTTATGTGCAGGAGGATGTGGCCGAAACCGTCACCGAAATGCTGTTCGGCGCGATGGAGGACATGGCGCTGGGCGATCCGTGGGATCTGGCAACCGACATCGGCCCGGTGATCGATGCCGAGGCGCAGGCCGGGATCCGCGCCTATGTGGATGCGGCGCGGGCCGAGGGGCGGGTGCTGAAGGAAATGGCGGCACCGGGGCAGGGGACGTTTATCGCTCCCGTGGTTGTGAGCGTCGGTGGCATTCAGGACATGCCGCGCGAGATTTTCGGGCCGGTGCTGCATGTGGCGACATTCAGGGCGCATGAGATCGACGCGGTGATAGCGGCGGTCAATGCCACGGGCTACGGGCTGACCTTTGGTCTGCATTCGCGCATCGACGACCGGGTGCAGCGGATCACCGAGGGGCTGTGCGTCGGCAACACCTATGTCAACCGCAACCAGATCGGCGCGGTCGTGGGCAGCCAACCCTTTGGCGGCGAAGGCCTGTCGGGCACGGGTCCCAAGGCGGGCGGGCCGCATTACCTGACGCGCTTCACGCTTGCCCCGGCCCCAGTGACAACTGCGGACGCAACGACCACCCTGGCCAGCGAAGCCGCAGCCAAACTCTCTGCTCCCTGGCCCGCGACCGAGCCTGTAGCCGACGACATGCCCGGCCCGACCGGCGAATCGAACCGGTTGACGCAGGTCGCCCGTGGGCCGCTTCTGTGCCTTGGGCCTGGCCGCAAGGCGGCGCTTGACCAGGCCGAGGCGGTGCGCAAGCTGGGCGGTCATGCGGTCGAGGCTCCGGGCCTGCCGCCCGATGCGCTGGCCACGCTGCAAGGCTTTTCCGGAGCGCTTTGGTGGGGCGGTGCGCAAGCTGGGCGGCCCTATGTCAAGGCGCTGGCGACACGGTCGGGGCCGATCCTGCCGCTGATCGGGATGCCGGATCGGGGGCATGTGGTGCTGGAGCGGCATCTTTGCATCGACACCACGGCCTCGGGTGGCAATGCCCAACTTTTGGCGCAAGCTGCCGATGCTTGACGGCAGGGGGCGGATCGGAAAGGGTTGAACCATGTTTCCGATCCGCGACCACAACCCTTCGGGGCAGATGCCCGTTGTCACCTACGTGCTGATTGCCATCAATATCGCGGTCTTTCTGGCCAGCTTTCCCGGAAAGACCGACTTCCAGCTTGGCCATGTCTTCTTTGATTGGGGTCTGATTCCGGCCCGGATCGCGGCTGGTCAAGGGTACGAAACTTTTGTCACCTCGATGTTCCTGCATGCAGGCTGGATGCATCTTCTGGGAAACATGCTGTTTCTCTGGATCTTCGGCGACAATCTGGAAGCCGAGATGGGGCATGTTGGGTTTGTCATCTTCTACCTTGCCGTCGGGCTGGCTGCGGGACTTGGGCAGATGGCACCAGACCACAGTTCGGCGGTGCCGATGGTCGGAGCCTCGGGCGCGATTGCCGGGGTGATGGGCGGCTATCTGCTGCTGTTTCCCCGGGCGCGGATCGATGTCGCGGTGATCTTCGTGATCTTCTTCCGGGTCTTCGCGATCCCGGCCTGGAGCGTGCTTGGAATTTGGTTTGCTATCCAGGTTGGTTCGGGCGTCGCGCTACCGCTTACGGGCGGCGACGTCGCCTATTGGGCGCATGCAGGGGGCTTTGTAGCCGGGTTGATCCTGACCTTGCCGGCATGGCGGCGTCGGGGGGCGCGTGGGTATTGGCAGGCAACTGCGGGGCGGCCGCCCCACCCCGAAACCGACTTCCGCGCCGCACGCTCACCCGTGCCACTGATCCGTCGCCGCCGGTAGGCCCATCGTGCTTTGCGGAATGCCGGATCCGCTGTAGCTTCGCTGTGCGGGAGGTTCCGATGCTGCGCCTTTCCCTGCCCTTGATCTGCCTTGCCTTGCCCGCTGCCGCTGATTGTCGGCTCGGCTTGGTGCTTGCCGTCGATGTGTCTCGGTCGATCGATGTCGAGGATTACGCGATCCAGACCGAAGGCCTTGCCCGCGCGCTTGAGGATTCCAGGGTGCGTGATGCGATCTTCAAAGGCGATGGCGAGGTCGCCCTTTCGATCTACTACTGGAGCGGGCGCGGCTATCAGGACCTGATCCAGCCTTGGGTTCTTTTGGAAAGCCCGGCGGATCTGGATGCTGCGATTGCCACCGTGCGGCAGACCCCGCGCCCCGAGGCCCCGCTTGCGACCGCGCTTGGCGACGCGCTGGGGTATGCGTCCGACCTTCTCTATTACGCGCCCCCCTGCGGCAGGCAGGTGCTGGATGTGGCAGGAGATGGGCGCAATAACGAAGGGATCAGCGTGGCCCACGCCTATGAGGGGACGGACTTCACCGGGGTCACCGTAAACGCGCTGGCGGTTGGGGAACACGAGGCGGATCTGGTCGACTATTTCACCAGCGAACTGATCCGAGGGCCGGGGGCTTTTGTCGAGCTTGCACCAAGACAGGCGGATTACCCCAAGGCAATCCTGCGCAAGCTTTTGCGCGAATTGGGTGACCCGCTGATCGGGGCGCTTGCGACCGAAGGGCCGGGCAAAGGCTAGGGATCAGCCGCGCAGCGTGCCAGCGAATGCGTCGAACAACCCGTCATTCCCGGCGATCAGCGCGCCGTCCAAGGGGTCGTTCCCCTTGCGCAGGCCTTCGACCATGCCGCCAGCTTCCTTGACCAAAAGGATACCCGCTGCCACGTCCCAAGCCGAAAGCTCCCGCTCCCAATAGCCATCGAAACGGCCAGCCGCGACATAGGCGAGGTCAAGCGAAGCCGCCCCCCAACGCCGCACGCCCGCGCAGCCGGGCATCAGCCGGGCCAGATCCTGCATCGTTGCAGGCAGGGTCGACTTGGCCCCGAACGGCACGCCGGTCGCAAAGACCGCCTCATGCATCGCCCGGCGGCCCGAGACGCGCAGACGACGGTTGTCGTTCAGCCAGGCGCCCGCGCCCTTTTCGGCCCAGAACATCTCGTCCTTGGCTGGGTCATAGACGACGGCCGAGACGATCTCGCCCTTGTGTTCGAGGGCGATGGACACCGCCCAATGCGGCAGACCGTGCAGAAAGTTCGTGGTCCCGTCCAGGGGATCGACGATCCAGCGCCGGGTCGGGTCGGCCCCGTCCGCGGTGCCGGTTTCCTCTCCCAGCCAGCCATAGGTCGGCCGGCCGCCAAGAAGCTCTTCCTTGATCAGCCGTTCCGCCTCGCGGTCGGCCTTGGTCACGAAATCCCCCGGCCCCTTGGTCGAGACCTGCAGGTTTTCGACCTCGCGGAAGTCCTTGACCAAGCTGCGGCCCGCCTTGCGCGCGGCCTTGATCATCAGGTTGAGGTTGGCAGAGCCTTGCATCGCATCGTTCCCGGTGGTTCAGGCGCGGTCTATAGGGTCTGGCGCGACGGAAAGAAAGAGTGCGCGATGAGGGCCGCCGAAGTCATAAGCAGCCATACTGAAAAAGCCATGTAGCCGGCCACGGTGGCCATGGCGAGAAGCGGGGCTTCTTGGCCAAGCGCGAACGACAGGCCTTCGCCCAGACCGAGGCCGATACCCGCCACAGCAAGGGCCGCAGGGACTGCCGCGGATTTCGCGAAACGCTGTCCGGAGAACAGGGCCTGCAGCGCGGCAAGCGTGATCCAGGCAAGGGTCAGGATCTGGCCGAGGTGTTCACCGATAGCGACGCCTCCCCAGCCGTTCAGAAGGGCGAAGGCCGTTTCCAGGCTAGCCCGCGTGGCGGCGTCGGTTGCGGGGTCGGCATGGGCGGCGGCAAGGGTGGGCACGGCAAATACCCAGCGGAAAAGGCCGATGGCTTGCACCAGACCCGCGAAAGCACCGAAAAGCGCGGCGGCAACCGCAAGGCCGGGACGGCGGGCCCAATCGGCCGTGCTCAGTGCCAGAGCGGGGGCGAAAAGGATCAGGCCCACGGCGGACAGCGCAAAGGCATACCAGGTCAGGACAAGGCCCGGTCCACCGGTGGCGAAGGCGTCAAGCACCTCGCCCGCGGGGTGGCGCAGAATGTCAGGGTAATCGAAGTTTGCGGCGAGAAGGGCGAAGGGCAAGTTGAAGGCGATGGCCAAAAGAAGGGCGGCCAGTCCCAGAAGGGTCCGTTGCATGTTTACCTCGGTTGTCGGTTGTGTCACTGTATGGTGACAAACGTATATCACCAGTTGGTGACATGTGCAATCGGAACAACCATCCTATGCCTGACAAGACCCAGAAACCCCCTGCCGCACGTCCACGCAACCGCGACGAGACGCGCGCGGCGATCCTTGCCGCCGCGCAGTCTCTTTTGGCCCAAGAGGGATTTTCCGGCTTTGGTGTCAATGCCTTGGCGCGGTGTTCGGGGTTCGACAAGCAGCTAATCTACCGCTATTTTGGCGGGCTGGACGGCTTGGTCGACGCCTTGGGCGAGACGCTGGCCGGTTGGGTTTCCACACATCTGGTCCCGGCCTTGGACCAGAATCCAGGGCCCGGGTATGGCGATCTTCTGGAAGCGGTGCTCATTGCCTACCTCGACGCACTGCGGGGCGATTCGCTGATGCAGAAGCTGGTGGCCTGGGAGTTGTCGGACCCCTCACCGCAGGTCCGGCGTCTGTCCGACCAGCGCGCAAGGGCAATGGGCGAACTGGTGGCGCGCCTGCGTGGCGAGCGTCAGCCCGCGCCGGGGGTGGATGCGCCTGCGCTGAATGCGATCCTGATCGCTGCGATCCAGCATCTTGTGCTGGCCGGAGCGAGTTCGGGACGGTTCACCGGGATGGCTTTGGCCAGTGACGACGACTGGGACCGCGCCAAAGCGATGCTGTCGCGCATCATCCGGGCACTGCACGCGCCTAGTTGACGATCTCGACCAGGGTGTTCTGCATCCCCTCCCACTTCACCATTTCGAAAAGAATCTCGGCATTGTGGGGGTCAAGGCGCACGCACCCGTGGCTGGCGGGCTTGCCCAGATGGCTGATCTGGTCAGTGCCGTGAATGGCGAAATCGCCATCATAGAAGATCGCAAAGGGCATCGGCGCATTGTTGTACCGCTTGGAGCGGTGGTGCCGCGACAGAACCTCGGGATGGTAGTTACCTGTCGGCGTGACCTTGCCCGCCTTGGCTGTCGAAACCGGCCAGGTAAACAGAAGCCGCCCTTCGTGATAGACCTTCATCGTCTGGTCGGTGATGGAAACCCGGGCGACAACCCGTTCAGCGGAAGCAACCGCTGGAAGACAAAGCGCTACGCCCAAGATAAGCGCAGCAATAAACCCGCGCATCGAAACCTCCGAACTCACTGCCACTGAAAAAGAATTTCCTATATGAATGTAAAGTCAACGTAAATTTTTGCGGGCTAGGGTCAGGAAATCCTGAACCGGCGCCGGGAAACGACCCTGATGGGGGTGTTTAGGCCGCTTTGCGTCGCCGCGCCCTAAAGATCGCGCTGCAGCTTCACCGGCTCACTGCGCGCCAGACGCAGGAAATGCGCGACATGCGGCTTGGCCACATCCTCTTCGCGGGTGGCTGCAAACATTCGCTTTATCACCGGTTCCGGCCCCAAAGGTCGCGTCACATAGTCGGCGTTCGACCGCACTTCGCGCATTACCCAGTCTGGCAGCACTGCTACGCCCCGGTTTGATCCGACCAGCATCAGGATCACCGCCGTCAGCTCCGCCGTCCGCAGCGCGCGGGGTTCGACCTTGGCGGGGGTCAGCACTTCGGTAAAGATATCCAGCTTGTCGCGGCTGACCGGATAGGTGATCAAGACCTGGTCGCGGAAATCTTCTGCCGTGATGAAGTCTTTCTGCGCCAATGGGTTAAGCGAGGATGCCACAAAGGTCGGGTGGTAGTCGAAGAGGGGGTTGAAGCTGATCCCCGGCGGGGGGACGCGATCAGAGGAGATCACGAGGTCAACATCCTGCCGGTCCAGGGCGGGCAGGGCCTCGAAGGCCAGCCCGGCGCGAATGTCGACGTCAATCTCGGGCCAGGCGTGGCGGAACAGCTCCAGCACCGGGAACAGCCAGTCGAAACAGGCGTGGCATTCGATGGCGATGTGCAGCCGCCCCGTCCGGCCCGCCCGCAGCGCGCGGAATTCTTCTTCCATCGCGTCGATTTCCGGCAAAACCCGCTCTGCAGCGCGCAGCATCCGCACCCCCGCCGCCGAAAGCCGCATCGGTTTTGACCGACGCACGAACAGCGCCATCCCCGCCTGATCCTCCAGCCCCTTCACCTGATGGCTAAGGGCGGACTGGGTCATGTTCAACACCTCGGCGGCCCGGGCAAGGCCCCCGGCCTGCTGGATGGCGCGGATCGTCCGCAGGTGGCGCAGCTCGACATACATGAATGATCCTCATGAAGATGGTGAGAATTATGAAATTGTCTCACATCACAAAATCAGGGACAAGGGGGGCAAAGGAGGGCCCCATGACCAAGCCTCGCATTTCTTTCGAATTCTTCCCGCCGCAGTCGATCGACGCGTCGTTCCGCCTGTGGGAGGCGGTGCAGGACCTTGCCCCGCTGGGGCCCAACTTCGTGTCGGTGACCTATGGGGCCGGGGGTGCCACCCGGGACAAGACGCTGGAGACGGCAGCGGCGATCCAGCAGAACTGCGGGCTGAAGGTCATGGCGCATCTGACTTGTGTTGGTGCGAGTGAAGCCGAAACCCTGGCCGCGGCTGATGCCTTTGCCGCAGCCGGAATCACCGAAATCCTCGCCCTGCGCGGGGATCCTGCGCAAGGCAGCCGCTTTCAGCCCCATCCCGGCGGCTTTGCCTCGTCCGAGGCGCTGGTGGCCGCACTGGCCCGGACCGGGCGCTTCAACATCCGGGTCGCGGCCTATCCCGAACCCCATCCCGATGCCGCCGACGATCAGGCCGATGTCACTTGGCTGAAGCGCAAGATCGACGCTGGTGCCACCTCCGCCATTACCCAGTTCTTCTTCGACGCCGATGCCTTCTTCCGGTTCCGTGACCGTTGCCACGCCGCCGGGATCAGCGCCCCAATCATCCCCGGCATCCTCCCTATCCAATCGTGGGAGGGGGCCAAACGCTTTGCCCACCGCTGCGGCGCGCGGGTGCCCTTGAGACTGGACGAAGCCTTCACAACCGCGATCCGCGACGGGCGTGAGGATCTTCTGGCCCTGACCCAGGCCGTCACCCTTTGCGACCGGCTGGTCCGGGGCGGGGTCGACGACTTGCATTTCTACACCCTGAACCGCCCCCATCTGACCCGCGAAACCGTCCGCGCCTTGGGCATCCAGCCGCAAGTGGTGCTGGAAAAGGTGGCCTGATCAGCCCATCGGGGCAACGATGTCTCCCTGGGCGGCATTCCGACCCTGATCCTAATGGGACCCGGAAAGCCGCCCCTTTTTCCCGAAGCGCTTGCCACGGGGGGCATATCAGATAAGCTGGCCACAGCCTCGGGGATCCCAGATGTCAAAGCTTGTCACCCTTCTGAACGGCCCAAACCTGAACCTTCTTGGTCTTCGGCAGCCAGAGATTTATGGCCGCGAAACGCTGGATGACGTCGCCGCGAAAACGGCCGATCTTGCCGATGAACTGGGCCTGCGGCTGAAGGCACTGCAGTCGAACCACGAAGGCCAACTGGTCGACTGGATCCAGGAAGCGCGCGGCAAATCCGCCGGGATCATCATAAATCCCGGCGCCTATTCGCATACTTCGGTCGCGATCCTTGACGCGTTGCATGCGTATGAAGGCCCGGTGCTGGAAGTGCACATATCGAACATCCACAAACGTGAGGCGTTCCGCCATCACTCCTTTGTTTCGCAGCGCGCCGAAGGGGTGATCGCGGGCTTTGGCACCGAAGGCTATCTGCTGGCGCTGCGCCGGATGGCGACGCTTCTGACCGCATGACCGACTGCTTCCGCTGGCACCCAAGGGCGCGGCTTTTCGACGGGGCCTGGCGTGAGGTTTCGCATGTGGCGGCAGGCGACCCCGTAGCTGCGGACGGACCCGAGGGTCTCGCCGGGGTCATCGGCCTGCCCGCGTTCCGGATTGGTGCTGTTGACACGCCGCCGCCTTTATCGGGACCGGTGCCAGTCTTTGAAACCCTCACCTCCGGCTCGACCGGCAAGCCCCGCCGCATCTACCGGACGCAAGGCTCGTGGATCGCAAGCTTTGCCATCAATGGCCGGTTCGGCATCGGCCCCGGCGCGCGGGTGGCAGTGCTGGGCCGTCTGGTCCATTCGCTGGCGCTTTACGGCGCGGTCGAGGGGCTGCACTTGGGGGCCGAGGTACATTTGCTGGAGAGCTTGCGCCCTGACCGGCAGCGGCTGGCGCTTGCGGCGCGGCGCATCACGCATCTTTACGCCACCCCCGCCCAGCTGCGCCTTGTGGTGGATGGGCAGGGGCTTTGCCCCGATCTGCGGCTTGTGTTGGTCGGGGGATCAAAGCTTGATGCCGGACTGCGTCGCGCGCTTGGCGTCATGGCTCCGGGGGCTGCGATCCGCGAATTCTATGGCGCGGCCGAGGCGAGTTTCATCACTATCGCGGATGAATATACACCGGAGGCATCCGTGGGCCGGATCTATGCGGGGGTCGCGTTATCGCTGGACAAGGCGGGTGAAATCTGGGTGAAAAGCCCTTATCTCTTAATTGGGTACGCCGAGGGCGAGGGAAGTGCCAAGTGGCACGACGGCTGGCTTTCCGTGGGCGAGATCGGGAGGGTGGAGGAAGGGTTCCTGTACCTCTCAGGCCGCGCCGGGCGCATGGTTACCGTGGCCGATCAGAACGTCTTTCCCGAGGAAATCGAGACCCTGATGCTGTCCCTGCCGGGAATCGCAAAGGCCGCCGTCCTGCCGGTCAAGGATGCCAAGCGTGGCACGGTTTTGGTCGCGATGGTGGAGGGTGACCCTTCTGCCGAAGCTGCGATCCTTGCCGCATTGCGCGCGGAACTTGGCCCGTTGAAGGCGCCAAGGGTGCTGTTCTGGCAGGCGAACTGGCCGGTTCTCGCCTCGGGAAAGACCGACCTTCAGGCGCTGGAGGCGCGGCTTGCATGGCCCGTCTGATAGCAGCCCGGCGGAGCGCGGTGGTGCCGCGCGGTGGGGCCTTTGCCCGGCTGCGGATTGAGGATCTGGCCGCGCCGGTCTTGCTTGCCTGTCTGGCGGATGCCCGGATTTCGGCTGATCAGGTTGACGAAGTGATCCTGTCGAACGCGCTCGGTTCGGGTGGCAATCCGGCGCGGCGGTTGGCGCTAGCGGCAGGCCTACCCGAAAGCGTGGCGGGACTCACCACCGACCGCCAATGCGCCGGGGGGCTGGATGCGATCTTGCTGGCCAAGGCCTTGGTCGACAGCGGGGCCGCCGACATCGTCTTGGCGGGAGGCGTCGAAAGCTTTTCCCGCCGCCCCCTGCGCCTGGCGACGGATCCGGACGGTGGCCCGCCGCAGCCCTATGATCAGGCCCCCTTCACCCCTTGGCCAGACCGCGATCCAGACATGACGATGGCCGCTGATGCCTTGGCGTCAAGGCTTGGGATCAGCCGGGCACGGCAGGAGGCCTGGGCCGTGGCAAGCCATGCGAAATCTGCACAGATCGAACACTGGCCCGAGATCGTATCAATCGCCGGAGTCACCCGTGACGCCTTTCTGCGTGTCCTGACGCCCGGCCTTCTGTCCCGCGCAAAGGTGCTGCACGGCTCGATCACTTCTGCTACCGCAGCGGTCGCGGCGGATGCAGCGGCGTTTTGCCTTGTCGTATCAGACCGGATCGCGTCGGGCCGGGGGTTGGCCATCCTGAACGGGGCAACGCTTGGCTGCAACCCAGTAGAGCCGGGCCTAGCCCCGGTTGCTGCGATCAACCGTATCTGGCGGGGCGAACCCATTGCCCAGGCCGAAGTGATGGAGGCCTATGCCGTCCAGGCCATCGCGGTGGTCGAAGGCGCGGGGCTGGACCCGACAATCGTCAACCCGGCAGGGGGCGGGTTGGCGCGGGGGCATCCGATTGGTGCCTCTGGCGCGATCCTTGCCGTCCGGCTGCTCCATGGCCTGAAACAAGGCCGGGGCTTGGCCGCCATTGCGGCAGCTGGTGGGATAGGGACGGCGCTTCTCCTCGAAGCCTCAGGCCCGTGACAATAGCGAGGCGGGGCGCATCCGGGCCAGGCCCTGGGTGACAAAGCCCGCAATCACCGTCTTGATCAGATCGCCGGGCAGGAAAGCCCCGGCAAGGAAAGCAGCTTCGGGGAGCGTTCTTTCCAGCATCACGCTCATCCCGATGATCCCGAAGACCGACAGAACGCCGATCCCGCCGATGATCGAGGCCAGCGTGGCGGCAGGGCCTGCGGCAAGGGTGGTCCGCTCCATCAGCCAGCCGATCACGAAAGCGGCGACCGGGAAGCCCACCAGATAGCCAACCGAGGGGGAAGCGAAGACGCCGATGCCGCCGCGTCCGCCGGACAGAAGCGGCAGACCTGCGGCGACGAGGGCAAGGAAAAGAAGCACTGCCAGCGCCCCGCGTTTCGCGCCAAGGACGGTTCCACAGAGCATGATCCCCAAAGATTGGGCGGTGATTGGTACGCCCCCGGCAAGATCGATCTTGGGGATCAGCCCAAGAATGGCGATCAGCGCGGCGAAAAGCGCGATATGGGTCAGGTTGCGTTCCATCGGGTCCCCTCCGGTGCGGTTGTGCCCTTTAACCAGCCCCGCCTCTTGCCCGCAAGGCCTCGGCCGCGCGGTCAGCATCGTCGAGGGCGGCCAGAGTGACCGGCACCAGCACCCGCCAGCCGGGGCGGCGGGAGGAGCGGGCCGACCAGGACTGGCTGATCTGGCCGAACCGGTCCAGCATCACCGGGATGAAGCGGACCATCAGCGCGCAGGCTAGGGCAAGGCGGCGCGGAGACAGGCCAAAGGGGCGCAATGGCCGGGCAAGCCATTGGAATACCGCCAGCATGTCGGAAAGACGGGTGGTCATGGTGACGAAGTTCGCCATGGCCACAGCAGCAATCATGCGCAGGATGATGGTCGCGCCTTCGGCTGGCGAGGCGGTCCAGAGATGCCAGAGGCCCACGATCAGGACGAAGGGCCACAGCGGCCAAAGAAGCCTGAGGCCATTTGTCGCGAAGCTTTTGCCGCAACTGAGGTAAATGAGTGCGGTTGCAAGACAGGCAAGGCCAAGCGGCAGGGGCGTTTTCAGCGCGAAAAGCCCGGTGGTGACCAGCGCCAATGCCGCCAGTTTCAGCCCGGCGGGCAGGGGATGCGCCCAGGTCTCAACTGGCGAGGTCAGCGTCAGCATCCTGCTCTCCGATCCGGGCCATTTCGGCGGTAAAGGCGGGGATGACCTGCGCCGGGGGGCCATCGGCGGCAATGCGACCGGCCTCCAGCCACAGAACCCGGTCGGCATCGGCCAGAACGGCGGGGTCATGGGTGATGGTGATCAGCCGTTGCGGCAGGGCGGCAAAGCGGCGGGACAAGCGGGCTTGTGTGGGCAGGTCAAGCCCGGCAAGCGGTTCATCCAAGAGGATCGTCCGGGGTTCCATCAGCAGAACCGACAACAGGCAAAGGTAATGCCGCTGGCCTTGACTTAGGCTGGTGACCGGGGCCTTGGCCCAATGCGCGCGGCCTTCGTGGGCAAGCATTGCATTCGCGCGGGCAAGTGCCTCACCTTGGGTCAGGCTTAGTTGAGCAAGGCCGAAGGCCAGCTCTTCCTCGACCGTAGGGAACAATATCTGGTGATCGGGGTTCTGGAACAAAATCCCTACTGCCGCCAGCGCCGCCTTGCGGTCCTTGAACGGATCGAAGCCGTCAACCCTGACTTCGCCCTCACTCGGAACGATCAGTCCAGCAATAAGCCGCAAGAATGTGGTCTTGCCTGAGCCGTTGCGACCCAGGATGCCAATTCGATTTTCGGTCAGGGAAAGATTCAGCCCGTCCAGCACCAAGCGGTTGCCCAGCCGAACCGAGGCAGTCTTCATGCAAAGTCCGGGCGTGGCGTCGGGCATTGGCGGCCTTCACTGGTCTGGCCGTCCTTCTAGACCCAGCGCGCCGGGCGGGGAAGGGGGAAGCGGGGCGCCTGGGCACCCCGCATCCACCGAAGCTGTTACTGGCAGGCGGCGATGTAGACGTTGCCGTACTGGTCCTGGTACTGGCACTGGCCGGGGGTCGAAGTCGGGCCAAGCAACTGCGAGGCCGCAATGCCGACTGCGGCGCCGACAAGCGCGCCCTTGGCCTTGTCAGAATCCGACGACACAGCAGCGCCGACGGCAGCGCCGCCAATGGCACCAATGGTGGCGTTTTGCTCGGCCGGGGTGCAGGCCGACAGCAGCATCGGGATCACGGGAAGCAGCAGGGAAAGACGGGTCATAGCAGGCTCCAGGTTACGATTCTATGTGTCTCAGCCTAGGGCATTTCGGTTGAATTGAAACAGTCATGCATTCCATACGTATCAAACCGGCAGAAGACAGGATCAGAACGCTATCCTGCCACCGCCATGTTTTCGGGCCCAGGCCAAAGCGCGTGCATAGGCGGGCCGCATATCGGGGTTCAGCATCGGTCGCTGGGCAGCGGGCTGATAGACTTGGCCGGGGCTTGCATTCGCCTCGTTCAAAAGTGCGCCATCCGGGGTCAGGAACACATCCCAGCCGATGATGCCGTGGCCCGGAAAATCGGCATGTCCGGCGCGGGTGATCTCGATCGCTTGATCCCAATGCGGCATCTTGAACCCCAGGAAGGGCAGGTCGGGATCGTTGCCATGGGTCAGGTCGCCCGAATGCGGGTCGCGGAGGCTGCGAAGCCGGACCACTTGGCCTGAAGTGACGTCGATCAGCCCCCAGATCCTTTCGCCGATTGCATCACCGTCGTGCATTGCGGTCTTGGCGGGAAGCCGGATTACCGCATACCAAGGCTCGATGCCCGCTTCGGTCCACAGCGTCACGATCCGGACCGAGGCCATCGCCCCCCCGGCATGGGGCCGCAGGCTGGGGTCAAGCTGATAGAAGGGCTGGAAAAGATAGCCCCCCGCCCAGTCACGTGCAATTTCCTCGGCCAGTCCCTGAACCGGAACATCCTCTCCCGAAAGAAAACGCAGCAGGCCCGGCCCGGAAAGCCCTTCGATTGCGGCGGCACCCCGGGCGAAACTGTCGGCACGTGGCTTGCCAAAGACCGGAAGATGGCCTTCCAAGCCAAGATAACCGGCAATCTCATCAGCGCTGCGCAGCACGTCCGGACCAGTATGCTTGGCCACATTGGCAGAGCCGGGGGCATAGACGGCACGGGTCCGCGTAAAGGGCAGTCCACGGGCCGTCAGCCGCAGTTCGGTCTGCAGCTTGTCATTCAAGACATGGGTTTCAAGACCAAGGTCCGGCATGTGAAGCGAGCTGTTGAAGTCCCGCTTCCGACGATTCGGCAGGAAATCGCGAAGGTAGGCGTGGCCCCGATCCTTTTGCCACAGCGAATAGGTGAAATATTCCTCGGGCCGGACTTTGTAGCGCCCGAAGGCCAGCGCGAACAGACTGATCGCCTGCCGCACAATCCCCGGACCGCCACGCGCAGCAAGCGCTTGCATGGCGGCCGGAAGGTCATAACCCCCGGCTTCGGCGGTTGCCGTGAGGTATCCCAAACCCTTAGGCCTGCCGTGCAGCCGCGACCGAGGCTTCCAGAATATCCATGGCTTCCGCAAAATGGGCATCCGGAATGGTGATCGGAGCAAGGAAGCGCACGACGTTGCCGTAGATGCCGCAGGTCAGCAGCAGAAGGCCGCGCTTCAGCGACTCCAACCGGACCCGGTTGGTGAAACCTGCGTCGGGCTCTTTCGAGCCGGGCTTGCCGAATTCGACCGCAACCATGAAGCCGGGGCCGCGGATATCCATGATTTCCGGGGTGGTAGCGCGCAGCGATTCCAGACGCTGCTTCAACCGGCTGCCAAGTTCGTTGGCGCGGCCACAAAGGTCTTCTTCCTCGATCACGTCCAGAACGGCATGGGCCGCAGCAATGCCCAAGGGGTTACCCGCATAGGTGCCGCCCAGACCACCGGGGTTCGCCGCATCCATCAGCTCGGCCTTGCCGGTCACCGCCGCCAAAGGCAGGCCCCCCGCCAGACCCTTGGCCATCGTGGTCAGATCCGCCGCAACGCCATGCATTTCCATCGCGAAATGGTTGCCGGTGCGGGCAAAGCCGGTCTGCACTTCGTCGGCAATCATCACGATCCCATGCTGGTCGCAAAGCGCGCGGATCGCCTTCACCAACTCGGTCGAGGCCGGGTAGAACCCGCCTTCGCCCTGCACCGGTTCAAAGATGATCGCCGCCACGCGGGCCGGATCAAGGTCGGCCTTGAACAGCTTTTCGATCCCCGCCATCGCATCCTTGGCGGTCACCCCATGCACCTCCATCGGGAAGGGGACGTGGAAGACGCCCGGCATCATCGACCCGAACCCCTTCTTGTAGGGTTCAACCTTGCCGGTCAGCGCCATGCCCATGAAGGTCCGGCCATGGAAACCGCCACCAAAGGCGATGACGGCATCGCGGCCGGTCGCGATCCGGGCGATCTTGATCGCGTTCTCGCAGGCCTCGGCCCCGGTGGTCACGAAGATGGTCTTCTTCTTGAAATTGCCCGGAACCTTGTCGTTCAGCCGTTCGGCCAGATGGATATAGTTTTCATAGGGCATCACCTGATGGCAGGTATGGGTGAACTTCGTCATCTGATGCGCCACGGCGGCCATCACCTTTGGGTGGCAATGCCCGGTATTGACCACGGCGATCCCGGCGGCAAAGTCGATGTACCGGTTGCCTTCGATATCCCAAATTTCCGAGTTCAGCGCCCGATCCGCATAGATCTGGGTCATCATCCCAACTCCGCGCGAAATGGCTTCATCCCGGCGCTTGGCGACTTCGGCGTTCTGCATGGTCTCTCTCCGAATGACATGGCACCCCGGGGCCTCGGGGTCCTGCTTGGTGTCTATTTGATCAAATAAGCGTGCCGGGTTCAATCCTTGATGCGACGGCCCGCACCATTTCGATCTTCAACATTCATTAACTCTCATCGGCGCAGTCTTGGCCAATGGATTCGGGTTGGGATGCAGCAGATGGGCCAGATTGCGCGGCAGATGGACGCTGATGGACTGGGGGACGGCCTTGATCGCCTGCGACTTCTTCGCTCGCGGCGGGTGGGGGCGGTCACCTTTCACCGGCTGCTGGCAGAACACGGCTCTGCCAAGGCGGCGCTGCAGGCCCTTCCCGCCATCGCGCTGGCAGCGGGCGTCAGGGAATATGAACCCTGCCCTGAAGGCGTCGCTGTCGCCGAACTAAGGGCCGGTCGCGTGGCCGGGGCGCAGCTTCTTCACCATGGCGCGCCCGACTATCCGCAAGCCCTGATGGACCTGCCCGATGCCCCGCCCGTCCTCTGGGCGCTGGGGGATATCGGGTTGTTGAACTGCCCCGCCGTCGGGCTGGTGGGCGCACGCAATGCCTCCTCGCTGGGCACTCGGATGGCCCGCAGGCTGGGCCAAGGCCTTGCCGAAGCAGGGTTTACCGTCGTCTCGGGCCTGGCGCGCGGGATCGACGCGGCCGCGCATGAGGCGGCCCAAGGGTTCGTCGGGCGCACCATCGCCGCTATGGCTGGCGGGATCGACGTGATCTATCCGGCCGAGAATGCAGTCCTGGCCCGCCAGATCGCCGATCAAGGTTGCCGCATCAGCGAACACCCGCCTGGCCTTGAACCCCAGGCCCGACACTTCCCCCTGCGCAACCGGATCATCGCCGGGTTGTCTCAAGCGGTCGTTGTGGTCGAGGCAGCGGCCAAATCTGGCAGTTTGATCACTGCGAAATCCGCGCTGGACTATGGACGCGAGGTCATGGCGGTGCCGGGCCATCCGTTCGATGCACGCGCTTCGGGCTGCAACATGCTGATCCGGGACGGGGCGCTACTGATCCGCAGCGCATCTGATGTGCTTGAGGCTTTGGGCGCCTTTGACCGAGCACGACCTGAGCCAGAGGAACGCCTGCCCATCTTGCCGGGACCCGAAGCCCCGCAGCGCGGAATGAAAGAGGTGGCGCTTTTGCATTCGATGATTCTCTCCCACCTTGGTCCCAGCCCCCTGGCCGAAGACCAGTTGCTGCGTGATCTGAACGTAACACCCACCGATCTTGCCCCTGAACTTCTGACGCTGGAGCTTGACGGCCGGATCGCCCGCCAGCCCGGCGGCTTGCTGACACGGGTCAACTGACCGCACCTTCGCTCTGATGGGTGGCCTTCGCTGACACCCCGCTCGCGAGAAGCGCCTGCGAGGAAGCGCCGAGCGTCACCTTTAGGCAATTGATCCGGCCCCGGTTGACAAATCCGGCCTGTGTCCCACATGGTGCCGCCCCATTCGCGGGGTGTTCAAAGGATCAGGGTTCTCATGCCAGTTGTCGTCGTTGAATCCCCTGCCAAGGCCAAGACGATCAACAAATATCTTGGCCCCGACTTTGTCGTTCTCGCTTCTTACGGCCATGTCCGCGACCTGCCTGCCAAGGATGGTTCGGTCGATCCCGAGAATGGGTTCGACATGCTGTGGGAGGTCGCTTCCGACAGCAAAAAGCACATCAAGGCCATCGCCGAGGCGCTGAAGACCGATGACACGCTGATCCTAGCGACCGACCCCGATCGTGAGGGCGAGGCGATCAGCTGGCACCTGCGTGAGGCGCTCGCCTCCAGCCTGAAAAAGGGCAAGAAAGTCGCCCGTGTCACATTCAACGCCATCACCAAGGATGCGGTGACGAAGGCGATGAAGGAACCGCGCGAGATCGATCAGCCGCTGGTCGACGCCTATCTCGCCCGTCGCGCGCTGGATTATCTGGTGGGCTTCACCCTCTCGCCCGTTCTTTGGCGCAAGCTGCCGGGGGCGAAATCGGCAGGCCGGGTGCAGTCAGTCTGCCTGCGTCTGATCGTCGAGCGCGAGATGGAGATCGAGGTCTTCAAGGCCCAGGAATACTGGACCGTAAAGGCCGTCTTCCGCACGCCAAGGGGGCAGGAATTCGAAGCGGGTTTGGTCACGCTTGGCGGCAAGAAACTGCAGAAATTCGACATTCCGACTGCTGTAGCGGCTGATCTGGCGGTAACGGCCTGCACTTCCCGAACATTCTCTGTTGTCGCTGTGGAATCCAAACCGGCCACGCGGAACCCTTGGCCGCCCTTCATGACCTCGACCTTGCAGCAGGAAGCCAGCCGCAAATATGGCATGGGCGCCAAGCAGTGCATGAACGCAGCGCAACGCCTGTATGAGGCCGGTCACATCACCTATATGCGCACCGACGGCATCGACATGGCGCCCGAAGCGGTCACGGCGACGCGGGCCGAAATCGAAAGCCGGTTTGGCAAGGCCTATGTCCCCGACAGCCCGCGGATCTACAAGAACAAGGCCAAGAACGCGCAGGAAGCGCATGAATGCATCCGGCCAACCGACATGGGCCTTGGCCCCGACAAGATCCGTGTCGAGGATGACCAGCGCAAGCTTTATGAGCTGATCTGGAAGCGCACCATTTCCAGCCAGATGGCCGCCGCGCGGCTGGAACGGACCGCGGTTGATGTGGCCAGCCCCGATGGCGAAGTGGCGTTCCGGGCCAATGGTCAGGTGGTGCTGTTCGATGGCTATCTGAAAGTCTACGATCAGGGCCGGGATGACGAGGATGAAGACGAAGGCCGCCTGCCGCAGGTGATGCAAGGCGAAAAACTGGACAAGGGCGCGATCAGCCCTGACCAGCATTTCACCCAACCCCCGCCCCGCTATACCGAAGCGACGCTGGTCAAGCGGATGGAAGAACTTGGGATCGGCCGCCCGTCGACCTATGCCTCGGTCCTGACCACGATCGTTGACCGGGAATATGTCCGCAAGGACAAGAACCGCCTGTTTCCGGAAGACAAGGGGCGGCTGGTTACAGCGTTCCTCTCGAACTTCTTCAAGCGCTATGTCGAATACGATTTCACCGCCGATCTGGAAACCGAGCTTGACGATGTCTCGGCCGGGGACCGCGACTACAAGGACGTGCTGACCCGCTTTTGGCGCGACTTTTCGGCGGCGATTGCCGAGACGGCGGACCTCCGGATTGGCGAGGTGCTGACCAAGATCGACGATTTCCTCAGCCCCCACCTCTACCCGGCCCGCGCCGATGGGGGCGATCCGCGTGTCTGTCCGACTTGCGGCAACGGGCGGCTGCATCTGAAAACTGCACGTTCGGGCAGCGCTTTCATTGGTTGCGGCAACTATCCCGAATGCCGCTATACGCGGCCCTTGGCCGGGGATGCGGAAAGCGTCGCTTCGGACGGCCGGATCCTGGGGCAGGATGAAAACGGCGTTGAAATCAGCCTGCGCGCGGGGCGCTTTGGGCCCTATGTTCAGCGGGGCGAGGCGACTGAGGGGCAGCCAAAGCCCGACCGCGCCAGCCTGCCCAAGGGCTGGACGCCGGACGGGCTGACGCTGGAACGGGCGCTGGTACTGCTGTCGCTGCCGCGCGAGATTGGCAAGCACCCGGAAGACGGCGTCTTGGTCGAGGCGGCGATTGGTCGGTTCGGGCCTTACGTCAAGCATGGCTCGGTCTATGCGAACATTCCGGATGTCGAGGAAGTCTTCACGATCGGCATGAACCGGGCTGTGGAAGTGCTGGCCCAGAAGGCGGCGCGGGGCGGGCGGACGACGGCTCCGGCCGAGCCGTTGAAGGTCTTGGGCATGCATCCTGATGGGGGCGAAGTTCAGGTCATGCCGGGACGGTACGGGCCCTATGTGAAATGGGAGAAGATCAACGCGACCCTACCCAAGGAGCTGGCCCCCGAGGCGGTGACGCTGGAGGAGGCGCTGGTTCTGATCGCGGAAAAGGCGGGCAAGGGCGGCAAGAAGAAGGCTGCCCCGAAGAAGGCGGCGGCGAAACCGGCGGCGAAGAAGGCCCCGGCCAAGAAGGCTGCCGCGAAGAAAAAACCTGCCAAGTCTGCGTGACTGTCCACGGTGGAATGATTCTTTGACCCGTTTGAAAACAATGGGTTGTCCGTGGTCGTTCAGGGATTCTTAAGATGTTTGCATCGGATCTGCGGCCGCGACAATCCGCAGGAGTTTATCGGTGCCGCAAAGGTGGTTGCGCGCCGGTCGGCGGTCGGCAAGACTGCAGAAGGTATCAACCCTGAGGTCCGCCATGCGTTTTGCCCTTTCCACCAGCCTGATCCTTTTCGCCGCCCCGGCCTTTGCCTTTGAGCCCGGCACCCACGGCGAGCCGACCGAGGAGACGGGTTACTTCGTCGCCTGCAACACGGGCGAGGGAGGCAGTGCCTGCGAAATTCATGCGCGTGGGGCGGTGTTCATGGCCTATTCCGAAGGCTCCTCGGAACCCCAGGCGATGGACGCGCTCGCCGAGTTGCCACAGGGGGCACCGATCAAATTCACTGCTGACATGATCTCGATGGGCGATGTGACAGTCGAAATGGCGCTGAACACAGTTGCCCCGTATCCCGATGATCCGAACGCTGCACTGGTGCAGGGCCTGCAAGGCACCTGGTCCAAGGATGGCAAGGACATCGTGATCACCGGCTTGGAATGGCTGGAGCCTGAAGTTGCCGATTATCTTATCAGCCTTGGCAGCGCCTGTTCCGACGGGGTCGAGCTTGGCGCGATGCACCTGAGCCTTTACCAGATGGGCGGCGACCCGTTCAGCTCGATCTGCCTTGAACTGGTCGAGCAGACTGACGTAAAGGTCACGTTGCGTGACGTTGCCACGGGTACCGAGGTTCTTCTGACCCGCTAGGCAGTTCCCGCCCCGGATATGATCCGGGGCGCGAAGGCTTATCCGCGCGGGTTGATCAGCTTGGCCATCAGGCCAGCCGTTCGGATCATGCCTAGGTTGCGGCCGTTTTCGGTTACCACCATCTCGGTCACGCCCTTTGCCATCATGTCCATGATGTCTTTGACCGGAGTCTCTGCGGTCAGGGAGCGGGCCGTGGGTCCGGCTTCGCCGGTTTCCATCACGTCCCGGGCCGTCAGAACGCCAAGCGGGTTCATATGGGCGACGAAATCGGCGACATATTCCGACGCCGGGTTGGCGATGATTTCGCGTGCCGTGCCACATTGCACGATCCGGCCCCCCTCCATCAGCGCAATGCGGTTGCCGATCTTGAACGCCTCATCAAGGTCGTGGCTGACAAAGATGATGGTGCGCTTCAGCTTTTTCTGCAGGTCCAGAAGTTCATCCTGCAGCTTGCTGCGGATCAACGGGTCCAGCGCCGAAAAGGGCTCGTCCATCAACAGGATCGGCGCGTCGGTGACAAAGGCGCGGGCAAGACCGACGCGCTGCTGCATACCGCCGGACAGGTCACCGACCTTGCGCTCGGCCCATTGGGAAAGGTTCACCAGCTCAAGTTGGGCATCGACCTTGGGCATCCGGGCTTCGGGCGTCATGCCCGCCAGTTCCAGCCCGAGACCGACGTTGTCGCGCACGGTCCGCCATGGGAGCAGGCCGAATTGCTGGAAGACCATGGCGACGCGGGTCGCCCGCAGGCGGCGCAAAGTTTCGGGGTTGGCCTTGGTGACCGACACCATCTTGTCGCCGTCCAGCACCCGGACTTCGCCCCGGACCACCGGATTCAGCGCGTTGACCCCACGCAGAAGCGTGGATTTTCCGGACCCCGAAAGGCCCATGAGGACAAGGATCTCGCCCTCGGCCACGGTCAGGGAGCAGTCGTGGACGCCAAGCACCTGGCCAGTGGATTGCTGGATGTCGCCCCGGCTTTGGCCCTGATCCATCAGGGGCAGGGCTAGTCCCGGCTTTTCACCGAAGACGATGGAAACCTTGTCGAATTCAACGGCTGCCCGTGCTTCTGAAACGCTCATTTTGTCACCCTCAGCATACGGTCCAAGGCGATTGCGACAACGACGATGACGAAGCCCGATTCAAAGCCCTTGGCGGCGTCGACATTGGCCAGTGCCCGCATGACCGGGTTGCCAAGGCCCTTGGCGCCGACCATCGAGGCGATGACGACCATCGACAGCGACAGCATGATCGTTTGCGTCAGGCCCGCCATGATCTGCGGCCAGGCCCAGGGAAGTTCGACCTTCCACAGCCTCTGGCTTGGGGTCGCGCCGAAGGCGGTTGCAGCCTCCAGAAGCGCGGTCGGGGTCGATGCTACTCCGAGATGAGTCAGGCGAATCGGGGCGGGCAAAACGAAGATCACGGTGGCGATCAGGCCGGGGACAAGGCCAGTGCCGAAGAAGACGATGGCCGGGATCAGATAGACAAAGGTCGGCAGGGTCTGCATCAGGTCAAGGATCGGGCTCATCGCCGCGTAAAGCTTGGGTCGGTGCGCAGCGGCGATGCCGACCGGAATGCCGACGCCAAGGCAGACCACGCAAGAGGCAAGGATCAGGGTCAGGCTTTCGGATGTTTCCTTCCAGTAGCCCTGGTTGATCACAAAAAGCCAGCCAAGGGCTATGCCAAGGCAAACCTTCCAGCTGCGCTGTAAATACCAGGTCAGCGCCACGAACAGCGCTACGATGACCAGCGCCGGGGGGGCTTGAAGAAGCCAGAGGATGCCGCCGATCAGCGATTCCAGAAAGTAGGAAATGCCGTCGAAGATCACCGTGAGGTTGGTTTTCATCCAGTCGAACACGAGGTCCGAATAGGCCCCGACCGGTATCTTCCAGGCTGTCAGCCAGTCCATCTTCCGCCTCCCCCGCTGTTTTACGAACCAGAATGGAAAAGGCCCCGGGCCTTACGGACCGGGGCCAAATTCCTTACTGCAGCGCTGCTTCGACAGCGGCAACGGCATCGCCGCCGTCCTTGGTGGTCACGCCGTCAAGCCAGGCCTTCCAAGTATCTGGGTTGGCAGCCAGCCAGGTCTTTGCAGCCTCGGCCGGGTCGGTCCCGTTGTTCAGGATCGCGCCCATGATCTCGTTTTCCATCGGAAGCGAGAAGACGAGGTTTTGCAGCAGCTTGCCCTGGTTCGGGCATTCCGTGACATAGCCCGCGCGGGTGTTGGTAAGCACCGTGGCACCCCCGAAGTTCGGGCCGAAATAGTCATCGCCGCCGGTCAGATAGGTCATCGTGTAGTTGGCGTTCATCGGGTGGGGTTCCCAGCCAAGGAAGACGATCGCCTTGCCTTCGTTGTCCGCACGGGTGACTTCGGCCAGCATCCCCTGTTCCGAGGATTCGACCAGTTCGATCCCGGCGGTCTTCATCCCGAAGGCGTCGCTGTCGATCATCGAGAGGATCAGCTTGTTGCCGTCATTGCCCGCTTCGATCCCGAAGACCTTGAGGTCGAGGTCAGCGGCATGGGTGGCAATGTCGGCAAAGTCCTTGATGCCAAGCTCGACGCCCTTGGCGTTGGTGGCAAGGGTGTATTTGGCACCTTCCAGGTTCGGGCGCAGCGATTCGACGGTTTTGGCTTCCAGATAGGGGGCGATGTTCGATTCCATCGTCGGCATCCAGTTGCCAAGGAAGACATCGACGTCGCCGCCAGCCATGGCTTCATAGGTCACCGGAACCGCAAGCATCTGGGTTTCGGTTTCATAGCCAAGGGCGGTCAGCACAAGGCTGGTCGCGGCGGTGGTGGCAGTGATGTCGGTCCAGCCAACATCCGAGAAGATGATCTTGTCGCAGCCTTCGGCAAAAGCCGAACCTGCAAGGGCGAAAGTCACGGTGGTGGCCAGAAGGGTCGAACGAAGGGTCATGGTGGCTCCCTGTTTTTGTTGATTGACGAGTCAATAAACTTCGCTCTTACTCGGTTTGGCAAGAACTTTTTGGGGCCGCACCGATGCCGAAGCTTGGAATGGAGCCTATTCGCAAGGCAGCTTTGGTAAAAGCAACGATCGTCGAGATCGGTCGGGCCGGGTCTTTGGACGTGACGGTCAGCCAGATCGCCAAGCGCGCGGGCATGTCTTCGGCGCTGGCGCATCACTATTTTGGGTCCAAGGAAGAGATGTTTTTGGCCGCAATGCGCCATATTCTAACGCTTTACGGCGCGGAAGTGCGGGGCGCGCTGGTCGCAGCGGAAGGGCCGGAGGGGCGGATCAGGGCCATTCTGCGCGCCAACTTCAGCCCCACGAACTTTCGGCGTGAGGCGGTCGGGGCATGGCTGAATTTCTGGGTCCTGTCGCTCAGTGTACCCCAGGCAAAGCGGCTTTTGGCGGTCTATCAGCGGCGGCTTCGGTCGAACCTGATCGCGGCGTTAAGGCCCCTTGCCGGGGTTCGGGCCGGGGAAATCGCCGAATCACTTGGGGCAATGATCGACGGTCTTTATCTGCGCGAGGTGCTGAAATCCGGCGCGCCGGATGGGGCCGCAGCAGCAGCGGTGGCCTTGCGCCATCTGGAAGCAGAACTGGCGCGGGGGGCCTGAAATGCACGCGGATTATGTGATTGTGGGGGCGGGTTCGGCTGGTTGCGCCATGGCCTATCGGCTGGCCGAGGCTGGCAAGCGCGTCACTGTCATTGAACATGGCGGGTCGGACGCTGGCCCGTTCATCCAGATGCCGGGTGCCCTGTCTTATCCGATGAATATGGGGATCTATGACTGGGGCTTTGCCACCGAGCCCGAGCCGCATCTGGGTGGGCGGGTGCTGGCGACTCCGCGCGGCAAGGTGATCGGTGGGTCGTCCTCGATCAACGGCATGGTCTATGTCCGGGGCCATGCCCGCGACTATGACACCTGGGCCGAGATGGGGGCGGATGGCTGGGCCTATGCCGATGTGCTGCCCTATTTCAAGCGGATGGAGAATTCGCACGGCGGTTCCGGCCCGGAATTCCGGGGGTCGGATGGGCCTTTGCACATCACCCGTGGCCCGCGCGACAACCCGTTGTTCAACTCCTTCATCAAGGCGGGGGAGCAGGCGGGGTATCCGGTGACGTCTGACTATAACGGCCAGTCGCAGGAAGGCTTTGGCCCGATGGAGGCGACGATCTGGAAGGGGCGGCGCTGGTCGGCGGCCAATGCCTATCTGAAACCGGCAATGGCGGGCGGCAATGTCCATATCGCGCGCGGCTTTGCCCGCAAGATCGTGATGGAGGGCAAACGCGCCGTCGGGGTCGAGGTCGAGACCCGCGCCGGGATCGAAGTCATCCGTGCCGGGCGTGAGGTGATCATTGCCGCCTCGTCGATCAACTCGCCCAAGCTGCTTTTGCTTTCCGGGATCGGCCCGGCCGAGCATCTGCGCGAGCATGGGATCGAGGTTGTTGCTGATCGCAAGGGTGTGGGCGCGAACCTGCAGGATCACCTTGAAATCTATATGCAATTTGCAGCAAGCCAGCCGATAACTCTCTATAAATACTGGAATATCTGGGGCAAGGCCTGGGTCGGCGCACAGTGGCTTTTGACCGGCAAAGGCCTTGGCGCGTCGAATCAGTTTGAGGCTTGCGCCTTTATCCGTACCAAGGCGGGGGTCGAATACCCCGACATCCAGTATCATTTTCTGCCCATTGCCGTGCGCTATGACGGCAAGGCGGTCGCCTCGGGCCACGGGTTCCAGGCGCATGTCGGGCCGATGCGGTCGAAATCGCGCGGTTCGGTCACGCTGCGGTCGGCTGACCCCAAGGCCCCACCCAAGATCCTGTTCAACTACATGTCCGAGCCCAGCGACTGGGAGGATTTTCGCACCTGCATCCGCCTGACGCGGGAGATTTTCGGACAAGAGGCCTTCAAGCCCTACCTGAAAGAGGAACTGCAGCCCGGCTCCGCCCTGCAGACCGATGCCGAGCTGGACGCTTTCCTGCGCGAACATGTCGAAAGCGCCTATCACCCCTGCGGTACAGCGCGGATGGGCCGGGCGACGGACCCGATGGCAGTGGTCGATCCGGAATGCCGGGTGATCGGGGTCGAAGGTCTGCGCGTGGCGGACTCGTCGATCTTCCCGCAAGTGACGAATGGCAATCTGAATGGCCCCTCGATCATGACCGGGGAAAAGGCGGCGGATCACATCCTTGGCCGCACGCCTTTGCCCGCGTCCAATCTGGAGCCCTTTATCAATCCGAACTGGAAGACAGCGCAGCGCTGATTTGATCCCTGTCAAGGCGGGGTGGGCGGGGGCTTCTAGACTGGCCTAGACAGTCAAGAAGGAGAGACCCCTTGTCGAACACCCCGCACACGCTGCATGACGAATTCCCTGCCGAGGCCGCGAAGATCAGCGCCTTGAAGGTCAAGGACGCGCATTTTGCCAAGCTGCTGGTCGAATATGATCAGGTCAACGGCAAGGTGCATCGGTCGGAAGTTCGGGTGGACCTGCTGACCGAGGCGGAAGAAGAAGTGCTGCGCAAGACCCGGTCACATCTAAAGGATCAGATCGCGACTGCGCTACGCAAGGCCTAACCCACGATTTCGTAGGGCAGGATACCGCGGGCGTTCGGGTTGACCCTCAGACGACCCTCCAGCGGCGGGACCGACCGTTGATGGCAGGTCGTCCGCTCGCAGATCCGGCAGGAAATCCCGATGGGCTCGAACCTTCCCTTAAGGTCCAGCCCATCGGAGTAGACCAGTTGGCCCGCATGCTGTACTTCGCAGCCAAGGCCGATGGCAAAGCGGCGCACAGGGGCGAGGTATGCCCCCGCCGGTTTTGATACGTCGCGGGCCAGGCACAGATAGCGCACGCCGTCCGGGGTTTCGGCAAGCTGGCGCAGGAACTGGCCGGGGGTTTCAAAGGCGCGGTGGACGTTCCACAGCGGGCAAGCCCCGCCGAAGCGGGCGAATTGCAGGCGGGTGGCCGAGTGGCGCTTGGTGATCGTGCCCGCCTGATCGACTCGGACGAAGAAAAAGGGGATGCCCTTGGCGCCGGGGCGCTGCAGGGTAGACAGGCGATGTGCCACCTGTTCAATGGATGCGCCGAAGATATCCGCCAGCCGTTCAAGGTCGTGCCGTACCTCTTGTGCTGCCGTCAGGAAGGCGCGATAGGGCAGAAGCGCAGCCCCGGCGAAATAGTTGGCCAGCCCGATCTTGGCGATGTCGCGGGCTTCGGGCGTGGAAAAGCGGGCAAGGTCCAGGGTGGCTTCCAGCAGGTCGTTGTGGGTCAGCAGCGCCACCTGATGCAGCAGTTGGAACCGTTGCGACGGGCCCGAAGCGCGGGCCGAGATATCCAGCCGCCGAGCCGCGGGGTCGTAGTGGCGCAAGGGGGCCTTGTCGGAATAGTGCAAGCTGATGTCTGAACGGCGCAACAGGTCTTGCGCCAGAGTTTCGATGGGTTTCCCGTCGCTTGCTGAAGTCGCGAAATGCTCTGCCGCGCGGTCCACCGCATCCAGATAATTGTCACAATAGTGAAAGAAGTCGCGCACTTCCTCCCATGCCGAGGGGCGCAGCGAGGCGTCCTCACGACCCAAGGCTTCATCCAGTGAAGCCAGCCGTTCATGGGTCTGGCGATAGGCGCGGTGCAGGTCCAGGAACGCCCGGGCCAGCGCCGGAGCGTTGGACGCAGTCAGTCGCAAATCGGCCAGGGGGGGTGAGGCCGAAGCGAAGACCGGATCCGCCAAAGCCTCACGCATGTCGGTGACCAGGCGTTCGCTTTCGCCCACCGTCAGCTCGGTCACGTCCAGCCCGAATTCCTGCGCCAGTGCAAGCACGACCGAGGCCGACACTGGGCGGTGGTTGTTTTCCATCTGGTTCAGATAGGGCAGGGAGACCGAAAGCTTTTCGGCAAAGACCTTCTGGGTCAAACTCAGCCGCCCTCGGATCTCGCGCAGTTTGACGCCGGCATAAAGTTTCTGGGTGGCCATGGCTTTCCCCTGTTTGCAAACCCAAGGGTGGCTTTGCAAACTCAGCGCGTCAAGCGTCGATCTGGCGGGCGGTGCGGAAGACCAGAAGGATGGCGAAGATCGACGCGATGGATGAAGCGAACATCAGCAGAATCAGGGGCATCTCGGAAGCCCCCGGATGCATCAGGACACCCGCAATCGCTGCAAGCCCGGCCCCGCCCCCAATCAGAATCGCTCCGCCCAGGCCCGAGGCGGTGCCCGCAAGGTCGGGTCGGATCGAAAGCATCCCGGCATTGGCGTTAGGCAGACAGATCCCGTTGCCAAGGCCCATGAAGACGGTCAGGCCGAAGAACACCACCGGCCCCGAAAGCCCGGCCCAGGTCAGCAGGGCCAGCAAAGCTAGGCCGAAGGTGGTAACAAGCGCGCCCGTAAGGATCATTCGGTTCATGCCCACCCGCACCGAAAACCGTCCGGCCAGAAAGTTGCCCGCCGCGTAGCCGATGGCCGTCAGAGCAAAAAGCGCGCCGACATGGGTTGAGCTTAGGCCAAAAATCTTGTCACCGACGTAAGGCGCGCCGCCAAGATAGGCAAAGAAACAGCCCGATGCGAAACCTGCCGCCAGCGTATAGCCCCAGAACTTTTGCGAGCCGAGCAGCGAGGGATAGGTTCGGATCTGGTCCTTAAGGCTGGTGCGGCGCAAAGTGGCCGTCTCGCCCAGATCGGCCCAGACCAAGGCCAGAACCAGAACCCCAAGGCCCAGAAGCAGCGCGAAATTGGCCTTCCAGCCATAGGCGTCGTCCAGAACGCCGCCGATCACCGGGCCGATCATCGGCACCAGGCTCATCCCCATGGTGACATAGCCGATCATGCTGGCGGCCTCATCGTCTGCCACCATGTCCCGCACCACGGCCCGCGACAATGCCATGCCCGAAGCGATTACGGCCTGACCCATCCGGAAGATCAGAAAGACCGTCGCATTCGGGGCCAGCAGCGTCCCGACAGTTGCGATCAGGAACAAGACCAGCGACCCGATCAGCACCTTGCGCCGACCGAATCGGTCCGAGACTGGCCCGATCACGATCTGCAACGCCGCCGACAGCGCCAGATACAGCGGCACCGATTGCTGCATCAGCCCGTAGGAAACGTTGAAGTAATCCGCCATCCCCGGAAGTGAGGGCAGGAAGATGTTCATCGTCAGGGCCGAAAGCCCGGCCAGAAGGATCAGCGTTGCGATCTTTGGCGGTGAATTGCGGTCAAGGAATACGGGGGCGGTTTTTTGCATCAGGCTGGGCTACGCTTCCGGCAAGGTTTTGTCCATTGGCTCTACGCTTTTGCGGGGCGGATCGGGAATCTTCACCCCCATTTGTGGACGACAAAGTAGACCCGCGGGGCGATGCGCCCAAAGTCCAGAAGGTGGTGCCAGATCAACGCTCTTTCACGGGTTGAACGGACCGCGAAGACCGACATGGTGATAGCGGCTAGGGGATGGCTGGGCATGGGTCTCTCCAGATTCCGGCCTCTTTGGCCCAAACCCTGCGGTAAGGCCAAAATTAGCAAATTTGCGATTTGAAGGTCGTGATTTAAAATGCCTTTGCAAATTCGCCGTTTCCCGCTTCTCTCCCCGCCGCTGCTGCCCTAGATTGCCGCAAGCCATCAGCCGGGGGAGGGCGCGATGAAGGATATTCTTGGAGAGCTTGAGGCGCGTCGTGTGGTTGCCCGGGCCGGTGGGGGCACGCGCCGGGTCGAGGCGCAGCATGCCAAGGGCAAGCTGACCGCGCGTGAGCGGATCGAGCTTCTTCTGGACGAAGGCAGCTTCGAAGAGTTCGACATGTTCGTCGCCCACCGCTGCACCGATTTCGGGTTGGAGCAGGACCGACCCGCAGGCGATGGTGTGGTGACCGGCTGGGGCACGGTGAATGGCCGTCAGGTCTATGTCTTCAGCCAGGATTTCACCGTCTTCGGCGGCTCACTGTCGGAAACCCATGCGCAGAAGATTTGCAAGATCATGGACATGGCGCTGCAAAACGGCGCGCCTGTGATCGGGATCAATGACAGCGGTGGCGCGCGGATTCAGGAAGGCGTCGCCTCGCTTGCCGGTTATGCCGAGGTGTTTCAGCGCAATATCATGGCCTCGGGTGTTGTGCCGCAGATCAGCCTGATCATGGGGCCTTGCGCAGGTGGGGCGGTCTATTCGCCCGCCATCACCGATTTCATCTTTATGGTGAAAGACACATCCTACATGTTCGTCACTGGCCCTGATGTGGTGAAAACGGTGACCAATGAACAGGTTACAGCTGAAGAACTGGGCGGGGCTTCGACCCATACCCGCAAGTCATCGGTCGCCGATGGCGCCTATGAAAACGACCTTGAGGCGCTGGCCGAAACCCGCCGCCTGATCGATTTCCTGCCGAAGTCGAACCGCGAAAAGGCGCCGGTGCGGCCGTTCTTTGATGACCCGTCGCGGATCGAGAGCAGCTTGGACACGTTGATCCCCGACAACCCGAACCAGCCCTATGACATGAAGGAGCTGATCGCAAAGGTTGCGGACGAAGGGGATTTCTTCGAGATTCAGGCGGCTTTTGCGGGCAACATCATCACCGGCTTCATCCGGATCGAAGGCCAGTCGGTCGGGGTGGTGGCGAACCAACCGATGGTGCTTGCCGGGTGTCTGGACATCGACGCCAGCCGCAAAGCCGCGCGGTTTGTCCGCTTCTGCGATGCGTTCGAAATCCCGATCCTGACGCTGGTCGACGTGCCGGGCTTCCTGCCAGGTGTGGCGCAAGAACTGGGCGGGGTGATCAAGCATGGCGCCAAGCTGCTGTTCGCCTATGGCGAGGCCACAGTGCCCAAGGTTACCGTGATCACCCGCAAGGCCTATGGTGGGGCCTATGACGTGATGGCTTCGAAGCATCTGCGCGGCGATTTCAACTATGCCTGGCCCACGGCGGAAATCGCGGTGATGGGGGCCAAGGGCGCGGTCGAGATCCTGTATCGCTCCGAACTTGGCGACAAGGACAAGATCGCCGGGCGGGTCAAGGATTATGAGGATCGCTTTGCCAACCCCTTCGTCGCGGCCGAAAAGGGCTTTGTCGATGAGGTGATCATGCCGCATTCCACCCGCCGCCGGGTGGCCCGCGCTTTTGCAGCACTCCGGGGGAAAAAGCTGACGAACCCCTGGAAAAAGCACGATAATATCCCGCTTTAGATCATGTCACATCGGTCCACCTTTCCCATCGCGCTTCTCATCCTTGTCGTCCTTGCTGCGTGCAAGGAGGATAAGGTCAAGGGTGCGATCGACGTGCCCTCGGGGCGTGAAGTGACGTTGATCGACGTCATCACCACCGCCAAGGGCCCAGCAGGGGCGACCGCGCGGTTTCGCTTTCTGGTACCCGGCCTTACCCATGCTGATGCAGAAACCTCGGTCGCGGACATGCAGGCGCTTTGCGAAAGCTACGCCCTGCCGCGCACCGACGGAACCGTTCCCACGCCACAGCAGATCGTGATCTCGCTTTCGTCCGAGGTCGTCCCTTTCGGTGAGGCGGCCCCTGAAGTGGTGCAATTCTTTGAAGCTTACAGTCTGGAAGGGGGGGCTTGTCTATGGCAACCCTTCTGAAAATCTCTGCCCATGGTAGAGTTCGGTCTGGTCAGCCGCTAAGGGCTGTTGTAGACTGCGCTTCGGTTCGGAAATTCTGTGTCCGCATGCAACGACGCCGGGGTGCCCCCGGTCAGATGTGGCGCTGCGCGGAGGCTTCGACCCTTAATGACAACAGGGGGCCGGTTCGGGCAGACGCTCTAGGTGCACCCCAAGCAAAATGGAGAAAAGTATGTCGAAGAGCGTTCGTATCGTCATGGTTCTGGCAATGGTTTCCGCAATGGGCGCTTGCGCCAAAAAGGCTGAACCGATGCCGGAGCCGGTTGTTGTCGAAACCCCGGACACGGGCAAACTCTAAGTATTCGGCTCGGGCCTGCCTGCCAAGGCACGGCGGGCCCGTCCCAACCCCTGACTGCGTCCAGCGGACGGCGGTCCAAGTTTTACCGATAATTTCAGCCGCTTTGCGTCAGTGCCTCTGTGCCTTTGGCGCGCTTTCGCCTATTCGCCCTGCCGAATGCCATGACAGGAGACAGGACAAATGCTGAAACACCGCGGCTTTCCCGGCCGACTGGCGGGAACCGATTTCCAGTTCACCATCCGCCGCGCCAATATGAAAGGCGGCCCAGCCAAGCTGATCAAGCGCGAGCGCTACAAGGACCGCAAGCACGCTGACCGGATGGCAGATGAGGCCTTCATGGCCGCACTCTGGCAGTATTTCGGTGCCCAACCCTTCGAGCGTGGCAATCTTGATGCCGGGCGTCTTTCGTGGCTCTTCGGGCGCGAAGTGGTGGCTGCCGAAGACCCGTTTGACCCCTGTTCCTATGAGGCCTTGCTGCGTATCGACGCCAAGCGTGCCGAGGCCGCTTTTCCCAAGGTCTACGCCCCTGACGCGCCCGATGCCTTGTCGGATGACTGGGACGAGGAGGAGGATTAGGCATGAACGCGCCAACATCTGTGCTGGATTGGCGTGCTTTCGCCTACGGCTCCGTCGTCGCACCGGAAGTATTTGCAATGCCGGAGATTTGGAGGCATTGTTTCCGACCGGAGCACGATCTTGGTTTGGCTCCGCTTGATCAGTTCTGTTTCCCTTCACCTTCCCCGCGGTCCGGCCACCCCTTGGCCGGACCGTCCCCATGCCCGGGGAAGGTATGGAATCGCTTGGCGGATCGCCCTAGAAATCGCTTTGAAATGCGCGGTATTGCTGTAGAATCCGCCGAGATAACAACAAACCAACGAGGCAGTCACACATGCGCAAATCGCTTATCGTCTTCGCCATCCTTTCCACCTCTCTTGCCGGCTGCATGCAGGACCCTGCATCGCGTGGCGCAGCTGGTGCCGCTGCGGGCGTCGTCATCGCGGATGCAACCGACGGCAACCTGCTTACCGGGGCAGTCATCGGCGGCCTTGCGGGCGTTGCAACCTGCGGCGTCGAAGTCGGCCTCGGGCCCTGCTACTGACCCTGATCTAACCGCCTTCGGGCGGCTTAACTCATCCACAAGGACCATCCGGGCCAACCGCCCGGGTGGTCCTTTGCTTTTTGCTGCCTGAAAGGGACCGCCGATGTTCAAGAAGATCCTGATTGCCAACCGCGGGGAAATCGCCTGCCGCGTGATCAAGACCGCGAAGCTGATGGGGATCAAGACGGTGGCGGTCTATTCCGACGCCGACCGCAACGCGCTGCACGTCAAGATGGCGGACGAGGCGGTGCATATCGGCCCGGCCCCCGCCGCGCAGTCCTATATCGTGATTGACAAGATCATGGAGGCTGTTAGGGCCACGGGGGCTGAGGCCGTGCATCCGGGTTATGGGTTTCTGAGTGAAAACAGGAACTTCGCTGCCGCGCTTGAAAAGGAGGGCGTCGTTTTCGTCGGCCCCCCCAGCCCCGCGATTGAAGCGATGGGCGACAAGATCACCTCGAAGAAAATTGCGCAAAAGGCGGGGGTTTCCACCGTTCCGGGCCATATGGGTCTGATCGCCGACGCGGATGAAGCGGTCAAGATTGCCAGCCAGATCGGCTATCCGGTGATGATCAAGGCGTCAGCGGGCGGCGGCGGCAAGGGCATGCGCATCGCTTGGACTGATGACGAGGCTCGCGAAGGGTTCCAGTCGTCAAAGAACGAGGCGGCGGCCAGCTTTGGCGACGACCGGATCTTCATCGAAAAGTTTGTCACCCAGCCCCGCCACATCGAAATTCAGGTGCTGGCCGACAAACACGGCAACACTGTCTACCTGCACGAACGTGAATGCTCGATCCAGCGGCGGAACCAGAAGGTCATCGAAGAGGCGCCTTCGCCCTTCCTCGATGAAGCCACACGGAAGGCCATGGGCGAACAGGCCTGCGCCTTGGCGCGTGCAGTAGGCTATACCAGCGCGGGCACCGTGGAATTCATCGTCGACGGCAACCGCAACTTCTTCTTTCTGGAAATGAACACCCGGTTGCAGGTGGAACACCCGGTCACCGAACTGATCACCGGCGTCGATCTCGTGGAACAGATGATCCGCGTCGCAAATGGCGAGCCCTTGCCGTTCCGTCAGGAAGACCTGAAGATCAACGGTTGGGCGATGGAAAGCCGCCTTTACGCCGAGGATCCTTACCGCAACTTCCTGCCCTCCATCGGCCGGCTGACCCGCTACCGCCCCCCCGTCGAAGGCCCGACCGCCACCGGCATCGTGCGCAATGATACCGGCGTCTATGAGGGCGGCGAGATCAGCATGTATTACGACCCGATGATCGCCAAACTGTGCACTTGGGGCCCGACCCGTGCCGATGCGATCGAAGAGATGCGGCTGGCGCTCGACACCTTCGAAGTCGAAGGCATCGGTCACAACCTGCCGTTCTGTTCAGCGGTGATGGATCATCCGCGCTTTACATCTGGCAACATTACGACCGCCTTTATCGCCGAGGAATACGTCGGCGGTTTCACTGGCGCAACATTGGACCGGCTTTTGCTTCGCCGTGTCGCCGCCGCCGCCGCCGCGATGAACCGGGTCGCCGAAATCCGCCGGACCCGCATTTCCGGCACGATGGACAACCACACGCGTCGCGTCGGCGATGATTGGGTGGTCACCCTGCAGGACGAAAGCATGGCCCTGACGATCCTCGCCGACCATGCCGGATCGACCGTCACCTTTGCCGATGGTCAGGCCTTGCGGGTGGAAAGCGACTGGACCCCCGGCCAGCCCCTTGCCCGCCTGACGGTTGATGGCAAACCCTTGGTGATCAAGACCACCAAGATCCCGATGGGCTTTCGCATGCGCCTGCGCGGCGCGGACTTGAAGGTCCATGTCCAGACCCCGCGCCAGAAAGAGCTGGCCGGGCTGATGCTGGAAAAGACCCCGCCTGACACCTCGAAATACCTCCTCTGCCCGATGCCGGGGCTGGTGGTGAAAATCGCCGTCTCGGAGGGCGACGAGGTGCAGGAAGGCCAGGCCCTTGCCACGGTCGAGGCGATGAAGATGGAGAACATCCTCAAGGCCGAACGCAAAGGCGTGGTCAAGAAGATCAACGCCAGCGCCGGGGCCAGCCTCAGGGTCGATGATGTGATCATGGAGTTTGAATAGGGCCGCCCGGCCCTTCATTCTGGACCAAATATCCCGGGGGTGCGTTCAGGGAATGCGCCATCGGTTCAAGAACCACTGGACGCGGGGGGCAGCGCCCCTGGCCTTCCGCAAAAGACAGGAACCAAGCCCATGCCGACCCGCGCCGATTGGGAAAAGCTTGCCCGACACGACCTTCGCGACCAGCCGCTGGACAGCCTGAACTGGCAAACTCTGGAAGGCATCACGGTCAAGCCGCTTTACACCGCTGACGATGTCGCGGGCTTGCCGCAGATGGGCGAACTTCCGGGCATCGCCCCCTTCACTCGCGGCGTGCGGGCCACGATGTATGCGGGCCGCCCCTGGACGATCCGGCAATATGCGGGGTTTTCGACGGCCGAGGAATCGAACACTTTCTACCGTAAGGCGCTTGCAGGCGGCCAGCAGGGCGTGTCGGTCGCCTTCGACCTTGCCACCCACCGCGGCTATGACAGCGACCACCCGCGCGTGGTGGGCGATGTCGGCAAGGCGGGCGTGGCGATTGATTCAGTCGAGGACATGAAGATCCTCTTCGACGGCATCCCTTTGGAAAAGATCAGCGTTTCCATGACGATGAATGGCGCGGTGATCCCGATCCTTGCCAGCTTCATCGTCGCGGGTGAAGAACAGGGCGTCCCCCGCGCGGCCCTGTCCGGCACCATCCAGAACGACATTCTGAAAGAGTTCATGGTGCGGAACACCTATATCTATCCGCCCGAACCCTCGATGCGGATCGTTGCCGACATCATCGAATACACTTCCGCCGAGATGCCCAAGTTCAACTCGATCTCGATCTCCGGCTACCACATGCAAGAAGCCGGGGCGAACCTGGTGCAGGAACTGGCCTTCACCTTGGCCGATGGCCGCGAATACGTGAAAACCGCCACCGCGCGCGGCATGGATGTCGACGATTTCGCCGGGCGGCTGTCCTTTTTCTTCGCCATCGGCATGAACTTCTTCATGGAGGTCGCCAAGCTGCGCGCCGCAAGGATGCTCTGGCACCGGATCATGACCGAATTCGGCGCGAAAAAAACCTCCAGCCTGATGCTGCGCACCCATTGCCAGACTTCTGGCGTGTCCTTGCAGGAACAGGACCCCTACAACAACGTCATCCGCACGGCTTACGAGGCGATGTCGGCGGTTCTGGGCGGGACGCAAAGCCTGCACACCAATGCTTTGGACGAAGCCATCGCCCTGCCCACAGATTTCGCGGCCCGGATCGCGCGGAACACCCAGCTGGTGTTGCAAGAGGAAACCGGGATCACCCATGTCGTCGACCCGCTGGCGGGCAGCTATTATGTCGAAAGCCTTACCAACCAGCTGGCGACCGAAGCCTGGAAGATCATCGAGGAAGTCGAGGCGATGGGCGGCATGACCAACGCGGTCGCCTCTGGCATGCCCAAGCTTCGTATCGAAGAAAGCGCCGCCCGCCGTCAGGCGATGATCGACCGGGGCGAAGAGGTGATCGTTGGGGTCAACAAGTACCGCAAGGACAAGGAAGACCTGATCGACATCCGCGACATCGACAACAACGCGGTGCGCGAAGCTCAGGTCGCACGGCTGAAAACGGTCCGCAGCACGCGGGATGAGGCCCACTGTCAAGCTGCGCTGGCGGAACTGACCCGCCGCGCGAGCGAGGGCGGCAACCTTCTGGAAGCTGCTGTCGACGCCGCAAGGGCAAGGGCCACGGTTGGGGAGATTTCGGACGCCATGGAAAAGATCTTCGGGCGGCATCGGGCCGAGGTGAAGACCCTCGCCGGGGTCTATGGCGCCGCCTATGAAGGCGATGCGGGGTTCCAGCAGATCCAGAAGGACGTGGAAACCTTCGCCGAAACCGAAGGCCGCCGCCCCCGGATGCTGGTGGTCAAGATGGGCCAGGACGGCCATGACCGGGGCGCCAAGGTGATTGCCACCGCCTTCGCCGACATCGGCTTTGACGTGGATGTGGGCCCCCTGTTCCAGACCCCGGAAGAGGCCGCGCAGGACGCAATCGACAACGACGTACATGTCATCGGCATCTCCAGTCAGGCGGCGGGCCACAAGACGCTGGCCCCGAAACTGGTACAGGCGCTGAAGGATCAAGGGGCAGGGGATATCCTTGTGATCTGCGGCGGCGTGATCCCGCAGCAGGACTATGACTTCCTGAAAGCGGCAGGCGTGAAGGCGATCTTCGGACCGGGGACCAATATCCCGGCAGCCGCGAAAGACATCCTGGACCTGATCCGCGCCGCACGGGGCTAGGGGCGGCTATTGAGCGGAGCGGCTTCGCCGCAAGTCTCTTGTCTCGTCGTCGGGCTTCGCCTCCTCCTCGGTTGATTGGGGTTTCACCCCCAAACCCCAGAGTATTTCGGCCAAGAGGAACCAAGTTCAGCTTCCTCTTGGCGAAAACACTCATGTTTCGCGAGGAGGAGGCGAAGCCCAACGACGAGACAAGGAACACGCGCCGTCAGGCGCGCAATTCTTAAACCCCTTGCGGAAAATCCACTGTCACCGGGAAATGGTCCGACGCCTGCAGCAGCGCCTCGCGCAGGTCGGGGATTTCCATGATCCGGGGATCGTTGAATGGATGCCAGATCCGCCAGTCGGGGCCCTTGGCCGCAAGGTCGGGCGAGACCATGATGAAATCCAGAAGCGCCTCGAAGAACCGCTTTTGGGGGGCAAGGTAGAACCGGGCCGAGGTCGGGGCGAAGCCAATCCGGCTTTGCAGCGCCATCAGGGCATGCGGGTCGGTCAGCGTCATCGTCGGATCGGGCTCGGCGCCCAGCACGATTTCCACCCCGGAATGGCCGAAAAGTTTTTCAAACTCGTCGATCCCGGGGCCGTCGTTGAAGTCGCCTAGCACGACCAAACTGTCGCCGACCGCTAGGTGCCCCTCGACCCGCTGGCGCAGCCAAAGGCACTGGGCTAACTGCTTGCGGCGGTTCTCGATGGAAAGCCGGATCATCGCCTCGCGGCCAACCGCGCCGTGGGGGTTCTTCGACTTGGCATGCATCCCGATCAGCCGCAGCTTTCGGCCTTCCGGGGTACTGATGGCCAATTCCAGCGGAGGTTTGGAGAAGCGGATGGTTTCCGACAGACCGTCAGCATCAAGGTCATAGCGGAAGGTGGTGTCAAACCGGGGCCCGTCGGGCGAGCCGTGGCTGGTCGAGGGCGCGCCTTGCGGATCGTGGTGGGCGGTCAAGCGGTCGGGATCGTAAAGAAAGGCGATTTCCTGTTCGGTTTCCGAAGGATATCCGATCAGGGCTTTGCGCGCGCGCAGACCCATGGTCAGGGCAAAGTTTTCCAGCGCGCGGGTGGTTTGGCGGTGGGTGTTGGTGTCGGGCGCCTCGACGATCAGGATGCCATCAGCGTCAAGCGCAGTGAACACGATCCCCAAGGCGGCGAGCTGTTCGCCCCGGCTGGTCTTGTAGCGCGACGAGGGTTCGCCGTCCTGCAACAGCCGCCCCTGATCATCAAAGAGTGCATTCATCCATTCGACATTATAGGTCGCCAGCCGCAGCGGGCGCGACCCGGGCGCGGTCACGCCGCGACCTTGGCCGAAATCTCGCGCCAAGCCTCGTTGATCAGTTGCAACCTGCGTTCGGCCAGCTTCATCGCCTCGGGCGGCACGCCACGGGATTGCAGCACGTCGGGGTGCGTGTTTCGGATAAGCGATTTCCAGGCCTGCCGCGCCTCATCCCGCGTGGCGTCGCGGGGCAGGCCCAGCACGTCATAGGGGTCACGCGGCGCGCCTTCGACAAGGCGTGATCGCACGATGCGGAAGCAGCCCTCATCCAGCCCGAATTCCTGCGCCACATGGGTCAGGAAGGCATCTTCGCCTGCATGATAGCTGCCATCGGCGACGGCGATTTGGAACAGCGCCTCAAGGATATCGACCAGCACATGATGATCATCAGCGCAGATCGACTGGCCATCCGGGTTGAACAGCCGCGCGATTTTGCGGGCATAGGCATCGAACCCCGCCACATCCTGCCGGGCAAGGTTGAAGACGCGGGCGGCATGTTCTTCCTCGCCTTCCGGAAAGGTGAAGATGCGGCGAAAGGCGGTGACTTCGTCGCGGGTCACCGTGCCATCGGCCTTGGCCATTTTCGCGCCAAGGGCAAGGACGGCGATGGTGAAGCCGACTGATTGCTCGGCCGGAGGAGAACTGCGCAGCTTGTCGAAGACAACCGACAACGGCTCGCCCTTGGCAAGGGCGGCAAGGGCTTCGGTGATGCGGGTCCAGATCGACATGGGGCGACAATAACCGGGGCCGGGGCGGTTGTCAGAGGAATTTCTGCATCAGCACAAGGTCCATGAAGCGACCGAACTTGTGGCCTGCTTCCGGCACTATGGCGATCACACGGTAGCCCGATTTTTCGTGAAAGGCACGGCCTTCAGGGTTCTCGCCCGAAACACCCGCAATCATCTGATGCGCGCCTGCTGTACGGGCATGGTCCTCGATCACCGTCATCAGCGCCCGGCCAAGGCCCTGTGCCTTTACACCCGGGGCAAGCGAAATCGAATGCTCCATACAGGTCTTGTAGCCGATCCCACCCCGAAACTGGCCATAGCTCGCCTGCCCGATCACCGCGCCTTCGTCATTCGTGGCAACAAAGAACCCATGCCCGGCGGCGGCCTTGGCGGCGATCATCTCGCGGATGTCAGCCTCGGTCTTTGGCACGGGGTTGAAGGTGATCGCGGTCTTCTCGATCCAGTGGTTCAGAAGTGCCGCCAACTGGGCCGCGTCTTCGGGTCGGGCCGGGCGGATCATGTCAGAACCCGGGTCCCCTTGGGCGTTGCAAAAACCGCCCGCATCGCCTTGTGGGGCGAGCGGTAGATATGGACCAAGGAGTCGGCGAGCCGCGTGGCAAGGCCTGCAGCAAGCGCTTCGGCGTCGGGGTGAAAGATTTCCAGTGCGGTCATGCGGACCCCCTGATCGGGCAACGCCTTGGCCGGGTGCAGGCTCCCCTGCCATTCGATCAGCGCCGGGTAGGCATTGTCAAACGGCAGGATACCATCACCGGGCACCGCCATTCGCCAGCGGTAATCGCCGCGCTGCAAGGATACCGGAGCACCGGTTCCGGGGGGCGAGGCGGCAAGCGCCGCGTCAAGGTTATCGGTGCGGCAAATCCAGTTGCTCAGCCGCGGCGGACCGGAAAAGTGGTCAAGGTCGAACCAGCGTGGCCATGCCGGGCGGGGGGCCGAAGGGTCGGCGGCGATCACCTCAAGATAGACATCACCCAGACCCAGAAGCCGGTTATGCGTCGCCATATGCGGATGCTGGCCGCCGCCCGCCAAGGGCACGCCAAGGGCGGCTTCGACAAAGGCGACCCCCTCATCAAGCGAACCAGCGGAAATCGCGATATGGTCAAGGGTCAGGCTCATGCTTTCGCCATGCTGACGATATTTGTCTGCGCTTTCAGGGCCAGCGCCAAGGCCGCAAACCGGGCCTGCGCCACTTCGCCGAACAGGCCCAAGCCATCTTCGGTCAAGGCCAAAGTCAGCAGGCGCTTTTTCTCTTGCCAGCGAAGTTCGCCCGCCTGGGCGGGATCGCCGACCGAGAACATCGCCCCAAAGCGCATCGCCTTGCCCAAGGCCTCGGCCTCTTGAATCTCGAGTTCCGAGAGCAGCCTGAACAGGGGTTCCATCCGGCTGCCAGCGCGACTGTTCTTGTAGCGATGCAACAGCGCCAACCCCAGAAACACCCGGCCCGGATGGTCAAGCCCGCCAAGGTTCGAGCGGGTGGCGTTGTCGAAACAGGCCTCGGCCCGGTAATCGGGGTGCGCGCGCCAGGTGGTGTCATGCAACAGGCAAGCCGCCTTGATCAGCCGCAATCGCTCGGGCGTTGCGGTCTTGTACAGCGGCTCCAGGAACTCAAACAGTTTCTTGCCAAAGCCGGGGATGCGGGCCTGGGTCAGTTCGGCCATCCGCGCGGCCTCGATCAGCGGGTCGCGGGCGCGCAGCCGTTCGGGCATCTGTTCGTACAAAAGCCCCTCGCGGATGCCATAGGCCGAGACATCGATTTCCGAGGGTTTCAGCACTCGGATGATCTCGCGCAGCACTTCGCAGGCCAGCGGCACCAGTTCCATCCGTTCGGCGCTGGTGCCGGTCCGACCGCGCAGCGCTGCAAGGTCGGTCGAGGCCAGCCAATCCAAGGTGTCGCTCAGCCCCTCGGGCGTCATACGGTATTCGTGCAGAACCGTCAGCGGGTAATTTCGCCGCTCCATGTCCAGCCGTCCGATGACGCGCCACGAGCCGCCGACCAGATAGACCCGGTCGCCTGCAGGCCTGATCTCTTTCGCAGCCGCTTCCAACACCGCGTCGATATGCGCCTTGCGCTTCTTAGGGTCGTCGCTGATCTGCTGCAGCCGGAACGGCCCCAGCGGGGTAGAGACCCGCTTGCCGACCTTGCCGCCGCCGATCCGCGCCAGTTCCATCGAGTTACCGCCGATGTCGCAGACGATACCCTGCGCTTCCGGCCAGCCCAGAAGCACGCCCTGCGCCGACAGCCGCGCCTCTTCGCCGCCGTCGATGACATGCAGCTTCAGCCCGGTCTCGCGCAGCACTTGCGCCTGAAACTCCGGCCCATCTTCGGCTTCGCGCGTCGCGGCCGTGGCGACGACGGTGAAGGGGGAAATGTTCATCCCTTTGGCCAGCAAGGAAAACCGCTTCAGCGCCGCTAGCGCCCGGGCCTTGCCTTCTGGGTTCAGCTTGCCCGTCTCGGCCAGCCCCTTGCCCAGTCCGCACATGATCTTTTCGTTGTAAAAATATGCAGGCGAGCGTGCAGCACCATCAAACACCACCATCCGGACCGAGTTCGACCCGACATCAACCACCCCCACCCGGCTAAGGGCGCGGGCCGATGGATCGTCGAACAAGGGCTTGCCAAAGGGACCCCAGTCGCCAGCGTCGTCATCATCTCCGCTCAAGGGCGATTTTCCGTCAGCTGCCATCAAAGAATCCCCTGATCTTCTTGCATCATCGTGCGGGTCCTACCGAGTGTGGTCAACCATGTGCCGAGTGGTTGGCCGGGGGCCAAAGGTCTTAAGGAAGACTTTTGCAAATTCCTTGCTTAAGGAATTTGGCCCCGGCCCTAGCGTGCCGCAGCTTCCCCACCGTTATCGTCATCCTTCGCAGAGATCAGACGCGGCGCGTCCTTGGCTCCTGCGGTTCCCCGCCCGGACAGCGAAGGGTTCTCCATGAAGAAGTTGTGACAGTTGAACAGCTTCGCCCCTTCCGGCCCCAGGTCGCGGGTATAACCGCCGTCGGGGGCCAGTACCCAGCTTTGTGCCTCATCACCCAGGTTCGCCGCCATGATCTGCGTCAATATCTGGCTTTTTACTGTCGGGTTCAGCGCCTCGACCAAAGTTTCCACCCGCCGCGTCAGGTTGCGCCCCATCCAGTCGGCGGATGAGAAGAAGACGCGCGCTTTCTTGGCCGGAAGCCCGTGGCCATTCCCAAAGCAGACGATGCGGGAATGTTCCAGAAACCGCCCGACGATCGATTTGACCCGGATGTTTTCCGATAGCCCCTTCACCCCAGGACGCACGCCGCAGATGCCCCGGATCACCAGAGAGATCTTCACCCCGGCTTGGCTTGCCGCATAAAGCGCGTCGATCACATCTGGCTCGACGACAGAATTCATCTTGGCCCAGATTTCCGCCGGCCGCCCGGCGCGGGCATGGTCAGCCTCAGCCGCAATCAACTCCAGAAGCCGGGGTTTCAGCGTGATGGGCGAGATCGCCAAATTCTCAAGCCCCTCGGGCTGCACATAGCCGGAAAGGTAATTGAACACCTTGGTCGCATCGCGCCCCAAAGCCGCATCGCAGGTGAAGAAGCTAAGGTCGGTATAGATCCGCGCAGTGATCGGGTGATAGTTGCCGGTTCCATAGTGGGTATAGGTCACCAGATGGTCACCTTCGCGCCGCACGACGGTGCTGATCTTGGCATGGGTCTTGTAGTTCACGAACCCGTAAACCACATGCGCCCCGGCCCGCTCCAGACGGCGGCTTTGCCGGATGTTTGCTGCCTCGTCGAACCGCGCCTTCAACTCGACCAAGGCGGTCACCGATTTCCCCGCCTCTGCCGCCTCGCAAAGCGCCGTGACCACGGGGCTGTCCCATGAAGTCCGGTAAAGCGTCTGCTTGATCGCCAGCACATCGGGGTCACGCGCCGCCTGCTGCAAGAACCCGATCACCATATCGAAGGTCTCGTAAGGGTGATGCAGCAGCATGTCCTTTTGCCGGATTGCTGCGAACATGTCGCCGTCGTGGTCCTGCACCCTCTCAGGCACGCGGGGTGTGAAAGGCGGCCACATCAGATCCTTACGGCTGGACAGGATCAGCTCCTTCAGATCCGCCACACCCAAGAGGCCCTTGACCTCCACCACCTCATCCTCGGTGACGGCCAACTCGCCCATGATCAGCGAGCGCAGGCTTTCCAGCGCGCCGGCCGACATCTTCAGCCGGATCACCTCGCCCCTGCGACGGCGTTTCAGCGCGGTCTCGAACTCGCGCACCAGATCTTCGGCCTCGTCCTCAACCTCAAGGTCGCTGTCGCGCAGCACCCGGAACATGCAATGGCCCTTGTCGGCATAGCCGGGAAACAGCATCCCCAGATGCAACAGCAGCAATTCTTCCAAAGGCAGGAACCGATGCTCACCTTCTTTTCCCGGCAGGGCCACGAAACGGGCGATCTGCTGCGGGATTGGCAACAACGCCTTCAGCTGCCGGTGGTCCGAGACTCGCTCCAACTCCAGCGCCAAAGAGAACCCGGTGTTCGGGATAAAGGGGAACGGGTGCGCCGGGTCGATCGCAAGGGGCGACAGCACCGGAAAGACATTCGACAGGAAGTGGCTTTCCAGAAACTTCAGGTCCCGCGCCGTCAGACGCGAGCGCTGCACGATGCTGATCCCTTCCGCCTCCATCTCTTTGCGCAGCCGGTTGAACGTCGTCTGCTGGGTCTGCATCAACCGCCTTGCATCGGCGTTGATCAGCTGCAGCTGTTCAGCGGGGCTGCGGCCATCTTCCGACAGGATCGCATTGCCGTTGCGGACCAGCGCCCGCAAACCCGCGACCCGCACCATATAGAATTCGTCAAGGTTCGCCGCCGAAATCGACAGGAACCGCAGCCGCTCCAAAAGCGGAACGGCCGGGTTCGCCGCCTCTTCCAGCACACGCCAGTTGAAGGCCAGCCAGGAAAGCTCGCGGTTGAAGAACCGGCCCGGCCCTGCGGTTTCGGCAAAGGGCAGCGAGACCGGGGCGTGGAACGGGGATTTAAGGAAATCGGCCTGGGTCATCGGGGGGTTATGCCGCGCATATCATGAAAGGATTGTGACAGTCTTTCACCGGGGCGGGGGCATGTCTAGGGGAGGTATCGCCAGCCCTCTCCGTGGCAGGCCCGGCTCTGCCCCAAAGCCAGTTTCATTGACCGTGGCCCCTGCCGCACTTTACGCTTGGCACCGTGCTCATTGATCGAAGGATACGGACATCATGACGCCAAGTATTGAAGCACTTTCGACCTTCGCCCGCGACTATGAGGCCGCCTGGAATCCAGGCGATCCGGCGCAGGTGGCGGCCTGATACAGCCCGGATGGCGGGATCGTCATCAACCGGGGGCAGCCTTCGCAGGGCAGGGCGAAGGTTGCCGAAATGGCGGCAGGATTCTATGCCGATGTGAACGACATGCGCGTCACCCTGGATGATCTGCGCATCGCGGGCATCCATGTGGCCTTTATCTGGACCTTCACCGGACGCCATGCCGGAACTGGCAATCCACTGCGCGTCATGGGCTGGGAGGAATGGGATCTGGACGCTGATGGCAAGATTGCCACCTCGAAAGGCTGGTATGACGCCGAGGATTTCGCCAGACAAATCGCGGGTCACTGATCGGTGTAGCTGCCCCGGGTTTCCGATCCGCCCGCGTCGAGAAAGCGGATCATGCTGCCCTGCGCCTCGACCCCAAAGCAGGCCGGGGTTTCCGAAGGCGGCCAGGTCGAACAATAGGCGTCATCCGCCACCCACCATTTGCCCCAGCTTTCCCCCGCGCCCGCCCGGTAAAGCGTGCGTCCGTCGGCAAAGAAATTCTGCTGCGTGCCGTCCTCATAAGCAAGGCTGCGCCCGGTCAGCGCCACCGTGATCGCTTCCGAATTCAAGGGCGTCCAATCCTCGGCAAGCGCCGGGGTCATAAACGCCAGAACCAATAGCAGAGCGCGCATGTCGGGCCCTTTCCCGCCTTTGCCAAAAGTCTAGGCCGCTCCTGGTCTGCGAGGCCAGTCACAGTCGCGTGCGCAAGTCCGGTCGTCCCGGCCGTTCATCCCGGTCTCGGCCTCGTCGGGTAGCGCCTGATCGTATTTCGGCAAGGCTGCCCGGATGCAGCTTATGCGTCGCCAAGCACCTCGGCGGCAAGCGCCCGCGTTATTGGGCGGCCAAGGGCCAGCGCGCGGGCGTCAAGCGTTGCCACCAGCGCCCGCGCCGCACCGATGGACCGGGGCATGCGGGTGATCAGGTATGAGATCAGGTTCGGCGGCACCACCACCTGCCGGTCGGCAAAAAGCTTGACCAGCACAGCAGACAAAAGCACGTCATCCGGGGCCTCCAGATGCGCGATGGCGGTGGATTGCATCCGGCTGATCAGGTCAGGCAGGGTCAGCCCCCAGTCGCGCGGCGGGGTGCGCGCGGTCATCAACAGCGCGCCGGTCCCGGTGGCCATGTTGTGTAGGTGGAAAAGGGCGGCTTCTCCGGCCCCGATCCGGTCGACATCCTCGACCACCACAGCGCGGCCAGAAAGGCCCTCAAGCACGGTCTCGGTCAAGGCTTCGACAGACAGGATCACCGCATCGGCGCTTGCAGCCCAGACTTGGGCCAGGTGGGTCTTGCCAGACCCTTCGGGACCGACCAGCAACAATTTGCGCCCCGGCCAGTCGCGCCAGCCGTCCACCGCTTGCAGGGCCAGCGCATTCGAAGGTGCTGCGAAGAAATCGGCCCGCGTCATCGCCTCGGCATTCGGCAGATCAAAGGCCAGCTGACGGATCACACGCCCTCTCCGCCCTCACCGGCAGGCTTGCGACGGCGCTTGGGCTTCGGTTCGAGTTCAGGGGCCGAGGTAAAGCTGGCCGCTTCCACCAGCCCCGCCTTGCCCTGATACAGCAGGCTCGCATGATACTGCGTAACCCCGAACCGGGTCAGCACCCCGATGGCTGCGGCCACGGGAACCGCGATCAGCATCCCGACAAAGCCAAAGACGGTGCCAAAAGCCGATAGCGCGAACAACAGCCACACCGGATGCAACCCAACCGATTTCCCCACCAAGCGGGGGGTCAGGATATTGCCCTCGACAAACTGCCCGACGCCGAAGATCGCCGCGATGATGCCGATCTGCACCCAGTCGCCCCAGAACTGGAACAGGGCCAGCCCGACGGCCAAGGCTCCGCCCACCAAGGAACCAACATAGGGAATGAACGTGATCGCCCCGGCAATCACCCCCACGATCAGCCCGAACTGCAACCCAGCGATCATCAGCGCGACCGCATAGAACGTCCCAAGTGCCGCGCAAACCGACACCTGCCCGCGCACGAAACCGGCCAGCACCGCGTCAATCTCTCGCGCCAAACGGCGGACCGTCGGGGCATGGTCCAGGGGCAGCATCGCGTCGATCCGGGCCAGCATCCGGTCCCAGTCCAGCAGCAGATAGAACGACACCACCGGCACGACCACGATGAACACAACCACCGAAATTACCCCAAGGGCCGAGCTGATCAGCCCCTGCACCACCTGCCCGCCCCGCGCCTGGATCGCTGTCCCGATCTCGGCCAAAGTCTGGCGGATGGTCGAGGTGCTATCAGCCAGCGACGGGAACCGCTCCAACAAGAACCCCTGCAACCGCTTGGCAATGTCGGGCGCGGCATTCACCAGCGCCGTCAACTGGTTCACCAGCGTCGGAATGACCGCCAGCACCAGCAGGATCACCCCAAAAAGGGCCACCAGCGAGATGATCGTCGTCGCCGCCGTCCGGCTTAGCCCCAGCCGCTCCAGACGGTCGGCCAAGGGGTCCATGAAATAGGCAATCGCCCCGCCGACGATGAAGGGCAACAGCACATTGCCCAGAAACCACAGCACAACCAGAAACACCGCAAACGCGATGCCCCAATAGCGAAACTGGTCTTTGGTCGGCAGTGCCATCGCGCCATCCTTTGCTTTCGCCCCCATATTGCCGCGCAAGGTCCCGCGTGCAAGGGGCTGCCCAGCGAAACCCCGCTGTCAGCAGGCGCTTAGCCCGGCCTTGGTAAGCCTTGTGGCAATGGAGCCCGGCGCCATGGTCGGACAGATAACCGCCACCGGGGCATCCAGTCCCGGCTGAAGATCCCAAGACCGGGATCCCACCCAAAGGAAGATCACATGCAGAAACTTCTCCTCTCGGCTGCCATTGCGGCGCTTGCCCCGATGGCCGCCCTTGCCGCGCCTGCCGTTGGCGACTTGATCGGCACCGATGCGGAAACAGCCAAGGCCGCGCTGGAAGCTGCCGGCTGCCCGGTTGACGATTTTGAAGCCGAAGACGGCAAGGTCGAAGCCGTCTGCACCGACACCGCCACCGGCAAAGCGATCGAAGTCGCCATCGACCCTGCTACGGGCCTTGTGACCGCGATCACGGACAAGGACTGACATGGCACCCCCCCGGACCAAATCGCATGTCACCCTCTGGGATCCCATCGTTCGGATCACCCACTGGGGCGTCGCCGGCGTCGTTCTGACCAATGCCCTGATCACCAAGGGCGGAAGCGTTGCCCACGTTTCCCTTGGTTGGGGCCTGATGGCGCTTCTTCTTCTGCGAACGGTCTGGGGGGTCCTTGGCCCGACGGAGGCCCGGTTTTCCGCCTTCCCCCCGAACCCCATCGCAGCCCTTCGGCACCTGCGCGATCTCGTCGCAGGCAGGGTCCGCGAATACCCCTCGCACAATCCCGCAGGCGCGCTCATGGTCTATGCATTCTGGGTCGCTCTGGGGCTTGTGGTCGCAACTGGGCTTGTCATGACCGGCGGAGAAACACCGATGCAGGTGGCCGCCGACAAGGCAACAGTTGAAACCGGCGACTGGAGTGCCTTGATAAAGGACAGCGAAGGTGAGACTTCCGATCAGGAAGACTCCGGCCTTCGGGAGACCGCCGAGGAGGTGCATGACGTGGCTGCCAATCTGCTTCTGTTTCTTGCGGCCCTGCATATCGCCGGGGTTCTGATCGAAAGCCGGGCCCTCCGGCGCAACCTCGTTGCCCCGATGCTGCTGGGCGAACGGCGGAAATGACCCTTACGCCCAAGCTGCATACGACCGGACGGCGCCAGACCATGGCGCTGTCGCTTTTCCTGCTGGTCCAGACCGTGGGCATGGTTTTCTATGTCGGCGATGTGATCAGCGACTTCCGCGACAACCCCGAATCCGTGCATTTCATCTTCGAGGCCACCGTGACCACGGCCCTTGTCCTTGGCATCCTCTTCGGCACCTTCGCGCTGCGCCGCACGATCGATCTGCTACAGGCGCAAGAGCAGGCGCTTGATGTCGCCCGGGGCGCCCTTGGCGCGGTAATCGACCGCCAGTTTCAGGACTGGGCCCTGACCCCCGCCGAACGCGACGTGGCCTTCCTTGCGCTCAAAGGCCTTGACGTGGCCGAGATCGCTGACCTGCGCGGTGCCGCCCAAGGCACCGTCCGCGCCCAACTGACCCGGATCTACTCCAAAGCTGGCGTCTCCGGCCGCGCCCAATTCGCCGCGTTCTTTGTGGAGGATTTGCTGGGCGAAGGTGTCCCCGGGCCCGAGGTGCCGAAGACCGCCGCCCACTAGCGCCCGTTACGCCCGCAACGTGAAGCCCTTGGCCAGGTGATTGCGGACGAACCAGATCATCGCCACCCCCGGCAGAAGCGACAGGCAGGTCATCGCCATCACCCTGCCGATGTCGGTCTGGAAACTGAACATCGCCTGAATCGCCATGGTGATCGGCTTGCCGCCGGTCACCGTCAGGATGCGGGCGAAGACCACCTCGACCCAGGAGAAGATGAAGCAGAAGAACGCCGCCACCCCGATCCCGGGCGCGATCTGCGGGATGAGGTGCCGAAAAAAGAACGACAGGCCTGAATGCCCGTCGAGGTAAGCCGTCTCGTCGAACTCCCTCGGGACAGCGCGGATGAAGCTTTCCAGCACCCAGACCGCCACAGGCAGGTTGAAGAGGCAATGGACCACGGCGATCCCGATCGGAGAGTTCACCAGGCCGAACTGGCTGAAGAGGATGAAGATCGGCAGCGACAGGACCACCGGTGGCGTCACCCGGAAGACCAGGATCGCCAGCAGGAAATGCCGGTCCCCCGTGAACCGGGTGCGCGCCAGGGCATACGCAGCTGGCAGGCCGATGCCGATGCAGAGAGCGACGTTGAGGGTGACGTAGAAGGCCGAATTGACCATCGCCGCTCGCAGCTCCGGCGTCGCCAGCACGCCTTGGTAGTTCATCAGGCCGAACGACCCCTGCGCCTCGGTCGGCAGGGTGGCCGTAAAGCTCAGGATCACCGCCTGCACCAGCGGCAACAGGATGAACCCGGCCAGCGCCAGGATACCGAGATGCCTCATCCCTCTCGCTCCCGTGTGGCCGCGACGAAGGCCCAGACCACCGCCAGCACGATCAGGAAATAGATCGTCGCCCGCGCCGCCGCCTGACCGTAGGAAAAGCCCTTGATCTCCTCGCCCAGCTCCAGAGACAGAAAGCGCGTCGCGTCGCTGGGGCCGCCAGCGTTGATCGCAAAGGCCTCGGTGTAGATCATGAAGCTGTCGACGAAGCGCAGAAGGAACACGATCGCCAGTGCTGCCGCGATTTTGGGCAACTGGATGTAGCGCAACATCGCCCACCGCGACGCCCCATCGATCGCCGCCGCCTGCCCGTAAGCCGGAGGGATCGCCGATAGCCCGGCATAAGCCAGCACCACGACAAGCCCCAGCCAATGCCAGGTATCCACCACCAGAATGAGCGCCCAAGTGTGCCAGCCGGTGAACTTCCAGTCGAAGCCGATAGCCGCAAGGCTTGGCCCCAAAAGGCCGCTCTTCGCGTCGATCAGCCCCAGCCAAAACATCGGAATCATGTTCCACGGCACGACCAGGGGCAGCGCCACCAGCATCAACCCCCAGACCGCCCGCTTCCCGTAGCTTAGCAAGAGCAGCGCCACCCCGATCCCCAGCGGCACCTGGATGCCAAGCGCGAGGGCAGAAAAGAGAAGGCTCCGCCCCAGGGAGGCCAGAAACCGGTCCGACTGCAGGATATCGGTGAACCACTGGACCCCGACCCAGTAGACGTCCTGCAACGAGAAGATGTCGTGAAAGCCGTAGTTGATGACAGCGAGGAGGGGAAGCGCCCCCACCAGTCCCAGTAGCGTGAGAGCCGGAAGAACGAGAAACCAGGCGCGATTGTCATGTGGTCGCATCGGGATAGGGGAGGGGGAAGGCAGGCGGGAGTCAAGGTGGTAGGTCGAGGCGTGCCCCAACTCTTTGTCCGGCCCGGCGTTCCGCCTAGGGTTTCTCATCGATGCTCGTCCGGTCAAGTCCTTATGCGCTTCACAGAGACTAACTTAAAAATGGCATGCAATCTGCCAAGTATTTCATGTCAAAGATCTGAACCCCACCTTCGTCGATGTTCTCAATTGTAACTCCGGAAACATTTGGTATCGATCCGGCAGGCAACGAAAATCCATAGTAATAGATGTCGCCTTTCCCAAGAAGGAATTCCCCCAGTATACTTCCGTCATCTGCGTAGAAGATCACTCCGATGGGGCCTCTCATGTAATTTCCGGAGATCGGCCGCAGGGGGGTATTCACGCGTGCTTTGAATCCGAACTGGCAGATGGGTTCATCGAAACGAATGGCGACGGATCCTGCCCCGACTTGCTGTTTCCCGAATTCTGTAACACCCGCAATAAAGCTTGTGCCCTTATCGTTCTTGTCCAGGATCCCGGTCCAGAGATTTGCTCCGCCAGAGTCAAACTGAAGGGTCAAGGGAGAGTTGGGCTGGCCAACCAGATCGTCGAATTTCTCCCCATAGAAATCGCGCTCGGTAATGGCCAATCCTTCGAAGGACTTTCCGATCTCACCACCGCTGAAATAAATGGGGTCACCTGCGGGGCCGCTTTGCCCTGTCGTGGAAGAGGACTGATCCACCCAAATTGCTGGGGGCACCGGAATGGCACCATACGGGACAATCCCCATGTCCTGCGCAGCCACGGAACTTAAGTCGAAGAAAGCCAAGCCCAATGCCAGAAAGGTTCTTGGAATGAATGCCTTAGCCATCGCCCAAATAACTTTCATGTTTCCTGTGGTTGCAAGTTTACGACCACGCTTGCCTGGATGGAAAGGGTGAATCGGAGAGAGCTTGAGGGTTCTTCCACTCTATTCGACCGTTGGTCTTGGGGTTTGATCTTTCAGCATAGGGCGATCTTCATCTTGACCAAAAGTTTGTCCTAAACCTTAACAAACCCCTAACGCCCACAGCTAACCGATTGAAACCTCACATCCTTCCAAATCCGACCAGCGTGGACACAACCCAGCACCTTGCCTGCCCGCCCCCGACCCGCTAGGAAACCGGGGAACCCTTTTCAGGCAGGCCAAAAGATGCGTCTCTCCCGCTACTTCCTCCCCGTCCTCAAGGAAAACCCCGCCGAGGCCCAGATCGTTTCCCACCGCTACATGCTGCGGGCCGGGATGATCAAGCAGCAGGCCGCGGGGATCTATTCCTGGCTGCCGCTGGGCCTGAAGGTCCTCCGCCGGATCGAAGCCATCGTGAACGAGGAACAGGAACGCGCGGGCCACATCCCCCTGTTGATGCCCACCCTCCAGCCCGCCGACCTCTGGCGGGAAAGCGGTCGCTATGACGACTACGGGCAGGAGATGCTGCGGATCAAGGACCGGCAGGACCGCGAGATGCTGTACGGCCCGACGAACGAAGAGATGATCACCGACATCTTCCGGTCCCATGTCAGCAGCTACAAGGACCTGCCGCTGACCCTTTACCACATCCAGTGGAAGTTCCGCGACGAGATGCGCCCCCGGTTCGGCGTGATGCGGGGGCGTGAGTTCCTGATGAAGGACGGCTACAACTTCGACGTCGACAAGGCCGCCGCCCTGCACGCCTACAACCGCCACATGGTCAGCTACCTGCGCACCTATGAACGCATGGGCCTGACCGCGATCCCGATGCGGGCGGCTTCGGGGCCGATCGGGGGCGACAATACGCATGAATTCCTGGTGCTGGCCCAGACGGGCGAGTCCGAGGTCTTCTACGACGACCGCGTGACCAGCCTGACGCTTGGCCAGCGCGAGATCGACTATGATGACCGGACCCAGGTCGCAGATGTCTGCAAGGAATTCACCACCCTTTACGCCCGCACCGACGAGACCCACGATCAGGCGGTCTTCGATCAGGTTCCCGAGGCCCACCGCAAGGTTGGCCGCGGGATCGAAGTTGGGCAGATCTTCTATTTCGGGACCAAGTATTCCGATGCCATGGGGGCTGAAGTCACCACTGCCGAGGGCACGAAGGTTCCGGTCGAGATGGGCAGCCACGGCATCGGCGTTTCCCGCCTGCTGGGCGCGATCATCGAGGCCTCTCACGACGACAAAGGGATTATCTGGCCGGAAGGCGTGACGCCGTTCCCGGTTGGGATCGTGAATCTGAAGCAGGGTGACAGCGCCGCCGATGCCGCCTGCGAGGGGCTTTACAAGGCCTTGGCCGCCAAGGGGCTCGAGGCCCTCTATGACGACCGCGACGAACGGGCGGGCGCGAAGTTCGCCACGATGGACCTGATCGGCCTGCCTTGGCGGATCACCGTAGGCCCGCGCGGGCTGGCGAATGGGGTAGTTGAACTGACCTCGCGCCGCACCGGCGTCAGCGAGGAGATGTCGCCGGAATCCGCCGTCGACCGCATCGCGCAGATCTACGCGGGAGTTTGATGTCATGCTGGGCCGGATAATTATCTTTGCGGGCGGCCTTTCCGGCGCAGTTACGTTGTCGCAGTTTCCGGAGTTTTCGCAGCAGTACTTGCAACGTTTGGCAGGACAGGTCGAGGCTTTGGCGCGGGTCGAGGCAGATTTCGACCAGTCCGCCGACCGCGCCGGGCTTACCCGTGACCAAGCACTAGCGGAACTTGGCACCAGTGGTTTTTCCGGCCAGCATGCCAAGGATCTTCAAGCGACATTTGCCCGGGCTGACGGACTTCGGTCCGATCTGGCGTTGCTTCGCCTGGCCGGGGTCTACGAACGTCTGATGATGCCGCACCGAATGGCAGACGGCGAGCTTTTGCAAGCGACCTGGGCCGATTTCGTACCGGCCGTTCCGGTTTCGGTCGCAGGTGGGGTTTGTTCCGGTTTGGGCTTTCTGGCAGGCTGGGCCTTGGTTAGGGCCGCGCTCACGCTGTTGCTTTGGCCCTTTCGCCGCCGACAGGTCGCCTGACCGGTTGCCGCATGAGCGACCCCAAGGCAATGCTTCCCGACGCCAATGTCTACCGGGCGGTCCAGATCTACGCCGAGCGCTAAGGAGCGGGACATAGCGAAGCTTGATCAGGCACCCTTTCGGGTGCCGGTTTCATTCCGTCTGGCCCATCAGACTGTGTCAGCCTTGACCGGCTCCAGCCAGCCATCATAGCGCACCACCGGGCCGATCAGGGGCAGGATGATCTGAACGTGAAAGCGGAAGCGGCCGTCTTGCACGTCCTCCCAAGCCGGTCCGTGCGGCATCAGCCAGAGTGGCAGCGGCAGGGGGCCGATCCCCCAGCGGCGGGGGATGATCTGCAGGCGGGTGCCGTCCCAATCCAGCGCCAGGCCAAAGCGGAAGGGGCCGAAGCGTTCGACGATCAGGGCGGCATCGCGGCCAGAGCCTGCCTCTTGGGTGGAGCGCATCGGTTGCGCCCCAAAGCGTCGGGTCCAGGTTTCGCGGCCCTGCGGATCGGTCGTGAAGGTCACTTCGACCGGCTGGCCAAAGCCCGCTTTGGGAAAGCGGAAGAGGGTGGCGACCAGCAAGGCCATCAGGTTTTTGCCGCGTGTCACCTCGGCCCTTCCGCGCCAGACCGACCGGGGGCCGGGGCGGTGCAGCTGCTGCAAAAGCGGGGGCAGGTCGTCAAAGATCGGGCCAAGGGTCTGGGGGTAGGGTTCTGGCTGCGCCCCCTCACGCCAGCCGGTCACGATGGTGCGCCCGACGAAGGCGGTCATGTAGTCGTCCAGCGTCAGGGCGCCGATCCCGGCGCGGGCACCGGGGGCGGGGGGCAAACCCTGTTGCATCTTGCTGACCAACAAGGCCACGGCCATCGAAGGGATCAGCGGGCCATCGTCGCCTTCGGCCAGAAGATGCCAGGAAAGCTGGGCAGGCTGGCCATCGCGCAGGCCCTTGGCCGCAAGGAACATGCCACCGCGATGTTCGCCCATCGGGCGCAGGTTCAACAGCCAGTGCGCAATCGGGGCCAAGGGGGCAAGCGAGGGCAGGTGCAGCTTGGCGCGGGCCAGTGCCAGCAGGGTTAGCAACCGGTGCAGAAAGCGTGGCTGTGGTGCGGCGCCCAACCAGAGGGATTGCAGCTCGGGATGGGCCGGGGGCAGGATACGCAGGTCGGGCACATCGACCAGCGAAAAGCGCAGGGGCTGCAGTGGGACCTTGCCCGGCACGGCGACGGTCGCAATCAGGCTTTCGCCAAGCCCGATGCCGGCTGAAGGCTTGCCCTGTCGCCACAGCCGGACCGGCGCGCCAGCATAGCTCAAGACCGCGCGCAAGACGTTCAGCCCTACCCCGGCATAGGGCGAGGGGGCGATGCCGCCGGTCAATTCGGTCACCGTCAGGCGCGTTTCCATTTCGGTCAGGACGGCATGGGTCAGGACCGGAAAGCTGGAGACCCCGGCAAGAACAAAGACCCCTGCCGCGCGGGCCTCAGCATCTAAGGCGCTGATCCCGGAAACGAAATCCGCCCCGTCGGCGAGGTCAAGATAGGGCAAGCGGGCAGCGATGGCGGCTTTGGGGACCAGATAGGGATCGGTGCCGTAGGCCTGAAACGGGCCGGAGGCGTCGACGATCAGATCGGGTCGGTGCTGGGCCAAAGCCGAAGCGACATCGTGGCGATCAAGGGCCAGAGGCAGGGCCATAGCCGCCCCGCCAAGGGTTTCGGCAAAGATGCGGGCCTTCCCGCCGTCGCGACCCGCAAGCAGCAGGGTCAGGCTTGGGTCGTCTTTCAAAAGCTGGGCAAGTCTGCCGCCAAAGACACCATAGCCGCCAAGAACAAGGATCCTCATCATGCAATTCCCTAGGCCTGCGATCTTAGTCGCTGGGTGCGCAGGCGAAAGGGCGCTGATTGTCGCGGGTGGGCTGGCCAATGGCATGGTCGAACTGACCAGCCGCCGCACCGGGGTCAGCGAGCAGATGTCGCCCGAAGTCGCTGTCGACCGGATCGCTCAGATCTACGCCGGGCGCTAAGCTGTCGCTGGGCGCTAAGCTGTCGCCGGGCGGTTAGTCGCCGCCCGCCACCATCTCGACCACCAGATTGCCCGGCTTGTGGAAGCTTTCGGCAATCGCGTGGGCTTTGCGAAGGTCGGCAAAGGGCAGCATCTGGCCAAGGGCAGGGCGGTAGCCCCCGGCTTGGTGCAGATCAACAAGCCGCTGCATTGCCGCTTTCGTCTCGCGGTTCATGCTGGCGATGACGCGGCGGCCCGACCGGCGCGGCCAGAGACCCGCGCCGATCATTTGGCCAAGGGTGGCTGTGATCAGCACAAGCCGCCCATCTGGGGGCAGAAGCGGGCGGGCGCCTTTCCAGCCAAGCCCGCCCATGACATCGATGATTGCGTCAAACGGTCCCGGGGGCGGTGGGTCCCGGTAATCGGCAACAGTGTCGGCCCCAAGGCGGCGCGCCAGATCGTGGTTGGCGGGTGAAGCAAGTGCCGTTACCTCGGCTCCTAGATGGTGGGCAATCTGTACAGCGGCGCTGCCGACCGATCCGGTTGCGCCCGCGACCAGCACCCGCTTGCCCGGCCCGACCATGGCTTCGTCGATCACCGCCTGCGCAGCGGTAAGCCCGCCAAAGAAGAAGGCTGCGCCCTCGGCCAGGGACAGGCTTTCGGGCAGGGGCAGTACAAGTCCGTCAGCCTTGACCAGGAGATACTCGCGATGCGTGCCGCCGGGAAAACCCAGAATGCCAAAGACCCGGGCGCCGTCGCGAAAGTCGGTCACCCCCGCGCCAAGCCCGGCGATGGTGCCGGAAAAGGACCAGCCCGGGGCATTCTTTGGACGCCGAAGGCCAATTACCAGCCGTAGGATAAACCCCATTCCTCGCGGCACCTTGCCGGAACGCATGCGCGCATCCCCTGCGGTGACCGGCGCGGCATGGACCCGGATCAGCAGCTCGCTGGGCCCCGGGGTCGGGATCGGGGCGTCTTCGAGCGCAATGGTTTCCGGGCCGCCATAGGCGGTGTAGCGGGCAACCTTCATGGTGCCTCCTCGTGGCAGGTGAAGTCCGCGTCGAGCCTTGCGCCAATGGCGCGGGCGATACGGAAAAATGCACAGGCCGGGCTTGAGCCCGGCCTGCCAATCCGTCTTGGTCGCGCGCCCGGCACCGGGCGAGCGCGAGCAACATTACTTCGACAGCTCAGCCATCATTTCGTCGATGGCCTTGCAGGTGGCGTCCAGATCGTCGCCAGCAGCGGCGGCTTTGGTCGACAGCTCGGTCAGCTTCGGGGTCAGTTCCGCCAGCTTGGCGGGGTCGGTGGTCCCAATTTCGGTGACCTTGGCGCTCAGGTCGGTGACCTTTTTCTGAGCATCTTCCTTGGTGCAGCTCGGCTCGCTGTTGCAGGCAGCAAGCAGGCCGATAGCGGTGATGACGGCGAGATTCAGTGCGATACGCATGGCAATCCTCAATGGTTAAGTTTGTTTCAACGCGGTCCGGATAGACCCAAGCCCAAAATGGGTCAAGGTTAGGGATACACCACCTTGTGATTGATTTCTGCAGGCCTGCCCCGGATTGGCGAAAATTTGCGCGCGGGGTTCACGGTCCGATCACCCCCCTTTGCCTTGACCTTTCCGGCCCTGTCCCGCAGGTTGCCCTGCAAGAAGGCCCCAATCAATCGGCCCCCAATCAATCAAGCGTGGCAGATGGCAACGAAAACCTCTTCATTTTCAGGCTACGAATTCATGATCGCCTGGCGCTACCTGCGTGCGCGCCGCGCCGAGGGTGGGGTCTCGGTGATGACCTGGATCAGCGTGATCGGCATCTCCTTGGCCGTCTTTGCCCTGATCGCGACCATGGCGGTGCGGGCGGGGTTCCGGGCGGAATTCGTCAACACGATCCTGGGTGCGAACGCGCATGTCTCGGTCTATTCAGTGGGCGAGTTTGGCCCCGACGGCGAAAACTTGCGCGGTTTTGGAAATTATGACCCGATTGCCGAGGTTTTGGCGGCGGTGCCGGGGGTTACAGCAGCCGCCCCGGTAGTGCGGACGCAAGTGATGATCTCAACCGGAGAGCGCAATTCCGGGGTCGAGGTGGTTGGCATCACGGCAGCTGACTACGTGGCCATTCCGGCAATGACTGCGGGTGGTGATGACCTTGGCGACATTGGCCAGTTTGACACTAGCATCGAGAGCATCGCGCTGGGCTCGGGCGTTGCTCGGGAGCTTGGGGTGACGCTGGGCGACAGGGTGCGGCTGACTTCGCCCAATGGGGTGAAGACGGCGATGGGGTCCTCGCCCCGGGTGAATGCCTATACGGTCACCTATATCTTCACCACCGGCAGCCCCGATATCGACCGCGTCCGCGCCTATCTGCCGCTGGCCGAAGCGCAAGGCTTCTTCAATATGGAAGGACGGATTGACGAGTTTCAGGTCACTGTCGCCAATCCCGAAGAGATCGACAGTTACGCCAATGATCTGCTGATGGCGGCTGGCCCTTCGGCGATGCTGTGGAGCTGGAAGGACAGTTCCGGCAACTTCCTGCGCGCGCTGACGGTCGAGGACAACATGATGTTCATCCTGATGTCGATCCTTGTCCTGATCGCCGCGATGAACATCATTTCGGGGCTGGTGATGCTGGTGAAAAACAAGGGCCGCGACATCGGCATCCTGCGGACGATGGGCCTGACCGAAGGGGCGGTGCTGCGGATCTTCTTTCTGTGCGGGTCGTTTACCGGGCTGGCCGGCACCATCCTTGGGATCGCCATAGGTTGCCTCTTCGCGCTTTATTTCACGCCGATATTCGATTTCATCAACTGGGCGGCGGGCGGCGGGGTCTGGGACCCAACGGTGCGTCCGATTTATCATCTGACCGCCAAGCTGCAGGCGGGTGACGTGCTGTCGGCGGCTCTGCTGTCGCTGGGGCTGTCCTTTGTCGTCACTCTGTTGCCCGCCCGCCGTGCCGCAAGGATGAACCCGGTCGAGGCGCTGCGCTATGAGTGAGGCGATGCTGGAACTTTCGGGGATCGAAAAGGGCTACAACCGCGGCAAGCCGTCGGAAGTCATCGTGCTGCGCGGGGCGACGCTGTCGGTCGCAAAGGGCGAGGTTGTGGCACTTGTGGCCCCCTCTGGCGCGGGCAAGTCGACGCTTTTGCACATCGCGGGGCTGCTGGACACGCCCGATACTGGCACGGTCCGGCTGGATGGCCGCGACATGGGCGGGCTTTCCGAACGCGCCAGAACCGAAGCGCGGAGGGAGGATGTGGGCTTTATCTACCAGTTCCACCACCTTCTGCCGGAATTCTCCGCGCTGGAAAACGTGATGATCCCGCAGCTTGCCAACGGTGCGACGAAGCCGCAGGCCGAAGCGCGGGCGCGTGACCTGTTGGGCCGCGTCGGGTTGGCGGCACGCGGCGACCACCGCCCGGCAGCCCTGTCGGGGGGCGAACAGCAGCGCGTCGCCTTCTGCCGCGCGCTGGCCAATGGGCCCAAGCTGTTGCTGGCCGATGAACCCACCGGCAACCTTGACCCCGGCACTTCGGATCAGGTCTTTGGCGTCTTGATGGATCTGGTCCGCGAAACCGGGCTTTCGGCGCTGATCGCCACCCATAACCTTGAGCTTGCCGCGCGGATGGACCGGGTGGTCCGGCTTTCGGCGGGTCAGGTGACCTGACGTTCGGGCCAAGAAGGCACTGGAATTGCCCCGCAGGATGGGGGAAGGTTCCCCCGGCGAAGCATTGCGCCGGTTTGCAAGTCATTGGGGGAAGGCATGAACACCGCCCTGCCGAAAATCTGGGACACGACGTACACGGATCATACGATCAATGTGCGGAATATGGACTTCCATCTTACAGAGAACGACGTCCAGACCCGCGTTTTGCTCGGGCGGGAGGCAAAATGGCCACAGGCAATCCCCTGGCAGCAAACCTTGTTCCTGAGTATATCTTCTTTGATCTCAGGGACCTGTCCAAAGATTATCGCGCGAAGACTCCCGACTGGGTAATGATTTCAGGCGGTATCCATGTGATTTCAGAAAAGTTCCGCGACTTGCTGGCCAGTTTTGATCTTGGCGCGAATGAAGTCTTCGAGGTGCCGCTTTACGAATTCGACCAAAAGACCCTGCGCCCCGGACGATGGTTCATTTTTCACCTGTGCGAAACGAAGGACACACTGGTGCCGGAGCAGTCGGATGGGCTGGAGCAAAGAGGGGGGATCGTCGGGAACTTTCGGTCTGCATTGGCCCAGAAAGATGTCCTGGCGGTGAAAGCTTCTGCTGCCGAAGGCGCCGATATCTGGCTGGACTTGCATATTCTGGGCCGCATCTTCCTGTCGGATCGGCTGAAATCCGCCCTGAAGCCTGCGGGCATCCGGGTGCTGAAGATGCCGATCAGGCCTTGCGTCGTCGTCGCGTGACCCTTCCCTTGCCGCGCTGCCCAAGGCGGGCCTTTAAGCCCCTTGCCACCATGACCTGCATCAAGGCGCGGCCCGGCCCGTTCGGCTTTGCTGAGCGTAAGAAGGAGACCCCCGATGCGCCATTTCTGGATGCTTCTGCCCTTGGCCCTGATGGCCTGCGTCGACCGGCATGAACCGACCGGGCGTGAGGATTTCCAGACCTTCTGTGTCGCCTGTCACGGCACCTCGGGCCGGGGGGATGGCGAGGCAGCCGCAAGGCTTGACCGCCAGCCCGCCGATCTGACCGGGCTTTCTGCGCGCAATAACGGGGTGTTTCCGGGCACGCGGGTGATGGCCAAGATCTGGGGCTATACCGGGGGGCATGACGGGACCTCGCCCATGCCGCAGTTCGGGCCGCTTTTGCAGGGGGAGCTGGTGCCCTATGACGGGGGCGACGGGATCGCCTCACCCACGCCGGTCCGGCTGGTCGGGATCGCGGAGTATCTCAAGACGCTACAGAAGTGACTGGGTTTAAACCGGGCGGACATAGCGGATGAAGGGCGTCACCTTGGCAATCCGGTCATACAACAGGCGGGCCTCATGGTTGAAATCCTGCGTCAGCCAGTAGACCGCGGGCGACCCCGCCGCATCGGCGCGGGCATAGACCGCCTCGATCAACGCACGGCCAAGGCCAGTGCCCCGCGCGACAGGATCAACGTAAAGGTCCTGCAAGTAGCAGGTGTTCTCGATCTTCCAGCAATGCCGGTGGAAAAGGTAATGCGTCAGGCCCAGTAGCCCATTGTCGCCTTCGGCCACCAGAGCGCTGAAATCTTGGCGGTCATCGCCCAGCAGCCGCGCGAAGGTCGAAGCGTAGACGGCTTCGGGCACCGAGGTCTTGTAGAAGGCAAGGTAATCGGTCCAAAGCCTGCGCCATTCGGCCTCGTCAGTCTGTTGCAGCGGGCGAATCTTGTGGGTCACGGCTTGTCCTTTCTGCAGGTCGGCAGAGAGTGCTGTGGAAGACCGCCCTTGGCAACCGGTGGAAACTGCGCGCAAAGTCACTGGGTGGGCAGGCCGGGGTGACCCAAGGCCGGGGTGACCCAAGGCCGGCAATGAAGGAGACGAAGGATGCAGGGCCAGATCGCAGCACGGGTTCAGCTTGGTCTTGCAGGGGCTCTGGGGGCAGGGCTTTTGTGGTGGGTCCTTGCCGCCTATGACCACGGAAAGCTTGGCGACTATCCGGCGCTGGTGCTATCAGGCCTGATCCTGACGCTGTTCGGGGGGCTTCTTGCCATGGCCGGGCCGCTTGGCCTTTGGCGGGCCTTGCCGCGCGCAGCCGGGTTGGCGGTCATCACCGGGGGGTTGGTCGCGTTGACGCGGCTTCGCTTTGATGACCCCGCGCAATTCTTTGACACCCCGCTGCCCGCGCTGGCCGGGCTTGCCGTGGCGGTGCTTCCGGTTCCCTTCCTTGTCGCCGCCGGGCGGACACGCTGGAACGACTATCCGCTGCTGTTCCTTGAGGCCTGGTCGATTGCGCTGCGCATTGCGGCGGCCTTCACCTTTACCGGCCTTGTCTGGCTGGCGATTTTCCTTTCGGATCAAGTGCTGCAGATCGTTGGCATCGGCGTGCTGGGGCAGCTCATGCAGGACGAGCTTCCGGTCATGGTGATCAGCGGGGCCGCCTTTGGTCTTGGCATGGCGGTGATTCATGAGCTGGCCGAGGTTGCCTCGCCCTATCTTTTGCTGCGGCTATTCCGGCTGTTCCTGCCTGTGGTCCTTGGGGTCATGGCGATCTTCCTTGTCGCCCTGCCGATCCGGGGAGTTGACGGACTGACCGGCGGGCTTTCCCCCGCTATGCTTTTGTTGGTCATGGTCGGGGCCGGGATCACGCTGACCTCGATCGTTGTCGACCAAAGCGACGCCGAGGCGGTGCAAAGCCCGATCCTGATCCGCTCGGCGCAGGCGATGGCGCTGATCTTGCCGGTCGTTGCCGCGCTGGCGCTGTGGGCGATCTGGTTGCGCATCGGCCAGTACGGCTGGACGCCGGGTCGGGTCTTTGTGGCAATGGTTGGCGGGCTTGGTCTGGGCTATGGGCTGATCTATGCGCAGGCGGTCCTGCGTGGCCCGGGGTGGAGGGAACGGATCCGCCAAGGCAATCTTCGCATGATCCTGCTGGTCATTGCACTGGCGGCTTTGTGGCTGACGCCGATCCTGAACGCAGAACGGATATCGGCCAACGACCAATTGGCCCGGTTCCAGGACGGGCGCACTCCGATTGAGGAACTTGACCCCTACGCGTTCAGCCAGTGGGGCAGGCCGGGGGCCGAGGCGTTTGCCGTGCTGGAAACGCTGGCGAAAGAGCCGGGGCAAGAGGCGCTGGCCCGCAGGCTGGCCGGAGAGACTGCCGAACCCGTGCCCGACCGCGCCGCCCTTGCCGCCGATCTGGCCGCCGTGCTGCCAGTTCAGCCCGCGACCGCGACCGGCACCCGCGACACGCTTTTGCCCGAGGTCGACGATTACCAGCTTCAGGACTGGCTGCAGGTTTGCGGCCAAAGCCTTTCCACAGACGGCCCGCCCTGCCTGATGGTGGTAGCTGATCTGTTGCCAACCCTGCCGGGCGAAGAGGCATTCCTGTTCCTGGACCGCAGCGCGGATTACATTGAAATTGTCGGGCTTTACCTTGATGCCAAGGGAGTGCTGCAATACCGCACAGCGACCCATCCCGACGGCAGCGTGATCGACACGGTCGAGGCGAAGGCGCTGATGGAGGCCTATCGCCTGACCCCGCCCCCGGTTTCTGCAGCGCTTCTGAACCAGCTTGGGACAGGCGAAGACGGGCTGATCATCCTGCCATAATAGCCAGATTTCTTAATCTTTGCTGCTTAGCGTAACGGCCTGAAGCCGCTTGGGCCTGATGATGGATGCACTGCTGTTACGTTCGCTTGAAGGCTATGTCCGCGACACATTCGGGCAGCCGGTCTGGCTTGCCATCTGCCGCAGGGCTTCGCTGAAGATCGAGACATTTGAACCGATGTTGCGCTATGATCCGGGCATGGCGGACCGGGTCGCTGTACATGCAGCGCAAGAACTGGGACGGCCCGTCGGCACGATTTGGGAAGACATGGGAACCTATCTGGTGACCGACCCCGGACATGAAGGCGTACGTCGGCTGTTGCGGTTCGGCGGGCAAGGTTTTGTTGATTTTCTGCATTCGCTGGAAGATGCGCCGGGCCGGGCGCGGCTGGCACTTCCGGGGCTTGATCTGCCCGAGGTGACCCTGACCGAAACCGCCCCCGACCAGTTCGACATTGATTGCCAGTCCCGTGTTCAGGGCGTGCAGCGGGTGCTGGTCGGAATGCTGACGGCGATGGCAGATGACTACGGTGCGCTTTGTCTGGTCGAACCAGTGGGGGCCGCGCGCATTCGCGTCAGGGTCCTGGACAGCGCCTATGCCAGCGGCCGCGCCTTTGCGCTTGCCAAGCCGGAGCGGCGGGAATGACCCAAGGACCGGCAGGCCGGGAGTTTCCCCTTGGCGCCGATGCGCTGTGCCGGTTCATGCCGATGCACCTTCTTCTTGACCCGGAAGAGAAGGTCATCAGCATCGGCCCGACCCTGCGCCGCGTGCTGGGAGAGGCGGCAGTTGAGGGCGCTTCTTTTGACCAGCTTTTCGAAGTGCGCTCGCCCGGCGGAGTAACCCGTGTGTCCGAGCTGATCACGCGATCCGCCAACCGCTTCCGTCTTTCGCCGCGCCAAGCGCATAACGTCAGCCTGCGCGGCCTTGGCCAGCGGCTGGGGGCGGATGGGACCCTGCTTCTGAACCTGACCTTCGGCATCGACCTGATCGCCGCCGTGCGCGAATTCTCCCTCACCGACACCGATTTCGCCGCCACCGATCTGGCGATGGAACTTCTCTATCTGGCCGAGGCGAATGCCGCCGTCACCCAGGAATTGCGCGGTCTGAACCTGCGGCTGGAAGGCGCGCGTCTGGCTGCGGAAGAGGAAGCCCTGACCGATCCCCTGACGGGCCTGCGCAACCGCCGCGCTGCCGATCTGGTGCTGGAACGGCTGTGCAAAGCCCGCGCGCCGTTCGGGTTGATGCATCTGGACCTTGACTACTTCAAGGCGGTGAACGACACGCTGGGTCACGCGGCGGGCGATTTCGTGCTGGAAAACGTGGGGCGCATCCTGCGCGAACAGATCCGGGCTGAAGATTGCGCCGCGCGGATCGGGGGCGATGAATTCGTCATCATCCTTCCCGGTCGGACCGATGCGCAAATCCTGCGCTCGATCGCGGCACGGATCATCGCCAAGGTCTCGGAACCAGCCATTTTCGAGGGCAGTCCCTGCCGGGTATCTGGCAGCATCGGAGTTGTGCGGTCACCTGATCTGGACCGCCCCGATGCGGCACAGGTTATGGCAGCCTCGGACCGCGCGCTTTATGCGGCCAAACATGCCGGGCGCGGGCAGGCGGTTCTGCTGGCGGGCGGGGCAGACTAAGGTTGAGGGAGCACCCAAAGCGCCTTTGCAGGTAGGTTGACTGCGATCTCCTGACCCACGGTAAGGCTTTCCGCCACGTCCGGCGCGACCAGCGCCTCAAGCGTCGTGGCCATGAGGTCAAGCGTCACCCGGCTTTGGGTGCCCAGAAAGGCAATCTCCTGCACCCGTCCCGTCAGCGTATTGGGCCCCTCGCCAAGGCGGATCGCCTCGGGCCGGATCGTCACCGTGGCCTCCCGGTCAAGACCGGCCTCGGCCAGCGCCAAGCGTCCGAAAGTCGCATGGAATTGCCCGCCAGCAACCCGCCCAGGCAGAAAGTTCACCCCACCAAAGAACTGCGCCACTTCGGCCGTGGCGGGGCGGCGATAGAGATCCTCGGGCGCGCCGGATTGGGCAAGGCGACCGTCAAGCATCAGCGCGATCCGGTCGGCAATCGCCACTGCTTCGGCCTGATCATGGGTCACGATCAGCGTGGTGATCCCCGTCTCGCGCTGCAAGCCGCGGATCAGGCAGCGCATTTCGTCCCGCAGGCCGGGGTCAAGGTTCGACAGCGGCTCGTCCAGCAGCAGCACTTTCGGCTGCAAGATCAGCGCCCGCGCCAGCGCCGCCCGCTGCTGCTGGCCGCCCGAAAGGTCCACTGGGCGGCGGGGGCCAAGGCCGTCCAGACGAACCCGCTCCAGCATCGGCTCGACCCGTGCCGCAATCTCACGCGGCGAAAGCCCACGCATGCGCAGACCAAAGCCAAGGTTTCCGGCCACAGTCAGATGTGGGAAGAGCAGCGGGTTTTGGAACACCATCGCCACCCCGCGCCGCTCGGGCGGCAGGGCTAGAACCGACCGCCCATCCAAGAGCACATCCCCCGCATCTGGGCGCAACAGCCCCGCGACCAGCTTCATCGCTGTGGTCTTGCCGCAGCCCGACGGGCCAAGAAGCGCGGTCAGCGTGCCGCTTTCAACCGTCAGGTCCAGACCCGCCAGCGCCCGGTGATCGGCCCCCTGATAGGTTTTGCACAGGCCAGCTAGGCCAAGGGTCGTCATGAGCCGATCCCTCCGGTCAAGGCCGCGCCGCGCCCGGTGATCTGGCGGGCTGTGATGATCAGGACCAGCAACCCCGGCAGAATATACAACAGCGCAATCGCCGCCGTCACGTCATTGCGCCCGGCGCTGGCGCTGCTGAACAGCAAAAGCGGCAGGGTCTGCACCCGCCCCCCGCCGATGGCCAGCGTCAAAAGGTATTGCGACCAGGACACAAGGAAAGCAAACAGCGCCGCCGTCAGAAGTCCGGGCCAGATCGCGGGCAGGGTAACGCGCGTCAGACATTGCAGGGGCGTGGCACCCAGACTGCGGGCTTGATCCTCAAACGCCGGATCGAACCGCGAAAAGACCGCCGCAAGGACCAGCGTGACATAGGGCAGCACCGGCACAAGATGGGCCAGGATGACGCCCGCAATGGTTCCGGTCAGCCCCAGACGCAGGAAAATCCCGTGCAGCCCGAAGACCACCGCAATCCCCGGCAGCACCGCCGGAGCGACCAACAGCAGCGCGACCAACCCCTTGCCGCGAAAGCGATAGAGCCCCAGCGCACGCCCTGCGGGCAGCCCGATCAGAAGGGCGATCAGGGTGGTGGCCGCTGCAATCAGGGCCGTCAGGCCAAAACTTTGCAAGACCCCCGCCCGGTCAGAAAGGGCGATTGCCCAGCCATCCAGCGATACGTCTTCCGGCCAAAGCGACGGAAAGCGCCAGCCATGCGCAAAGGACCAGATCACCAGTGGCAGGACCGGCAACACCATGAACAGGCCAAGCGCCAGCCCGGCAAGCCCCCTTGACCCCCTACCGCGCATGAAGCCCCCGGTGACGCAGGCTGCGCAGAGTGGCCAGCAACAGCCCAAGCCCGATCAGCGCGGTGATCACCGCCATGGCCATCGCTTCGGGCCGTGCAACAAGATCGGGTTCGGTCTGGGCCTGCCAGGCCAGTACGGCCAGCGCTTTCGGGGCATTGGCCCCCAAGATGAGCGGCACCTCATAGGCCCCGAAAGAAAAAGCAAAAACCAGCGCCGAGGCCGAGAGCAATGCCGGGCTTATCATTGGCAAGAGGACATGGGCAACGGCCTGCCAGCGCGAGGCGCCAAGGCTGCGGGCAACGGCCTCGTGATCCTCGCCAAGGGTTTGAAGGCTGGAGAGCAGGATCAGGGTGATGAAGGGCAGTTCCTTCCAGACGTAAAGCAGGATGATCCCGATGCCGTCGGGGTCGTTGGTCAGGATCGGGAAGTCTGAAGGCGCGGCAATCATCCCGGCCGCACGGGCAAGCCGGGCGAACACCCCCGATTGCGAGACCAGATAAAGCACGCCAATCGCCCCGACGATATGAGGAATGGTCAGGTTCAGTTGGACCAGAAAGCTGATGACCGCCCGGCCCGGAAAGCTTTGCCGAAGGAGCAGCGCCGAAGCCAGCGCCAGCATGGCGGCGATCAGGGTCGAGGCGGCAGCGATCCAAAGCGAGAAGCCAAGCGAGGCCAGAAAATCGGGGCGCGTCAGGACCGCCACATAGGCGGCTAGGTCAGGGTCAGTCAGGCCAAGCGCCGGCATATAGCGGAAGGACCGCAAAAGCGTCAGCCCAAGCCCGGTCAGGAACAGCCCCCCAATGACCATCAGAGCAGGGGCAAGCAGAAGAAAGATGCGTCTGCGGTCGGTCACGGGGTGCCTTTTCACTGTCCGAACAAGCTTGCGCTATGCGGGTCGGGGCGGCAAGAGAGCGCAGAGCGGGTCTCAGTTTCCGACGTTTTCCAGCCAGCCCTTTTCGATGGCGGTCAGCCAGTCAGCCTGCAGTTCGGGCAGGGCGGCCTTGGCAAGTTCGGCCGCGGGGACAACGGACGGGTGGCCGACGATCTCGACGAACCCGGCTTGTGTGTCCTCAGAAGTCCGGGAGACATCAATCGCCGGGGAAGCCCCCCAGACCTCGGTCTTCGCCTTTTCCAGCTGCGCCTCGCCCGAGAGAAGCAGGTTCTCCGCCACCATCGCGGCGGATTTGTTGGGCGCGTTGAAGGGGATCAACGTGTAATTGGTATTGCCGAGGGTGCCGTCAGTCAGACCAAAGCTGCGGGTCGTGTCAGGATAGGTCCCGGCATCAACCGCGATCCCGAACTGGGCCGGGTCATAGTTGAAAGTCATTGCGACTTCCCCGTTGGCGAATAGCTCGTTCAACTGGATGATGGAGGTGGGATAGGTCAGGCCTTCGCGCCAGAGGAAGGGTTCAATCTCGTTCAGGATTGCCCAGGTCTTGGTCGCAGCCTCGTCGAACTTGGCCTGATCGAAGGGGCCAAGCAGGGCCTCGGGCCCGCCAGCCGCATAGATGAAGACGTGCCGCACAAAGGCCGAGCCGGTGAAATCCGGCGGGGCGGGATAGGTGAAGCGGCCGGGGTTGGCCTGGATCCAGGCCAGCAGCCCGGCCATGTCGCGGGGCGGGTCGGTCAGGGTGGCGCTGTCATGGGCGAAGGCGAACTGGACGGTGTTCCAGGGCACCTCGCAACCGTCAACCGGCACACCGAAATCATTGGCGATGGCGGGGTTGTCCCAGTTGATGAGGGCGTCGTTCGGCAAGATGCCGGTATAGCCGCAGAAGGCGAGGTCGGCTTGTTTCATCGACCGGAAATTCTCGCCGTTGATCCAGAGGAGATCGACTGACCCGGCATCCGTTACCCCGGCCTCACCCTCATTGAGGATCAGGTTCACGATATCGGCGGCGTCGGTGATCGGCACGCGGGTGAGGGTGATGTCATACTCGGCTTTCAGGCGGTCGGCCACGTAGGTCGAGACATAGGCGTTGATATTGTCCGCGCCCCCCCACATGAACCAGGTGACGGTGCCGCCCCGCGCCTGATCCTCGATCTGGGACCAGCTCATCGCCTTCAGGGCCTCGCCGTCGGCGGTGTCGGCCAGGGTGCCGTTGGTCAGGAGGAGGAGGGCGAGAACGGGGCGGAGCATGGGGGGCCTTTGGTTCGGGTCGGGTCGCGACATGAAACCCGGATCCGGGGGAAAGGCCAGTCACATCGGTGTTTCCGGGTGAAATGATGGGGTGGGGGCCGCAGGGGCGGGTGGTCTGTCCACGGTGGACGGATTTTTGAATATAAGCGATTACGAAGGGTTACCTATGGATGTTAAGGATTTGGCAAGGACTCTGGCACAAGCGGGGACCGGTGCCACGCCAAGCCGGGCCTCCGGCAAGGCGTCAGAATTTCAAGTTGAACTTGAAGCCCGCGCTGAGGTTGGTTGAATTGTCGCCAAGCGCGCCAGTCAAGTTTGCCGAGGTTACCCAGCCGGTCTGGTGGGCGAATTCACGGCTTACCGACAAGAGCATGGCGTCCTGCGATGCAGCCGCACCCGCCACGTCAAAGCTGGATCCGGGCAGGGATGAAAAGCCTGCGGTCGCAGTCCGGTCGGTGTCCAGATTATGCGCCCAAATTGCACTTGCGGTCAGCTGATGCGATCCGTTTGCCGTGTCCAGATGCCGGTCCCAGCGCAACCCCAGTTCGGTCCGCGAGGGCCGCACGGTTTTGGCATCATAGTCCAGCGCGAAGGTATCGTCGCCGGATGCTGCACTTTCGCTGAAGGCAGGCAGCCGCAACTCGGACGCTTAGTAGGCGACAAAGGGGGTAAGATCGGACCGTCCGCCGGTCAGATCAAACCCGGCTTCAAGGCGAGCGATGATCGAATCTGCGTTGAAATCCGCCTCTAGCCGGTCCTCACCGGACACGGTGACCAGCCGGTCAGTCCGGGTTGATCCGGTGGCGACGCCAAGCCCGCCGGCAAGATAGGCATTGCCCCAGTCCTGACGCAGGTTGACCGCCGCATGGAAAAGGTTCGACTGGCCGGATCCGCCAGTCAGGCTATAGCCCGAGCGCGTCGTGCCAAGGGCAAAGCCAAGCTGAGCCCCCGAGGCAAGCTGGCTGGTGCCCCCAAGGCTTAGACCGGCAGTGATGTTCGAAAAACCGCTGGCCTCGGTGTCCGCATCGCCCTGGGCATGCGCGCCTCAGCCGTGGAAACTGGCCCAGAACCGCCGGCCCCCCCTCAAGCTGGCCCTGGTCGTCCGCACCAAGGCCATTGGCGAACATAGCGCCCATGAAGGCGTCGTCGGCGTTGTAACGAGATTGCTGGACGCCCATCCCAAGCTCGCCCGAGATTTGCAGCAGGGCGTTGACTTGATCAGTGGTGGAAAGGGCGTAGAGTTCGACGAACTTCGCCGGGAAAGCCCCAAGATCGGCGGTGAAGGGGTCGATTGCTTCGGCCGCATTCCCCGCGTTTTTGGGGGCGTCGGCGGGCAGAAGCCCGGCGACGGGCGGCAGTGCCAGAAGGGTCAGCACGGCATTGTCGAAATCGAAGTTTGCCGCACAATACCCGTTGGCTGTGATCCAGGAGATCTGAGTATCGCAGCCAGCGGTCGCGAAGGTGAACGTCACAGTTGCCGCACCTGAGGTGGTAACGGCGTAGATATCCGAATGCACGGTGGTTGGCACTGCGCTGAAAAAGGCTAGATCGCTAATGCCGCCCGAGGCTGTGGTTGTCGACAGTTGCGTGCCGGTTCCCCCGGTGGAAATCGATGGTGTCAGCGTCGTCGGCGATCCGCTGGCCGTGACCAGTGGGTCGCCACGATAGTCCATAAGATAGACTCCGACGGCCAGGTTCACCACCTGGGAAAGCGCAACATAAGGGGTAAAGATAAGGAAGAAGTGTTTGCGCCATTCTGCGCGACAAAGATCACGCCGGTGTTGTCGTCAAGGCCATCGATCGTCCAGTCGGAGCTGAGCGTTTCGGCCTGCGCATCCGTCGCCGGGGCGGCCCAGCCGAACCCGGTCAGGGCAAGGGTCAGCGCCGCGCCGGTCGCGATGGTGGCGGGGCGGTTGACGCAGTGGGGCCGGGGGAAGGGCGCTGCGGGACGCGAGTTCATATCAAGCTTTGCACCGGGTAGGTCGCTGCGCAAGTTCTGTCGCCTTGCAAGAGGTAGATAGCTGATGGGTTTGCAGCCGGTTGTCAGGCGGAAATACCGACTTGCGAATGTTTCTTGAAACTTAACCGGGGCGTCAAGCCCGCGACTGACATGGATGCCTCGCTCCTTGCCCACCCTGATGGTGAAGGCGGGCCTGTCCACGGTGAAAAGATTCCTGGATGTTAGTGACTACAAGGGGTTGCGCGTGGGTGGTAGGGAAATCTTAACGTCTGGCAGGCTAGGGCGGCTGCTGAATGGAGCGCGTTCCGCGCGAAGACTTTTTGTCTCGTCGTCGGGCTTCGCCTCCTCCTCGGGGATGGGGGCGCTTCGCCCGCCAAGCTTGCGGTTCCTTGAACCGCAAGCCTCCCCCCGAGGATATTTGGAGAAGAGAAAGCTGCAGGGGGTAGGGGCTGGGCCTATCAGGCCAAGCCCCAAGCTATGATGACTTTCGCTTAGAAATCGGTCGGCGCGCCGCCCTCTTGTTTGCGTTTGGCGACGAAGCGGCGGAGGTCTTCCTGGTGGTCGCCGTTCATCGCCGGGGGCTCGAATTCAGCCATGATCTGCTTGTAGATCCGGTGCGCGCGTTCCACGGTCCAGATGGAGCCGTCAAGCTGCCAGGCCTCATAGTTGCGCCAGTCGCTGGCGATGGGGGCATAAAAGGCGTGCTGGTAGCGGTCCTGGGTGTGCTGGATGCCGAAGTAATGGCCGCCGGGGCCGACCTCTTTGATCGCGTCAAAGGCAAGGTCGTCTTCGGTGGTGGCGAAGGTTGCTTCTTCGAAATAGCGCTGGATCATCTGCAGGACTTCGCAGTCCATGATGAACTTTTCGGGGGAAGCGATCAGCCCGCCCTCAAGCCAGCCGGCGGCGTGATAGACCATGTTGGTCTGGCTTTGCACGGCGGACCACAGGCTGTTGGAGGTTTCCCACATCGCCTGCCCGTCGGGGACGTTGGCGGCGCAGACACCGCTGGCACGCATCGGCACGCCGTAGAAGCGGACAAGTTGCCCGGTCATTTGGGTCGCGCGCATGTATTCGGGGGTGCCGAAGGCAGGGGCACCCGATTTCATGTCGACGTTCGAGGTGAAGGTGCCGATGGCGACCGGGCAACCGGGGTTGATGTATTGCAAAAGGGCGACCGCCGCCAAAGCCTCGGCAATCGAAAGGGCCACAGCGCCCGACATGGTGACGGGGGCCATGGCACCCGCCAGCGTGAAGGGGGTGATCACGACAGGCTGACCGCGCCGGGCAAGGCGCATGGCCCCGTCCAGCATCGGGTAGTCGTGCTTCAGGGGCGAGACCGAGTTGATGTTGGTGTACATCCTTGGTTTCGCTTGGAATTCCTCTTCCGTCAGCCCGCCCGCGATGCGGACCATTTCCATCACGTCTTCGACCCGTTCCGCGCCAAGCGAATAGGCGTGGCAGACCTTGTCGGTGAGGGTCAGCTTTTCGTAAAGGCAATCAAGGTGGCGGACCGAGGCGTGGATGTCGACCGGTTCAACCGGATAGCCGCCCGCGATGTGGATGCAGTTGAAATACTGCGTCAGCTTCATGAAGTCCTTGAACGTCTCGAAATCGCCAGTGCGTTTGCCGCGTTCCAGATCCCAGGAGTTCGGCGGCGAGGAGACGTTCACGAACAGCATGTGGTTGCCGCCCATGATCACTTCACGTTCCGGGTTCCGGGGGGTGATGGTAAAGGTAGACGGCGCGCGGCCCACCATTTCCATCACGAAATCCTCGTCCATGCGGACGTTGGTGCCGTTGATGATGCAGCCGGCCTTGCGCATGATTTCCAGCGCCTCGGGATTCAGGAATTCGATGCCGATGTCGCGCAGGATGCGCATGGCGATCTTGTGGATGCGCTGGACGCCGTCGGCATCCAGAGGTTCGGTCGGTTTGTCGGGGTTGACCGGAATGCGCCACGGCATCTGGTCGACGGCTGCCGTTCCGGCCCGAACCTTCATGCCCGCCCGCCCGCCCGCGCGCTTTCTCCGGTTTGGGTCATCCGCCATTGTCGTCACTCCTTGTCTTTCGGCCAGCATGACGTGAGGCGGCGCGCAAAAGACACCGCGTCAGCGACGTGAACTGGTCGTTTTTCGCTGATCGAGGCGCTAGAACTGGTCCAGCCAGCCGGGAATAGCCCCGATATCCGGCAGGACGGCATCGGCATGGGGTTCCAGTACATCGCGGGTTGCGATCCCGGTCAAGACCGCAATCGTGCGCATTCCGGCGGCGCGACCAGCCTCCAAGTCATGCAGGCTGTCACCGACCATGGCGGTCCGGCGGGGGTCAAGGTCGAAGCGGGTCAGGAAGGCAAGGCACATGCCCGGGCCCGGTTTCGCGCCATGGCCGGAGTCGTAGCCCGCGATGAAATCGAAGCTGTCGGTCAGGCCATGGGCGGCAAGGTGGCGGCGGGCGGGGGCCTCGGTGTCGTTGGTGGCGACGCCAAGACGCAGGCCACGGGTCTTGAAATCGGCCAGAAGCGGGAGCAGTGGCACGGCGGGGGCCATCGGCGCGGTGCCTGCGGTCGCGTTGATCCGGTCGGTCAGGTCTTGCAGGTCGGTGCCGGGCAGGCCGGGCAACAGCGCCTCGGCAATGTCGGCGGCGGTGGCGGCGATGACCGGGCTGTCGGGGGCAAAGCCATTGGTCAGGATGTGGTAACCGATGGATGCGGCCAGTTGGTCGGCATGCGCGCTGTCGCGGGCAATCGAGGCAAGAAAGCCCGCAGCCCAGCGACCCCAGCTGGTCTTGAAGTCGAACAGGGTTCCGTCCTTGTCGAAAAGAAGGCCGTCGATCTTTGACTCGGGCATCGGGTCACGCTCCATCAGGTCCAATGCGGCAGATCGCCCCCGGGAAGGGCAGCGCGGGCCGCTTGCAGGCTGGCAGGAGGCAGTCCGTTCTGGCCGCAGAAGTCAAGCACCCAAGCGTCCTCTTGCAGCAGGAAATCAAGGACGGCGGCCAGAAACTGCGGATCAGCGGCACGGGTTCGAAGCTCGGACAGGCTGGCACCAGTGGCGGTTAAGAAGGCCGGAAAGAGGTCATCGTTGGCCGCAATCCAGCCAAGGGCCTGCAGCGCGATGGTTTGGGCGGCGTCTTGCTGCATCTGGTGCTTTCCCTTGGTCAGCGATCACTTTCGCGGAAATATGACGCTAGAGGGAAAACGGAAAGGATTTATTAACGAATTCGGTAACACACTGTTCAGCATCTCTTGGGGGGGGATTCAGGGACATGGTAGATGAGCGGTCGTATCCTCATTGTTGATGATGTGGCGGGCAGTCGTATCGTCTTGCGGGCGCGTCTTGCGGCGGCTTGCTACGATACGGTCATGGCGGCCGATGGGGCGGAATGTCTGGCGATTGCCCAAGGGGGGGTGGACGCGCGGCCGGATCTGATCCTGCTGGGGCTGGGCCTTCCGGATATGACCGGGGCTGCACTGCTGCGCCGGTTGCGGGCCGATCCGCGCAGCCGGGCGATCCCGGTGATTGGCTTTGACGCGGGGCCGGACAGCGCGGCGCGGATTGCGGCACTGGCGGCAGGTGCGGATGATGTCTTTGCGAAATCCGCGCCCGAGGCGGTTTTGCTGGCACGCGTCCGCAACCTGTTGCGCGCCCGGGTCGAACTTGCGGCGGTTCCGGGCCTTGCCGAGCCGCCAGCGGTTTTTGAGCCTTCGGGGGTGATTGCGCTGGTCTCGTCCTGCCCAGACCGGGGGGCCAGCCTGCACAAGGAATTGTGCCAGCACCTGCGGGACCGGATTGTCGTGATGAACCAGGCTCAGGCGATGGATGCGGCGATGGCGGGGGCGATGGATGTCTTTGTCATTGATGCTGGGTCAGGCAAGGGTGCGATGGCGGCCCTTGGACTGTTGTCCGATCTGAAAAGCCGTCAGGCCACGCGGCATGCGGCAGTGTGTGTGGCCGGGATCCCCATTCAGGATTACGGGGCGGCGATGGCCTATGACCTTGGGGCCGATGATGTCGTCAGCCCCGGGGCCGATGCCATGGAGCTGGCAGTGCGGTTGTGCAGTCTGTTGCGGCGCAAGCACAGTCGCGACCGGCAGCGGGTCAGGGTGGCAGATGGGTTAAGGCTGGCCGTGATCGACCCGTTGACCGGGCTTTACAACCGCCGCCATGCCGTGCCGGAACTGCGCGCCATTGCTGCCCGGGCGCAGGAGTCCGGCACTGGCTTTACCGTGATGGTTGTCGATCTGGATCGGTTCAAGGCGGTGAATGACCAGCATGGCCATGCCGTTGGCGATGCCGTGCTGGTCGAGGTGGGGCGCCGCCTGCGGTCGAACCTGCGCGACGGCGACCTTCTGGCCCGGATCGGAGGAGAGGAGTTTCTGATCGCCCTGCCCGGAACCTTGGATGAGGAGGGGCGGCTGGTGGCCGAACGGCTGTGCGCGGCGATTGAGGAAGTGCCGATCCTGACCGGCTCGGGTCTGGGTGTCAGTGTGACGGTGTCAATCGGCGTTGCCGGGTCACTGCCCGATGGGGGTGGACCTGCCGGGATCGACGCTGTGGTCGAGGCGGCGGATCAAGCCCTGCTGGAAGCAAAGGCGGCGGGCCGCAATCAAGTGACCCTGCGCCAAAGCGCGGCCTGAGGCTGGATCGGGAGGAGTTAACATAGACTCGGAAAGTGCTGCCTCTCGCCTAGGCTTGACCGCGCCTTCCGGCCGCATGTTTTTTCGGAAAATTCATCCCACTTTAATCGCGCGGGCCGTGTTGCAGCGCACCTTCCAGCCTGTCGGCAAAGGCCAGCCGGTCCGGGGCGGACATCTCCTCAATCCGCGCATGCAAAAGCGCCTGACCCTTCTCCAGCCGTCCGGCATTCCGCGCCACAATCGCGGAAAGGGCGGCATCGAGGGCGGCAGGGTCATGAGGATCGGCCCGCAATGCGGCAAGAAGGCTGTCGAATTCCGCTTTTGCGGCCTCGCGCCCCTCACGGATGCTGGCACGATCTGCCAGGATTGCTCGACCTATGGCACGCCGGTCTTCGGAATTTAGCGCCTCGCTGAAAGGACCAAAGGAGAGGTCGTGCCCCATGCCCCGCCAAGGTCCGCCATGTAGCCAAGCGCCAAGGACAAGGCCCGCCACGGCAAGGTTCAGCGCGACGGAAATCGCGAAGGCGATCTTCAGCCCACGACTTGAAGAGGGTGGAGTTTGCCGGGCGGATTGCGGGGTGTCGGTCATGATCTCAGCCCTCATCTGTCAGAAAATCGACCGAGGGGAAGAACTCCTCGGTGCCGGTGTAGCTCAATCCGCTGGCAAGGCCGTCCATGACGGTCGGGTTCAAATAGCCAACGGCAATGCCAAGCAGGGCCGCCGCCGAGACGGCTGCCAACCCGGGAGCACCGCCGAAAAGGCCGGCAAACCGGGCCAGAAGTCCGGGTCGCGGGGCGCGGGGCCGGGCAAGGGTTTTGGCGGCTGGTTGCAGGGCAAGGCCATCGGTCAAAACCCGATCCATCAGCGCGGGTGAGGGGGCGGGCGGGCTTGCCGCCGCTTCGGCGAACAGTCGGTCAAGCGCATCATCCTGCATCTTCGTCATCCTCATATCCAAGCGCGGGCTTCTGCCCGGACAAAAGCGCCGCCAGCGCCCGTTTGCCGCGTGCGGTCAGACTTTCCACCGCTTCGACCCCGATCTCAAGGATCTGGGCGATTTCGGGGTTGGTCAGGCCTTCGATGTGGCGCAGCACCACCGCCTGCCGCTGCCGGTCTGGCAGGGCAGCCAGCGCCGTTTGCAACGCATCCAGCCGCTGGGCATCCTGCAACCGTCCTTCGGTGCCGGGGCCCGGTTCGGGCAGATCGGGGGCGTCGTCAAGGCCGACATGGCCCTTGCGTCGGCGCGACCTTTGCCGGTCGATGCACAGGTTGGTGGCGACCCGGTAGGCCCAGGTCGTCACGCGTGTGTCGCCTTGCTGCCAGTGCCGAGCCTGACGCCAAAGCCGCAGCATGGTGTCTTGCGCCACATCCTCGGCCTCGGCCCGGTCGCCACCCAAAAGCCGGGTGGCATAGGCCAGCACGCGGGGGGTGATCCGCTGGGTCAGGGCAAGAGCGGCTGCGCGGTCTCCATTGGCATAGAGAGCCATCAGCGCCTCGTCCGAGACATCGCTTGCAGCGTCAAAGGCCATTGTCATTCCTGAACCAGTTTAGCCGCTGTCACCCCTTCAGGGCAAAGGCTTAGTTGCCGCCCTCGCCCTCGGCGCAGCCTTGACCGCTGCCCATCATGCCCATGCCACGGCCATGTTTCTTTCGCATCTGAATCGCGGTTTCGGCCTCGGCCTTGGTGATCATGCCGTCATTGTCGGTGTCGATCCGGGCGAAGTGTTCCATCCCGGGTCCTTGGCCCATTTCGTCGACAGAGAGGCTGCCGTTGGCATCGGCATCGCGATTTTCGATCATGGCCTGCGTCCGTTCGGCCATCTTGCCCTGAAAGCGCGCCATCATGTGGGTGGCCAATTCCTCGGCGTCCAAAGCCCCATCGCTGTTGGTGTCGGCGGCGGTGAATTCGGCGGCGCGGTGGACCTCAAGCTCGGCCAAGCTCAGCTTGCCATCCGAGTCGGTGTCGATGGCGTCGAACATTTCCAGAAGCATCGGGCCGGGGCCTTCGCCGTGACCCATGCCAACCATGCCGCCGGGCCCCATTTCAGCAAGCGTTGCGGTTGCCAGAACCGTGCCCGCCAGAAGCGTGCCGATCAGGACGGTTTTCTTCGACAGTTTCATGTCAGTCTCCTGTATTCGGGCCGTTCATCCGACCCTTCTGATTGTCACACGCTGCGGCCCAAGCTTTCCGTCGCGGGTTTTGCGACATCTCGACACGGGACGGTCTTCCCCCTGTGAAGGGCGGCGCATTACGGGTAGTGTCGTGCCCGGCCTAGCGGGCCATCCCTGAAGGAGCCGTTTCAGATGACGACCGAAGCCATGTCTGCCGAGCCGGAAGAACGCCCGGTCAAGCCCGCGATGCTGCGGGGCTGGCGGCGGCGGTGCCCGAACTGTGGGGCGGGACCAATGTTCCGGGGCTATCTGAAGGTGCGCGACGCCTGCCCAGTCTGCGGGCAGGAACTGCACCACCACCGCGCCGATGATGGGCCGGCTTACCTGACGATCCTGATCGTCGGGCATCTTCTGGCCCCGGCACTGCTGATCACGTTCGTCAAATTTCGGCCCGAGCCGATGGTGATGGCGGTCGGCTTCACGATCGGGACTGTCGTGCTGTCGCTGTACCTTCTGCCCCGGCTGAAGGGGGCTCTGATCGGCTTGCAATGGGCGAACCGGATGCATGGTTTCGGAGCCGAACCGCATGAGTGACGGCATTCGCCCGGCCTCGACCGTGATCCTGTGTCGCGAGGGGCGCGGGGGTCCCGAGATTTTGATGGGTCAAAGGGGCGCGGGGGCGGTGTTCATGCCGTCCAAGTTCGTCTTCCCCGGCGGCGGCGTCGATGCCGAGGACCATGTGGCGGATGGCAACGGCTTTCTGGCCCAGCAATGCCGCGAACGGCTGACGCAGCTGGTCCCGCCCGAGGCGCCAAGCCCGGAGATGCTGGTGGCGGCGGCGCTGCGTGAGTTGACCGAAGAGACCGGGCTTTCCCTGCCGCGCGCCAGGGAACCCGCCTTCCGCTTCATCTTCCGGGCGATCACTCCGCCCTGGAAGGGCCGCCGGTTCGATGCGCGGTTTTTTCTGGCGCAGGCTGATGAGAGCGCCGCGCATGAGGATTTCTCGGCCGGGTCGGGCGAATTGCAGCACCTGCGCTGGCTGAACCTGCCGGACGCGCGCGAACTGGACCTGCCCTTCATCACCGAAGTCGTGCTGGCCGAAGTCGGCGCGCTGCTTGCTGGCACCCCGCAGCCGGGGGTGCCGTTCTTTGACAATTCCACCAGCACGCCCGCCTTTCGGCGGATCGTCTAGATCGGGATCGCCGTGGGCTTTGCGCCCCGGGCATAGGCCTTAAGGCACAAAAGCTCGACCGCAATGATCGCGGCGGCGTTGGTGGTCATTTCGGCATGGTCATAGGCGGGGGATACTTCGACCACATCCATGCCCTTGAAATCCATCCCCTTCATCGCCCGAAGGATCGACAGCGCCTGATGGCTGGTGAGGCCACCGGGCACCGGGGTTCCAGTTCCCGGCGCGGTAGATGGATCAAGGCAATCGATGTCGAAGGTCAGGTAAGCTGGGCCTTGGCCCACCTTTTCGCGGATGATCCCAGCAACGTCTTCGGCAGACATCCGATGCACGTCGTCGGCGTAGAGGATGGTCATGCCGTGGCTTTTCTCGCCATTGAAACAGGTGCGGATGCCGACCTGAACCGATCGTGTCGGGTCCACCAGCCCCTCATTAACCGCGTAGGTGAACATTGCGCCGTGGTCGAGGCGTCCGGGTGCACCCTCTTCGACATCGCGGTGGGCGTCGAACTGGACGATGGCAAGCGGGCCATACTTGGCCGCATAGGCGCGCAGGATCGGGTAGGTGATGAAATGATCGCCGCCAAGCGTCAGGGTCGCTGCGCCCTTTTCAAGGATCTCCGCGATATGGGCGGTGATGGCATCGGGGATTTCCATCGGCGTACCCCAGTCGAAGTGGCAATCGCCATAATCGACGCAGGCGAGCGTATCGAAGGGGTCAAACCGCCATGGCCAGATCGGGCCCCACGCATGTTGAGCGCTGGCTTTGCGGATGCCTTCGGGGCCAAAGCGGGTGCCGGGGCGGTTCGACACGGTAAGGTCCAGCGGGATGCCGGTGACCGCCAGATCAACGCCAGTGAGGTCGCGGCTGTACTTGCGACGGAAGAAGGAAAGCGTTCCCGCGTAACTGGGTTCGATGAACGAGCCCTTCAGCCGATCCCGGCGAAAGCCCTGATCCTGCAACTCTTCGCCGACATCCTTGCCCATGGTGGTCCCCCGTTGGTATCCGGGCCACTATTGCGACGGTGCCTTCCGGGGTCAATCGTTGCCGCTGTGCTTTACCGGCCAAATCGGGTGCGGCACCGGGTCCTTGGCCTTGAAGAAGTGCTTGGCGAAGATTTCCACGTAACTGCGGTAGACATAAGTGTCGTTCCGGCGCTGGTAATGCTCCTTTCGCGCGGCATAAAGCGCGGGGATCTTGTACCACGGAACGGCAGGGTGCATGTGGTGGACGACGTGGAAGTTGTTGTTCAGGAACAAAAGGCTAAGCGGCCCCCGGCTTTCGATGACTACCGTCCGCGCCCGTGCCACCTCATGCGCTCGGTGCTCCAGATAGGTGCGGATTTTAAGCAGGCTCCAACCAATATAGGCGGCCAGAAGACAGGCCCAGAACGGTATGGACCCGACATAGGCCAGCCACAGCCAGACCGGGACCAGACCGGCGGCATGCAGCACCCATGCTAGTGTCACCCGGTGTTCGCCCCGCAGGATCGCCTTGCCGTCGCCTTTCAGCAGTGCCCAAGTGGAAATCGCCGGGCCAATCAGCATCCTTCCGCCGAGCGTGTTGTTAAAGCGCAGCATCAGTTGGACCGGGCGGGGCAGCCCGGCCCAGACGGAGGGCTCCAGATAGTTCGACTCCGGGTCGTCATACGGGTCGGTCAGTGCCGGGTCGAAATGGTGCTGCAGATGCAGGTCCTTGAAGCGCAGATAGGGGACATAGACGGTGAAACCGGGAAAGACGAGCAATTCGGATAGTGTCTGGTTGGGGAAGGGATGGCCGTGCAGCACCTCATGGGTCAGCGAGGAATACTGCCCGATCGCCAGCGCTGCCGCTAGGATCGCAAGCGTGGGCGAGACGGTCCAAAGCACCGTGGTCGCAAGCGCCCAAAGGCCGTAGGTCGCCACGAATACGACAAGGGTCGGCCATTCGATGCCGCGAGAGTCGGTCTGCATAGTCTTGTCCTGTCTGCTCTTTGTGGTCAGAGCCTAGCAGGACGTGCATTTCTCGGGAATTCAGGGTAATGTCAACTGAACCCGACATGTGTTCTGGAAAATCAACAGATGCTGGATAAATTCGACAAGCGTGATCTGGCCCCCTTGTTCCGTGCCCGGCTGGGCGAGGCGATGGCGGGAAAAAAGGTCAGCCAGGCAGCCTTGGCGCGGGAGTGCGGGGTGGACCGCTCCACCATCTCGGCCCTGTTGCAGCCCGGGACGCGGTTGCCGAATGCCGGGCTTGCCGCGGGTTGCGCGCGCGCTTTGGGCATCAGCGCCGACTGGCTTTTGGGCCTGACCGGACGGCCCGAGCCGATTGCGGACCTCTTGGCGGCTTCGCTGACCCTGACCGAAGCGCCGCGCGCGCTGATTGATGAGCAGATATTCGGCTGGCACCGCGAGGCGGCGGGCTACAAGATCCGCCATGTGCCCGCGACGCTACCGGACATGCTGAAGACCCGGGCGATGGTGGAATGGGAATATGCGCTACAACTGGGCCGGACGGCGGAGCAGGCGATTGGCGCGTTCGAGGATCGGCTGGCATGGATGCGCGGGGCTGGGTCGAATTATGAGATCGCGCTGCCGATGCATGAACTGACGGCCTTTACCACAGCCACGGGCTATTACGAGAGGCTGTCGGCCGACATCCGGCGCGAGCAGTTGCACCACCTGATCGGGCTATGCGACCAGCTTTACCCCTCGCTGCGGGTCTGCCTGTTTGACGCAAGGCGGGTATTTTCCGCCCCGGTCACGGTCTTTGGTCCATTGCTGGCGGTGGTTTATCTGGGACACCATTACATGGCCTTCCGCGACACGGTGCGGATCGAAGTGATCTCGGGCCATTTTGACCTTTTGGTTCGTGAAGCCGAAGTGGGCGCGCGGGACATGGTGGCGCATCTGCAAGGACTGATCGAGCGGGTCAGTTAAGCGCCACCCCATGAGAGGGGTCAGAACGGAAGCAGCGACCCGGCGTTATAGCCGTTGAAATCGAAGATTTCGCGCGCGGCGTCCAGCCTGTCCTGCGGGATCACGCCCCGATCAAGGATCATGCCAAAGCGGCCCGAAGGGGTGCCAATCGCCATCGTCCGATAGCCGCTGTCGACCCAAAGAACCCACCATTCCTCGCCGCCAATGGTCAGGCGGCCCGGCCCTGTCACTTCGGCCCGGCCACGCTGCTTTTCGACCGTGCCGTTCAGGCACAGGCTGCCCGCTACGCGCAACCCCGCGCCCGCAGGCTCCAGTCGCACCGAACCGCCGTGGCAGCCACCATCATGATCGGCAAAGCCCGCGACCTGGTGCCATTCGCCGGTGATCAGTGATGGATCGAAAGCCGCTGCTGACCAGATCGGCGCAGCGGCATTCCGGAACCCCCCGGTCGATGCGCCACCGCCCATGCAGGCGGCAAGGATCAAGGGAAGGCCAAGAAGGGATTGCCGGATCAATCGATGCACAATGTGACCCGAGACCCATCGTCCTGCAGAATCTCGTTGCAGCCCAGAAGTGGCCTGATCGGCGAGCAGGTGCCCGAGCGGGCCAGGCAATCGCCCTCGCACTGAGTGCCTTTGGTGCAGCTCTTCCCGGCATCCTTGGTGTTGAAGATGCAGGTATGGGACGCGCCGCCGACCTGTTCCCATTGGCCTTTCCTTTTTTCGCAGGCGATCTGTTTGTCGGATTTCTGCTCTTCTACCGGCGCTTCCTCCAGTTCCGGCTTCGGCGCAGGTTCGATTTCTGCAACTGGTGCGGCCTCCACCTCGGCCACCGGGGCGGTTGACTGTGCCGGTTTTTCGCTTTCGGCCTGCGGGCCGGGCGGCAAGTCCAAGGTTGCTTCGGGCGTGCCACCATCCAGCGGCGTGACTTCAATGGCGTCACCTGCGACCGCATTCGGGGTCACATCACCCGGTGTGGTTTCCCCGCCGGATCCAAACTGGCATGCAGCCAGAAGACCAACCAAGGCGAAAGGCAAGAGGTATGGGGCAAGGCGCGGCATCGGCTACTCCGGGACTGCGAAAGAAGTGCCTTGAACCGCCCTGCGCTGCAAGCCCTGTCAATAGGGGGCAGGGTGATCCCGGTGGGTTTTCGCGATGTCGGCCATGACGTCAGGCGAAAGCGTGACCGCGGCCGCGCCGATGTTGGTCTTCAGCTGCTCTATCGTTGTCGCCCCGATGATCGGGATCGTCCGGAAAGGCCGGGTCATGGTGAAGGCAATCGCCATCTGACAGGGGTCAAGCCCATGGCGCTGGGCGATGTCCAGATAGGCCGCGACGGCCGGGAAGACCTGCGGCGTGATCCTCCCGCCAAGGTTCGGGGTGTGGAAGCGGCGGGTCTTTGCAGGCGTCACATCCCCTTGATATTTCCCCGACAGAAGCCCGACCGCAAGCGGCGAGAAGGCCAGAAGCGGCATGTCCTCGACCACGCTGAACTCGGCCCAGTCGGTGTCGAACTGGCGGCAAAGCAGCGAGTATTCGTTCTGCACGCTGCCCATGCGCGGCAGGCCCAGCGTTTCGGCCAGATGCAGCCAGCGCCCGGCCCCCCAGACGGTTTCGTTGGAAAGCCCGATGGCGCGGATCTTGCCCTCGGCGATCAGGGTCTGGGCCATGGTCAGCACCTCGACCATGTGCCGGGTCTCGGCCTCGCGGTCGATGTGACGCGGGTCAAAATCCCACATCTGGCGGAAGTGATAGCTGTCGCGGTTCGGCCAGTGCAGTTGGTAAAGGTCGATGTAATCGGTCTGCAACCGGCGGAGCGAGGCTTCGACCGCTTCGCGCAGGATGGCCCCGGTGATGCCCTTGTCGGGCCGGATGATCGGGCCCTTGCCGGCGACCTTGGTCGCAATCTGCAGCCGGTCGCGCCCGCCGCGTTTGGCAAGCCAGGTGCCGATGATCGCTTCGGTGCCGCCCACGGTTTCGGCCCGGACCGGGTTCGTCGGATACATCTCGGCGGTGTCCCAGAAGGTTATGCCATGATCCAGCGCCAGATCGGCCTGTTCGTGGCCTTCGCTTTCCGTGTTGTGGCTGCCCCATGTCATCGTGCCAAGGCAAAGCTCGGAAACGGTAAGGCCGGTCTTGCCAAGGGGCAGGGTTTTCATGCGAGGCTCCTGTTGTTGCTCCAGAAACTAGGCCGGATTGGCGCCAAGGCAAAGGGCAAGACTTGAGAACATTAAGGGAACACGCTAGGTTTTCCGCATGTCCCTGCCGATTCATCACCATGCCCCAAGGGGGCCAGAGGCGCTGCAGCTGCTTGTGGGCGATCTGACCCTGCGCCGGGGCCGGGTGCATGAGTTTTGCGGGTCGTCACGGGTGGCGCTTGCCGCGATGGTCATGGCCAAAAGCACGGGACCGGTGGTCTGGATCCGACCTGCTTGGGTGCCCGAGCGGCTGAATGCGGCGGGGTTGCAGCCCCTGGCCGACCCCGCGCGGCTGATCCTGGCGCAGGCGGACCGGGACGAGGGGCTTTTGTGGGCGATGGAGGAATCGCTGCGCTCAGGTGCTGCCCCCTTGGTGGTGGCCGAACTGCTGGCCCCGCCTGCCCTGACCCCGATCCGCCGCCTGCACCTTGCCGCCGAAGCCGGGGCCGAGGCCGCGCGGCGTGAAGGCTGGACGCAACCTTTGGGCCTGATCCTGCTCCCGGGGCAGGGCGGCGCGCAGGGGATTGAAAGCCGCTGGCAGATGCGCCCGGTTCCCAGCCCGTCGCTGCTGTGGTCCGACGCGGCGTGCTGGCACCTCTCCCGCCTGCGCGCCCGGCTTTTGCCCCCCGCCAGCTGGACCCTGCAGCGCCGGGCCGGGGGGGAGGAGGTTCTGACTGGAGTGCCGTTTGAGGAACCGGGAACGGCAAAGTGACCGCCGCCGCCCGTCCGCTTTGGCCCTTACAAGCCTGAAAAGGTCGCCCGAAACGAATCCTCGCCCTGCAAGGCCCCGCCATGTCAGGCTGTCAAAGCGGACAAAGGGGCTCCAAAGATGCAGCTTGATTTCACCGACAAGCGTGTGCTGGTCACCGGAGGCACGCGCGGCATAGGGCGCGCCACCGTTGCCGCCTTTCTGCAAGCCGGGGCGCGGGTTGCCGTGAACGGTCGGACGGCCCAATCCACGACTTCGGCCATCGCGGCGCTTGGCAACATGGCAAAGCTTGTGCCCGCACCGGGCAATGTGGCCACCGAAGCAGGCTGCAAGGCTATCGTTGCGGCGGCCATTACAGGCCTTGGCGGCCTAGACATTCTGGTCAACTGCGCCGGTGTCGGTGATGCCGCTGCCATCGAGGAGGTCACCGAAGCTTTCTGGGACGACATGCTTGCCGTGAACCTGAAAGGCGCCTTCTTCTGCACCCGTTGGGCGCTTCCCACCCTGCGCGAAAGCAACGGCAATGTGGTCAATCTGGCATCCGACGCGGGCCTGATGGGCGATCTTGGCGCGGGCGCGGTTTATTCGGCCTCGAAGGGGGGGCTTGTCAACATGACGCGGGCCATGGCGCTGGAACTTGCCCCGGACGTGCGGGTCAATTCTGTCTGTCCGGGCTATGTCGATACCGACATGGTCCGCCGCGATTACATCGACAAGGCTTACGATCCGGTGGCAGCGGAGCGGGCGCTGATGGACTACGCCCCGATGAAGCGCATTGCGACGCCGGAGGAGATTGCCAGTGCGATCCTTTACCTGGCCTCGGACCATGCCCGTTACATCACCGGGTCCGCGCTGCAGATCGACGGCGGAACGACGGCGGGACGTTGACCGCCGATCCCCGGACGGGCACGGCAAGGTGATTTGCTGCATCCTGCAGGACTGCTACGGTTCCACCCAGAGGTGCCCGTATGAAACATCCACTCCGTCTTGCCAGATTTGCCCTGCTGGCCGCCTTGGCGCTGCCCACCGCCCTTCTCGCCGGGACGGTGGATTACGTGCTGGACACCGAAGCCTCGACCGTAGGGTTTGAAACGGATTTCGGTCCGGACCTGATCACCGGTACTTTCCCGCTGGAAACGGCTGATCTGAAGCTCGACTTCGTCAATGTTGCCAATTCCACTGTTTCGGTAGCACTTGATGTGACGGGGGCTAAGGCCAGCTTTCCCTTTGCCGCCCAGGCCCTGAAGGGGCCGAAGGTGCTGGACGCCAAGGAATTTCCCAAGATGAGCTTTGTCTCGACCGCGGTCCGCAAGGTAGGGGATGCGGCCGAAGTGACGGGCGGTATCACCATAAGGGGCGTTACCAAGCCGATCACCTTCAAGGCCGAGCTGTTCCGCCCCGCTGGCAGCGACCCGGCTGACCACGCGCATCTGACCCTGCGCCTGACCGGCCATGTGCTGCGCAGCGCGTTTGGCGCGACCGGCTGGGCGGACATGGTCGGCGACGAGGTCCGCATCGTCATCAATGCCAAGGTGGACGCAAAGGGTTAAAGGATGGCGCTGCGGAACGGCCCTGAAGAGTTCGGCCTTGTCACCCGCCTGCTGCACTGGCTGACCATGGCTTTGGTCCTTGGCATGCTGGTGCTGGGCACGCGGCTGAAGGATATGGAGCCGGGACTGGCCAACCTTTGGCTTTACGGGTTGCACAAGACCACGGGCTTTTCCGTGCTGACCCTGATCCTGCTGCGCATCCTTTGGCATCTGGCCAGCCCGCCGCCCCGCCCCCTTGGCCCTCCGGGGCCGATGATGGTGCTGGCGCGTGCGGTGCATTGGGCGTTCTATATCCTCCTCATCGCCATTCCTCTGGCCGGTTGGGCGGGCAGTTCGGCCACCGGCATCGACGTGATGATCGCCGACCGCTGGGTGGTGCCGCCCCTGGTCGAGCCGTCGGAGGAGGCCGAAGACTTCTGGTTCGCCGTCCATGGCGTGCTGACCAAGGTCCTGATCGGCCTGATCCTCTTGCATGTCGCCGGAGCAATGGCGCGAACTATGGCAGGCGATGGCACTGTGCGCCGGATGATCCGTGGCCGGGCCTGACCCGCTGGCCCTTTTCACCCGCTTCGGCTAATCAGGCCCGGACTCAGCTTTCAAGGGCGCGCGCATGGCACGGATCCTCATCACCTCGGCCATTCCCTATATCAACGGGATCAAGCATCTGGGCAATCTGGTCGGCAGCCAGTTGCCCGCCGACCTTTTCGCCCGCTTCAACCGGGCGCTGGGCAATGAGGTCATGTTCATCTGCGCCACCGACGAACACGGCACCCCCGCCGAGCTTGCCGCCGCCAAGGCCGGTCAGCCGGTCGAGGATTATTGCGCCGAGATGCATGAGGTGCAGAAGGGCCTTGCCGCCGGGTTCCGCCTGTCGTTCGACCATTTCGGCCGGTCTTCCAGCCAGCGGAACCACCGCCTGACCCAGCATTTCGCGGGCAAGCTGGCCGATGCGGGGCTGATTGCCGAAGTCAGCGAAAAGCAGGTCTTCTCCATCGACGACAACCGCTTTCTGCCCGACCGTTACATCACCGGCACCTGCCCGAACTGCGGCAATACCAGTGCCCGTGGCGACCAGTGCGAGGAATGCACCAAGCAGCTTGACCCGACCGACCTGATCAATCCCCGCTCGTCGATCAGCGGCAGCACCAACCTTGAAGTGCGGGAAACCAAGCATCTTTTCCTGCGCCAGCGCTCTTTGCGCGACAAACTTGAAGCCTGGATCGACAGCAAACACGACTGGCCGATCCTGACCACCTCGATCGCCAAGAAATGGCTGAACGACGGCGATGGGTTGCAAGACCGGGGGATCACCCGCGACCTGCACTGGGGCATCCCCGTGAAAAAGGGCGACCAGCCCTGGCCGGGGATGGAAGGCAAGGTCTTCTACGTCTGGTTCGATGCCCCCATCGAATACATCGCAGGAACTGCCGAATGGGCCGATGCCAACGGCAAGCCAGACGCCGATTGGGAACGCTGGTGGCGCACCGACAAGGGGGCGTCGGACGTGACCTATTACCAGTTCATGGGCAAGGACAACGTGCCGTTCCACACCCTCTCGTTCCCCGCCACCATCCTTGGAAGCGGTGAGCCGTGGAAGCTGGTCGACTACCTCAAGTCCTTCAACTACCTCAACTATGACGGCGGCCAGTTCTCGACCTCCAAGGGTCGCGGGGTGTTCATGGATCAGGCCCTGTCGATCCTGCCGTCGGATTACTGGCGCTGGTGGCTGCTGTCCCATGCCCCGGAATCCAGTGACAGCGAATTCACTTGGGAAAACTTCCAGACCTCAGTGAACAAGGACCTGGCGGACGTGCTGGGCAACCTCGTCTCCCGCGTGACCAAATTCGCCGTGTCGAAATTCGGCAATGACCTCCCCGCTGGCGGCAGCTTTGGCCCGCAAGAGGCCGCCCTCATCGCCGACCTTGGTGCCCGCATCGCCGATTACACCAAGTTCATGGCCGAGATGGAGGTCCGCAAGGCCGCGTCCGAGCTTCGCGCCATCTGGGTCATCGGCAACGAATACCTGCAATCCTCGGCCCCTTGGACCGTGGTCAAGACCGATCCCGAACAGGCGCAGGCGATCATCCGGTTGGCGCTGAACCTGATCCGGGTCTATGCGGTGCTGTCCGCTCCCTTCATCCCCGATGCGGCGGCAACGATGATGAAGGCCATCGGTACGGATGACTGGTCCTGGCCGCACGACATTTCTGCCGCCATGCGGACACTGCCCGCAGGCCATGGCTTCACGGTTCCCGAGAACCTGTTCCGCAAGATCACGGATGAAGAGCGGGCGGATTGGCAAAGCCGGTTTTCGGGTATCCGTGCATGAGATGGGCGGCGTTTCTCGCCGCTCAGCTTTTCTTGCCCGGAGCGGCCATGGCATTGGACTGCTCTGCGTCGGACAATTCCTTCCTACGCAACGTCTGCAAGCTGCCCGAGGCTGCATTCGAGTGGCAGAAAATGGAACAATCGCTGCAAGACGCACTTGCTGGTGCGCCCGATCAAACCACGCGTGACGCCATTCAGGCCAGCCAGGATCGTTGGGTTGGCATAGTGGGCGCATGGGATGTGGACGCAACACGCGCGGCAATTGTCGATCAAAGTGCTGCGAGTCTCGAAACGAGCGGCGCTAACGACATCACGGCTGCGGTCAGCGTCGATAAGCAGCTCGCAGAAGCGGTCCAATACAGGGCACGCCAAATTTCGCGTCTGCTTGACGGCTTTGCCTCAGCCAAAGCCGATTTGGCGCGCCTTGCCGAACTGAACCCACCCGGATTTGTTCTGGCAAGCGACACTGGCTGTTTCTTTGTCGAGCCAGAGGTCATGCCGAGCGGTTATTGGGATGGCTTCTGCGGCGGAACGCTCAACCTGCAAAGGGGCGCGCGGGTCTGCTCGGTGATGACCTATTGGTACAGTGGTCATGTTGGCACGCTCTTTTCAGTGGATGACCTGACGGATGGCAAACTCACCCATCTCGGTCACTGTGAATGGGATGGGCTGGGGTCGGACTGCTCGGATGTCGGCGCCGACGAAGCGACACTGTGGGAGACGGATGGGTCAGAGGATGTCGAGGCGATCCACCGAGTCATCCTGAACTCCAGCGCCTCGCCCCCCTCGCCACTCTCGCCGATTGACCCAGAGAGCTGGTCGGACATCTATTCCGGCGAATGGTTCGAGACTTGCCTGACGACCGAAGAATACCCTCCTACACACTAAAATTGGTAGGTTCCGGAGAACCTCTTCCGCAAGATCACCGATGAGGAACGGGCTGACTGGCAGACGCGGTTTTCCGGGCTGCGGATCTGGGCCCCGCTGCGCTGCGGAGGAATTTCCGCTGCATGTGCAGAATGCGCGGTTCCATGGGCGGGATTTTGCCGGTTTCCCCTTCTGGCGGGAAGATATTCCGCCAACGCTCAATTCTTGGGGATCAAGGCTCCTGATCTTGGTGGTAATGTACCGGCATCGGACCCGAGTCGCTGCCACGAAGGAGTGCCCGAGATGCCTGCTGTTCTGCCATCGCGTTCCACGCCGATCAGGACCTATTCGGCGATTGCTCTGTTCCTTTTGGTCTATGTTGGTGTGATGGTTCTGATCTTCGCCCCGCGTGACTTGATTGCTGTTCAGTCCGGGGTGGCCTTCTACGGCGCCGAAGACTGACACTGTGACATCCCGCAACGCAAACGGCCCGGGTCAGGAAGACCCGGGCCGTTTTCAGCTGTACTGCCCAAATCAGGCGCGCAGATCGAAGCGGTCGGCCTCCATCACCTTGACCCAGACTGACACGAAGTCGCAGACAAATTTCTCGGCATTGTCGTCTTGCGCATAAACCTCGGCATAGGCCCGCAGGATCGAGTTTGACCCGAACACCAGATCCGCCCGCGTCGCCGTCCATTTCACGGCATGGGTCCTGCGGTCGGTGATGTCGTAAAGGTTGTCGCCCTTCGGCACCCAGCAGTAGGCCATGTCGGTCAGCCCGGAGAAGAAGTCGTTGGTCAGCGCCCCCACGCGGTCGGTAAAGACGCCATGGCGCGTCGCCCCATGGTTGGCCCCGATCACCCGCATGCCGCCGATCAGGCAAGTCATCTCATGCGCGGTCAGACCCATAAGCTGGGCGCGGTCAAGCAGCAGCTCTTCCGCCGTCACCGCATAGTCCTGCTTCAGCCAGTTGCGGAACCCGTCCGCGACCGGCTCCAGCACCGAGAAGCTGTCGGCATCCGTCTCAGCCGCCGTCGCATCGCCGCGCCCGGCGTGGAACGGCACGGCCACGTCAACGCCAGCAGCCTTCGCCGCCATCTCGACCCCAAGGTTCCCGGCCAGCACGATCACATCGGCGACCGAAGCTCCGGCCGCCTTGGCAATCGGCTCCAGCACCGCCAGCACGCGGGCCAGACGGGCGGGCTCGTTGCCCTCCCAATCCTTCTGCGGTGCCAGACGGATGCGCGCGCCATTCGCCCCGCCCCGGTTGTCAGACCCCCGGAAGGTGCGGGCCGAATCCCAGGCGGTGGCGACCATGTTGGAAACCGACAAGCCCGAAGCCGCGATCTTGGCCTTGACGGCGGCCACGTCCCAACCGGTCGATCCCGCCGGAACCGGGTCTTGCCAGATCAGGTTTTCACCCGGCACCCAAGGCCCCAGATACCGGACCTGAGGCCCCATGTCGCGGTGGGTCAGCTTGAACCATGCCCGGGCGAAAGCGTCCGAGAACGCCGCCTGATCCTGCGCGAAGCGCTCAGAGATGGCGCGATAGGTCGGGTCCATCTTCATCGCCATGTCGGCATCGGTCATCATCGGCATCCGGCGAACCGAGGGGTCTTCCACGTCGGCCGGCATGTCGGCGGGGTCGATGCTGATCGGCTGCCACTGCCAGGCCCCAGCGGGGGATTTCACCAGTTCCCAGTCGTACTTCAGCAAAAGGTCAAAATATCCGCCGTCCCACTTGGTCGGGTTGGTGGTCCAAGCCCCTTCAAGCCCAGAGGTGATCGCTTCGCGCCCGATCGAACGCGTGGCGTGGACGTTCCAGCCAAGGCCCGCTTCCTCGATCCCTGCACCTTCCGGCTCGGGGCCGATCAGGGCCGCATTGTTGTTGCCATGCGCCTTGCCGACGGTGTGGCCGCCAGCGGTCAGGGCGACGGTCTCCTCGTCATCCATCGCCATCCGGGCAAAGGTTTCGCGGACGTCATGTGCGGTGCGCAGGGGATCAGGTTTGCCGTCAACGCCCTGCGGGTTCACATAGATCAGTCCCATGACCACAGCCGACAGCGGGTTTTCCAGCGACTTGCGGTCGCCCTGATCGCCATAGCGCTTGTCGGTGAGCCATTCCTTTTCATTGCCCCACCAGGTGTCCTTTTCCGGGGCCCAGATGTCTTCACGGCCAAAGCCGAAGCCAAAGGTCTTCAGACCCATCGACTCATAGGCAACGGTCCCGGCCAGAACCATCAGGTCGGCCCAGCTTAGCCGGTTGCCGTATTTCTTCTTCAGCGGCCACAGCAGACGCCGCGCCTTGTCAAGGTTGGCGTTGTCCGGCCAGGAATTCAGCGGCGCAAAGCGGTGGTTGCCGGTGCCAGCACCCCCCCGGCCATCGGCCATCCGGTAAGTGCCAGCGGCGTGCCACGACATGCGGATGAAAAGGCCGCCGTAATGGCCCCAGTCAGCGGGCCACCAGTCCTGGCTGTCGGTCATCAGCGCGGTCAGGTCCCGCTTCAGCGCCGCGAAGTCCAGCTTCTTCACTTCCTCGCGGTAGGTGAACCCGGTCAGCGGGTTAACTTTGGTGTCATGCTGATGCAGGATGTCCAAGTTCAGCGTCTTCGGCCACCAATCGGTCACCGAAGCCTCGGTCGTGGTGACAGCACCGTGCATCACCGGGCATTTTCCGCCCGCCGTATCCTTGCCGCTCATCTTGCTCTCCTCGTCTGAATGAAAGGGTCCTTGACATCTATCTGGGCAGCGATCCCGCAAAGGGGAACTGCGACCCGATGTCCGTCTTGGCGATGGCCCTGCCTAGCATGCGGCTTCGATAATCGGAATTTTCATTTTCCTATCGTGCCGATAAGCTGGGCATATGATTCAATTGACGCTGAAACATCTGCGCTACTTTGACGCCTTGGCCCGCCATCGCCATTTCGGTCGCGCGGCCGAGGCTTTGGCTTTGTCGCAACCGGCCCTGTCGCTACAGGTGAAAGAGCTGGAGCTGATCCTTGGCGCGCCCTTGGTCGAACGCGGCGCGCGCCAGATCCGCCTGACCGGTCTGGGTGAGGATTTTGCCCTGCGTGCCCGCGACATCCTGCGCTCGGTCGATGAGCTTGGCACGCTGGCCCATGCCGCCTCCGGGCCTCTGTCGGGGCGGTTGCGGTTGGGGGTGATCCCGACTGTGGCACCCTATCTTCTGCCGCGCGTCATGCAGGCGCTTGCCGGCCTTTACCCCGATCTCGTCCTGCGCCCGCGCGAAGCGATCACCCCGAAACTGATGCGCGATCTGGGCGAGGGGCGGTTGGATCTTGCGCTGGTGGCCTTGCCTGTGTCCGAGCCGTCCTTTGTCGAAACCCCGCTCTTTGAGGAGGAATTCCTGCTGGTCCGGCATGAGACTGCGGCGCATTTGCCGCTTCCCGCGCTGGCCGAGCTGCCGCTGGCCCCGCTTTTGCTGTTGGAAGAAGGCCACTGCTTCCGCGATCAGGCAATTGCCTTTTGCAAGCTGCCCCCCAGCCCGGCGGGCGAGATCATGGAGGGGTCGTCGCTCTCGACTCTCGTCCAAATGGTCGGCGCGGGGATCGGCGTGACCTTGATCCCGGAAATGGCCGCCAACATCGAGGCCCGCTCCGCTCCAGTGGCTCTGCACCGCTTGCCAGCCCCCAGCCCGCGCCGGACGATCGGAATGGTCTGGCGGCGCAGCAATCCCTTGTCCGACCGCTATGCCGCCTTGGCCGAAGGCTTGCGTCAGGCGCTACTGGGATAGGTCTGCCACATCCTGCAGGGGGCCGGAGTTCTCGAAAACTCCGGTTCGATTTCTTCGAAGAAATCGGCTGCGGCGGGATTCCCAAGTCCTAACGTTTCGGAAACGCCCGCGCGCAACCCTTTGAAATTGCAGCACCTAAAAATTTGTCCACACGAGGTTGGCCCCTCACCCCCCCCAGGTCCGCTCCAAAAGCCGGACCCAGTTCCCATGGGCAATCTTGTCGATCAAAGCCGCCCCCAACCCCATCTCTCGCATCGCCTGGATCAGCACCGGCAGCCCCTCGGCCCCGCCGATATCCTTCGGGGTCGAGGCCCCGTCATAGTCCGACCCCAGCCCCACATGATCCTCACCCGCGATCCTCAACATATGCTCGATATGCTGCTTCACCGGGTCCAGCGTCATGTCGGTGCTTTCCCGGCCATCCGGGCGCAGGAAGCAGGTCGCGAAGTTCAGCCCGGCCATCCCGCCCGTATCACCAATCGCGGCAAGCTGACGATCAGACAGGTTCCGGCTGGAATTGCAGACCTCGTAGGCGTTGGAATGGCTGGCCACCAAGGGAGCATCGGAAAGCTTTGCCACGTCCCAGAATCCGGCCTCGTTCAGGTGGCTCAGGTCCAGCATGATCCGGAGCGCGTTGCATTCCTTGACCAGCGCGCGTCCAAGATCGGTCAACCCCGGCCCGGTATCGCCGGTCGAGGGGAAGCGGAATGGGACCCCATGGCCAAAGATCGTCGGGCGGCTCCAGACCGGCCCCACCGACCGCAGGCCCATCGCGTGGAAAAGGTGGAGCGCGTCAAGGTCCGGGCCAATCGCCTCGGCCCCCTCGAAATGGATCACCCCGGCGACGACACCAGCGGCCAACGCGGCGCGGATTTCCCCGGCGGTCCGGCACCAGCGGAAGCGGCCTTCGGAGGCGCGTTCCATCCACAGCAAATGCCCCAGCATCTCCACTGCCACCGGCTGCGCTGATGTGTGGTCGATCAGCGCGGGCAGGGGGAAATCATAGGGTGGCTGGTCCATCTTCTGTTCCAGCGCATCCAGATCAGCGTATTCGGGCGAGGGGATGTAGACCGCGAAGAACCCGCCCGCAAAGCCATGGGCGAGCATGCGCGGCAGGTCCAGATGCCCCGCCCCTTCGCCCTGCAGCCAACGCCGGTCGCGCTTTTCGCCGGCCGCGGCAATCTTCAGGACGATGTCGTTGTGGCCGTCGAAGACAGGAACAAGATCGGTCATGCTGGGCCTTTCGGGGCTGGGGCTGGGCGCAGTCTTCCGTTTTTGCCGCCCCGGCGCAAGCGCCGCTGAACTGCGTCGTCCTGACCTGTTGACGACCGGGGCGATGCGGGTCTAAGTCGCAAAGATGCGGACCCACCCGATCAGATTCCTGCGACGGCTTGCGCTTTTGGCGCTGGTGACGCTTGCGCTGGTTGCGCCTGGATTTGCGCACCGCATGCCTTCGCCCGACAGTCAAGCGCTGGAACTGGCGATGGCGAATGGTATGACCGCAGCCGATCTTTGCGGCGATAAGGCCCCGGGCAAGCCCCATGCAGACCCACATTGCCTTGCCTGCCAGATTGCCGGGACAGCTGACCTGCCTGCAGCTCTGGGTGATCTGCAAAAGCTGGATCTGGTCTTTTTGGCCACCGTTGCCGCCCCGCGCGAAAGCCGTCTGGTGCCGCGCGTGCTGGGTCCGGCCAACACGCCGCAAGGCCCGCCCGTCGCCTGATGGCGGAGTGACGGTTTTGCCCTGACCGGGCCATTCCCCCTTTCGCCGCCTTTCCGTGCCGCCTGCAGGCCACTGCCTGCGACCCATCACGCGAACCGAAGGCAACCCTATGTCCACTGACACCCAAACCCCAAACCGGCCCTATTTCGCCGTCTGGCGCTGGCACTTTTATGCCGGACTTTATGTCATCCCCTTCCTGCTGATACTGGCCGTGACTGGCTTTTCCATCGTGCTGTTCACCACCTATCTGCCCGAATATGGCGACCGGATCACGGTCGAGGCAAAGGCCGAGGCCCTGCTGCCAAGCGCGCAGGTGGCTGCAGCCATTGCGGCGGTCGAAGGCGGCGGCGGCGTCTCCAAATACATCGCGCCCCTCTCTGCAACCACACCAGCCCTGATCACGGTGACCGGCCCGGAAACCCCCGTGGTGGTGGCGCTTGACCCCTACACTGGAGTTTCGCTGCGCCAGACCGATGAAGGCAACACCTGGAACGCATTTCTGACCGATATCCACGGAACCCTGCTGATCGGCGATCCGGGCGACCGGATGATCGAGATCGCGGCATCACTTGGGCTGCTTTTGGTGGCGACCGGGCTTTACCTGTGGTGGCCGCGCGATACCCGGCTTTCTGCGGCTCTTTGGCCCGACCTTGCCGCCACCGGTCGGGCCTGGTGGAAATCGCTGCATATGGTGATCGGCTTCTGGTCCTCGATCCTTCTTGTCTTCTTCCTTGTGTCGGGGCTGCCCTGGGCCGGGATCTGGGGTGGCAGGTTCGTGCAGGCCTGGTCGACCTTCCCGGCCGAGAAATGGGACAACGTGCCTTTGTCGGACGCGACCCATGCCTCGATGAATCATGATGCGACCAAAAGTGTGCCTTGGCCGCTGGAGCAGACCAAAATGCCGGAATCGGGATCGTTCGCCGGGCAGGATGTGCTGCCCGCCGGGGCCAAGATCGACCTCGATTCCATGGTAGTGCTGGCGCGGATGATCGGTTTTGAGGGCCGCTTCCAACTGGCCCTGCCTGACGATGAGGCCGGGGTTTACACCCTAAGCCAGGATTCGATGAGCTATGCCAGCAAGGACCCGACCGCGGACCGCACCGTGCATGTCGACCAGTTCACCGGCAAGGTGCTGGCAGACGTGCGCTTTGCCGATTACAGCGCTGCAGGCAAAGCGATGGCAGTGGGTGTCGCGCTGCAAGAGGCGCAGCTCGGCGTGTGGAATCTTGTTCTGAACACGGCATATGTTCTGGGGACCCCGTTCCTGAGCCTTTCCGGTCTGGTAATGTGGTGGAAGCGCAGCCCCGCTGGCGCGCGCCTTGGGGCACCGCCCCGGCCCGAGGTTCTGCCCTATGCCAAGGGGGCTATCCTGTTCACGCTGGCCCTGTCGCTGGCCCTGTCACTGGCTTTCCCGGTGTTGGGCCTGACCTTGCTTGCGGTCATGGCGGTCGATTTCATTGTCCTCTCGGCGCTGCCGCCCTTGAAACGGGCGCTAAGCTGATGTTTTCCATGGTCCATGCGGAGGGAGGCGTCCCACGTCCCGCAGGGGCCAACGGCCTGACCTCGTCCCGGGGTCAGGCTGCACTGGCCCTTTCCGGCATATTGTCGGGAAGGGCTCATTTCGCAATTTTGCCCCTGAAAGGAGCGACCTCATGAACCGTCTTCTGACCCTTGCCGCCGCACTCTTCCTTGCCGCGCCAGCTTTGGCGCATGAGGTAAAGGTGGGTGATCTTGAAATCATTCATCCCCATATCCCCCAACCCGCCGAAAATGCGATGGCGGCGGGCGGGTTCATGGCGATTTCCAACAATGGCACCGAAGCTGATCGGTTGATCGGCATTGAGGCCGACTTTGCGGCCCAGGCCAGCCTGCATGAAAGCAAGGTGGACGCGAATGGCGTGGGCACCATGGCTCGGGTTGATGCCGTTGAAATCCCGGTGGGCGAGACTGTCAATCTGGAGCATGGCGGCTATCACATCATGTTCATGGGTCTGAACACGTCTTTTACCGAAGGCCAGATGGTCAAGGTAACGCTGGTCTTCGAACACGCCGGTCGGGCCGAGGTCGAGTTCATGGTTGATCCTCCGGGGGAAGACGGGGGCCATGCCCAGGGCGATCATTCTGCCATGATGGTCGAGATGACGGGCGATCCAATGGCCGACATTGCCGCGGTGATGAAGGCGCAGTTCGACACGCCGGAGAACCCGCTGACAGTGGACCCGATCTCGGTTCAAGGCGAGGTGGCCATTGCCGGATGGGCGCAAGGCGACAAAGGCGGCCGCGCCTTCCTGCGCATGAGCGAGATGGGGTGGTCGATTGAAGTCTGCGCGGGCAGTGGGCTTCTGGCGCCCGAGATGCTGACCGGCCTTGGTCTGAGCGAGGCGGATGCCGCAACGCTTCTGGCCACCGTGAACGCTGCCGAAGCCGAGCTTGGTGCTGACGCCATTGCGCTTTTCGACAGTTTCGACGGCGAGATGTTCTTTACCGAGTGATCCTTTGGGACGAGGGGGTCAGATGATGGCCCCCTCGACCATCGCCTTGCCCGCCGCGATCCGTTCATAGTGGAAGGGCGTGAAGTCCAGTGTCTGATAGGACCCGTGGGTGATCCATTCCGCCGTCGCCCGCCCCATTGCGGGGGATTGCTGCAGCCCGTGGCCGGAAAACCCGTTCAGGAACAGGAAGTTCGTGACTTCGGGGTGCGGGCCGGTGACCGCGTTCTGGTCCAGCGTGTTATAGTCATACTGGCCAGCCCATTCGCTGATCACCTTCACCCGCTCGAATGCCGGGATGCGGGTGGCGATGCCGGGCCAGATCTTGTCCATCCAGATATCGGGGTCCATCGTGAAATCGTCAAAGGCGACTTCGGGGTCATGGTCGGCATGGCCGCCAGCCATATAGGTGCCGCCGCCGATTTCGCGGACAAAGACACCCGAGGGGTCGATAGTCAGGGGCAGGGGGCGGCTTAGCGGCTCTTCAGCCTTGATCACCCAGTTGAAGCGCTTCCTCGGCTCGATCGGCAGCGCGATCCCGGCCATTGCCGCCATTTTCGCACCGCGCGTGCCCGACGCGTTGACGATGGTGTCGCAGGCAACCTTGTGTCCTGACGCCAGCGTGACCCCGGTCACCAGTTTGCCGTTGGGCGCAAGGTCCAGCACCACGACTTCGTTCTGGATGTATTCCACCCCGGCCTCTATGGCCTTTCGGCGGAACCAGTCGAACACGGTATAGCCGTCGAAATATCCTTCGTCCTTGGTGTTCAGGCTGCCAAGGATCAGGTCATCGACCATGATGAAGGGGAGTTCTTCCTTGATCTGATCCGCAGTCAAAAGCCGGGTGCCCGCGCCTGCGGCCACCTGCACCTTGTGGTTGGCGCGCAGGACATCGGCGAATTCAGGCGTGTCGGCCATGTAAAGATAGCCGAAGTTCTGGATTTTCAGGTCCGGCACCCGATCATCGCCGCCCATGCGCTGGCGCAGGGAGTGCACGAAATCCGCCCCGAATTGCGAGATACGGATGTTAAGTTCGGTCGAAAACTGCTGGCGAATGCAGGAGAACGACAGCGTCGTTGCAGCTTGGGCGTAGGAGGGGTCGCGTTCCACCACCAGAACCCGCCCAGCATAGCCCATCTGGGTCAGCCACCACGCGGTCGACGACCCCATGATCGCGCCGCCGATGATGACCACGTCATAGGCGTCTCGCGCTGGTTCCGACCTTATCCCGCTCATCTCAATCCCCGTCTTCGCTGCCTGTCGTGATGTAGCGCCGGGCGGAGCATTGGTAAATCTGCACCTTGGCGCGGGCGCTGGATTTCTTGGTCAGGACCTGTGACGCCCAAGCACAAGACGGCAAAGCTCGGCGGTGTCTATGCCGGGGCAAGTCTCGCCTTCAGGCTTGACGCAAGCCACATCCTCGCCCTGCACGATGGCGTTGATGACGCTTTCGTCGACGGCCTGCACTGCAGCCTCGTAGACCGGGTTCATCTCGTCCCAGTTCAGGCTGTGGCGGGTGATGATCGGCCCGGCGTGCAGCGGTTCGGGCATCGCATCGGCGGTTGAAAAGGCCAGGAAGATATCGCCCGAGGAATTGCCCCCCGGCGAGCCCGACCGCCCGATCCCAAGGCCCGCCCGCTTGGCAAGCCCGCGCAACAGCGCGTCCGACAGCGGCGCGTCGGTGGCCAGGATCACGATGATCGAGCCCATCTCCTTTTCATCGCGAAAGCCTTGGCTGCCCACCGGCATCGCCTTGCCGACCGGGACGCCCAGCACGGTGAACCAATCGCGCCGCCCGTAATTTGCCTGCACCAGTGCAGCAACAGTATAGGTCTGGCCCCCGATGGTGACTTGCCGGGACGCGGTGCCGGTGCCGCCCTTGAACTCATAGGCGATCATCCCGTTGCCGCCGCCGGTCGAGCCTTCGGCCACTGGCCCCGAAGTTGCCGCATCCAGCGCGGCAATCGCATGTTCGGGCCTGATATGCATCGCGTTGATGTCGTTCAGCGTGCCGTCATAGGTTTCGGCCACAATCGGCATGGCCCAGGCATGTTCCTCGCGGAAATGGGTGTCGTAATGACGGATCATCCATTCCACCGCGCCGTGGTGGCAGGCCCCGATCCCGTGCGTATTGGTGATCAGGATCGGGCCAAGGAAATAGCCGGCATCGTTGACCCAATGCACGCCCGTCATCTCGCCATTGCCGTTCAGCGCATGGAACCCGGCCCAGACCGGTTGCGGGCGGTGCCGATCCTGTCGCGGCAAGATCGCCGTGACCCCGGTGCGCATCTTGCGGGACGGATCGGTCAGGGTGGTGAAGCCAACCCGCACCCCCGGCACATCGGTGATCGCATTCCATGGCCCCGGCGTTCCGCGGAAAGGCAGGCCAAGCTCACGAGCGCGGGGTTTTTGCGGCATGGGGGTTCCCTTTGATCAATCCTCGAATCTGGTGCCAGATTGCTTCGGTTTTCCGGCGTAGTGCAATCCGTTGGCGGAGAGGTTGGCCCGAAGGATGCGGCGAGCCTGCGGGACTTGCGGCGTCACATGGCCTTTACGCTGTGCCGGGAAGCCGCAAGCGGGATCAGCCGCAGGGATCGAAGCCATGTCTTGCTGCTTGGCAAGGCGAGGAGGCCGCCTGGTTTGACATTCGACTTGATCGCGGTAACTTGCTGCGGACTTGAAGGAGTGGAACTCGTCGACGTACAGCGTGAACGGTCGTTGGTCTGCTTCGGCGGTTCCCTGTCTGCTGAGGGCTGCGTTCATGAAGGCCGAAACGATAGGGCCACCAAGCACGTTTGAAATGTCTCCCCCAACGGCCCCTTTAGCGAGATTCACGATCAAGATGCGACGCTCGTCCATAAGCCGCCGAAAGCGGATCGGCTCCAATGGCTCGTACGTCGCTCTTCAAACTAAGGGATGCGCCAGGAATGCCCCCAGACACATCATCGCCCAGAAATTGCGTTTCTCAAGGCGGTTCCGACCGTGAACGTTGTCAAACCGGGAGGAAAAGGTGTCAAACCGGACGCCGATACGTCCTGACGTCACGGCTTCTCTTCTCTATTTTCCGTGATTTAAGTGGTGCCCAGAGCCAGCATTGAATACCTCTATATGTAGGTTTCATCGATTGTCAGAAGGTCTCTGAGCCGCCGAATGTTCGCGCAAACTCCAATTTTTGTTGGATCAATCTCGCACTCCATCTATCATCTTGGATCAGATCATCCTACATCTAGAGGGGGATACAAAGGGGGACCAGATGAATCGCCTTATGAAAAGGCTCAGTGCCGCAAAGGTTCGTTCGTGCGAGCCAGGCAAGTATGCCGACGGCGGCGGGCTCTGGCTATACAAGCGCGAGGATGGCAGGGGGCAATGGGTTCTCCGCGTGACGATCCACGGGCGACGGCGTGAGATGGGCCTGGGTGCCTTGACTGAAGTGTCGCTTAAAGAGGCCCGCGATGCTGCCGACAAATGGCGGGCTACAGTGCGGGAAAACAAGGATCCGATAAAAGAGCGGGAACGTTTGCGCCGGGAAGCGGCTCGCAACATGCATCTGCTTAAGGACATCGCGCTCGACGCCTTTGAAAGCCGAAAGGCCGAGTTGAAGGGCGAAGGCGTCAACGGTCGATGGTTCAGTCAGCTCGAACTGCACGTGCTTCCAAAACTGGGAAAGATCCCGGTCGCAGAGATTGACCAGAATGACATTCGTGACGTGCTCGCCCCTATTTGGCACACCAAGGCAGAAACCGCCCGAAAGGCGCTCAACCGGCTTGGCATTTGCCTGAAGCATGGCGCAGCACTCGGACTGGACGTCGACCTGCAGGCAACGGCTAAAGCTGCCGCTCTTTTGGGCAGACAACGGCACAAAACAGAGAATATTCCCGCACTCGATTGGCGAGAAGTTCCTGAGTTCTACGCCAGTCTCTCAGATGGCACCCCTGCGCACCTTGCATTGCGCCTGGTGATCCTGACGGGCATGCGGCCCGGCCCCGTACGATATATGCAAGAGGATCAGTTTGACGATGACGTGTGGACGGTAGCCGGGGAGGGCATGAAAGGGCGTCGGGACACGACTCCGGATTTTCGTGTTCCGCTGTCGACCGAAGCTTTGGCAGTCCTTAATCAGGTCAAGCGTCTTGCCCGAAATGGCGTCATGTTTCCAAGCGTCCGCAAAGGCGTGCTGTCCGATGCGACGATGTCGCGACTGATGGAGCGGCGGGGAATGAAAGCCCGCCCACACGGCTTCCGCTCAAGTTTTCGGACTTGGCTTGCGGAAGCGACCGACGTTCCGCGCGACATCGCAGAGACCTGTCTGGCTCATACGGTTGGCAACGCCGTGGAGCGAGCCTACCGGCGCACCGACTTTCTCGACCAGCGGCGCGTCGTGATGGAGCGCTGGGCGATGCATGTAACCGGGCAGACGGGGAAGCTGTTGCAGCTGGTGTCAGCATGAGCGATTGGCGTGCTCACGCGGCCAGCGGCAACTGGCGAGGTGTCAGGTTCAGTGACATCGAAGGGCTTGCCGCGGATGAGAGGGCAGAACTGATCGCAGCACTGCATACGGTCGCGCCAAAGCGAACGCGCGGAGAGGGGCTGGAGACACTCGAAGAACCCGTTCGCCCGGAAGAGCTAAAGGGCGTTGACGCAATGAAGGCGTCATTCCTTCTACGAGGCCTCCTACGGGAAGAGAACAGGCTGCTGGAAGGAGGTCCGAGACTCTTCAAG